>JAZRYP010000023.1:0-41632 GCA_045600825.1 Bacteroidaceae bacterium
CTGTTTTGAAATGTTCCAATTAATCTTTTATAAAATCTTTCCGGCTGAAAATTCGTTTCTTTTCAGTCATGATGGAACCCCATCACTCCTTCAAATAACCAAATTTTCATCTCGAAAATCTTTCATAAAATTTTTAATCGAACATTTCAAAACAGCTTCTAAGATTGGTCAATGAAAGCTAAAATCAATTCTTTGGCAAAAAGGCTCAGCCGGAGCATTGTCGCAAACGTGACAATACTTCTGGTAATAGCATTTTTCGTTATTGGTGCATTCTCGTACCATATAATAGCCGATACATCGGAGCGGCTGGTTACAAATATGCTGGAAGCATCGGCACGCAAGATTGAGCTGAATCTGCGTCCGGCAGAGGTGGCGGCCCAAAATGTAGCGTGGGTGGCCGGTAAAAGTCTGGATCATAAGGATCACCTGTATTACATAACACGCAGCACTATCCAGAACAACCCGTCAGTAGTAGGCTGCGCCATAGCATTGAGATCCGGATATTATGAAGGAGAACATTTTTTCTCCCCTTATTCGTATTTGAATTCCGCAACAGATTCAATAATATCAATCCAGCTTGGTAATGAGAACTACGATTATTTTAATCTGGACTGGTATCATATACCGGCAACTCTCAGACAGCCGGTATGGAGTGATCCGTATTTTGACGATGGAGGCATAAATGAGCTGATATCCACATACAGCTATCCCCTGATTGACGAAAACAATGAATTTCAAGGAATAGTGACAGCCGATATCTCGCTGGAATGGCTTACAGATATGATTTCATCCGTAAAACCATACAAAAGTTCCGAGATTATGCTGATCAGCAAAAACGGTACTTTCATAGCTACAGACATTAAGGATATATCACAGGGAGAGACTCTTACTTCTTTCGCGTCACAGCCAGGCTGCGAGGATATAGTTGGAATTGTGGAAAAAATGCTGGCAGGAGAGAAGGGAATGGAGCGTTACAACCTTGGTAACGGCAAGCGTTTTGCCATATTCACCCCCATTTCCACAGGATGGTCTGTATGTATAACATGTTCATACAATGATGTTCTGAAACGCAGCACACAGATGCTTATGTTCATTGCCATATTTGGAATCATAGCAATGACCGTATTATTCCTGTTCTGCCAGAAAGCTATAAAAAAATTAACGAAGCCTGTAATGGAATTCTCCAATGCTGCGGGTAAAGTAGCAGCCGGGGATTTTGACGTTGCACTGCCAGAAATCAGGACGAACGATGAGATAGGACAGCTCAGGGAATCGTTCGCCGAGATGCAATCCTCGCTGAAGACATATATGAACGAACTTCAGCAGACTGCGGCAAAGAAGGAAAGGATTGAAAATGAACTGCATATCGCCCACGAGATACAGAGAGTGATGTCACCGCAGAATTTTCCCAAGAACGACAAGGTTAATCTGTACGCCACTATCATCCCGGCAAGAGAGGTCGGAGGAGATTTGTACGACTTCTCCATGACAGATGACTCCCTATTCATATCAGTCGGTGACGTATCCGGCAAAGGAATTCCGGCGGCAATGTTTATGGCATTGACCTGTAGTTCATTGCGCATAACATCTTCTCTCGGAGTATCAATCAAGCAGACGATAAGCAAAATCAATGACACCGTCAGCAAAGACAATGAGACAGGAATGTTCGTCACGCTGTTCGCCGGCAGAATAGACTTGAATACCGGAAAGATGACATACTGCAACGGCGGGCACAACCCTATGGTAGTGGTTGAACCTGGCAATGCCCCCTATTTCCTTGAGCAGAAGGCAAATCTGACTATAGGTGTGATGGAGAATTTCGATTATCAGGAGCAGGCTGTGACATTCCCGAAAGGCACAATCCTGATATTATATACAGACGGCGTTACCGAAGCTGAGGCCGCAGACAAGTCTCAATATGGTGAGCAGAGACTATTAAAATGGGCATCGGAAATTCCAATTGATTCCGATGCCGCAAATATAAGTGAGAGTCTTCTGAAGAGTGTCCGGAATTTTACCGGTGACAACGAGCAGAATGACGATATCACTATTATGGCGATAAGGCTCTAAAGCTTTATCATAACGCTGTCAACGTAACGCCGTCCAACAGTTCAGAGAGTTTAAGGCCCAGATTTTCCCCACGCAGATTGCGGGCTACGATTTTTCCGTTTGAACAGTCAATCAGGAAATTGGCCGGTATTGAGCGTACAGCATACAAAGCTGCCGCACTATTGTCCCAATATTTCAGGTCACTCACGTGAACCCAATCCATATCGTTTTCCTCAATCGCGCCAGTCCATTTGGTTTTGTCCCTGTCAAGTGATGAGCCGAATATCTCAAAGCCTTTTGAATGATATTCAGCATAATCCTTCAGCAGATATGGGACCTCTCCCATGCACGGTCTGCACCAGCTTGCCCAAAAATCCAGCAGGACATATCTGTTACCCTCTTTCTCTACTACCGACTTCAAAGATATCCCTGTACCATCCGGAGCATTCTGTGTAAAGTCAATATAAGGATTACCTACATCAACGCGCATTTTGTCCTGTGTATCCTGCATCATCAGTTTCCATGTATCTGTATTCTGCATCTCTTCCGAGAATCTGGACAGATATGTCATAGATGACTCTCCATCAAGATCGTACATCAGATCCGTCAGTTCATACAGTCCGAATATATTGTCATAGTTCTGCTCAACGGCATTCCTTACAGACGCATCGTACTCGTCGTCAATCTGCTTACGGCGCTCATCAGTCGTACTGTCTGCATAATATTCATTCTCCAGCGCAGCCTGAGCCTTTACCAGATCGTGGTAGGCATCATTGGAAGGCGTACCCGATGCGTACAAGCCTTCCTCGTCGCCCTTTATGGTTATCTCGCCCTGTTCAACAAAGACAAAGGCCGCATAATCAGCAGACTGGATATCCCTGTTATCAGAAATATAGCAGCGTTTAGGTTCAATATATGTTCTCTCTATGACGAAGCTGCCATTCCCGACACTGACAGAATCAATAACATTACGTTTGGAATCAAGCAGATACACTTTCTCTGCGCCATCCACATTTCCGGATATGCTGAACGTTGCCTGATGATTGCATGCAGACATCGTGACGGCAACTATCGCCATACAAAGGTACTTTCTCATATGTTCGGAATTACTGTTTCTTGCAGCACTTGCAGTCGCAAGTAATGCACTTCCATACAAGAGCGGAGAGAGCGGCACCGATAAGTGGAGCTACAATGAATATCCACAACTGATCAAGGGCTGCACCACCGGCAAAGATAGCAGGGCCGATGGAACGGGCCGGGTTAACGCTAGTACCGGTATAACGGATACATACCAGATGTACGAGAACCAATGAGAGGCCTATTGCAAGACCGGCAAAATTGCCTGCGCCCTTCTCTGAATCGGTAGTACCAAGCACCACAAGAACGAATACGAATGTAAATATCACCTCTGCCAGGAAACCTGTACCCAAGCTTATCTCCGGCTGCAGACCGTTGGCACCAAGACCTGAATTCGGTGCAAGAGCGTACAATACAGCAGCGCCAATAATGGCACCGATAGTCTGGAAGATGACATACATAATGGCATCCTTGCCGCTGATACGCTTACTGAGCCACATACCGAATGTTATGGCCGGATTGATGTGACATCCGCTGATACCGCCGATAGCGTATGCCATTGCTACGACAGACAGTCCAAAGGCCAACGATGTGCCGATGACTGTTGCCGCATTAGCTGTGACAAGATCACATACTGAACTGCAATTCAGGCTGACAGCTACTCCGCAGCCCATCAGGACCAGAATCATGGTCCCTACCATTTCTGCAAAATACTTTTTCATAATTCTATAATTGATAAACTATATAGGTGCAAATATAAAAAAGATTGTTGATACCTGATCAGGCATACAAAAAAAGCGGAGCCTCAACGAAGCTCCGCTTGATTTCACTTACGGTTATTCCTAATTAGAAGCCACCGAAACCGCCCATATCAGGCATCTGGAACTCCTCTACCTTGTACTCCTTCGGGAGCTGGAACATTGAAGCCTCAACATCCTTCTCCTCGAAGCTCTTGCACTTCTGGCCGAAGTCGCCCATTTCAGTTGACATTGAGTTCTGAAGCTGGATGCCTTTGTAGATCCATACGGTCTGCTCCATGCTCTGACCCATCATATCCATGGTCATAGAATACTTTGTGCACTCCTTGCCGGCGATTGTCTCCTTGCCGAGTTCCTTAATACCGTTATCTTTCTTTACCTGATCGGTAAGATTGTTCCAGTTAATCTGAGGACGGCCACCGCCGAAGCCCATACCACCACCGAAGTCCGGCATCTTGGTTGCAGTCTTCTCAGCGTCGTTCACACGGTACTGAACACCGTCAACAGTGATCTGGCGGGTCTTGCCTTCGCCACCACCCATAAAGCCACCACCTTCTGAAACAGTAGCGGTCAGGAGGCCGTAGTTGTCAAAATAAGTCTCTGTTACCATCTCGTTGCCCATCATATCCATGCTGGTAACGATAACACCTGACTTAACGCCGTAAGGAGCGTCTGCCGGAGCCTGTGCATTCACATTCAGTGAAAGAGCTGCCATTGCGATTGCAGCTGCAAAAAACATTTTCTTCATATTAAAATAAGTTTAAAAAAGTTGTCTATACCTTAGACTGAAACACTTAATAAAAGTTTAAACCTGTATCAAATCTTCAAAAAAAACACAACGGATGCAAAGAGAATAAAAAAAAGTCAGAAATCAAAGTTTTCAGACAAAAAAACGGACATATCACTTGTCAAAATCCATCTCAATGTCATCTTCATACTCAATATCACCATCTTCCGCATCTTCTTCGTACTCATATTCGAAATCCTCATCGCCAAGGATGTCAACCTCAGCCCTGATTTCATCGGCGCTCTTGGAACGATGCACAATTTTCTCTGAGAGATAATCCGCCTCAATGCGATTGCTCTCATTGTTCAGTTCGCTCCAAAGAACATCCTTGAGCTGCGGAAGCCCGTATCCGCTGACTCCTGAAATGAATACGTGAGGCAGATCCGTCGGAATGTTCTCTTCCAGCATCGCCTGCAGTTCCTCGTCAATCAGATCGCACTTGGTAATGGCCAGGACGCGTCTCTTGTCCAGCATTTCAGGATTGAAGCGTGTCAGCTCGCCCAACAGGACCTCATAGTCACGGGCAATATTGTCAGTATCGGCCGGCACCATAAAGAGCAGAAGCGAGTTACGTTCTATATGACGAAGGAAGCGCAGTCCAAGCCCCTTTCCCTCGCTTGCACCTTCTATGATTCCTGGAATGTCGGCCATGATGAACGACTTCCCGTCACGATAAGGAACAATTCCGAGATTAGGCTCCAGGGTTGTGAAAGGATAATTGGCGATTTTCGGCTTGGCGGCTGATATTGCCGACAGCAGTGTGGATTTACCAGCATTGGGGAATCCTACGAGACCTACATCAGCCAACAGCTTCAGTTCCAGCACCACCATCATCTCCTGTGCCGGCTCACCGGGCTGTGCAAAACGCGGAGCCTGACGCGTGGCTGTCCTGAAGTGCCAGTTGCCAAGTCCTCCACGACCACCATGCAAAAGGACCACCTGCTGACCGTCATCAGTCACATCGCACAGATACTCTCCTGTAACCGCATTATAAGCTACAGTACCGCACGGCACATCTATGATAATGTCATCGCCGTCCTTTCCGAAACACTTGTTGCTGCCGCCAGGCTCTCCGTTACCGGCAAGCGCGTGGCGCTGATACCTCAGATGCAGCAGCGTCCAATAGTTCCGGTTACCTTTTAATATAACATCGCCTCCGTGACCGCCGTCACCACCGTCAGGACCGCCATTCGGTATGTATTTATCGTGACGCAGATGCGCGGAGCCCCTGCCGCCCTTACCAGAGCGGCAGAATATCTTCACATAATCGACAAAATTGGATTCCGGCATTAAATTTCAATAAGATTGTTTATTCTGCAATTGTGTAGATGTCACGGAAGTTCCTGCCGTAGCCGTCATAGTCAAGTCCATAACCTACAATGAAATCATCCGGGATATTCAGCGCGACATATTTCAGTGCATCACCCAAATCTACTTGAAGCTTGGACGGTTTGCATAGAAGAGAGCATACCTTCAATGATGCCGGTTCACTCTTTGCCAGAGTGGCAAGGGTCTTCTGCATAGTAAGGCCTGTATCGACTATATCCTCGACGATAATCACGTGACGTCCTTTTATGGATTCCTTCAGGCCTATCACCTCCTGCACGTTCCCCGTTGTTTCCGTACCCTGATAGGATGAAAATTTCACAAATGATATTCTGCACGGGACATTGATCTCCTTCATAAGATCTGCCGCGAACATAAAAGCACCGTTCAGCATACCGAGAAACAGCGGATCCTTTCCTTCATAGTCCCTGTTGATTTCTGATGCCACTCTCTTCACCTGGTCAAGTATTTCCTTCTCGCTCAGGGAAAGACTGAATTTTTTGTCACTTACTTGTATTATGCTCATATTACAGGATATTGGTCTGATGTGCGAATTTACTCAAATTTATCAGAATCTGTCTTTGAAATGTCCGATTAAAAATTTTATGAAAGATTTTCGAGATGAAAATCCGGATGTTTGAAGGAGTGATGGGGTTCCACCATGAGTGAAAAGAAACGGACTTTTCAGCCGGAAAGATTTTATAAAAGATTAATTGGAACATTTCAAAACAGATTCTAACTTTGCCGGAGTTTTCCTAAAAACGTGTGACAATGAGAAAGATAATATCACTTACGCTATTGCTGGCCGCAGCCGTTTCAGCACAGGCCCAGACGGACGTATCAATATACACGCCGGGAGTCACAGCCGAAGGTGTGGTCTATTTCCTGCCAAAGACAATGCTGAAAGTCACGGTAACATCTACAGAGCAGACATACTCGCCCGGAGAGTTCGCGCATTATGCCGAAAGATATCTCAAAATGACAGGAACCTCGGAAGAGGAACGTCACAACTGGCAGATAACGGAAGTCAAGGTTGAGCCATACGGAGTTCCTGACACAGAAGAAGCATACTCCATACGTTTCAGCGAGAAGAGCATCGCGCCGCTGGTATGTCTTACCAAAGACGGAATCATATCGACCATAAACATCCCGGAGACCATTGAACGCAAGGAGAATCAGACAACGGCAGTCGTGGAGAAATCTGACCCGCACGAATTTCTGACAGAGGACATACTTATGGCCACATCGAAGGCAAAGATGGCAGAGCTCACAGCCAAGGAGATATTCAGTATCCGCGAGAGCAGGAATGACATTACACGCGGACAGGCAGAGTATATTCCAACAGACGGAGCTTCCTTGAAATACCTTCTGGAAAATCTTGACCGCCAGGAGAAATCGCTGCTCACACTGTTCTCCGGAACGACAGATACCAGCACCCACACATCGGTGTTCTATGTATCTCCCGAAGATTCACAGAAGGATGTGATTGTATTCCGCATTTCATCAAAGCTCGGCATTCTGAATCCGGACAATCTGGCTGGCGCTCCTGTGTATCTGAGTCTGGAGAATATGAGAAGTCTGCCAGTCCCTGTGGCTGACAAGAAGAAAAAGGCTACAAACAGCATCAGATATCGTGTGCCGGGAAGGGCGCACGTGAAAGTCTATGACAACCGCGCCACATATTGCGACGATGAGGTCAGCATAGCCCAGTTCGGTAATGTTGAAGTGCTCTCCACTACCCTGCTTACCAAATCCGCAAACACGAAGATAGTGTTTGACA
Organism: Bacteroidaceae bacterium; assembly: GCA_045600825.1. Lineage (GTDB taxonomy): Bacteria > Bacteroidota > Bacteroidia > Bacteroidales > Bacteroidaceae > Colenecus. The sequence continues at coordinate 7,778 of JAZRYP010000023.1, forward strand.
CCGCAACAGGCAACATCACAAGTATAAGTGAATAAGGCTATATCCATCACATAAGGATGTATAATAATAGGCCGGTCTCCGAAAAAATCAGAGACCGGCTTTCATTATACGGAATCACGTCCGCCTATAGGAAGATATACCTTAATACAAAAAGGATTGCAAGAATCCACATTGTCGGAGTAATCTTCTTCAGGAACTGATGATCGAAGATACCGGCGATGCCGTTCAGAACCACGAAAGCAATCATACCGATCAGGATACCGTCAGAAATACTGTATGCGACAGGCATCAGAATAACTGTAAGGAATGCCGGAATTGACTCACGGTAGTTCAGCCAGTCAATCTTGGTTACAGGCTGCATCATCATCATACCTACGATGATGAGAGCTGGAGCTGTAGCAGCGCCGGGAATAGCTGTAAACAATCTTCCGAAGAACAGAGCTATTGTAAAGCATACGGCTGTAGTAAATGCTGTCAGACCCGTACGGCCGCCAGAGCCCACGCCTGTGGAACTTTCAACGTATGTTGTTGTTGTCGATGTACCGATACAGGCACCTGCAACGGTAGCGATAGCATCAGACATGAAAATCTTGTCAATACCGTCAACATTGCCTTTTTCATCAATGAAACCGGCTTTCTGGGATACGCCGACAACAGACCCCATAGTATCAAACATATCTATGAACAGGAACGTAAAAACGACTATCAGCATATCGAGTGACCAGATCTGATTCCACTGGAACTTCCAGAAAATAGGTTCGATGCTTTCTGGCATACCGAACACACCGCTGAATGTTGACAGCATCTCACCTGCGTGTTCAGGGTCTGTATTCGGTATAAACAGACCAATCACAAACGTTACGAGAATACCGATGAGCACACCACCACGAATATGAAGCATTGCAAGTGAACAGGATATAACCAGACCGATGACTGCCAGAAGAGCACTTCCCTGAGTCAGGTCACCAAGTGTGACAAGCGTAGCATTATCAGCCACGATGATTCCTGCATCCTGCAAACCGATAAATGCGATGAACAGACCGATACCGCCACCGATTGCGTTCTTCAGCGAGATTGGAATGGCATTGATTATAAGCTGACGTATATTCGTGAGTGTTAGTATGATAAAAATGACACCCTCAATGAACACGGCTGTCAGGGCGAACTGCCAGGAATACCCCATACCTAAGCATACCGTATATACAAAGAATGCATTCAGACCCATACCCGGAGCAAGTCCGAAAGGCTTCTTGGCCAGGAAAGCCATTACAAATGTAGCGAATGCGGCGGCAAGAGCCGTTGCTGTAAAAACAGCTCCGGTAGGCATTCCTTCAAGGGCACTGAATATATTCGGATTGACGGCCAGGATATATGCCATTGTAAGGAATGTGGTGATACCGGCCACAATCTCCGTACGTACATCGTGCTTTGCAGGATCAAATCCGAAGCACTTAGTAAGCAGTGAATAGTCCTTCATATCAGTTATCTCTTAACGGATTCTTAATTTAGAACACCCACTTTGCTCCAAGACAAGGACGGCACTTGAAACCATCTGTTCCACCAAAGTTAGCGGATAGCTCTATCTCAGTGCCAAGGTGTAAATTCTCGCAGCCGAAATGCTGACCTACATTGTACCACAACTGGGGCTCTGAGAGGAAAATAGCCTTACTTTCCCACCACAGATCTGCAAATCCACTGAAGCGAAGGCCCTTCAAATTAAAGAGATCCTGCATTCCCCAAACAACAGTGAACTGCATGGGTACTTTCTCGTCAACGGCCTTGATGTTTTTGTACAAGACCTTAAGGTTCAGAGTATTGCTAAAATCTGCAGAATGAATGAACCAGTCTGCTCCTAACAGCAAGGAGTGATTAATGCCGTAGCCTTTATACGCACCGCCATTGTACTCTACCTGGAAGCTCAACGGAGCCAGCTTTGAGTTCTGCCAGAAATTAAGGCATCGTGCAATCTCCATATATGTACCACTTGGAGAGTCCCTGTCTGCATCACTCTGTAGAGGATAATCATAATCAATAAAGAAGAATGTGTTACCCCATTTGTCATTGTAGAAGCCTTCCAATGTGGTAGTTATGAATTTACGGTCATTACCGAAATCATAGAAAACCTGGAGATTTGTCTGTGCAAAAGCAGCAGCTGAGAGCAGGCAGAAACCTGCGAGAGTCAATAATTTTCTCATAATCCTAATTATTAGTGAATAAAAAAGTATTTGCCCGTTTACAACGCAAATTTAAACACATCACGCTGCATAATTTTAACATTACTTTACAATTTGTGCACTTGTTGAAAACTTTTCAAGAGCTGGGAATTTGTTTGCTTTTTATGTCCGCAAGCATTAATTTTGCAACACAAACAGACGGATTATGTTCGAAAATCTATCAGAAAGACTTGAGAGATCACTCAAGATATTGAAAGGTGAGGGAAAAATCACCGAGGTAAATGTTGCAGAAACCCTGAAGGATGTCCGCAAGGCATTGCTGGACGCGGATGTGAACTACAAGGTGGCGAAGCAGTTCACCGACACGGTCAAGGAGAAGGCCCTTGGTATGGATGTGCTGACATCCGTCCGCCCCGGACAGCTGATGGTAAAGGTCGTCCACGACGAGCTCGCCAATCTTATGGGCGGCCAGGCCACTGACATTGACATCAAAGGGCACCCGGCCATAATACTTATGTCAGGTCTGCAGGGCTCAGGTAAGACCACATTCAGCGCCAAGCTGGCCAATCTGCTCAAGACAAAGCGTTTCAAAAAGCCTCTGCTGGCAGCCTGCGACATCTATCGTCCTGCAGCCATCGACCAGCTGAATGTACTCGGAGAGCAGATTGGAGTGAACGTGTATTCCGAGCCGGCGAATAAAAACGCCGTGGAGATTGCACAGAACGCCGTCAAGGAAGCACGCGCCAAAGGATATGACGTTGTGATAATCGATACCGCCGGACGTCTTGCCGTAGATGAGGCGATGATGCAGGAGATTGCGGCCATCAAGAATGCCATCAATCCTAACGAGATTCTGTTTGTGGTGGATTCCATGACCGGTCAGGATGCCGTCAATACTGCCAAGGAGTTCAACGACAGGCTGGACTTTACAGGAGTCATTCTGACGAAGCTGGACGGCGATACACGCGGCGGTGCGGCACTCAGCATACGCACAGTCGTTGACAAGCCTATAAAGTTCATCGGTACAGGCGAGAAGATGGATGCCTTCGACGTGTTCCATCCTGAGCGTATGGCCGACCGTATCCTCGGAATGGGCGACATCGTATCGTTCGTGGAGCGTGCCCAACAGAATTTCGATGAGGAGGAAGCCAAGCGTCTGCAACGCAAGATGGCCCGCAACAAGTTCGACTTCGACGATTTCCTCGGCCAGATAGCCCAGATAAAGAAAATGGGCAACATCAAGGACCTTATGGGTATGATACCGGGTGTAGGCAAGGCCATCAAGGATATCGATATAGACGATGATGCGTTCAAGGGAATCGAGGCTATGATCCGGTCAATGACCCCGCAGGAGCGTGCCAATCCCGACCTTTTGGACAAGAGTCCGTCCAGACGCACCAGGATAGCAAAAGGTAGCGGACAGTCCCTGCAGGAGGTGAACCGTATGTTGAAGCAATTCAGCGAGACACGCAAGATAATGAAAGGTGTGGCAGGGGCAAAATTCCCGATGATGCCAGGTAGAATGAAACTGAACTAAGACAAATACAATGCAGATAATTGACGGTAAGGCAGTAAGTGCCCAAATAAAACAGGAGATAGCCGCAGAGGTTGAGGAGATGGTTGCAAAGGGACAGAAGCGTCCCCATCTGGCAGCTATACTGGTGGGACACGACGGCGGAAGTGAGACATACGTGGCCAACAAGGTCAAGTCGTGCGCTGAATGTGGCTTCAAATCAACGCTCATACGCTTCGAGGATGATATAACAGAAGATACACTGTTGGAAGAGGTGCGCAAGCTTAATGCGAACGATGACATCGACGGTTTCATAGTACAGTTGCCGTTACCGAAGCACATCAACGAACAGCACGTAATCGAGGCAATTGACTACCGCAAGGACGTTGACGGTTTCCATCCGATAAACGTCGGACGTATGAACATAGGTCTGAAATGCTTCGTATCAGCCACTCCAAACGGTATTCTGGAACTGCTGAAACGATACAATATAGAGACACGCGGCAAGAAATGCGTGGTACTTGGACGCAGCAACATTGTAGGAAGACCTATGGCATCCCTTCTGATGCAGAAGGCATATCCTGGCGACTGCACAGTCACTGTCTGCCACAGCCATACAGAGAACATCAAGGAAGAATGCAGGCAGGCCGATATCATCATAGCGGCAATGGGCGTTCCGGGATTCGTCACAGCCGATATGGTCAAGGAAGGTGCCGTGATTATTGATGTAGGCACTACACGAGTACCTGATCCGACACGCAAGACAGGATTCAGGCTGTGCGGTGACGTAAAGTTCGATGAAGTGGCTGACAAATGCAGTTTCATCACGCCAGTTCCAGGAGGTGTCGGCCCTATGACTATCTGCTCTCTTATGAGAAACACTCTTCTTGCCGGCAAGAAAGTCATATACGGTTAAATCGTGATTGCCCTTATCGCATCATTGCTGATGATGTTGCCCGTACCGGACCTGCCTGTCCTGCACGGATGTTCGTTTGTGTTCGCAGGTGACATGATGCAGCACAAGGAACAGATACAGTCCGCATTCAGGGACTCCACCACATACAGATACGATGAATGCCTGAGAGGAATCAGCCACCTGACAGAGCAGGCTGATGTCGCGGTATGCAATATGGAAGCACCCTTCGGCGGTGAGCCTTATACCGGATACCCTGCGTTCTCCGCACCTGACGAGTTTGCCTCAGCCATTGCCGATGCCGGATTTGACATCTTTCTGACGGCAAACAACCATTGTCTCGACAAGGGCCGAAAAGGTCTGGTCAGAACTCTGGATGTCCTTGACTCGCTCAATATACGTCACCTCGGAACATACCGGAATCAGGCAGAAAGGGATTCTCTGTACCCTATGGTATTGGACGTGAACGGAATACGTGTGGCATTGCTAAACTACACGTATGGCACAAACGGGATTCCTGTACCCTCCCCCTGCATTGTAAACCTCATTGACACCGTCCAGATGGCAAACGACCTGTACAAGGCAAGAAGGCAGAACGCCGGATGTATAATAGTATGCATTCACTGGGGAGAGGAGTATCATTTTTCACAAAACCGGGAGCAGGAGAATCTGGCCAAATGGCTAATATCTCACGGAGCGGACCACATCATAGGCAGCCACCCGCACGTGATACAGCCTGTAGCATTGCTTCCTGAGAAATCAGACGGTACGTCGCGCCATATTGTCGCCTACTCTCTCGGCAATATGATATCCAATATGAGCGCAACCGGCACAGACACGGGGTTAATGCTGGAAGTCAGATTGTCGCAGTTCCTATCTACAGTATGGATGAACGGGTACAAGGAATACCGCGTCAGGACTTTGCGTCCGACCGTCAGCGGGAAGCCCTATTTCCAGGTCATTCCAGAGTAGCGGATACCGGCTTTTTTCATTTCACGATACGTCACTGACAATTCGGTAACCCCTGTGGAATACGGAGCTATGTCGTACTGATTGTAGATAAACACTATGTCATCAGCCCTGAGACGGAAATTGTCAGGAATAAAGACGTCCGCCCCAGGGTAGTATCCGGCCTCGCCCAACTCTTCCAGGCTGCCGCATCCGGCAGATACAAGCAACTTCGTCTCCAGCAGATGCTCCAACGGTTCCTGATATCCGTCATCAAAAATCTCATCCAACGATATCAGACTACCGTCCTTATCAGAATAGTTACGGCACGTCACCAAACGGTTTCCGTGTGCTCCACCGGTATAACAGTACAGCTCAACATTTATGCCTATTACCCCTGCGGCACACTGGCTTGCGGGCTGCATATCTATAGTCATCTCATAATCAATGGAATGCGGAGTCACTCCATTTTCTGTAGCGTACTTCAGATTGTCATCACAACACGCACGGAATTTCTCAATCTGCTCATTTACATACTCATCTCTCGCTTCTGTCAGCTTAAGACCGGACCTCGAGAACAGCCAGTTTTCAATATCAGCATTGACATTGTCCGCAAAATGATGCCCGCCGTATGCCTCGACCAGATTGATTCTGAATGAATATGATGACTCACCATATTCATATACATCATCGTATGTAACAGTACGCAGGCCCTCCTTCCTGCAATTACATACAAGCAGGATGGCAAAAGCCAGACAGAGATACTTACAGCACTTTCTATATATCATCATCAATCAAGTAAAAAACCGTCCGAAGAGCACTTGTTTTTCAAATTAAAGCACTATCTTTGCACCGCATTCAGGCGAAAGCCTTATATGGTGCGTGTAGTTCAGTCGGTTAGAGCGTCAGATTGTGGTTCTGAATGTCGTGGGTTCGAGTCCCACCCCGCACCCTGAAAGCGTGAGGATGATCCAAAGGGTCATCCTTATTTTTTTACTGCCGAGATGATTGTCACCAGCGACAGCCACAATGCAGACAAATCAACAAAAAGCAGATAGAACTTGATCCACATAGGCAGTTCCGCCGCATTCTTGAAAATCACGCCAGGACCGCAGACGGCCAGAACAAGTACTGCCAGACATAAATAAATATTGAATTTTCTCATATTCAGAATCCTTTTTGAAATGGTTGGTAAAATTATTATATGTCATTCAAAACAGCTTCTTAATGCTTTGAATGATATTTGCGTCTGCCGTTGCCGGACTTTCCACGCGACTTTCTATGCGGAGCATATTCAGGAGCAGGGCCCAACTCTGCCGGCAGAGGTATCTTATACACATCACGTTCAATCAGCCTCTCTATGGAACTGAACGGAGTCTGATCATCAGGCGATACAAACGTTATGGCACATCCGTCACTTCCCGCACGGGCGGTACGTCCTATGCGATGCACATAGTCCTCGGCATCGTGAGGGACATCGAAGTTTATGACCAGATCAATATCGTCAATGTCAATTCCACGCGATACGATATCGGTAGCCACAAGTACATTCACGTGACCGTTGCGGAAACTGCGCATCACCTCATCACGCTGTGCCTGCTCAAGATCCGAATGCATTTCCGCGGCATTCAGACCCAAGCCTTTCAATGTCTTGTATATCTCCTTGACTTTGAGTTTTGATGAAGCGAATATTATCACCCTACGCTCCTTCCTGTCCTCGAAAAGGCTTTGTATGATAGGAACCTTCTGAGTTTCATAACAGATATATGCGGCCTGAAGGATTTTCTCCGCCGGCTTTGACACGGCCAGTTTGACCTCAACAGGATCAGTGAGTATGTTTCCGGCAAGCTTCTGGATTTCGGCAGGCATTGTAGCCGAGAACAGCAGTGTCTGCCTTTTCTTGGGCAGTCTGGCGACAATCTGCATTATATCGTCATAGAAACCCATATCCAGCATCCTGTCAGCCTCGTCAAGAATGAAAAATGATACTTTTGACAAATCGCAGTTACCGAGACTGAGATGGCTTATCAGACGTCCCGGCGTAGCGATGAGTATATCCGTACCCATTGACATTCCCCGCTTCTCCTGCTCAAAGCGAATACCGTCATTTCCTCCATAGACAGCCGCGCTGGACACGGACACAAAATACGAGAATCCCTCCACCTGCTGGTCAATCTGCTGCGCAAGTTCCCTGGTAGGTGACATTATGACACAGTTCACGGCATCTGCCGGATAGTCGCCCTTGGATAAGGCATTAAGCACAGGAAGCAGATAGGCGGCCGTCTTGCCGGTACCGGTCTGCGCCACGCCAATCAAATCGTGTCCGTCCATAATGACAGGGATGGCACGTTCCTGAATAGGAGTGCACTCCTTGAAATTCATGGCATCCACAGCATCCTGTATGCCAGGCTCAAAGTCAAATTCATCAAACCTCATTGTAAATCTTATTTCGGGGCTTTAATATATAGGTAAACCGCAATCGGTATATAGACAATATTGGGAATCCACACAGACCAGAATGCCGACATTGATCCGGTCACGGCAAACATTGACGAGACGGACTGGAACAGGATATATCCGAAGCTCAGTCCTATGCCTATGCCCAGATGCAGTCCCATACCGCCTTTTCTTTTACGGCTGGACAATGACACGCCGATAAGCGTGAGAATGAACGATGCGAATGCCATTGCGATACGCTTATGGTACTCTATGTCAAACACGCGCACACTCTCTCCCACTCCGCGTTCCCTCTGCCTTTTTATATATTTTCGCAATTCAGGCGATGTCATAGTCATCTGCTGATCCTCAACTATAAGAAAATCAGCAGGTTCCATATTTATCACGGTATCCAGTTCCAAGCCGCTGGTCACAGTCTCAAAATCGCCTTCCAGATTACGGATCAGGTAATTCTTGGCAGTCCAGTGATTCTTGCGCTCCGGTGCCGTGTCATAGACTATCGACTTGGCTGTCATATGGGATACAAGTATCTTGCCCTCAAAATGGTCCAGACAGAAGCGATACCCGGTATGATTATAATCCTGATAACTCTCAAGATACGCTATGACACCATCCTCAACCACTATCTGTATATTTCTGGCAGACTCGCCCTTGTGTCCGGAATTGATGTATTCATTTTCAAACGCGATACGCGTCACGCTACCTACGGGTATGACGTATGCGCTGAGCACGTACGACAGAAGTGCAATGATAGCTGTGGACATCATATACGGCCTCAGCATTCTCTTGAAGCTGAGCCCTATTGAAAACATCGCGATTATTTCGGAATTCTCAGCAATCTTAGATGTAAAGAAAATAACGGCAATGAATACGAACAGCTGGCTGAACAGATTGGCATAATACGGAATGAAATTCAGATAATAGTCAAATAATATCTCCTTCACTGAAGCATCCATCAGCTTGTCAACATGCTCACTGAAATCGAACACGACAGATATGGCAATAATCAGAATGATACACAGGAAATAAGTTCCAAGGAACTTCTTCATGATGTACCTGTCCAACTTATTGGTCAACCTGAAATTACCGTTCATCACCTTCAGATTCTTTGCATTATACGTTTCAGGACTACTGGCTTCCACTCAGAGAAGTCTCCGCACAGTATATGACGGCGGGCTTCACCTGTAAGCCACAGATAGAATGCCAGATTATGTACAGAGGCTATTTCCAGCGCCAGTATCTCACTGGCCTTGAACAGATGATGCAGATAAGCCTTCGAATACATCGTATCAACTTTCGAAGCTCCGTCAGGCTCGACAGGCTCAAACACATTCTCCCATTTACGGTTCCGTATGTTTATTATGCCATCCTTTGTAAAGAGCATGGCGTTGCGCCCGTTTCTTGTAGGCATTACGCAATCGAACATATCCACGCCAAGAGATATTCCCTCAAGTATATTCTCCGGAGTACCCACACCCATCAGATACCGGGGACGGTCCTCCGGCAGGATATGGTTCACAAGATCTATCATCTCGTACATCACTTCGGCAGGCTCACCCACGGCAAGCCCGCCAATGGCATTTCCCGGAGCATCCTTCGAGGCTATGTATTCGGCGGAACGTGACCGCAGATCCTTATAGACACAGCCCTGCACAATTGGGAACAACGCCTGTTCATAGTCATAGACAGGCTCAGTCTCAGAGAATCGCCTTATGCATCTGTCCAGCCACTTGTGAGTCAGTTCCATTGACTTTTTCGCATACTTGTACTCAGCCGTTCCCGGCGTACACTCATCGAAAGCCATCATAATATCGGCACCTATGGCGCGTTCTATATCCATCACGCCCTCGGGAGTGAACAAATGTCTGGAGCCGTCAATATGAGACTGAAAGCACACACCCTCTTCGCTCATTTTCCTGAGTCCGGTCAATGAGAACACCTGAAATCCGCCGCTGTCAGTCAGCATAGGCCTGTCAAAGCCGTTAAAGCGATGCAGTCCGCCAGCCGCCCTGATTACTTCCGTTCCGGGGCGCAGGTACAGATGATATGTATTGCCCAGGATTATCTGAGCCTTCACATCGTCCTTCAGGACATCCAGCGGGACAGCTTTCACAGACCCGACCGTTCCTACAGGCATGAACACGGGAGTCTCAATGACCCCGTGTCCGGTGTAGATCCTGCCGGCCCTCGCTGAGGACTTCCTGTCGGTACCCTGTAGCTCAAATCTCATAATACCGAGATTTTCTGAGGGTTATTGACTTTTTCCGGTAACAGTGCGAATTCCCAGACATCGGAGATATTCTCAACATAATGGAATTCAAGCCCTTTCAGATACTCGGCAGGAATTTCGTCAATGTCGCGCTTATTGTCTGAGCATAGGATTATATCCGTTATGCCGGCTCTCTTTGCGGCAAGTATCTTCTCCCTGATACCGCCCACAGGCAGGACTTTGCCACGAAGCGTTATCTCGCCTGTCATAGCCAGATTGTTTCTCACCTTGCGCTGTGTGAAAGCTGAGGCAATAGAGGTTGCCATAGTGACACCGGCAGACGGTCCGTCCTTAGGTATCGCGCCCTCGGGGACGTGTATATGCACGTTCCACGATGAGAACAGCTCCGGATCAAGCTCCAGCAGATCCGCGTGGGAGCGTATGTATTCCATAGCAAGCATTGCAGACTCCTTCATCACATCGCCAAGATTTCCCGTCAATGTAAGCTTGCCCTCTTTACCGCGGCTCAGGCTGGTCTCTACGAACAATATCTCCCCGCCGACGGCAGTCCAGGCAAGTCCCGTGACAACACCGGCATAGTCATTGCCCTGATACTTGTCACGGCTGTATGGCTTCACTCCGAGCAGAGTGTGCAGATCGCCGACTTTTACTGATTTCGAATCGAACTTGTTGTCCGTAGCATACTTATATGCCAGCTTACGGCAGATTTTGCCGATTTTCTTCTCCAGTTCCCTAACTCCGGACTCCCTCGTGTAGTTCTCTATTATCGCCTCAATCGTATCCTTTGGAATACGTACACCCTTTCCTTTAATGCCATTGGCCTCAAACTCCTTTGGAATGAGATGTCTTGTGGCAATCTCTATCTTTTCTTCCGTAATGTAACCGCTCACCTCGATAACCTCCATCCTGTCAAGAAGCGGACCCGGTATGGTGTTCAGATTATTCGCAGTGGCAATGAACATCACCCTGGACAGATCGTAATCGATATCGAGATAATTGTCGTGGAAAGCACCGTTCTGCTCAGGGTCAAGCACCTCCAGAAGAGCCGATGACGGATCTCCCTGCGTGGTCATCTGGCTCACCTTGTCAATCTCGTCCAGAACAAACACAGGATTCGATGAACCGGCTTTGGCCAGCCCCTTGATAATGCGGCCCGGCATTGCGCCGATGTATGTCTTGCGATGACCGCGTATCTCCGACTCGTCGTGAAGTCCGCCGAGCGATACACGCACGTACTTTCGTCTCAAAGCTTTTGCAATCGACACTCCGAGCGATGTTTTTCCCACTCCTGGAGGGCCGTACAGACATATTATCGGCGATTTGAAGTCCTTGCGGAGCCTCATCACGGCAAGATGTTCCAGAATACGCTCCTTGACCTTTTCCAGACCGTAATGGTCCTTGTCGAGAGTCCTTGCGGCATTGGCCATATCGGTATTGTCGGTCGTAAACTCATTCCACGGCAGGCTGAGCACAGTCTGCAGATAGCTCAACTGTACATTGTAATCCGGAGACTGCGGGTTTATGCGTTCCAGTTTTGAAAGCTCTTTCCCGAAGATTGCAGCCACCTCCTTGCTCCATTTCTTGCGGGAGGCTTTCTGGCGCATCTCATCAACATCCTGATCCTGTCCGCTTCCGCCAAGTTCATCCTGAATATTCTTGAGCTGCTGTTGTAGGAAATACTCCTTCTGCTGCTTCTCGATATCCTCGTGAGTGCGTTTCTGTATGCTGAGCTTCAGTTCGGAAAGCTGTACCTCACGGCTGAGGATATTGAGCAGCATCATTGCACGTTCCTGCAATGTCTTTTCCTTAATCAGCTTAATCTTATCCTTGATGTCGAACGGAAGATTCGAACAGATGAATTCAATCAGGAACATGCCATTCCTGATATTTTTCAATGCAAATGCGGCGTCAGGCGACATTCCATCGGACATACCGATATATTTCACAGCCATGTCACGGCAGGAATCGGACACAGCCTTGAACTCACGGCTGCGGGCAGCGGGCAGCACCTCCGGATAAGGCTCCACCTCACCGGTCAGGTATGGCTTGACGGAATTGACGGCATTGAGCCTGATTCTCTGCAGTCCCTGGAGTATGACAGTTGTTGACTGGTCAGGCATCTCCAGCACGCGGATTATCTTTGCCACCACGCCCACAGGATACAGATCAAAATATCCCGGTTCATCCTTCTCCGCAGACCTCTGACAGAACACCGCGATGTTCTGGTTTTTCAGGTCGGCCTCCCTTACCAGCAGCAGAGAAGACTTCCTGCCTATGGAAACCGGCAATATCACCGTAGGGAACAACACCATATTCCTGACTGGCAGGACAGGCATCACATTATCGATATCCGTATTGAATAGCCCGTCCTCACTACCCTCGTAATCAGCGACAAGAGAGAATGTACGTGAGTTTACGCCATCATCAACACCGGCTTTCTCGTTTTTCTTACTCATAAAGTCTATTTTTTGCCTTGTGCATATACGCGCACACAATTTTAAGTTGCAAAAATAGCAAAAAAAGCGGAAAAGCATACCTTTGCAGCAGATATGAGAGATCCGGATTTCAAATTCAGGCAGTTTTCGATATGGCAGGACCAGTGTGCCATGAAGGTCGGGACAGACAGTGTGCTGCTTGGAGCATGGGCGGACATAACACGCTGCAAAACAATTCTGGACATAGGCACAGGAACCGGAATTCTGGCACTCATCGCGGCCCAGCGTAACCCTGAAGCGCAGATAACAGCAGTAGAAATAGATGCCTCCGCAGCCGCACAGGCAGAGTACAACATCCACGAGTCTCCATGGAACGACAGAATCCACGTTATAAATACAGACATCCGCTCATACGATTGTCCGAATACGTTCGATGCGATTCTATGCAATCCGCCATACTTCACAAAATCCTTACATTCACCGGACACGTCGCGCAATGGTGTCAGACACGATGACACACTCAGTCTGGACGATTTGACCAGCATTGCCGACAAACTGCTGACAGAAGACGGTGAGATGCACTTGATACTGCCAGCGGACATATTTTCCAAGATTACAGGCATCGTATCCCGACATGGGTTTCAACTGCACGGAATCACTTCGGTATGTACCGGTTCCGGACGGCCGCCAAAGCGGATAATGCTTTCAATAGGAAGAAAATTTTCCAACAAAACGAAAGGCATCATATACCTGGAAGACAGCAACGGCAGGATGTCCGACGAGTACCGCAATCTGGTAAAGTCCTTTTATCTGAATGTCTGACAATCTGCGCAGCTTCTAAATTCCGCGCTTTGGATCAGGTATCATAACCCAAAGTCCCCTCTCCCTGATTTCAATACCTATATCGCCATCTATCACTACCGGATCGCCGTCATAATGGGCATAGCAGGGACCATCTTTCCTGATAACGACACTCTTGCACCGTCTGACAGAGTATGCCCGATTGTTTGTCAGTTCCTTATTCATCAGCTGATATGCCAGCAGCGGTATATCCATCATCTGGAAGTTGCTCAAGGATACCACGTCCATATATCCGTCACATAACGATGCCTCGGGGGCAATGTATGCATCATTTCCCCATTGACAGGCATTGGCACAGGTAATCAGGAACGTCTTCTGCTCCGAGAACTCGCCATCAAATATGACATTATATGAATCACCGTGATATTCGTGCAGTTCCTTCAGTATCGTCTCCAGATACATCAGTCTTCCACGGACCTTGCCCTTTGAAAACTTCATACTGACAATGGCATCAAAGCCTACTCCACAGGTTGTGAAGAACGGATGTCCGTTAATCGTACCGTAATCAATATTGACCGGTACGCTGCCGGCAATACTTCTGATTGCCTTGATGAAATTCATAGAAATACCCAGATGACGCGCCAGACCATTCCCAGAGCCACACGGAACAATTCCCATTGACGTTCCAGTATTGACCAGACCGCACCCCACCTCATTTACCGTTCCGTCTCCGCCTACAGCCACGACAATATCGGTTCCATCGGCCGAGGCCTTCCGCGCAATCTCCGTGGCATGTCTCGGATATTCAGTCATGACAATGTCGTAGTCGAGCTGAGTCTTGTCTATGAATGTATCGATAAGAGCGCGCTTCGGCAGCATTTTATTCAATCCGGATATCGGATTCACTATAAACACAACTTTTCTTTTTCTTCGTAAATCCATCTGGAACACATTTCAAAGCCCTAAAGTATAAATAAGCGCGAAATGGTAGCACCATTTGAATTAATTTAACTATTTTTGCAGGTCAAATTTTGATGACAGACAAACCTCATAAAGGATAAGAAATGAATCTGTTAAAAGAAAGATACCGCAGTTACGACATTCCGCAGCAGGTAATGAACAAAGGGGTATATCCTTATCATAGAGCTATCTCAGGACAGCAGAGCACGGAAGTTATGATGGAAGGCAGGAAGGTTCTGATGTTTGGATCAAACTCGTACCTCGGTTTGACAAATCACCCGAAAGTCATTGAGGCAGCCATAGAAGCTGTCAGGAAATACGGTACCGGTTGCGCCGGTTCAAGATACCTGAACGGTACGCTTGACATGCACCGTGAATTTGAGCACGAACTTGCCGAATTTGTCGGTAAGGACGATGCTGTCATCTATTCAACAGGTTTCCAGACAAATCTGGGTACAATATCGTGTGTTGTGGGTCGTGATGACTATATCGTATGCGACGAGCTTGACCACGCCTCCATCGTGGAAGGCAGGAGGTTGTCTTTTGCCACGCCAATCAAATTCAAGCACAATGATATGGCATCGCTTGAGAAAGCACTGGCGCATTGTCGTCCGGAAAGCCTTAAGTTCATCGTAGTAGATGGCGTATTCAGTATGGAGGGCGATATCGCCAACCTGCCTGGAATCGTAGCATTGAAAGAGAAATACAACTGCGCTATAATGGTTGACGAGGCACACGGTTTCGGAGTGCTTGGCGACCACGGACGCGGCACCTGTAACCACTTCGGCCTTACAGATGACATTGAAATCATTATGGGAACGTTCAGCAAGTCATTGGCTGCCATCGGAGGATTCTGCGCCGCAGACAATGAAACAATAAACTGGATCAGGCATCATTCACGCTCGTATATATTCAGTGCAAGCAACACTCCTGCAGCCACAGCCGCCGCACGCGCAGCTCTTCAGATAATGAAGAACGAACCTGAAAGAATTGAGAATCTCTGGAAGCTCACGCATTACGCTCTGGATTCCTTCCGTTCTCTGGGCTTTGAGATTGGCAACACATCAACACCTATCATACCTCTTTATATCAGAGATGCGGACAAGACATTCCTTGTAACCAGAATGGTGTTTGACGAAGGCGTATTCATCAATCCTGTAGTTCCGCCGGCCTGCTCGCCCAATGACACCCTAATCCGCTTCTCGCTGATGGCTACCCACACAAAAGAACAGGTTGACATCGCCATTGACAAGCTGTACAAATGTTTCAAGAAGCTCGAAATTATCAAGTAATTTCATTGCTTCGTAAAATAAAAAGGCTATCTTTGCACCGCTTTTCCGAAGAACGGAAAAAGCATTCGGGATGTAGTTCAGTCCGGTAGAATACCTGGTTTGGGACCAGGGGGTCGCAGGTTCGAATCCTGTCATCCCGACAACACAAAAGGCACTTACGGGAAATCGCAAGTGCTTTTTTAGGCTTTCAACGTATGTGAAGAAAAATATGAGACATCTTGCATTGACAATTATTGCGGCGGCTGCCGTTTGTTTGGGCGCTTCGGCCCAGAGGATGCCGGGTAGAGTGAACTTTCCCGATGGTTCCTATTCTCCTGTGACCAATATTAACCGTAACGGATTCCCGAGGGTACTTCAGGACGGAAGTGTCATGTTCCAGACAAATGCGCCGGCTGCCAGTGCCGTACAGATTGACCTTGGAGGCAGAAAGTACGATATGACTAAAGGCGACAACGGCGCATGGAGCGTGACTACAGCACCTCAGATGCCGGGCTTCCACTATTATTCGCTGATAGTTGACGGAGTGTCGGTCAGCGACCCAGCCAGCTACACATTCTACGGATGCAGCCGCGTGTCAAGCGCTATCGAAATCCGCGAGGACGGCTGCGACGACTTCGAAGTGCAGGACGTTCCGCACGGTCAGGTGCGCACATTGAACTACTATTCCAATCTTGAGAAGGCCTGGCGTCCGATATGCGTCTATACCCCTGCCGGTTACGAGAAAGGTAACAAGCGTTATCCTGTCGTTTATATACAGCATGGCGGCGGTGAGGACCACACCGGCTGGATGGCTCAGGGACGCGTTGCCAACATTCTGGACAATCTGATTGCACAGGGCAAGGCGGTGCCTATGATTGTGGTCAGCCCCAACAGCAACATCACCCGTACTGCAGGCGGAATGGGCGGATACAGCCGCACCGGAATGCAACCTTATCTTGAAGAGATGGCAATGGCGATTATTCCGTTCATTGACAAAACATTCCGAACCAAGGCAGATGCAAAGCACCGCGCTATGTGCGGTCTATCGATGGGAGGCGGTCAGGCATTCTACATCGGCCTGAACAGCCCGCAGCTCTTTGCCAACGTCGGAATCTTCTCTACAGGAATGTTCGGCGGCATTCAGCAGGCCAGGGAACTGGATTTGGAAAACGAAGTGCCCGGAATACTGTCCGACACCGAAAATTTCAACAGCCAGTTTGACCATTTCTATATGACCTGCGGCGAACAGGACCCCAGAATAGAACATACCCGCAAGATGGCTGCTAAGATGCAGGCGGCCGGTATCGATGTCGAATTCGAGTCCTTCCCTGGGGACCACGAGTGGCAGCCGTGGCGCAAGTCGCTGCATGCATTTGCACAGAAACTGTTCAAGTAAACCAATTGTGCTTACTGGAGTTGAAGGAAAAAACTATTTTTCCAATATAAAAACTAGCCGTTTAGTTTTGCAATTACAAAAAGCGTTGTATATTTGCAGCGCTAATTTATCAGATATGGAAAGAAACAACAGGAAAATTCAGGAACTGACAAAGGCCGAACTCGAAATCATGCAGCTTGTATGGCAGATAGGCCATGAGTTTGTAGTACGTGACATCCATAACATGATGCCCGAACCAAAGCCGGCATACAACACTGTATCAACCATAGTCCGCCTGCTTGATACAAAAGGATTCCTGACGCATAAAACTTATGGACATTCAAACGTATATTTCTGTGCGGTCAGCAAGAACGAATACACCGGCTCGTTCATGCAGGGCGTATTGAACTCTTTCTTCGACGGATCGGTAAGCCGTCTGGTCAACTTCTTCTCGACCAACAAGAACATTTCGGTTCATGAGGCCGATGAGATATTGAAGATGTTGAACAAAGATAATCCAACGCAATTATGAGAATGATATTATATGTGATTGGTTCAATCGTTTGCAGCGGATTGTTTCTGCTGCTTTATAGAAGCATGGTATCAAAGAAAGCCGGATACAGTTTCTGTCGCAGATACCTGATTGTAACTATGGCACTGTCCATCATTATTCCGATGCTTGACGTGCCGTTGTACAAACATGTGGAAATGGTTAATCCTGCGCCACAAATGATGTTCATTGGCGATCAGTATGGCAGTGCTGAAATTCAGCCTGTGGATGAGGGCGCTCCTGCCATTCAGGAAGCGTCAGACTTTGCCGCTACTGACAGACATTCGGACGAATCACGCAATTCAGCTATGCCAACCTACATCAAAGTGCAGTTCGCCGTATTGGGAATTTATGTGATTGGTGTACTTATCTTCATGTCTCTCTTAATATGGAGCATCATATCCATCTGTAAAATGAAGCGGAACGCTGTTCTCTGTAAAAGACATGACTGTACGATTGCAGAAAACTGCAGAGTCACATCGCCGTTCACATTCATGAGCACAATATTCATTCGCGGAGGGTATGGTGACACCGAGTTCCGGCAGATAATCAGCCATGAGTCGAGTCACGTACATCGCCATCATTCCCGAGAGAAGCTGATAATGTCTATGCTGCGGGCATTCGCATGGTTCAATCCTTTTATCTGGATTGCAGAGAAGTGTTTGGATGAGGTCCAGGAATGGCAGGCGGACCACGATGCCCTGTCCGACGGTTACGATGTTGATGACTACCGCGACACGATACTGCGCCAGCTCTTCGGCCTGAATCCGCTTGCCACATCAGGCATCAACAGTTCATTGACAAAAAACAGAATACTCAGAATGAAACAGAACGAATCGACCGGACACAATTTCACAGTAGCCATTGCCGGTATGGCTTTGACCGCAGGACTGTTCCTGTGCTTCGGATGCAAGTCAAAGACAGTGTATGAAACGCGTGACTATGACAGAAAAATCTGGTTAGGATATGAAGAGGATTCCATATCCAAGGGTGAGATGATTGATTATCTGAAAGAAGATGACCGCATATTCATAACCGCAGACAGATTCTTCGATGATATGGAAGGCGCTGTCAGAAAGACATATCGTCATGTGGACGAATACGATGAGTTTAATATGATCAAATCGGGAGTCGAGGCATACGAGGACCGTTCGCGTGACGGTTTTCCGGCAGTGATTGCCGTGAATGGTTATAAAGTGGCGGAATCCCCTTCATCGCAGGAACTGGACTGGGTAACAAAGGATACCAAGATATTCATCGGTAACAGAAAGGCTACATTCAGGGAATTCAAGTCTCTAAGACCACAGGATTATATTGCTGTCCTTTACTATCACTTTAAAGAAGAAAAAACTGATGACAGTATGTCGCTGGTGTATGTGATTGTAGCCGAAAATATTCAGAATCAGGTAGATACCTATGGCTATCAGGCTATTATTGACATACCGGAAGCGAACATTCCGGATGTGGTATCTATAGGCGGATTCTCATACGGGGAAAATATATCCATATATCAGGGCAGTGGCCCTTTCGGTGTTAATGCTGCGACACCCGACGCCCGCTATGCCATAGACGGAAAGCTGATCAGTTACAGCGAATTCCGCAATAATATGATGAATCATCTGAGCGGAGTGACGGTTTTCAGAAACGACCAGGCCAAAAGGAGATTCGGCCAGGATGTATGGGAAGTGGTGGAGATGAGAACTGAAAAGGTGTCTGACATGACCGTTATATTCGCAGTAAAAGAAAACTCTGTAACTCCCAAGGTTAACGGAAAAGAATGCAGGTTCGAGGATATACGGGCAATCTGTGAGGAATGCAAGGCCAGGAATGCAAAACTGGATCCCAATCCTCTTACGGTGGTGGAATACTATTTCAGTATCGAGGATTTTTCGCAGCTGCCGCAGCAGGAAACCATGGACAGCATCGTGGGAAAATGGATTCCGACGGATGATCCGGAACTCATAATGATCAATTATAATCAATCATTTGTCGTGGCCGGAGGCCACCAAGGGAACGCAGTGACCGCGTTCGCGGAAGCGAACTAAAATAATGTCGTTCGAAGAACAGTATTGATTGCGAGGCAATCAATACTGTTCTTTGTCGTTAGGGAAGTCCCCGCTCTTGACATCCTCCACATAATGTCCCACCGCCTGGGTAATAGTGCCGAACAAATCGGCATAACGGCGCAGGAAACGCGGAGAGAAATCGCAGTTCATACCGAGCATATCAGCCACGACAAGCACCTGACCGTCAACATCACCACCGGCACCGATTCCAATGACAGGTATAGTCAGTTCCGACGCTACACGCGCGGCAAGCTGAGCCGGTATCTTCTCAAGGACGAGAGAGAAACATCCGGCATCCTCCAGAGCGTGGGCATCCGATAAGAGTTTGCTCGCCTCAGCATCCTCCTTGGCTCTGACTGCATACGTTCCGAACTTGTTGATCGACTGCGGTGTCAGTCCGAGATGTCCCATTACCGGGATACCGGCATCAAGTATTCTGCGTATTGAGGGAAGTATCTCCACCCCACCCTCAAGCTTCAAGGCATCAGCGTGTGATACCTTCATAATCTTGACAGCATTGGCAACAGCCTCTACATCGCTGATCTGATACGTTCCGAAAGGCATATCCACCACTACGAGAGCACGCCCTACTCCACGCACCACAGATTTGGCGTGATATATCATCTGATCAAGGGTGATAGGCAATGTGGTCACATTACCGGCCATGACATTCGATGCCGAATCGCCGACCAGTATCACATCAATCCCGGCTCCATCGACAATTTTTGCCATTGTGTAATCGTAAGAGGTAAGCATAGAGATCTTTTCTCCGCGCTGTTTCATCTCCCTAAGTCTCTGAGTAGTGACTTTTCTCTTTTCTTCTGCCAGATATCCCATAATAATATATGTTCCGCCCTATGAGAGCATGTTAAATATGTGGCAAAATTATAATATTTCTCTCATCCTTTGGTATATTTACAAAGCAAATAACCACGATGATATGGATGTATATTCACCACTGACATTATACAAGGCCTCAGCGGGTTCAGGCAAGACTTTCACGCTGGCTGTACGCTATATATCGTACCTTATAAAGGATCCTACGGCGTACCGTCATATACTGGCCGTAACTTTCACTAACAAAGCAACTGCGGAGATGAAGCAGCGCATAATGAGCCAGCTCTACGGCATCAGCAGGAATCTCAAGGAATCCGAAAGCTATTTCAATGCCATACGCAAGCTTGTCCCGTCATCATATACCGATGAAAAGATACGCGAACATGCCGGATACGCACTTACCCTTATGCTTCAGGATTACGGCCACTTCCGTGTAGAGACCATTGACAGTTTCTTTCAATCGGTACTCCGAGGACTCGCCCGTGAACTGCAGCTCGGGAATAGCCTCAGCATCGAACTGGATCAGGATGCCGTAATAAGCGATGCCGTTGACAACCTTCTGGCAAATATGGAGCAGGATGCCAAGGAAAGACGGTATGTTCTTGATTTCGTGCAGGACAACATAGACAATGAAAGAAACTGGCACATCGACACCCAGCTGAAAAAGTTCTCACGCCAACTGTTCAGCGAGACATTTATGGAGAAGGAGACACTGCTGCGCGATGTGGCCGGAAAGCCGGACAATATCAGGGAATATTACATCAAACTAAAAGAAAAAAGGAAGGAAATATCCGATGAATCGGTACAGAATCTGATCAGATGTGGGGAAAACATAAGTTCCCGGCTGGATCAGAGAGGATACGCGCCTGACACGGTCAAAAACACTTACAGGAATCTGATACAGTCTTTTGTGAACGGCACGTATCTGTCCAAGCCGAAAGGCACTGCGATAGCGAAGACTGTCCAGAATCCTTCGGATGTATTCTATGCCAAGCAGTTGTCCAAAGATTCAGGACTTGAGTCTTTCTCTTTGGACACACTATTGCCGTTATTCCAGGATGCGCTTGAAATACGCGATGAATACGACAGAAACATCAACTCCTACAATGCTGCGCTGAAGCATCTGAATGAGTTGGCGCTGCTTCTTGCTGTAAGGCGGGAGATAAACAGGCAGAATGCCGAGGAAGGACGTTTTGTCCTGGCGGACACTGCACATCTGCTGAGCAGTCTTACAGAAGATGACACAAATTTCGTATTTGAGAAGACCGGCAGCATTATCCGTCATCTGATGATTGATGAATTCCAGGACACCTCACTGATGCAGTGGAAGAATATGGGTATGCTTATGCACGAATGCCTGTCGCAGAATGAGGAATGTCTTGTTGTGGGAGATGTGAAGCAGTCAATCTACCGTTGGCGCAACGGAGACTGGAACATCCTGAATACCGGCATTGAGCAGAAATTCGCATCCTATAGGCCTCACACCACTGAATTACGGTCAAACCGGCGCAGTCACAAGGAAATCATTGAATTCAACAACAGGCTTCTTCCTATTGTCACCGACAGAATGGAGACATACTATGAGAACGTCTATGGCAAGGTCCATCAGTCCCTGAGGAAAGCCTATAGCGATGTGACTCAGGAATGTCCCTGCAAAGAATCTGACAAGCAGCCATACAAGCCCGGAGGCAGTGTGAAAGTCCTGTTGATGAGAGACAGTCAGAAATGTGCTGACAGAGAGGAACTGGCATTCAAGATGATAGAAGACGAGCTGGACAGGCTGACTGAGGCAGGAATAAGGCAGTCTGATATCACTATGCTGTTGCGTGACAACAAAGAGATAGCTTCCATCGCAAGTCACTTTGCCATCTTCAGGCCTGAATACAGAATGGTATCGGGTGACGCTTTTCAGCTGGACACATCCGTATCAGTAAGGATTCTTGTCAATTCACTGCGCTGGATTGCCGATGAAACCGATCGTACAGCCGCTGCGGCCATGATATACGAATGGAACCGGGCTGTCAGGGACAGACAGATAGAGTTTCATGATATATCCGGCGAAAACATTGCCTCTCTATTGCCGGAAGAGTTCTGCAGGCAGCTGGAATCGCTGAAAGGTCTGCCGTTATTTGAACTTGCACAACGTATATTACAGTTATTGGAGTTGGAAGAGGTTCAGGGACAGGATGCCTACATTCTGACATTTCTGGATATAGTAAAGGAATTCTCATTGAAAAAATCGTCCGACATATCCGTTTTCATCAGGGAATGGGACGAAAGGCTGTATAAGAAAAAGATTCCGTCGGAAAGCAACGACAGCATACGGCTGATGACCATACACTCATCCAAAGGATTGGAGTTCCACACAGTCATCATACCGTTCTGTGACTGGGAGATATGCAAATACGGCGACAAGCTGTGGGTTGAGCCGCAGTCAGAACCTTTCAACGGCATTCGTTTATTGCCTGTAGAGTTCAGTAAGACGCTCGGCAATTCAATATTCGCCGATGAATACGTAGAGGAAAGCAGCAAACAGCTGATTGACAATCTGAATCTGCTATATGTCGCCGTAACCCGGCCGAAATGCAATATGGTAATTCTGAGTCCGAATCCGCCAGCCAGGAGTACAGACCATTCGTGGCATATCTGCGACTTCATAGCCGAGGCTCTCGGTGACGGGCAGTTCGGATGCAGTGTAGATGACGAAGGAATGCTTACCTACGAGACCGGGAATCCGATTCCAAGTTCAGACGACCGGAAGTCCACGTCAAAAAACCCGTTTGACTCGATTCCGGAGACTGAAATTATCACCATGAAATCGTATGGTGTCAAAGCCCGTTTCAGACAATCCGGAGAGTCGCAGAAATTCGTACACTCTCTTTCTGCGGACGATGCGGACAACGATATCACACAGCAGGGTTTCATAGACAGAGGAAAGTTGCTGCACCAACTTATGTCAGCAATCGGCACGCCTGACGATATTGACGGGCAGGTCGAGGCAATGGTTTCACAGGGACTTATAGAAAGTGCCGCCAAGGCATCCGAGACAAGCAGACTCATACATCAGGCTGTAGCAGGCGAAGACGTGAGATACTGGTTTGACGGACATTGGACTGTATTCAACGAGACATCGGTACTATTCCGTCGCAACGGCATTATGCAGACCCGACGTCCGGACAGGGTAATAACCGATGGAAACGAGACTATCGTGATTGATTTCAAATTCGGACGTGAGAAGGAGGATTACCTGCATCAGATTCAGGAGTATATGGAACTGCTGGACAAAATGGGATTCAGGAACGTGAAAGGCTATATCTGGTATGTATTTCTCAATAAAACGGTAAAGGCTTAGAAGCTGTTTTGAAATGTTCCAATTAATCTTTTATAAAATCTTTCCGGCTGAAAATCCGTTTCTTTTCAGTCATGATGGAACCCCATCACTCCTTCAAATAACCAAATTTTCATCTCGAAAATCTTTCATAACATTTTTAATCGAACATTTCAAAACAGCTTCTTAGGATGGAACATTTTTTATCATTGACAGCGGAGGATTTAATCAGGAACTGGCTCAGTCCGACAAACGGGTTGTCAAACATTACAGTAGTCTTTCCGAACAAAAGAGCCAGACTGTTTTTCGATGATTACCTCTCCGGCTACAGTCCAAAGCCACTGTGGTCGCCATCGTATATGACCATCACGGAATTATTCCAGTCCCACTCAGTTCTGAGAATCGCCGACCAATACAAGCTTGTATCACTGCTGTACGGTATATATTGTGATATTCTGCACAGCGAAGAGACAATAGACAGTTTCTGGAGCTGGGGAGAGCTTATGCTGAAGGATTTTGACGACATTGACCGCAATATGGCCGATGCAGACAAGCTCTTCTCCTGTCTTGACAGCCACAAGGAAATGGCGGTGAAGCCGTTCTTAAGTGATGAGCAGGTACAGATACTGAAGACTTTCTTTGAAGGATTCAAGGGAGGTGACACAGAACTTCGTCAGAAATACACCCAGATATGGAACTCATTGGGTCCTATTTATCACCGGTTCCGGGACACATTGCAGACAAACGGGCTGGCATACGAAGGAATGCTGCAACGCAATGTGGCATCGGACTTTGATGCCGGCCGTTCTGGAGACAGGATTTACGCATTTGTCGGCTTCAACAGCCTTAATATGGCAGAGAAGACGCTGTTCCGGAATCTGAGAGACAATGGTAAAGCCATATTCTACTGGGATTACGACAAAAGCTATATCGAAGACCAGAATCATGAGGCCGGACTATTCCTGCGCGACAATCTGAAAGAATTTCCAAACAGATTGCCGGAGGAGCATTTTGCAAGCCTGAGTCAGGACAAGCAACTCACCATAATCGAGACATCATCAGACAGTGCGCAGGCACGCTATATTCCGAAATGGATTGACCTTATCGCGAAAAGCGGCAATCCGGACAAGGATACAGCCATAATACTGTGTGACAGCGGTTTGCTGCAGCCTGTCATTCATTCAATACCGGATGTGATTGGCGATGGTATCAACATCACAATGGGCTTTCCCGTAAGCGCCACCCCACTCTATGGCTATGTATCGGCAATAATTGACATTCAGCGCGCGATACTTAAAAACGGAGGGCGCATCACCATTGATTTTCTGTCACGATATCTGAACAGTCCACTGACGGGACTCATCTCGGCGAATGCCCAAGAAATCTGCAAGGAGGCGGTTAAATCCAGACGCTTCCATATCAAGGCAGAAGACTTGAATGCTGACGATCCGATCAGATCCGTGATGATTCCATCGGCAGATAACCTGCAGCTCATAGACAGGATTCTGGAATCATTACGCATTCTCGCTCCCCGAATGAATGACGATTCTATCGAGGACGTGTATCGCCCGCTGTATATTGAAGCGCTCTATAAGATTCACACACAGATTACCAGAATACGCACCCTCACAGAAGAAGGTTCTTTGGACATCAATGCAGACATGCTGTGCAGGCTTCTGCGTAAGATACTGGCAACCATGACCGTACCATTTCACGGCGAGCCTGTTGTCGGAATGCAGCTAATGGGAATGATCGAGACACGTAATCTGGATTTCAGGCACATATTACTTCTGTCTGCCACGGAAGGCTCGCTTCCATCGGGCAATACTGAGGCATCTTTCCTGCCATACAGTCTGAGGATGGCATTCGGTCTGACAACGATGAAAGAGAAAAGCGCCGTGGCATCCTATAATTTCTATCACCTGTTGCAAAGAGCGGAGAGTGTCACTATGATCTACAACAGCAATGCGGATCAGTCAGGCATAGGCAAGGGACAGATTTCCAGATATCTGCTGCAGCTTATGGTCAGCGGACGTCCGATACGCCGCATCTCGCTGCAGACCGGACCCTGTATTTTCAACGATTCATATAATATGAGCGTTGATAAAAACGGCGATGTAATGCAGAAATTATACAATATGTATGATGTCCGGGACAGGAAGAAATACATATCCCCATCAGCCTTGAACAGCTACCTTGACTGTCAGTTCAAGTATTATCTGCAATATGTAGCCGGGATAAGGGCAAAGCGCGATGAAGCCGCTGATATCGACCCGGCCCTTTTCGGTACACTGTTCCATCTGAGCGCAGAGCTTGCATACAACTTTATGGCAGAGAAAAGCCACGACAGAACCATCACAGAGGAAATGTTGGACAATCTGTCAAAAGATGAGAGACAGATTGGACTGTTCGTGCGTCAGGCATTCAACAGGGAACTGTTCAACGGAAAAGAAACGCTTCCATCGGACTATAACGGCATACAGTCGATAAATTTCGAGGTTATATGCCGGTATCTGCGTCAGATAATGATAATGGACAAGTTCTATGCTCCTTTTGTGTATGTAGAGAGTGAATCAGATGATTTTGAGCATCTTATAAGCATACCGCATCCCGAGGACGCAAGCGGAAATCTGCAGGTCAGGATAAGCGGAAGAATTGACCGCATAGACTGCAAGAACGGAATATACCGCATTGCAGACTACAAGACCGGCCATGTGGAAAAAGATCCGAATACGCTGGACGACCTGTTCGACAATTCCAAGGAACGCCGCAGATACGCATTGCAGACATTCTACTACGCCACATTAGTACATTATAGCGGGAAATACGATTCCAAGAGACTGGCCCCAGTCCTGCTGTACATACGCAGCTCGGCCAAGCCTTCTGCCGAAGGTATCTATATGAAGATGGCAAATGAGCCAATAACCGATTTCAGCGGTGGATTAATGAACGAGTACATTGCTCATCTTCGTGATACAATCAGCAGCATTTTCAACCCGGAAATTCCATTCGCCCAGACCGGGCTTCCGGACACATGCAGCAAGTGCGACTTCAAGGAAATCTGCCACAAGCATCTGTAACGCCGGTTTCATATTCTTTTTGCCACAATAAGAACCTTATCAGACGGATGCACCACAGTAGCGAATACAGTATGCCCGCCACCGTCACGGACGCGGAAGCGGGTACGTATCTCGTCGGCTGTCATAGGAAAGTTACGCACGGTTACATTGGCAGAAGAATACTCCTGAAACAAATCCTTCGCACTATGCCGGTCAAACCTGCACACCTTCAGAATCTCGAAATGACGTCCGGGGAAACCCGCAGAATATGTATCGGATATGAACAGATGAGAATTCGGATGCAATTGCGACACACCGTATCTGTCACATATCGTCCTGTAAAGTCCGCTTTTCATATACGAGGCGTACGGATCATACAGGAAGTTGCCCTTGCAGACTGAATCGTATGATATCACCGGCAATGGCAACGACGCATCCTTCTCTACGGTAGAGCGCAGCACCTCACCCGGCGTACCGTCCGAAGCTATATTCACGGCTGAAATCAATGTGCTGCCGGTATATCCGGACTTCATCACGGCAAGCAGCTCCTTACACTCGCCGGCCAGCGACAGCACCCATATTTCACTCACCGACACCAGTTCGCGTATGGCGACACTGATATCAAGCATCGGTGACATCTTGACCATTACCACATCGGCCATATCAAGCATCCTGTGCTGCAGCAATGTCACATCGGGCAGACAGTCTTTCAGAGATACGAGTTTCTTCCCGCTTGATGAACGTCTGGCCGGATCAATGTAGATTAATCCAAAATGCTCATCTGCATATTCATTCAGAAATGTGTCAGCATCGACACTGCTTACGGAAACATTCTTCCGTCCGAGTACACGAAAATTGTTACGCGCCAGATCCGACAGGGAACGGTTCAGATCATTATAATATACCTTTCCTGCATTTTTGGACAAATAATAACAGTCCACTCCCAATCCACCGGTCAAATCTGCCATACAGAAGCCTTTTTCAAGCAAGGTATCAACTATACCGGATTTATATGCAGCCACGTGCTGACTGGTACACTGCTCCATTGGGATATGCTCAGGCCATACAATTCCATCTGTCTCCGCCCAATCAGGCAATTTTGAGACAGCTGCCTGCCAGCCGGCTATCTGGACCAGTGCCGTCCGGACATCAACCCCGTCCGGATGCGTCCCCAAAGCCAGTACACGCACGTCATCCCGTAAGTGCTCACGTATATATTCGGCGGTATTCATCGCATACGCTCCAGTTCCTTGGCAAGAAATCCCGAGGTATATCCGATGCCTGACGATGCGACCTGCTCCGGGGTTCCCTGAACCACGATCTCACCACCACCGCGTCCGCCGTCCGGTCCGAGATCAATTATCCAGTCTGACTGCTTGATGACATCCATATTATGCTCAATGACTATGACAATGTTACCTTTATCCACAAGACGGTTCAACACATTCATCAGCACACGTATATCCTCAAAATGCAAGCCTGTCGTCGGCTCGTCCAGAATATATACTGTCCTGCCTGTATCACGCTTGGCCAGTTCGGTAGCCAGTTTGACACGCTGGCTCTCCCCTCCTGATATTGTAGTGGATGGTTGTCCGAGTCTGAGATATCCCAACCCCACATCCTGCAGCACCTTTATCTTGTTCAATATGACAGGTACATTCTCAAAGAACTCCACGGCAGCATCGACTGTCATATCAAGTACGTCTGCTATGGACTTGCCCTTGAAACGGACCTCCAGTGTCTCACGGTTATAGCGTTTTCCGTGACACACCTCACATGGTATCATCACATCGGGCATAAAGTTCATCTCGATGGTCTTGTAGCCGTTTCCACCGCAAGCATCGCACCTTCCGCCACTGACATTGAATGAGAATCGTCCGGGCTTGTACGCCCTTATCCTTGACTCCGGCAGCTCCACGAACAATGAGCGGATATCGCTGAATACACCGGTGTATGTGGCAGGATTCGATCTTGGAGTTCTACCTAATGGAGACTGATCGACATTCACTACCTTATCGATATATTCAATACCCTCCACTCCATCGTATGGTAACGGTTCTTTTAAAGACCTGTAGAATTTCTGAGAGAGCAAAGGCTGTAATGTCTCATTGACCAGAGTTGACTTACCGCTTCCGGATACGCCTGTCACGCATATAAGTTTTCCCAGCGGGAATTCCGCATCGATGTTTTTCAGATTGTTTCCCCGACATCCCCGGAGCACGATACTGTGCCCGTTGCCTGTACGGCAGGACCTGCCGCCATCGGCAGTATCCAATGTACCGTTCAGGTATTTCGCAGTCATTGTATCCGACCTCACCAACTCCTCCGGAGTACCGGTAAATACAACTTCACCTCCGTGTTGTCCGGCCCCGGGTCCAAGGTCAATGACATGATCAGCCGACAGCATCATATCACGGTCGTGCTCCACGACAAGCACCGTGTTTCCTACATCACGCAACGATTTCAACGAATTGATCAGACGTATGTTGTCACGCTGGTGAAGACCTATGCTCGGCTCATCAAGTATATACAGTACGTTCACAAGCTTCGACCCTATCTGTGTGGCAAGACGGATACGCTGCTCCTCTCCACCGGAAAGAGACTCAGCTGAACGGTTCAGAGAGAGATAGTCCAGTCCCACATCCATCATAAACCTGAGACGTGTCCTTATTTCCTTCAGAATCTCGGAGGCTATAGCCACCTGTCTCTCCGACAGACGCGACTCAACGCTTTCCGTCCACTCCAGCAAATCCGCAATATCCATTGATGAAAGCTGGTGTATATTCTTGCCGTCAATCATAAAATAGAGAGACTCCTTCTTCAAACGGGCTCCGTGACATTCAGGACACTCCGCAGTGACCGCGAACTGCTCAGCCCAACGCTGCTCAACCGCACTCAAATCCGTCTGCTGCTGTAATGCACGTATATATTTGACAATTCCCTCATATTCCATAAAGACGGCATCAGCCTCACTGTTTATGCCTGTAATCTGAACCTTGATACGCTCATCGCTGCCATTCAGTATCTCATCTGTCACTTCATCGGATATCTCAGACAAAGGAGTGTCCAATGTATAGTCATATTTCTGCAGCAGAGCCGTGATTTGTCTGAATATCAGAGTGTTCTTGTATGGTCCCAAAGGAGCCAGAGCCCCCTTGCGTACAGACAGGCTACGGTCAGGTATCACCTTGTCAATATCCACCTGCGACACCACGCCCAGTCCCTTGCATTTAGGGCAGAATCCCTGCGGAGAGTTGAACGAGAAGTCGTGAGGTGCCGGATCCCTGTATGACAGGCCGGTATCAGGACACATCAGCCTCTTGCTGTAATGATGAAGATTGCCTTCGGCCATTACACCGGGAATTACGTTCTCCGGTACCGACAGTACCATCATCACTCCATCGCCAAGTTTCATAGCAAGACTCACAGCATCCTGCAGACGATGACGGTACTTGTCATTGACTGTCAGCTTCTCTACTACGACCTCTATATCGTGATTTCTGTAACGGTCAAGCTTCATGCCTGGCTTTATCTCGCGCATTTCACCGTCAATGCGGACATTCAGATAACCTTTGCGTCTGATGCTCTCAAGCAGTTCCTTATAATGTCCCTTACGCGATTTCACCAATGGAGCAAGCACGTACACGCGCTGCTCCCTGTATTCATCGGCTATCAGGTCCAGAATCTGTTCCTCGGTATATTTGACCATCTTCTTGCCTGACAGATATGAATAGGCCTCACCTGCCCTGGCGAACAGAAG
This sequence comes from Bacteroidaceae bacterium, assembly GCA_045600825.1. Lineage (GTDB taxonomy): Bacteria > Bacteroidota > Bacteroidia > Bacteroidales > Bacteroidaceae > Colenecus. Next base: position 38,455 of record JAZRYP010000023.1, read on the forward strand.
ACGCATGAAATCATATACTTCAGTTACCGTTCCGACCGTAGATCTCGGATTGCGGTTTGTCGTTTTCTGTTCAATGGCAATAACGGGGCTGAGACCGGATATCTTATCAACATCCGGACGCTCCATATTACCCATAAAATTCCTTGCGTATGCCGAGAAAGTCTCGATGTAACGGCGTTGTCCCTCGGAATAAATTGTATTGAATGCCAGTGACGACTTACCGCTTCCGCTCAGACCTGTCACGACTGTAAGTGACTTGTGCGGAATATCGACATCAATATTTTTCAGATTGTTGGCCCTTGCGCCTATAACGCTTATCTTCTGCGACTCATTCCCCATCTCTATCTCTCCAGACCCAAACCTGTCAGTATGTTTATATCAGATTTACGCGTATAATGCCGGCCTCCGGCACCTTCGGCTTCAATGTGAATGAAATATGCCCCGTCAGGTACGGTTTTACCGTTGGATTTACCGTCCCAGCAGATGTAATAGCCATTATTGTCGTCACCGTTCTCATACTCAAGATTATCCTGATTGCCGGATGCGACCACCTGTCCCCACCGGTTGACAATTACCATACTGAACGTGACGATGGACTTGACACGTACCTTGAACACATCATTCTTTCCATCATCATTGGGCGAGAAGGCATTCGGGACGTACAGATCCGATACATCAATCGAAAATGACATCGGAGCCTGTTCATCGCCCGGTATAACCTCCGAAGACCCTGCCGGCATATACGAATATGCAAATTCAACGGTGAATACGCCATCGTCATTGAAATCGTATTCGGTATGCAGGTCCTGACGTGACAGATAATCCTCTGTCATCCCGGTATCGTCAGAAGTGTAGGTGCGGGTCACGTGCCACTGGCAGAACAGTCTCATGCCAGGCTCATCTCCACTTATCCCGGCATCAAAAATCACGTGCAATGGCGCCTCGTATGACACAGAGCCGCTTTGACCGACAAAAAGCGTATCCTGGGATCCGTTTTTATCCTGTATCAGAATATATGCCCTGGAATGCGGGACGGCATTTACAGCAATACTGCCGATGACGACCGACACAAAAAGCATCAATTTTCTCATCATAGCATCTGACGGTTATTATGTTGCGAAGTTAGCGTTTTTTTTGCATACACTTTCAGTTTTCACTAACTTTGCGTCACATACCGGAATGAATCCGTGATGCGATTATATCATTAAAAAGATGTTCAGGAAGGCAATCATACCACTACTTCTGTGTATTGTCCTATCGGTTTCAGGGACAATATCCGCACAGGAAAGCGATTACATCACACATACCATACAGAAAGGTCAGGGTCTATATTCCATTGCCAGAATGTACGGAGTCACCGAAGAGGAGATCATAAATATGAATCCCGGTTCGGAGACCGTAATCAAGGCCGGTGACCAACTGCGTATTCCAGTCAGGAAAGATGGTGTCAAAGTCCATACCGTCGCAGCCGGAGAGACGTTATACAGCCTTGCCGGCAAGAACGGTCTCACGGTACAGGAACTGTGCGATGCAAATCCGGGGGTCAGCGACAACGGTCTTCGTGCCGGTCAGACAATAATCATACCCAATCCGTCAGACAGGAGCCAGTCCGTTCAGCAGGAACAGGTGAATGAGGCCGCCAGTGATGACAGTCAGGAATTTATGACTACACACGTTGTACAGAAGAAGGAAACAATATACAAGATCAGCAGGAAATACGGCATAACGCAAGCCGAGTTCCTGAATGCCAACCCACAGTTCAGATATGAGAAACTGCAGATTGGCAGTGTCGTGAATATTCCGTATCCATCGGAAGATAAGAAAGCACGGAAGGGAAAGTCGCAAAAGACAAATGCGGCAGACACTTCCTTTGTCAGCACCATAACAATATCGGTAGTCATTCCCGTTGATACACAATCCACAGTGTCCCCTGCTGTCAGGAAAAGCGGCATACCAGACGTGATTGAGGCCTCGCTCATCATGCCGTTCGAGCTTGATATGCCCATAAGCCAGAATCAGATGAAAATGGTAGAGTTCTACCAGGGAGTACTGCTGGCAACCGAGAAAATGAAGAAGGACGGTGTCTCCATAAACCTGCACGTATATGACACAAAAGGCGAGAATGAATCCATCGGCCATATTCTCAATAACGAAGGAATGGATAAGATGGATATAATATTCGGTCCTAAATATGACAAGCATGTAAATGAGGCGGTCAATTTTGCTACAGCCAATAATATCCCGATTGTTCTCCCTATCAGTTCAAATCTGGAATCATACGATGGAAACGGATATGTCTATCAGCTGAACACGCCTCAGTCGCAGATGATAACTGATGTATGCGATCATTTCTTCAGACAGTTCAGGAATCCCAGGATAATATTCATTGACACGAAGGACAATGTGCGGAATCCTCTGGTTGACATGCTCCAGCAGAAGATGAAAGATGCGGGGAAGCCATATATCACGTTTGATATGGATTACGAGGACGAGAATATCGCCCAGCACCTTGTTGACACATTATCCGCATCACATCAGAACATTTTCATGCTGACAACGGGAAACGGCAGTCAGCTGGCATCAGTCCTGCCACTGTTGCAGTTAGCGACACGCACCAAGGACAGCACTATCGAGACACATCTGTTCGGATATCCGGAATACCAGATATACGCGTACGACCATATGGAAGAACTGTTTGAGGTTGACACCTGGTTCTACAGCTGGTTCTATAGCAACAACAGGCTTCAGGAGGCAATCGAATTTGATTCCAGCTTTCATCGTGCATTTGGCAGACAGCTGATGCAGTCATATCCTAATTATGCCGCATACGGATACGATACCGCCCTGTATTTCCTCAATGGAATCGCGAGATACGGTACCGGGATGTCCGATAACCTGAACAGAATCAGAATCAAACCCGTACAGATGGGATTCAAGTTCATCAAGGATGACAGGACCGGCTGCTACGTCAATCACAAGGTCTTTTTCATCCATCTGTCAAACGAATATAAAATCGAGAAAAAGGATTTCGACTGATTAAGAAGCTGTTTTGAAATGTTCCAATTAATCTTTTATAAAATCTTTCCGGCTGAAAATTCGTTTCTTTTCAGTCATGATGGAACCCCATCACTCCTTCAAATAACCAAATTTTCATCTCGAAAATCTTTCATAACATTTT
>JAZRYP010000024.1:0-44294 GCA_045600825.1 Bacteroidaceae bacterium
TAGGGCCGTCATCCCTCACGCTACTTGGCTGGTTCAGGCTTACGCCCATTGACCAATATTCCTCACTGCTGCCTCCCGTAGGAGTTTGGACCGTGTCGCAGTTCCAATGTGGGGGACCTTCCTCTCAGAACCCCTATCCATCATCGGCTAGGTGGGCCGTTGCCCCGCCTACTACCTAATGGAACGCATCCCCATCCCATACCGCCGGAGCTTTGCTGGAGATTACATGGGAATTCTCCAGAACATCGGGTATTAATCTCTCTTTCGAGGGGCTATCCCCGTGTGTGGGCCAGGTTGGATACGTGTTACTCACCCGTTTGCCGCTGGATGCCGAAACATCCCGCACGACTTGCATGTGTTAAGCCTGTAGCTAGCGTTCATCCTGAGCCAGGATCAAACTCTTCTTTGTAATATATTTACCGTTTGTTTTTCTCTTTGCCCAGAATTCCGTACGATTTACCGGTAAAATCCTTTGTCTCGTTTCCTTGACGGTTCGTTTACTTTACCCTCGGATACATCAAAACGATGTACCCTCGTACTGTTTGTTTACCTTGTATCAGTCTCTCAAAGATCGTCTTGTCTTCTTCCCTTTCGGAAAGCGGGTGCAAAGTTATGCCTTATTTTCTCCACAAACAAACTTTTAAGCAAAAAAAACGCATAAATTTTTCAAAAAATAATGCGTCAGAAGCGAACAGACTGTATATTAGACAAATATCCCCGCCGGGAATTCCGACAGGGACATAGAACGATATTTTTCAGACACGTCAGTCCTCCGCATCCGGAGTGACAAGCTTGTAGCCCTTTCCGTGGATATTTATTATCTCCACACCCGGATCCTTCTTCAGATGTTTTCTCAGCTTTGTGATATACACATCCATACTGCGCGCATTGAAATAGTTGTCATCGACCCATATAGCCTTGAGCGCATAGTCACGCTGGAGTATATCATTCTTGTGAGAGCAGAGCAGTGCAAGAAGCTCAGACTCCTTTGTAGTCAGCTTGACCGAATCCGCCCCAATTGACAGCAGCTGTTTCTTCGTGTCAAAGACATACCCACCTATATTATATACTGACATCTCGTGATTCTTCTTACCGTTGACCCTACGCAGAATCGCCTCAATACGGAATGTAAGTTCCTCCATACTGAACGGTTTGGTAATATAGTCATCGGCTCCGACTTTGAATCCTTCCAGGATATCATCCTTGAGATTCTTCGCCGTAAGGAATACAATAGGAACCTCTGAATTGACGGCACGAACCTCCTGAGCCAAGGTCAGGCCATCTTTCTTCGGCATCATCACATCAAACACGCAGATATCAAACTTCCTGGCGATGAAGGCCTCGTATCCAGCCTCACCATCCGGACAAAGTTCCGCATTATAACCCTTTGCCTGCAGATATTCACGCAGAAGCATTCCCAAATTCTCGTCATCCTCGCAAAGCAGGATATTCAATTTTTCTTCCATATCAAAAACTTTTTTAATTAATCCTTAACTAATGGCAACGATATCACAAACCGTGTGCCTACACCAAGCTCACTATCAGCCCTTATTGTTCCACCATGATCCTGGATAACCCTTCTGACGTAAGCCAGGCCTAGGCCAAAACCCTTGACATCATGCAGATTACCGGTATGGACACGATAGAATTTCTCAAATATTCTTTTCAAATCATCTTTTCCTATTCCTATGCCGTTATCAGATATAGACACGTACAGTCTGCCGGACTCGTTCCACGTGCAGACCTCAAGATGAAGGTTATCATCCTGTCTCCTATATTTGACAGCGTTATCCATCAGATTGAAGATGACATTGGTGAAATGCATCTCGTCTGCCAACACAAACGGGTTCTCCGCCTCAAATCTGGAATCTATCTTACCGCCACAGCTCTCAACCTTAAGGGTAAATGTTTTGACAACGCCCGATATCAGTTCATTGGCATCGGTCTCCTTAAGTTTCAGATTGCTGGCATTGCGCTCGAACATTGACATCTGCAATACCTTTTCCACCTGAAAACGCAGACGTTTTGTTTCATCGCCGATTACTCCGGAGATATGTTGGAAAAGCTGAGGCGACTTGGACACAGATGGATCGCCAAGCATCTGTGCGGCAAGTGATATTGTAGATATAGGTGTCTTGAACTCATGTGTCATATTGTTGATAAAGTCATTTTTAACCTCAGAGAGCTTTTTCTGACGGAATATGACTACCAGAGTGAATATGAACGTTATGAGAAGGAATACAGTAAAGATGAGCGATGGTATCAGGAAACGCACTGAACTGTATATATAATCCCTGTAAGTCGGGAAATAAACGCGCAAGACACCCATCCTGTTCGGCTGGTCATTGCTGAAGAGCGTCTGGGAATAGGAATTCTTCTGATTTTTGTAATTAAAGTCCTCGCAATTACATCCTCCCACTACTCTACCGCTGTTTGTGGTTACGATATAATGGAACGGTATTGATATTCCGTTATTCTGCAATCTGGCCGTAAGCTCATTGGCCAGCAACGAAAAATCTATCCTTTCACGCAGAGGTTTGTCATTGGAGTTATACAGCATTGTATATATTACCTCGTCCATCAGAGCACGCTGTCTGATATACCTTTTAAGCAGGTCCTCCTGCAATGATTTGTTCCTTTCCGATATTGTAGGATTGCCACCCGGCCTGGGTATCTGCAATGACGGTATCTGCGTGTATGATGCAGGCGGTGGAGTCTGGATACTCTGCTGGATAGACATAGATGAGCCGTCAGGAAATGTAAATACCTGCTGGACTATATTCTGTCTTGCACTCTGCTCGGCCGTTGAGATGGCATTCATATCCTCCTCAAGATACTTTCTGGCCTCTTCCATCTCCAGCGTATGAGCAACCTGATAAAGTCCGCGCTTAACCGACTCCTCAAACTGATGCTTGCGCATGGATACCATATCGCGCATATATCCTACCTGCAAATACAGAAGTATCAGGAAAGACAGTCCCATCACGCCTCCAAGCAGCCATATTGTAGTTTTCTTCATAATTCGGCGAAACTTTTTACATCGCAAATGTACAACAGTTCTGCAATCACGCAAGCAAAATCTAAAAAAATTATATTAAATAAATACAAAATTGGCGCCGATTTAACAACCGACGCCAATTTAAGTTATCAAATAGACAATTATTCCTCGTCTCTCTGCTTTGATTCGAACTCCTTGATAAGTTCATTCTGAACATCGGTCGGAACAAGTTCGTAATTGGCAAAACTCATTACAAACGAACCGCTACCGCCAGTGATAGAGCTCAAAGAGGTTGAATAGGTTGACATTTCCTTCAATGGCACCTTGGCTTTCAATACCTGATAGCTGCCTTCTGTCTCCATACCCATAATCATACCGCGACGTCCCTGCAGATCGCTCATTACATCACCCATATACTCCGATGGAACGAGGACCTCAACATCATAAATCGGCTCAAGAATCTTTGGACCTGCATCCTTGAATGCAAGGCTGAATGCATTACGTCCGGCAAGGAGGAATGATATTTCATTTGAATCAACCGGGTGCATCTTGCCGTCATATACTATAACGCGGACATCACGTGCGTAAGAACCTGTCAGAGGTCCCTGCTCCATACGCTGCATTATACCTTTTAATATAGCAGGCATGAAACGGGCATCAATAGAGCCGCCCACGATACTGTTGACGAACACCAGCTTGCCACCCCAATCCAAAGGATACTCATCCGTTCCCTTGACACTCATCTTAAACTCCTGATTTCCGAACTTGAACATTTCAGGCAGCGGCTTGCCTTCCTCATACGGTTCGACAATAAGATGAACCTCGCCAAACTGACCTGCACCACCAGATTGTTTCTTGTGACGATAATCGGCACGAGCGGCCTTTGTGATAGTCTCACGATAAGGAATCTTCGGCTCGTCGAAATTAATCATCAGCTTGTCATTATTCTCAATGCACCATTTGAATGTGCGCAGATGGAACTCACCCTGGCCACGAAGTATGACCTGACGAAGTTCCTTGGACTGCTCTACTACCAATGTCGGATCCTCCTCACGCATACGTGCCACGATAGACATCATCTTCTCCATATCAGCCTCATTGACCGGCTTGATGGCACGTGAATACTTGTAGTTCGGGAACTTGATGAAATTGAAGCTGTTATCGGCACCCTTCGCATTCAATGTGTTACCGGTCTTGACGTCCTTAAGCTTAACGGTGCAGCCCATATCACCAGCGCACAGTTCCGTAACCTGAGTACGGATAGTACCGTTGCTTGTGAACAGCTGGGCGATTCTTTCCTTTGAACCGCGGTCTGCATTGGTATAATCCTCACCCTCATGTACAGTACCGCACATCACCTTGAAATATGATACGGCACCGATATGAGGCTCCATCGACGTCTTGTAGAAGAAGAGCGATGTGGCGCCGTCAGACACGACCTCGACCTTCTCATCCTTGGCGTTGCTCGCAGGAGTGACATCCAGAGGACTTGGAGCCAGCTGGCATACAAAATCAACAAGACGGCTTACACCTACATTCTGAGCTGCAGACAAGCATAATACAGGGAAGAAGCTGTTCGATGCAACACCCTTCTTGAGTCCGGTAACAATCTCTTCCTGTGACAGTTCACCGCTGTCGAAGAACTTATCCATCAAAGCCTCGTCGTTCTCGGCTGCGGCTTCGACGATAGCGTCGTGAAGAGTCTGTGCCTTGTCTGCCAGTGCTGCAGGGATATCCTCAATCTGAGGAGCCGCGCCATCGGCAGTGTATGTGTATTTCTTCATTTCAAGGACGTCAATCACGCTGTTGAATCCCGGGCCTGCATTTACAGGGAACTGCACCGGATAGATACCGCCGCCGAACTGTGAGCGGAGCTGCTCCACGATATTATCAAACTCACACTTCTCATTGTCAACATAATTGACCGCGAAGAACAATGGTTTTGCAAGCTTTCCAGCAAGTCTGCGGTTGTTGATTGCACCTACCTCCATGGTATATTGGCCGTTCATGAGAAGTATTGCAGAATCGCACATATTCAAAGCTGTAACGGCTGCACCGGAGAAATCGTCCGAGCCAGGACAGTCAAAGAAATTCAGTTTCTTGTCACCGCACTCTACCGAGCATACTGTAGAATAGACAGAGTAGCCGTATTCCTGCTCGACAGCAGCAGTATCACTGACCGTATTCTTGGCATTCACATTGCCACGGCGCCTTATCACACCGGCATTAAGCAAGATACTCTCCGTAAGGGTGGTTTTACCAGAACCCGAGCCTCCTACAAGGGCTACATTTCTGACATCCGCAGATTTATAATTTTTCATCCGTTAATAAATTAATATGTTTTTAATTTTTCAATTTTTTATTTTGACTGGCAAATTTAGCAAACATTAGCAAATAAACAAGCCGCGTATCAACGTTTTTTAGAAGTTGTTTAAATTTGTTCGATTAAAAATTTTATGAAGGATTTTCGAGATGAAAATTTGCTTGTTTGAAGGAGTGATGGGGTTCCATCATGACTGAAAAGAAACGGATTTTCAACCGGAAAGACTTTATAAAAGATTAATTGGAATAAATTCAAACAGCTTCTTATATCTTTGGGAGAAATGTCAGGACTATATATTCATATTCCATTCTGTGCCAGCCGATGCATATACTGCGGCTTCTACTCGACTACGAGACACGAGTTGAAGGACAGATACGTTGACGCGCTGTGCCGTGAGATGGAGATGCGCGGAAAATCTGAAGGTTCATCCAGTCTCAGGACACTGTACATAGGCGGTGGAACACCGTCACAGCTGTCGATATTACAGATTGGCAGGATACTCGACAGTGCAGATTCCATATTCGGACTGTCAGGAATCGAAGAAGCTACCATTGAATGCAATCCTGACGATATCAGCGGAGAGTTCCTGTCTGGAATAAAGGGGACAGCAATAGACAGAATAAGCATCGGCATACAGAGCCTTGACGATGACATATTGAAACGGATTCATAGAAGACATACCGCAGCAGAGGCATTGAGCGCCATAAAATCTTGCAAGTCAGCAGGATTCATCAACATAAGCGCAGACCTGATATATGGTCTTCCCGGACAGACTGCCGCCTCATTCAAAGAGGACCTACAGACACTGGCAGACTTGGAAGTGCCCCATATATCCGCATATTGCCTGTCATACGAGGAAGGCACGCCTCTACACAGGATGCTTGCTGACGGCAAGATACGCCAGACGCCAGACGATGTATGCGCAGATATGTACGGGATATTGTGTACTACATTGGAAGACAATGGCTACGAACACTACGAGATATCGAATTTCTGCAGGCCAGGCTACAGGTCGCGGCACAACAGCAGCTATTGGAACAGGACAGAATATATCGGAATTGGAGCAGCCGCCCACTCTTTCGACGGACGCACAAGACGATGGAACATCAGCGATATTGACAAATACATATCGGGAATCCTCTCAGGCAAACCGCTTTTCGGACAGGAGCATCTGACCGATACGGACAGATACAATGAGACCTTAATGCTATCGCTGAGGACATCCGATGGTCTGTCAATAAACGACATACAGCAGAATTTCGGTAAAGATGCGGTCGAAAGGCTGCTTGGTTCCGCATCAAAATGGATAGAAAACGGAGACCTGATTCCCGGTGATGACGGCAGAATACGTCTCACAGAATCAGGTCTGTTCAGAGGTGACGGAATTGTCAGTTCTATGTTTATTGACTGAAGTTTCGCAGGTGGAACTTCATATCATTTTCTGAATGACATCCATTACGGACTTGCCGATCTCATCGGCAGCCTGCATTGACGAAGCCTCGGAATACACGCGTATTATCGGCTCTGTATTGCTTTTACGCAGATGCACCCACTTGTCCGGGAAATCAATCTTTACACCGTCAATGTCGTTTATCTCCTCGCCGGCATAGTTCTCCTTCACCTTACGGAGTATGGCATCCACATCCGTACCGGGTTTCAGGTCAATGCGGTTCTTGGCAATGAAATACTGCGGATAAGTTTTCCTGAGTTCGCTTACGGTCTTCTTCTCATGAGCCAGATGGCTGAGAAACAGTGCGATACCCACCAAAGCATCACGGCCGTAATGCAGTTCAGGATATATGACTCCCCCATTGCCCTCGCCACCGATGACAGCAGCTGTATCCTTCATCTTCGTGACGACATTAACCTCTCCAACGGCTGCCGCATTGTATTTCTGTCCGTATGACAAAGTCACGTCACGCAGTGCCCTGGTGGAACTGAGATTTGAGACTGTATTTCCCGGCGTATGCTTCAAAACATAATCTGCGACAGAGACGAGGGTGTACTCCTCGCCATACATATTGCCTTTTTCATCAATAAAGGCGAGTCTGTCAACATCAGGATCTACGACAAGTCCCAGGTCATAGCCTCCGTCACGGATAAGTCCCATAATATCTCCGAGATTCTTCTCCAACGGTTCCGGATTATGTTTGAAATCACCGGTAGGCTCGCAATACAGTTTCTTCACGTTCTTCACGCCAAGCCTTTCAAGCAATTCGGGCAATATGATACCTCCGACAGAATTAACGCAGTCAATGGCCACGCTGAAATCAGCCTTGCGTATGGCATCTGCATCTACGAGATTCATGGCAAGCACGGCATCAACGTGCTTTCTGTTCATCTCGTCGTTTCTGATATACTGTCCTATATTATCCACATCGGCATAATGGAAGTCCTCCGCTTCGGCAATGCGCAGGACCTCATTACCATCAGCAGCACTCAGGAATTCCCCCTGCGAATTGAGCAATTTCAGAGCGTTCCAGTGACGCGGATTATGGCTGGCTGTCAATATCAATCCTCCGTCCGCCTCAAGCCACGTTACTGCCAGTTCTGTAGTAGGAGTAGAGGCCAGTCCTATGTCTATGACGTCAATGCCCATTCCCATCAGCGTTCCGCAAACCACGTTCCGCACCATATCGCCCGATATGCGGGCATCACGGCCTACCACCACTCTCTTGGCTGAATGATTGCCAGCCTTCATCCACGTCACGTATGCTGACACGAATTTCACTATATCCATAGGCGTCAGTCCCTCACCGGCACGTCCGCCAATCTCTCCGCGTATTCCGGAGATTGATTTAACCATTGTCATTTTTTCTGGGATGTTATTATCAGTTCGTAATAATAAGGCTGCACGGCATTCATCGCCGCTGATGTACCCTGATCGTGAGGTACGATAATCTTTACCTTAGAAGCGTTAAGTCCATTATACAGAAAGCCTGGCGTTATGAACGGCATAGGCACGAGCCAGCCTGACGGAACGGAGTTTCCATATCTGGCCATACGGCTTCCTGGAAGGAGCATCGCTGTATAATAGTTACCGGTACGGGAACATTTAACTACATCATTATCGTTTGTATGCAGACTCATATCAACTGTATCACCGGTCGCTATATTATATTCCAGAAAGCGTACATTCAACAAGCGGGTCTCCCCATCTTCCAATGCCGTACCTTCGCCACGGCGCACAATCTGCATATATACGCCATTCTCCGGGAAAAGAACATACTCATTCAATGTCTTATCAGGCCCTTCTTCCGGATTATCCGTTATCGTATCCCTCAGAAATTCATCAAGCTTTATCACTTTGATGTTCCTTTCCGAAATGAAGTTCTGTATCTGTTCTGACTCCCTTGCTTTCTTTTCTGCGTATGTCTCTGACTTATTGCAGCTTGCAAATGACATCAACAAAACCGCAATCGTCAGCGGCAGCATTCTGAATCCCTGCATATCACTTATCATTTAAATAATTGTCTGATACAATCCTCGTCTGATTTTTCCCATTCCTTCAGCCCGCGTTCAAGTTCTTTCACGCACTCGTCCAATGTGCCGGCAAACTCCCCGCCTGATGCGCTCCTGTGCCCGCCTCCGTGAAAATAATCACCGGAGAACTTGTCACAAGGTACGCCCTGCGTAGAACGTAACGACACCCTTATTTTCCCTTTTCCGATTTCGCGCATAAATACTGAGAACAGTACTCCCGATATCTGCAACGGCATATTTGCAAAACCCTCTGTATCACCGCTCTGGCAATGGAAACGCTCCTGTTCGGATTGGGACAGAGTCATCAAAGCCGTGCGACAGCCCTCATATATGCGCATTTTCTCCGTCAGTACAAACCCTGTCAATCTGAGCCTGCACTCCGAATAATTATTGAACACCTTTCTGAAAAGCGCGTCCTTATCGACATTCTTGTCTATAAGCTGGCTTATGATATAAAAGAATTGCGACGAATTACTGTTATATGCAAACCCGCCGGTATCTGTAATCATTCCGGTACAGATACATTCAGCCATCTGCCGGGTCACATTGCCCCACTCCCCCAGCGCACACAGCAGATGGAACACCAGTTCGGAAGTTGACGATGATTCCGGGCGCGACAATATCACATCGCAGAATTTGGAAGGGCCAGGATGATGGTCTATCATTATTTTCTTTGCACGGCTGTACAAGAGCGAGGTTGCCATACCTTCCACACGACCCGTGGAATTAAAATCAAGGCAGCAGAGCACATCAGCCTTATATATCAGATCCGATATATTGTCCGGATCCTTGTCATACGTCATTATTTCAGATGCGCCCGGCATCCACATAAGGAATTCCGGAGGACTGTCAGGAAATGCGACTTTTACATTCTTGCCTTTGGACTGCAGGAACAGGAACAGCGCAAGAGATGAGCCGACGGCATCACCATCAGGAGACTTATGTGCTATAATCACATAATTATCAGCCCACTCCATCCATACGCGGAATTGCGCCACTTCGTCCGAACTGAAATAATTATCAAGCATTGCTATTATGAAAACTCCGAACTATCTGCAAAGATAATAATTGTGTGAAATCTAAGGACAGGGTAAAGTCAACAAATATCAAATAATGACAATGCCATCCACACATCTGCCGTACATGCTATCCATATCAGAGTTTTCGATTTACGGTAAATAATCCACACAGACACAGCTGTCAGCATGACATATATCAGCCAGACGTCCGTGACGCTGTCTATGTATGTATCCATCACAGAGCCCGGCGTATCAACTATCCATCTCATGGCTTCATCCAGAAAATCCACCGAAAACGTTATGACATCCGCCAACAGTCTGCCGGCAATCGGGACAACAGCAGCCATACACATAAGCATGGCGCAGGCGACTATGGCGAACATTACAGGAATGGCGACTATGTTTGTTATCAGGAAATACGATGGTAATGCATTGAACACATACGCGACAAGCGGAGCCGTACCTATCTGAGCAGATACTGATACCGTCACCAGATTCCACAGATATGCTACAACAGGGTTCTCCGGCCTTAAAAGCTGAGACAGCGACGGTTGCAGGAACAGGATAAAGAACACTGCCAGGAAAGAGAACTGGAAGCCCACATCATACAATCCGTTCGGATCAATGAAGAGAATCATCACGGCTGCCACAGCCAGGCTGTTCAACGGAGAATTGTCTCGTCTTAGAGAACGGCATACGAATGCTACGGAAAACATAATAAGCGAACGCGTTATGGACAAAGGCAGACCTATCATGACTGCGTATGCCCACATCGCCGAAATTATGACAGATTCCCTCAGCACCCTGCCATACGAAGACATCATTGAGGGAATCAGCAAGGAAAGGCAGGCGTAGATAATTCCGACATGAAGACCGGATACCGCCAGAAGATGACTCGCACCGGACGCCGAGAAAGTGTCACGCGTATCATCATTCAGCAGGGATTTATCGGCAAGGATTACAGACCGTACCACTGCCAGCGCCTTATCTCTCAATCCCCACTCCGCATACATAACGGACATTTTTCCGCGAAACGCGGCAAGACGATACCTCAGTCTGCCGCTGCGGAACGCCGTCAGCTTATGCCAATCGGACGAATTCACCCACAGCGTACCGCTTACGCCTTTACCGTACAGATACGAGTCATATCCGGAGTCATCACCCGAATCTCCCGTGCCATTTATCCTACCGTTAAAACAAAGCACATCACCGGGACGGAGCGATAACACAGAATCAGTCTTCGGCACATACAGATATACTTCAGAGCCATTAACCTTTCCGTTACGGTCCGCCAATCTGATTTTCAGCAGGAAACTCCTGTTGCGCCCAACCGGGCAGTCCTGCAATATTCCGGCATAGATGCGCCTCTCTCTGCCCCAGTCAATCCGTACGGACTTGTCGTATTGTCCATAGTCAGTCATACCCAGTACAAAGGCCAGCGAAATTATACAGAGGCTGCAAGGCACCGATGAGCGTATCCTCAGAGAGATGCACAGCAACAACCATAGTGCCAGCGCTACCGCAAGCATCACAAGCAGCGGAATCTCACAGAGAGACTTCGATACAATTATTCCGCAAATAAATGGAAAAGCCAGCCTTACGGCCGGATAATATGTAAGCCAGTGCAATTCATCTATAGATTTTTAAGTCTCCGTATTGTCTCCACCGGATTGGAGCTGCCAAAGACTGTGTTTCCCGATACCAGTACATCGACGCCTGCCTCAACCAGACGCTTTCCCGTTTCAAAATTTACGCCGCCGTCAACTTCTATCAAGGTATTATATCCACCGCGGTCTATCATCTCGCGCAGACGCGCTACTTTCTCTATTGAATGTTCTATGAATTTCTGCCCTCCGAAACCAGGATTCACCGTCATCAGCAATACCATCTGCACATCGCCGAGTATATCCTCCAGTACATTTGTCGGAGTGGCAGGATTAAGTGTGACCGCCGCTTTCATTCCGCATCTTCTGATCTCGTATATTGTACGATGCAGATGCGTGCAGGCTTCATAATGGACGTTCAATGACATCGCACCGAGTGCTGCGAACCGTTCAATGTAATTATCCGGATTAACTATCATCAGGTGCACATCCAACGGCTTACTGCAAAGAGCAGCTACTGATTTGAGCACAGGAAAACCGAATGAGATATTCGGCACGAATACGCCATCCATGACATCTATGTGAAGCCAATCCGCATCACTGCGGTTTATCATATCCAAATCGCGGTCAAGATGACCGAAATCGGCCGACAACAATGACGGAGCAACAATAACACCCATATTTGAAATTATTCTACTGCAAATATAGAAAATATCAGGACTGGGATTCAGAATTACGCGATGTAATTGAATAATTTCTTATGAAATCCAGCACTCTATCGGAGGGAGAGCCATAGCTGCCACTCATTATGGCCTTGCGGATCAGATTTTCAAAAGTTAAAGAAGAAGATGATGTAGAGGTTATATCCATAGGCTTTTGTTCGTTTTTATATTAAACGCAAGCCCACCGGTATTAGTATGTAAGAACAAATATTTTTTTACTATTCTTCGGTAAGTGAGATATTTCTGTCCGATGCCATTTTTCTGATGTTGATCAGGGCATAGCGCATACGGCCGAGTGCCGTATTGATTGATACTCCGGTAATGTCGGCTATTTCCTTGAAGCTGAGGTCCTGATAATAACGCATGAATACAACTTCGCGCTGATTGTCAGGGAGTTCATTCACAAGTCCGCGCAAGTCCTTCAGTATCTGACTGCTAACCATCTCGTCCTCGATGTTCTGCTCGCACAGTTCAGCATTATTCAGGATATCTGTCTCGCAAGTGTCGCTGGATACCAGATTTTCCTTGCGGTCCTGTCTGAACGAATCAATTATAAGATTATGTGCAATCCTTGTAAGCCAGGCGCCGAAACGTCCGTTGCAGGTATAACCACCCTTCTGCAATGTTACGATTGCCTTTACGAATGTATCCTGGAAAATATCATCGGACAAATCCTTCCTGCGTACGATAAAATATATGTACGCGAATAATTTATCCTTATATCTGTCAAGGAGAGTACCAAAAGCCTCATTTTCACCACTCAAATACAGACTGACAAGTTCGTCATCCGCACACAGTGTCCAATTTTTCATTACTTATCAAGTATGGTTAACTGGGTAATGATTCCTCTATAGGCGTATGGTTTTAAATGTGAACAAATGTTATTTTCTGCGCAAAGTACACAATAATTTCAGTGATATACAAATTTTCGGACTGAAAAATGACATTTCACTCAAAACGGCATTCGTCCGTAAGATGTGTTCCGCACAGGAAAGCCTGCACCGGCATCCTCTTTTTTCCAGCCATCTGAACCTCCACAAGACGCACACACAGTCCGTCCGCAGCAGCCACATCCATATATGTCTTGCCGTCAGTCATCACTGAACCGGGAGCCATACCATCGGACTTCCCTGATACTGACACCTTGAATATCTTGAAATCCACCGCAGTACCGTCTGCCAGATGCAGCACTGACCACGCTGCAGGATATGGAGAAAGTCCGCGCACCCTGTTCTTTATTACTGCCGCATCACTGTTCCAGTCAATACGGCAAGTATCCTTGAATATCTTAGGCGCATAGCAGACATCACTCAGGACCGGTTGTGGGTACGATGTCGCATTGCCGTTTATTACGGAGTCGGCGGTTTTCAGCAACAGTTCAGCACCGGTCTCCATCAGACGGTCGTGGACAACACCTGCGTCATCATCATCGCCCACAGGGACTCTCACCTGGTCGATTATGTCACCTGTATCAATATCATGCTGAAGGAAAAATGTCGTGACACCAGTCTCACGCTCCCCGTTTATCACAGCCCAGTTTATCGGGGCGGCACCCCGGTATTCAGGCAGGAGCGAGGCGTGCAGGTTGAACGTACCCAGACGAGGCATAGCCCAGACCTCCTCCGGAAGCATCCTGAATGCGACAACAATCTGCAAATCTGCTTGCAGTTCCCTGAGCGATGTCAGAAAATCAGGGTCCTTCAGTTTATCAGGCTGAAGCACAGGCAGGCCACAGGACAAAGCATACTGTTTCACAGGACTAGGCTGCAGGACACTGCCGTGCCGGCCAATGGGCTTATCCGGAACGGTAACCACCCCAACTACATTAAAACCGCCCTCAACCAACTTCCTGAGCGAATACTCCGCAAACTCCGGAGTTCCCATAAACACGATTCTTACAGACTTCCTATCCATTTTAAAACAGATCTCTACTCTTCTGAAAGCTCCAGCAGCACATTCCTGTAAGTGCTGAAGATTTTGGATTTTGATACAAATCCAAGATATTTTCCATTCTCATCCTCCACAGGAAGATTCCAGGCACCAGTATCATCAAATTTCCGCATCACAGCATCCATTGTGTCCGATATTACGAGACGTGCTCTTGGAGATTCCATAAATCTCTCCACCCTGAAGCGGTGATACAGTTCACGGCGGAACATTATATTCCTGATGGAGTCCAGATTGACCACACCGATAAGCTTTCCGTCAACATCCAGTACTGGGAACAGGTTACGGCTTGATTCTGATATGACCTTTACAAGCTGGCCGAGATCCATATCCGTGGTCAGTGATATGAAATTGGTCTCAATGACACTGTCGATACGCATAAGCAGCAACACCGACTGATCCTTATGATGTGTCATCAGATCACCCCTCTGAGCCAACCGCATTGAATATATGCTGTGAGGCTGGAACAGCCTGACGGTAAGATATGACGATATCGACACCATCATCAGCGGAAGGAACATAGAATAGCCTCCAGTCAGTTCCGCAATAAGGAAAATACCGGTAAGAGGTGCATGCATTATACCAGACATAAGTCCGGCCATTCCGAACAACGCAAAATTCTGCGTTGATATACTCACGGCAGGAAACATATACTTCAACATCTCGGCAAACACGAAGCCTGAAATACAGCCCATGAAAAGGCTCGGTGCGAATATTCCGCCGCATCCCCCACCGGCATTGGTCGCTGTCGATGCAAGGACCTTGAACAGCATTACCAGGACAAGATATATTATCAGCATCGTGCCCTGGCCATTGAACAGAGAGTTATCCAATAGCGTCAAAGACAAGGCGTCCATATTCTTCCCGCTTGACAGCAGTATTCCTATAGTATCATAGCCTTCACCATAGAGCGAAGGAAATAGAAATATCAATGTACTCAGAATGACAGCTCCGGATATGAAACGCAGACTGTTCTTCCTGATTTTCCCGAAAACAGTCTCCACGCGGTACATTGTCTGGGAAAAATACAATGACATCACGCCACAGAAAACGCCCAGAAGCAGAACGTATGGTATCCTGTCCAGCGAGAACTGATCCGCCGCTACAAAATGAAAGAGGGAATCCGTACCTGTGATGACATACGATATGGTTGCGGCAGTCACCGATGACAGGAGAAGCGGTAACAGGGAGCCCATACTCAGATCCAGCATAAGCACCTCAAGCACGAATACCAATCCTGCTATAGGAGCCTTGAAGATACCTGCGATGGCGCCTGCCGATCCGCAGCCTATCATAAGCATCAGGGTCTTATGCTCCATCTTGAACAGCCTGCCGATATTGGAACCTATGGCTGAACCTGTCAGAACTACCGGCGACTCAGCACCTACAGATCCTCCTAATCCTATTGTGATAGCGCTCGCGACCATAGATGTCCACATATTGTGCGGCTTGATACGTCCGTTCCTACGGGCAAGGGCATACAATATCTTTGTCACGCCATGTCCTATGTCATCGCGCACCACATATTTTATATATAGTCCGGAAAGCAATATGCCAAGTATAGGGAAAAGCAGGAGCATCCAGGTCCATCCGGACACATCAATTCCGTACTCTACGGCATAATGTATCTTTTCAATAAGCCATTTCAGCAGCAAGGCTGCAAAAGATGTCAGTACGCCGACCACAAGGCTCAGCAGTAATATGAACTGACGCTCACTGATATGTTTCTCGCGCCAGTTTATAAAACGCACCAACGGCGTATTATGATCTCTATCACCCATCTCACTCTCTTATAACCTTCACCAGACCTCCGGCTCCCAGTTTCACGATACCGGAAGGTTTGGCCTTAGTATTGTCATCACGTCTGTATTCCACCACATAATCTACTGCGTCAATGATTTCCCGGGATATTTCAGCATAGACTGCCGCCGACGGCTGACCGCTGATATTAGCCGATGTAGATACCACTGCACCACGCATACGGGCACACAGATCGCGGGAAAAAGCCTCACGTGTCACGCGGATTCCAACGCTTCCGTCCTCGGCAATCAGTTGCGGAGCGAGTCTGCGGGCACCGTCATAGATTATAGTTAGAGGCTTCTCTGACATCTCAATCATATCGTATGCCAGATCAGGGACATCCTCTACATAATACTTAAGTTTGGATTCTGAATCGACAAGCACCAGCATCGACTTGCTGTCACTGCGTTTCTTTATCTGAAATATGCGCTTGACAGCCTCCTCGCAGGAGGCATCACAGCCGATTCCCCATACCGTATCTGTAGGATACAGTATCACTCCGCCATCGCGCATCACCTGACAGGCACGTTCCAGATCAGTCTTATCATACCCTGCCATATCAGAACTCACTTGTAAAATGGAACTTTATATTCTTGAAATCTATCTGCGCCATCTGCAGCACATAGTTGCTGTCAGCGAGGAACACGTCACGTCCGTCCTTATCGACTGCCATGAACTGATACTTGCGCTTCTTGAATGCCTCCAGTTCAGCCTCATCATCACTCTCTATCCAGCAGGCCTTATACAGGCTCACCGGTTCCCAGCGACAGAAAGCATTGTACTCGTGCTCCAGCCTGTATTCAATCACCTCAAACTGCAGCTGGCCTACAGTGCCTATCAGCTTGCGTCCGTTGAACGTATTTATGAACATTTGGGCAACGCCTTCGCCCATCAGCTGATCCAGACCCTTTGCAAGTTGTTTGGCACGCATAGGATCGGCATTATCAATATATTTGAACATTTCCGGCGAGAAACTCGGAAGTCCTTTGAAATGAAGTTTCTCTCCCTCTGTCAATGTATCTCCGATCTTGAAATTGCCGGTATCCGGCAGACCGACGATGTCACCGGGCCACGCCTCGTCAATAGTACTCTTGCGTTGCGCCATAAACTGCGTTGGCGATGAAAAACGGAGCGTCTTGTCAAGACGTATATGCAGATACGGCTCATTGCGTCTGAAGCGCCCGGAGCATACCTTGCAGAACGCTATCGATGAACGGTGGTTCGGATCTATGTTCGCAGTCATCTTGAAAATGAACCCGGTGAATTTGTCCTCCTCAGGAGCAACAATACGCTCTTCGGCAACGACAGGACGCGGTGAAGGCGCTATCTCGACAAAGCAGTCCAAGAGTTCCTTGACTCCGAATGTGGTAAGTGCAGAACCGAAGAATACCGGAGCCAGATGTCCGTCCAGATATTCCTGGCGGTCAAACGGTTCGTAAACGCCGGATATGAGTTCCAAATCGTCACGCAGTTTTGCCGCATTGGCCTCACCCACCTTGCTGTCCAGTTCCGGTCCGTTCACATCGACCTCAACACGTTCCGTCACTGTCTGCTTGCTGGGATTGTACAAGTCCAGTTTTTCCTCATACAGATTGTAAACGCCCTTGAATCTGGCACCTTTCTCAATGGGCCAACTGAGAGGACGCACCTTTATCTGCAGTTCCTCCTCAAGCTCATCGAGCAGATCAAACGGGTCGTTTCCCTCACGGTCCATCTTGTTGACAAACACGATTACTGGAGTATTCCTCATACGGCATACCTCCATCAGCCGGCGTGTCTGCATCTCGACACCCTTCGCGCAGTCTATCACAATTATAACGCTGTCCACCGCTGTCAGGGTACGGAAGGTGTCCTCCGCAAAATCCTGATGACCGGGTGTGTCCAGAATGTTTATCTTATAGCCGCGATAATCAAATTCCATAACTGAAGTCGTTACAGAAATGCCTCGCTGCTTTTCTATATCCATCCAGTCCGAAGTGGCAGTTTTGCGTATCTTGTTGGACTTGACAGCACCCGCTACCTGTATCTGTCCTCCAAACAGCAGAAATTTTTCGGTCAGCGTGGTCTTTCCGGCATCCGGATGAGCGACTATGGCAAAAGTTCTTCTCCTATCTATTTCCTCATTCATACATATTTATTTTTCCTTTTCCAAATCCAGTTGTCCGCTACGATCCATTTTATAATACATAGCCAATCGGGCCAGGAAAGCGGATACCCGCTCCACCGCATCGCCCGTACCGGCCGACAGTGTTTTTCCCTGCAACCGCAACATCCACACCCCATACATAAACTCAAAGCAGCTTTCCAGCTCACCCTTCTCCAAACAATCCGACTTCGCCCTATATCCTACTATCATAGGCAAAGCATTATAATACAATTCTTTATATTCGTCACACCCCTCACTTTTCATAATTCTGTCGTGGAGATCCGACATTAGTATAAGAATGTTATCGTTTATCTGGAGGTGTCCTTTGTTACGCCGGCCCTCAAGTGTCATCATCTCAATGAGTCCGCCATACCACTCGCGCAGAGACTGCACAGATGCAGAATCCGGAGTGTCACCGCCAGACACAGACACCAGCCTGTCAACGTCAAATCCATTGGCACGTATCAGATCTTCCACCTGCCACATATACAGGAGATATTCCGCTATATTGTTTTTTCTCAACTCTTCTGCGACCAACATATCAATGCGTAACTGTTATATATACCATCCAAGTTAATGCTGCCACTACCAGCACACCGCCCAATATCCTGTTAATCACCCAGATACCTTTCAGGTCAAACCTGTTTCTCAGCTTGTCTATGATAAAACTGATGAATGCCCACCACAGCAGGTCTCCTGCATATACTGCCAGATATCCCTGTACCGTCTGTCCAACCTCCAGTCCTCCCATATCCAGATGGAAATAGGCAAACATAGTGAGATAGATGAGTATGACCATAGGATTTACTATCGCAACGAGAAAGCCGGAAACGGAAGCATAATACAGGGAAGACTTGTCGGCCTGAGTCACGCGCAGCTTCTTCAAAGGGTTATTGCGTAATGTGAATATGCCGAAAGCGAGCAGCAGACAGCACCCGACGATACTGAAAACCGTCGCAGTCCTTCTATCGCTTATCAGATTCACCAGAAATGACAAACCTACAGACGAGCATACGATATATACTGCATCGCTGACTGATATGCCGACCCCCGTAAGGAACCCGTACCGGCGTCCCTTGTCCAATGTCCGCTCTATGACGAGTACTCCGGAGGGACCTGTCGGGGCCGCTGCAACGAAACCGATCAGCAGCCCTTTAAGTATTATTATCGGACTGATCCCTCCCATTGTATATTAGAACGGAATATTCATACCCAGTGTGGCACTGGCATTGCTTGACAGAGGCAGGCCCTGCTTTGCAAGCTTACCAACGGTACGGTCCATTGCAAGGAATATGTTGAAGCCGTTCGGATGCACATTGATAATCCATCCGAATGCACATCCGTATGTACCTGCCGCGAAATTGGCACCCATGCTGAATGCCTTTGTTGCTTTCCAGTTTGCGGACAGACGGAAATCCGTCCAGGAGTAATCGCCGTGGAACCGTGTGGTATTCAGCAGACCGAATGTCATCTTACGATATACAGGCAACGTATAACCGACGCCAATATTCATCGTGCAGCCAAGCATCCTGGCATATTTGCCCATATCTCCGCAGTCCTGAAGTTCATACAGAGTCGCCAGATTCCCAGTCATCCTGTCAATCTCTTTACCGAACGAGTTGTCTGCGTCCTTATCGGCATTGAAAGTATATTGATCAAGCGAGAATGTGCGATCGCCATTGGTTGATGCCACCATCTTGTTTGACCAGGATATGAAACCGAAGTCAAGAACTGCGGCCGAAAAACTCCAATCTTCATTAAGTCTGAATTCAGCGCCGAGATCGACAGCCATACCGAAGCCATTATAGCCGGGGCTCTTCAAATCTACAGCGTTGACGTATGTGTGAGGAGTTTTCTTCCCCTCAGGTCCACGTTCAACAGTTGTAGTCTTATAACTCAGTCCCTTGACACTGGACTCCACAGTAGCGTTGGTCACAGCCGTCCAGTCTTCGCCATTGAAAGTCAGTTCCGCCTTGTCCAAGTGTGCATCGATATTGCCACCGCCGAACAGAAATTTCAGTGCGGCACCTACGCGCCATCGGTCGCCAATCTGACGGGAATGCCCGAACGACAGTTCGGCGTACGCATCAGCATGAGCTCTGAAGTCTCTGATATCGTACGTCCGATTGGTCAGTCCCTCCTTTGCCAGCGCGAACAGCGAGCCCGGAATATTACTGTCCTCATTCACACGCATATTGACGCTGATAGTATTGTAACCACCGAATTCCGAAAAACCGGCACCCAGTATCTTCACCTTTACATCCGAGCCGAGAAGGTTCTTGTCGTGGATATTGCCGAGGAATTCTGATGTTGGGACCAACGGATTCGTAAAGAGCGAAGTCCTGCCATTCACATTATATAAAAGGTTCTGCACTCCGATGTTGCCCCGCAGCGTGAAATCCATCCGGCCAAATACAGGAATTGAAATATAGTTCTGACTGTTGGACAGTGCCGGGTTCATCTCGTGACGGAAAAGATATCCGTCTGTAAAATAACCGGATTCCGTGTTCTGTGCCTGTACAGATGCTGTTGCAAGTATAAATGCCGCACCAGCTATGATTGTCTTAAACTTTTTCATAATCAATCTACAGATGTGATAATCCATTAAAATTTGCGATCGTAGTATCCGTCAACTGTAAGTTTGAGGTTACTTACCTGAATTTTCTGATTCCGGTTGAGATCCTTATTGACTCCTTTGAGACGCACGTCAATCTTAGCACCCTGAATCTCTTTCAGCTGTTCACCCTCCAATCTGATCACAATGTCCTGCGAAACTTCGCCCGTTATCGCAGTCTCGCCGCGAAGCTTGCCTTCCTTTCCAAAAAGTACGAATCCAATGCTTTCGGCATCAAGTGCCACATCCTTCATAATAGTGACGTTCACAACAGCAGAATTCACCGTAAGCCCGTTGAGATTCTCATCGCTCCAGTCATTCCATTCCTTGCTGTACTTCACCTTCGCACTGTCTGTCAGTGAAAGTTTTGTATAGAATTCCCATCTTCCCCCTACACCTTTGAGGTTTTCACCCAGTTTCAGTTCTTCGAGCAGTTTTGTTTCGGGCACTTCGGGTTTGATGACACGGATATTCAGCTGCTCAGGGAATGTCTGACCATCATTGCTTCCAACAACGTGTCCAAGGTCTTTGACTTCTTCGAATTCGTAACCGTCCTTATGGAACAAATCCTCCTGAAGCGGCGCCAGCACGAGTCCGGTACGGTCAGCGGCCTTGATTTCCAACGGAGCGGTGATTGTATTGTTACCCTTAATCTCCAGTGCGCTGTTGACACTGATGCCATACTTGCCGAGACTGTTGTCGATATCAAGATAAATCTGCGGATTTCTGAGATCTATGTTGGTACCGGCTTCCTTAAGTATATCAGGAATGTTGTTGATAACGACAGGATCAACCTTGATGTCATCCATACTGTATGTGATACTGCCGAGGAAGGACCCGATGACAATGTTTTTGTTGAAACCGATGTTGCACTCATATTTTACATTGTTCTGCGCTTCAAACTCCTCTACGTCCGCATACGTCACAGATTTCTTAACATCCGCAAAGGTCAGCGTCGCATGACTGGAAACAGAGCAGGTCTTCCTGTATGCAAATGTATGCTTCTCCGGATCAAACACTTTCATTCCCTCCTCCTCAAGCAAATGATAGTTGATACCCATCATTGTGAGACTGAGATTTGCCGAATAATTATTGTCAAGGCCCAATCTGCCACCGTCAGGAGTCAGCGTACCTTTTACAGGATCGTATGTGATACCCTCCGAGGTCTGGGCCTGAACGCCCTTTGGCATCACAAGCTCAATATCCTCGAGAGTGAATGGTTCCAGCACGTTCTTTATGCCCTGGACATTTACATTGATTGCCATCGCAGTCTGTTCAACACCCAATGAGTCAATGCCCTTCACATTGGAATCAATGCCGGACGCGTTCAGACAGACATCACACTTCGATGAGGAATTGTCAAAACGTATTTCAAGTATCGGCGTATCCTCACTGATGCCGATAAGTTTCATAAGTTCCCGGTTTTCAAGAATCTGACCCATTGTCATATCACCGGCGTACTGTTTGATTCTGTTTCTTACCTCCTGAGGCAGATTTATGTTTACAGAGACATTACCTGTGATATTCACATCATCCGGTTTGGTAATGACAATCTTCTTCACATTGACCGTACCGGATGTAAAACTGCCGTCCTTCCGGAAATAGTAATTGCCATACTCATCTGTTTTGATATCACTGTCATCCTTGATATCAAGCACAACACCCAATTTGACAGGATCCAGATTCAACGGCAATGTAAGATTGCTGATGTTGAATCGTGAAGTAGTGTCAATGTCGGACATATCATAATTGTTATCCACGCACGACAAGATGAACAGCAACGCCGGCACCGACAGTAAAGACATAATACTCTTTTTCATATTCTTATATGGTTTTAAAGCGCAAAGGTACACATTTTTCCACAAAAAGCAGCCCTGTCATACACATCCGTATATTTTTCCCGTCATTTGTCAGACAACTCCGTTTCTCAGCAGATCCACGTCAGCACAAAACCGTCTCCAACACGATAATTCACATTACAGCAATCATCCGCTCCGTCATACGACAGGCCGACAGTCAGGCTGCCACTTTCCAACGGGAAGAACGGAGGAATATGCATAGTCCCTCTGAAATCCGACACTTTCCCACCAAGCCGTTTGAACACACTTTCCTTCGCGGACCAGCACAGCGTTGCAGAATCAGAGTTGGTATAGAATTCGCCTTCCGACTCAAAACGGGTCACAAGCTTCAGAGCTCTGGAGGAGCGGACTTCAATATCAATTCCTACCTCATTGTCACGACTCAGAATGACAGCCGCATAACCATCAGTATGTGAGATGCTCACGAAAGGACCGTTATCCATATACGGACTTCCATCATCGTGATAGATAATTCCGCCGCAGTTTTTCAGTCTCATGTAACGCAGCATCGACGTCAGCAGAGCGCGCACGGCAAGCTTTTCAAGACGTCTTTTCAGAGACACATCATCCCTCACGTCACGGCACAGCGTGTCACCCGCAATGCTCCGCAAGTCTTCCTCACGCTCATCTATCTTCCAAACCCCCAAACACCCCGACGGGAGCGGCACTATACTTTGTAAAGGCATTTCGTATAAAAAACAAAGGCGGCCAAAGCGACACATCCGTGTTCCCTTCGGCCGCCAAATCAGTTACCGGATATCAGAAAGGCATACCGTCCGTCTGTGCCTGCGGACCTTCAGCCTGACCGGCAGTCTGCTGTTCCTGAACATTCGGCCTTGCATTGGCACGCGTTGTCAACATTTCCATATTGTCAACATAAATTTCAGTTACATATCTTTTCACGCCATTCTGATCGTCGTAGGAATGCGAACGCAGGCTTCCCTCCACGTAGAGCTTGTCGCCTTTGTGTACGTATTTTTCAACGGTCTCAGCCAACCCGCGCCAAAAGACGAGATTGTGCCACTCAGTTCTCTCCGGTACCTGCGTACCATTCTGCAGCGTTCTGGCCCTGTCTGTAGTTGCCAGCGTGACACTGGCTACACAATAGCCATTATCACGATACCTCACATCAGGATCCTTACCGACGTTGCCGATCAACATTACTTTGTTTAATGACATAACTTTGGTATTAATGGATTTACAATTACAAATATACAATAATTTGTCAAAACAAGCCGCGAATGCACAAAAACATAAGCCTTTCACCTAAAAAATAAGTTGTTTTTGCAGGAACAACTAAAATAAAGCGTATATTTGCGCACCGAAACGAACATCATTAATAAAAAGAATTATGACTAAAGCAGAGATTGTAAGTGAGATTGCGAAGAGAACTGGAATGGACAAGGCCGACACGCTTGCATGTGTTGAAGGCTTTATGGCTGTAGTCAAGGAATCATTGAAAGAGGGTGAGCCTGTATATCTTCGCGGTTTTGGCAGTTTCATAATCAAGAAGAGAGCCGCAAAGGCTGCACGTGATATTCTCAAGAACACGACAATCACAGTTCCCGAGCACGATATTCCGTCATTCAAGCCAGCCAAGACATTCGTTGCAGCTGTAAGGAAGTAATCAACTATAAATACATTTCATTATGCCAAGCGGAAAGAAGAAAAAAAGACACAAGATGTCAACCCACAAGCGTAAAAAAAGACTGAGAAAGAACAGACATAAGAGCAAATAAATCAGTCTGCTTGAGACAGAATTCAAAAAACAAACTTGCCGTAAATTACGGATCACCAAGTTTGTTTTTTGTTTTAAAGACACATTCGCAAAGAAGGAAACGACAATGACCAGCCAGCTATTTGTAGATGTTCAGCCCAATGATATTTCCATAGCCATCACAGAGGACGGCACATTGGTGGAATATCAGAAAGAGAGCCGCGAAATGGCATTCTCCGTGGGGAACATTTATCTTGGTAGAGTCAAGAAGCTTATGCCCGGACTCAACGCGTGCTTCATTGACATTGGATCCGAGAAAGAGGCATTCCTGCATTTTCAGGATTTGGGTGAGCAGTTCACATCCATCCAGAAGTACCTGAAGCAGATATCGTCCAACAGGAAAAAGCTATATCCGTTCGACAACGCCACAAGGCAGCCGCAGCTGCCAGAGAGCGCCGGCATCACGCAGGCCCTCCAGCAAGGCGATGAGATTCTGGTTCAGATAGCAAAAGAGCCGATATCGACAAAAGGGCCGAGACTGACAGGGGAGATATCATTTGCCGGCCGTTATCTGGTGCTGATTCCGTTCGGAGACAAAGTGTCGGTTTCCACAAAAATCAGGAACTCCGCAGAAAGGGCACGGCTCAAGCAGCTGATGCAGAGCATAAAGCCCAAAAACTGCGGGATAATAGTACGAACGGTAGCCGAGGACAAGCGTGCCGCCGATCTGGACGCGGAATTATCCGTGCTGATACGTCGTTGGGAAGGTTGCATGTCCGAGGTACACAGATCACAGAAGCCCCCCACTCTCGCATACGAGGAGACAAGTCGTACAATTGCATTACTGCGCGACCTGCTCAACTCATCATACGAATCCGTATATGTAAATGACGAGAAGACGTACGGAGAGATTCGTGACTATGTGTCCCTCATAGCACCGGAGAGTCTGGATATCGTCAAACTCTACAAGGGCGACCTGCCGATATTCGACAATTTTGCCATAACAAAGCAGATTAAGTCCTCCTTCGGCAGAATCGTATCATACAGAAACGGTGCGTATCTGGTTATTGAGCACACAGAGGCTCTGCACGTGGTCGATGTGAACAGCGGACACCGTGTAAAGTCAGACAATCAGGAAGACAATGCCCTGGAGGTCAACTTAGGAGCGGCCGACGAGCTTGCAAGACAGTTCAGGCTGCGCGATATGGGCGGCATCATAGTCGTTGATTTCATAGACATGGACCGCGCGGAGAACAGGCAGAAGCTGTACGAGAGAATGTGCAGCAATATGCAGAACGACCGGGCCAAGCACAACATCCTCCCTCTGAGCAAGTTCGGGCTGATGCAGATTACGCGACAGAGAGTACGTCCGGTAATGGATGTGCCAGTCGATGAGACCTGCCCAACGTGTTTCGGAAAAGGCGTTGTAAAGCCTTCAATACTCTTCACGGATCAGCTGGAAAGCAAAATAGAGTGCCTGGTCAGAAAAAATGGGGTCAGAAAATTCAAGCTGTACGTACACCCGTTCGTTGACGCATACCTGAACAAGGGCATACTGTCTGTCAAAAAACGCTGGAAACTGAAATACGGTTTCGGAATAGGCATTTACCCGGACCAGAGCCTCCCTCTGCTTGCCTATAAATTCAAGGATGCCAAAGGCAAGGAACTCGATATGAAAGAGGAACAGGAACTTATCTGACGCGGAGTTCCATACCGACAGAAAGAGGATTATCCTGACCTATACGATTCTTACGGACCAGACAATTCATACGCACACCATACAGTTGCGATATTGACCAGAGGCTGTCATCAGGTCCGACCACGTGCGTATCATATTCCTTCGATGCCTTGCATTTCTTTTTCTCAAGATATATGACGCTACCTTCCTCCGGAATGAATTTACGGTCTATCTCATTGTAACGGCGCAGTTTACCGCGTGACGTATGAAACTCCTTTGCCACATTCTTAAGCGTCTCGTCATATCCCAGACGGACATACAGCAATCCATTGGAAAGATATGTCTGATGGGGAATCCGGTCTGACTGCGATTGTCTCCTGACCCTGCCGGAGCCTCCCTTTCCATCGTATCTGTCCAGTCCGTACAGTTCTATAATCTCTATCAGTTTCTTCGCATAGTTCGGATTAGTGGCATATCCGGCTTTCTTAAGGCCGTTGGCCCACCCCTTGTAATCCGTCACCTTCAATTCAAACAAGAAAGCATATCTTGAACCTGATATCAGAAATTTTGAATGGTCCTCAAAAGAAGCCTGCGCCGAGCCGTATTTGCGGAAGCACTCGCCACGACGGTCGTCATCATAGTACATCTTGCGGCCGTTCCAGTCAGAATGGCACTTTATGCCGAAATGGTTATTACCCTCGACAGCCAGCATACTGCGTCCGGCATCAGACTCCAGAAGTCCCTGCGCCAGAGTAATGCTTGCCGGCACGTGGTACCTGTGCATCTGATCCACAGCCACACCTTTATATTTATCGATGTATGCTTCGTACGCACTGTTCCGCGTCTGCGAAAGGACACCAAGCGGAATTACAGTAAAGGCCAGGAGAAGATACAGGGATATTCTACTCATTGCATCCTATTTTATCGCAAATATACACATCTAAATTCTATATATTTGCAGTAAGATTGAAAAATAGAGACAATGGAGAACAGGGAGATAAGCATCAACTACGTAAAATGCACATACGATGAGCTGGATATCGGGATGCGCAATCTGGCAGACGCTGCGAAAAAAGCCACAGAAAACAGTTACTCACCATATTCAGGTTTCAGGGTCGGTGCGGCAGTCCTGTTGGCCGACAACACCATTGTGACAGGTTGCAATCAGGAGAACATCGCATATCCGTCAGGGTTATGCGCAGAACGTACGGCTTTGTTTTCTGCTGGGGCCACCCACCCCGACACACCTGTCACAGCCATAGCCATAGCAGCATTTCACGAAGGAGGGTTTACAGCAGAGCCCGTCACACCGTGCGGTGCCTGCCGTCAGGTCCTGGCCGAGACGCAATCCCGTTACGGCAGGCAGATAAGTGTATTGCTATATGGAACGGAATACTGCATTTTCATAAAGGAGGGCATATCCGCTCTCCTGCCATTTTCATTCTCATTCTGAACATATCCGGATTTGAGCCGGTCTGACACACTGTCATATAACAATACAGCCAAATTGACAACAACGTATTATGGCAAGTATTTTGCATATAACACAATATAATTATTAAAGAAGCGAGAAGATGTCTAAGAAAAGCAAAGACGACACCAGGGAGAAAATGGACAATCCAGAGCAGAATGCCAACGCAGAGAATATTGAAGAGAATATCGGGAAAGCTGCAGAAGAGGCAGAATCAAATGATAATGTGACAGATACGGGCATAGAGGAGAAACTGGCAGCAAGCGAGGCCCGTGTGGAACAGCTCATTGACCAGAACCTGCGCCAGATGGCGGAATTCGACAACTACCGCAAGCGCACTATCAAGGAGAAGGCAGAGCTGATAAAGACTGCGTCGGCTGACATACTGACAAAATTGCTGCCCGTCATAGATGATCTGGAGCGCGCCATCACAAACAACGAGAAAAGCGATGACATCACAGCCATAAAAGACGGTACAAAGCTGATATACAGCAAACTGATGCATATACTCGACGGCGAAGGACTTAAAAAGATTCCTGCCAAGGGCGAGGAATTCAACACAGACATTCACGAGGCGATAGCCACTATCCCGGCCACGGACGATGTTGCCAGGAACACCATCATAGACTGCACACGCGATGGATATATGCTGAACGACAAGTTGCTGCGCACATCGCAGGTAGTAGTAGCCAACTGATTGCCGTTACCAAACAACTAAGACTCAAGCAAAATGGCAAAGAGAGATTATTACGAGGTGCTGGAGGTTCCGAAAAACGCCACTGCCGACGAGATAAAGAAAGCTTATCGCAAGAAAGCCATACAATACCATCCTGACAAAAACCCAGGTGACAAGAATGCCGAAGAGAAATTCAAGGAAGCAGCCGAGGCATACGGAGTACTGAGCGATCCTGACAAACGTGCCAAATACGACCAGTTCGGATTCGACGGACTGAACAGTGCCGGAGGATTCGGAGGAGGCTTCTCCGGACAGGGAATGTCTATGGATGACATTTTCTCCATGTTCGGCGATATTTTCGGAGGAGGCGGATTCGGAGGCGGATTCGGAGGATTCAGCGGTTTCGGCACAGGTGCCAGGTCTTCACGCGGAGAACGCAAATACAAAGGCTCCGATGTACGTATCAAGGTATCGCTGACACTGGAAGAAATCAATTCGGGAGTAACCAAGAAATTCAAGGTGAAGAAGCAGGTACCGTGTACCCATTGTGGCGGAAGCGGTGCTGAGAAAGGATCAGGAGTACAGACCTGCCCTGACTGCCACGGCACAGGTACGATAACACGCACGCAGAACAGCATCTTCGGCATGATGCAGACCCAGAGCATCTGTCCGCGATGCAACGGCCAGGGACAAATAATAAAGGACAAATGCCACGCCTGCAACGGAGAGGGAACCGTACTCGGCGAAGAAATCGTCGAGGTGAATATCCCTGCCGGCGTAGCCGATGGAATGCAGCTTGCCGTAAGTGGCAAAGGCAACGCCGGACGCAACAACGGATATTCCGGAGACCTGCTGATTCTGATTGAGGAGCAGCAGCACCCTGAGCTCATACGCGAGGAAAACGACCTGATATACAATCTGTTGCTTACCGTTCCGGAAGCAACGCTAGGCGGAGCGGTACAGATTCCGACACTCGATGGAGCCGTAAAAGTCAAGATAGAGCCAGGAACACAGCCTGGCAAGGTATTAAGACTGAGGAACAAAGGCTTACCCGTTCTTCACAGCGGCCGTCGCGGAGACTTGCTGGTAAACATAAGCGTGTATATTCCGGAATATCTGTCACGCGATGAGAAAGCCGCCATTGAGAAGATGGCCGACTCAGAACATTTCAAGCCGTCCCCAAGCGTAAAGGAGAAGATTTTCCGCAAGTTCAAGAACTACTTCGAGTAGGATGACCGCATATCAGGAAGCCATAGATTATCTATGCCGGCAGATGCCGATGTTCCAACAGATAGGAAGCGGTGCATACAAGGCCGGAATGGACACATCGTTACGGCTCGATGAGCATTTCGGTCATCCGCACAGGCAGTTTCACACCGTTCATATCGCCGGCACAAATGGAAAGGGAAGCACAGCCCACACCATTGCGGCCATCTTTCAGGCAGCCGGATACAATACAGGTCTCTACACCTCGCCTCATCTGACTGACTTCAGAGAGAGGATACGTGTCAACGGCGTTCCGATACACAAAGAATATGTAATTAATTTTCTAAATAACAACAGAGACTTTTACGAGCCGTTGAAGCCTTCATTCTTCGAGTTGACCACATCAATGGCATTCTGCTATTTCAGAGACAGGAAAGTTGATATTGCAATCATCGAAACCGGGCTTGGAGGCAGACTCGACTGCACAAACGTAATAACGCCGGACCTATCCGTCATCACGAATATAGGATATGACCACATTTCTATTCTTGGTGACACATTAGGTAAAATAGCATACGAGAAAGCAGGAATAATCAAGCGGGAAGTACCTGTCGTCATAGGAGAGGATTGCAACGAAAGCAGACCTGTATTCGCAGCCAAAGCTGCAGAATGTAATTCAAGAATAGTTTTCACAAAGGATAAATGTAAAATTTTATCCTCATACAAAGATTCTTCCGGAAAGCTGTTTTACGATGCAGACGGGTACCGGAATCTCGAATCAGAACTACAGGGATTCTGTCAGGTCCGCAACGCCAACACCATACTGCACGCAGTCAGCGAGCTTGGAAAAGCAGGATGGAATCTGCCAGAGAGCGCTGTACGGGAAGGCTTCAGGAACGTGTGCGGGCTGACAGGGCTGAGAGGCCGCTGGCAGAAATTGCAGAACAGCCCTACAATAGTATGTGATACAGGGCACAACAGTCACGGACTACATTATATTGCAGAGCAGCTGGACAGCATTTCGGCAGCCGATGGAGCCGGGACCCTGAGAATCGTTTTCGGTATGGTGAACGACAAGGACACCGGCACTGTACTGAAACTGATGCCGAAAAACGCCGTGTGGTATTTCACCCAGGCAGGCGTAAGCAGAGCCATTCCGTCAGACGAACTGCAGAGGATGGCAGGAGAAGCCGGGCTTTACGGAAAAACATACCATTCCGTAAGCGATGCCGTGAGGACTGCGATAAGGGAATCTTCACCAAATGATTTCATATTCGTCGGAGGCAGCACTTTCGTCGTGGCAGATTTGCTGTCCATGTCTGAATTTCAATAAAACCACCATTTTATTTGCACGGGAGCCATAATTTTCATTAATTTGCCTAATTAAACAATAATTACGTTAATTAGACATAAATATGGCTGACTATTTCGTTAAGGACAATCTGTCCGGACTCAAAAGAGAGGATTTTCAGAAAACAGTTCAAGGCAAGCAGACAGACCTGTACATTCTCAAGAACAGTACAGGCGCAGAAGTGGCCATAACAAACTATGCAGGTGCCCTGCTGACTATAATGATGCCGGACCGCAACGGCAGATACGCAAGCGTCATAGGCGGACACGACAGCATTGACCACGTGGAGAACAGTGCGGAAACATATCTCAGCACTCTTATCGGCAGGTACGGCAACAGAATTGCAAAGGGAAAGTTCACACTGGACGGAAAGCAATACACCCTCGCCACCAACGATGGTCCCAATTCCCTTCACGGCGGCCCTATAGGATACCACAAACGCGTATGGGACGCTGAGCAGACCGATGCACAGACATTGCACCTGCATTACCTGTCAGCTGACGGCGAAGAAGGTTTTCCCGGCAATCTGGACATCAACGTGACCTATCACCTGACAGACCAGAACGAACTGGCAATCGAATACGAGGCCACTACCGACAAGAAGACAGTCATAAACCTGACCAATCACGCATATTTCAACCTGACGGGACTCTGCCAGGACAGCAAGCCTGTGACAGACTATCAGCTGACGGTCAATGCAGACCACTATCTGCCAATTGACGACACCTGCATTCCACTGGGCAATATAGACAAAGTTGAAGGTACAGCCTTTGATTTCCGCACTCCGCACCGTGTAGGAGACCGCATAGACAGCTGCCAGCAGACAGCAAACGGTCACGGATATGACCATTGCTGGGTTCTCAACAAGCGTGAGCCGGGCGAATTGGCTCTTGCTGTGAAATGCGTGGATCCGGCAAGTGGCCGCACCTTGGAATGCCTCACTACGGAGCCTGGAGTTCAGGTCTATTCCGGCAACTGGTGCAACGGCAGCGTATGTGCGCACGGCACCACCCTGCCCCGCCGCAGTGCAATCTGCTTTGAGGCGCAGCACTTCCCGGACAGTCCGAACAGGCCGTACTTCCCATCCACGACACTTAATCCTGGCGAGGTATATACACAGACCACAATTTACAGATTCGGAGTAGAGTAACCACACACGGCGCAAGCCTCCTGTGACACAATGGATTTGAAAGGGATTTTTGAGAAGCGGTTCGGTCACGAGGGAATATTGTACTTCTCTCCAGGCCGCATAAATCTTATCGGCGAGCATACGGACTACAACGGAGGATTTGTCCTTCCGGGAGCCGTTGACAAAGGCATCACAGCCGCTGTTGCGCCTAACGGATCGGAAAAATGCCGGGTATTTGCCGCAGATATAATGGACGAGAACCCATACGTGGAGTTCGGATTGTCCGAAGAAGACAAGCCCGAAGAGCATTGGGCATCGTACATTTTCGGTATAAGCCGTGAGATGACAAAGCGCGGTGTCAATGTCGCTGGATTCGATGCAGTCTTTTCCGGTGACGTTCCGCTTGGAGCCGGAATGTCATCGTCGGCTGCAATAGAAAGTGTATTCGCATTCGCATTGAATGACATATTCCAGGGAAGCGTTGACAAGTTCGGGCTTGCCAGGGCCGGACAGGACACGGAGCACAACTACTGCGGTGTAAAATGCGGCATTATGGACCAGTTCGCATCGGTTTTCGGCAGGAAAGGCTGTCTGATACGTCTGGACTGCCGTTCTCTGGAATACGAGTATTTCCCGTTCGACCCGAAAGGCTACAGGCTTATTCTGCTGAATTCCTGCGTGAAGCACTCGCTCGGCAATGAATACAACGAGCGCCGCGCCAGCTGTGAGAATGTCGTGGCGGAAGTTGCGTCAAGGCACTCCGGTGTATGTACCCTGCGGGATGTCACCTACCGGATGTTGGAAGAGGTACAGGGACTGGTAAACGACACCGACTTCAGACGTGCCCGATACATACTTGACGAAAAAGAGCGTGTACTTGCCGTATGCGCGGCCCTGCAGAACGGAGATTATGAACTTGTCGGAGAGAAGATGTACGAGACACACCAGGGTCTGAGCCGCGACTTTACAGTAAGCTGTGCCGAACTGGATTATCTGGTCGATACGGCACGCGAATGCGGAGTCACCGGCAGCCGTATGATGGGTGGCGGTTTCGGCGGATGCACGATAAATCTGGTCCGTGACGGTTTATGCGACACATTCATTGAAAAAGCGATGAAGAGATTCGAGGACAGATTCGGGCACAAACCGCTCAAATACGAGGTAAATATAGGAGATGGATCAAGGAAACTTTAACAACAATAAATAACAAAACATTAACATTATGAAAAAGAGTATTTTAGCTGCAATGATCTGCGGTATGGGCTTAATGACAGCCTGTGCTCCAAAGCAGGTACAGGAGGATGTATTGGGCAAGGAAGATTTCCAGGGTACTGATTTCTACGGAAAGCAGACCGACCTCTGGAAGCTCACCAACGCCAACGGAATGGAAGTCTATGTAACCAACTTCGGTGCCCGTATCGTGGCAATTATGGCTCCTGACAAGGACGGAAAAATGCAGGATGTCGTTATCGGCTTCTCCAACATCAAGGACTACACCACACTGGCAAGCGATTTCGGCTCATCAGTAGGCCGTTATGCCAACCGTATCAATCAGGGCAAGATTACACTTGACGATGTTGAGTATCAGCTGCCGCAGAACAACTTCGGCCACTGCCTGCACGGAGGCTGCACACTGGAGCCGGAGCCAATGGGTTGGCAGAACCTCGTATATGACGTGGAGAGCGCCACAGAAAACAGCATCGTTCTCGTGATGAACTCAGCTGACGGCGAGGCCGGTTTCCCCGGCAATGTCATTGCAAAGACCACCTACACCATTACCGATGACAACGCAATTGACATCAAGTGGACTGCCACAACAGACAAGAAGACTGTAATCAACCAGACAAACCACAGCTACTTCAATCTGAACGGCGACCACTCACTGCCTATCACCAACCACATTCTCACACTGAATGCCGACTGCTTCACCCCGTGTGACAGCACCTATATGACAACAGGCGAGATTCTGCC
Source organism: Bacteroidaceae bacterium (assembly GCA_045600825.1). Lineage (GTDB taxonomy): Bacteria > Bacteroidota > Bacteroidia > Bacteroidales > Bacteroidaceae > Colenecus. Next base: position 33,715 of record JAZRYP010000024.1, read on the forward strand.
GGTAGCAGGTACTCCGATGGACTTCACATCACCTAAGGCAATCGGTAAGGAAATCACCAACTTCGACTATGAGCAGCTCAAGAACGGTAACGGCTACGACCACAACTGGGTTCTCAACTCAAAGTGCGACGAGACGATCTGCGCAGCCAAGTTGTACAGCCCTGTCACCGGCATCTATGTTGAGGTCTATACAAACGAGCCGGGCATACAGTTCTATTCAGGCAACTTCCTGGACGGTACAGGCACCGACAAGCAGGGTTGCAAGATGGAACAGCGTACAGGCTGCTGCCTTGAGACACAGAAGTTCCCGGACAGCCCGAACAAGTCAGATCTGGAAGGCTGGTACAGCGCAGAGCTCAATCCTGGCGAGGAGTACTACAGCCATTGCATCTACAAGTTCGGTGTAGAATAAGAATCGAATTACAAACCAATAAAATAAACGATAAATGCTTTTACAATCAGTTTCAGTACTGGACGGCCTTAAAAACAACGGCTTCCAGACAATCGACTACATTGTAGTTGTCGCCTATCTGGCACTTCTGATTTTCCTGGGATTTTTCCTGTCCCGCAGTAAGAACGGTAAAGAGAAGGACTCAAAGGACTACTTCCTGGCAGGTAACACACTGACCTGGTGGGCTGTAGGTGCATCTCTGATCGCCGCCAACATCTCAGCCGAGCAGTTCATCGGAATGTCCGGCTCAGCTTATTCAGCAGGTATTGCCATCGCAGCCTACGAGCTTATGGCAGCCGCAACACTTATCGTAGTAGGTAAGTTCCTGCTTCCTGTTATGATTGAGAAGAAGATATTCACCATTCCGCAGTTCCTGCGTGACCGTTACAATCCGGGAACAGGTCTGGCATTCTCCATCTTCTGGCTTTTCCTCTATGTGTTCATCAACCTGACATCAGTGGCATGGCTGGGAGCTCTGGCAATTGAGCAGATTCTGGGTCTCCGCGACTGCATGCTCGTAATTGGCGGCACTTCCATTTCAATCCGCCTGATCATCATTCTGATTCTCTACATCATCGCAGGTATATATTCCATCTACGGGGGTCTGTCATCAGTTGCCTGGACTGACGTTATGCAGGTGACATTCCTGGTAGGCGGCGGTCTGATTACAGCTTACGCAGCCCTGGACGTAATTGCTGACAAGCTCGAACTGAGCGGCGGCGCACTCTCGGCTCTCGGCAAGGTATATGAAAGTCTGAAGAACGTACCGGGCGACACCCACTTCAATCTGGCAGTTCAGCGCAACACTGCACTTTATCCGGGCATCACCGATGACCCATACTTCACTCTTCCGGGCATTGCCCTTATCGTAGGTGCTCTGTGGCTGACCAACCTCGGTTACTGGGGCTTCAACCAGTACATCATTCAGAAGGGTCTTGCCGCCAAGAGCCTCTCGGAAGCAAAGAAGGGTATGATCTTCGCAGCATTCCTGAAGATATTGATTCCGTTCATCGTCTGTATCCCTGGCGTATGCGCATTCTACCTCAAGACACAGCAGCCCGAGCTGTTTGCAAGTCTGGCCGGCGGCATCACAATCTCTGACGATGCTTACCCGTTCCTGATCCGCAACTTCACTCCTGTCTTTGTAAAGGGTCTGTCATTCGCAGCACTTGCAGCCGCTGTAATCTCGTCTCTGGCTTCAATGTTCAACTCGACATCAACCATCTTCACGATGGATATCTACAAGCAGTACATCAACAGGAATGCATCTGAGAAGAGCCTCGTATCTGTAGGTCGTATCACCTCAATCTGCGCTCTGATTATTGCTATGATTGCAGTTTATCCTATTATGGGCGGTGCCGATCAGGCATTCCAGATTATACAGGAGTATTCAGGCTTCGTATATCCGGGCGTAGTGGTAATCTTCGGTCTCGGCCTGCTCTGGAAGCGCGCTTCCGGTCCCGCTGCCGTTGTAGCCGCCATCGGTACATTCGTATTCTCAATCGCGTTCAAGCTGCTTCTGCCGGAGGTTCCGTTCCTGCTCCGTATGGGTTACGTATTCATCGTACTGGTTGCCATCTTCGTTCCTATGTCACTCTGCAACAAGAAGGGTGCTGTCAAGGCTGACGAACTGGATCAGCACACCATTGACACTCAGCTCAAGTGGTCAAAGATTCTGTTCATCGCATCAGCTGTTTCATTCGCAGTGTTCATCTGGGGTATGTGCTCACCGGTTCTCCGTTCCTGGGGCTTCGAGGCAATGCTGTTCTTCACAGCCATCCTGGGCGTTCTCGGTCTGTACCTGCGTTCAAATGCAAAGGACAAAGTTCAGAATGCCAAGGCTGTCGGCATCGACCTGACTCTGTTCCGCACCGACCGCACATTCAACATAGGTGCCATCTGTGTCATCGTAATTTTGGCAATCCTCTACGTATTCCTGTGGTAATATGTTGGAAGAACTGAAAGAAAAAGTCTTCAAGGCTAACCTGGACCTCGTAAAACAGGGTCTGGTCATATTTACCTGGGGCAATGTCTCCGGTATTGACCGCGGGAAAGGTCTGGTTGTAATCAAGCCCAGCGGCGTCAGCTACGATGAGATGAAGGCTTCTGATATGGTTGTAGTCTCCCTCGAGACCGGCAAGGTCGTCGAGGGGGATCTCAACCCTTCGTCAGACACCCCTACCCACCTTGTATTGTACAGAGCGTTCCCGAATATAATGGGAGTTGTCCACACACATTCCACATACGCCACAGCCTGGGCTCAGGCAGGAATGGACATCCCAAATATCGGAACCACGCACGCTGACTACTTCTACAAGGATATCCCCTGCACGGAGGATATGACGGAGTCTGAGGTAAAAGGTGACTACGAATTGGAGACTGGCAACGTAATCGTAAGGCGTTTCGAAGGCATCAATCCGGATCATACGCCAGGAGTTCTTGTGAAGAATCACGGTCCATTCTCCTGGGGTACGAGCCCTGCCAACGCAGTATATAATGCAAAAGTAATGGAGCAGTGTGCCAAGATGGCATACATCTCGTTCACGCTCAATCCGGGCACTACGATGAACCCGCTCCTGGTCGAGAAGCACTATATGCGCAAGCATGGTCCGAACGCCTATTATGGGCAAAAGAAAAAATGAATAACGCCTCCGGCGTTTCGCCGCAAGCGGCTCATTTACAGAGTAAAAAACAAATTATTATAAATAAGTTATGTTCGATAATTATGAAATATGGTGGGTGACCGGTGCTCAGCTTCTGTACGGAGGCGATGCAGTCGTAGCAGTTGACGGTCATTCAAAGGAGATGGTCGCCGGTCTGAACCAGAGCGGAAACATCCCAGTCAAGATAGTATATAAAGGTACTGCCAATTCCAGCAAGGAGGTTGAGGCCGTAATGAAGGCTGCCAACAACGACGGGAAGTGTATCGGTATCATAACCTGGATGCACACCTTCTCACCGGCCAAGATGTGGATAAAGGGTCTGCAGGCACTGGAGAAGCCTCTGCTGCACTTCCACACCCAGTACAACACCGACATTCCTTGGGATTCCATCGATATGGACTTCATGAACCTGAACCAGAGCGCTCACGGCGACATCGAGTTCGGTCACATCTGCACACGTATGCGTGTAGCCCGCAAGGTTGTCGTAGGGCACTGGAAGAGCGAAGCTACCCAGAAACAGATTGCAGTATGGAGCCGTGCAGCCGCAGGTTTCGCAGACGCTCACGACGTACGCTGTCTGATGTTCGGTATGAATATGAACAATGTAGCCGTTACCGACGGTGACCGTGTCGAGTTTGAGCAGCGTCTGGGCTATCACGTTGACTACTACCCTGTTTCATCCTTGATGGAATACTACAGGAAGGTCACAGACGCTGAGGCTGACGCTCTTGTAGAAGAGTACAAAAAACTCTACACCATCAAGATTGATGAAAGCGGAGAGGCTGTATATTGGGAGAAGGTGAAGAATTCCGCCAAGGCTGAGATTGCACTGCGCCGCGTCCTGAAGGATGAGAACGCAAATGCCTTCACAACCAACTTCGACGATTTGGGTGGAGCTGACATCGACGCTCCTGACTTCCTCGGATTCGACCAGATTCCAGGCCTGGCATCACAGCGCCTTATGGCCGAGGGTATCGGCTTCGGCGCCGAGGGTGACTGGAAGACCGCTTGTCTGTACCGCACTCTCTGGGTAATGAACCAGGGACTCTCCAAGGGCTGTTCATTCCTCGAGGACTACACGCTCAATTTTGCAGCTGACTGCACGTCAAGCCTCCAGAGCCATATGCTCGAGGTCTGCCCGCTCATTGCCAGCGACAAACCTAAACTCGAAGTTCATTTCCTGGGCATCGGCATCCGCAAGCAGCAGACCGCACGTCTGGTCTTCACATCCAAGACCGGCCACGGCATCAAGGCTACCGTAGTTGACCTGGGCAACCGCTTCCGTCTGATTACCAGCGAGGTGGAGTGCATTGAGCCGAAACCGATGCCAAAGCTCCCTGTCGCATCAGCTCTCTGGGTTCCGCAGCCGACATTCGAAATTGGTGCAGGTGCATGGATTCTTGCCGGAGGTACACACCACAGCGCATTCTCATACGACATCACCGCAGAGTACTGGGAGGATTTCGCAGAGATGACCGGCATCGAATACGTCAACATCGACAAGAACACTACTATCAGCAGCTTCAAGCAGCAGCTTCGCAACAACGAGGTTTATTACCTATTAAATAAAGCTCTTAAATAGTAACTATGAATTGTAGAGCAAGCCGAGAGCAGAAGAACTTGTTCCTATGCCGAGGCGCAGCCTACAATGCATAAAACTCGTGAAAATTTTATGAACGAATATAATAAATCCATAATTGAGCAAGGCAAGGCCGTACTCGGTATCGAATTCGGTTCCACCCGTATCAAGGCCGTTCTTATCGATCCTGAGTTCAGACCGATAGCACAGGGCAGCCACACCTGGGAGAACCAGCTCATCAACGGGCTATGGACATACAGCGTGGAGGAAATATGGTACGGCATACAGAACTGCTATGTCAATCTCCGTGCCAACGTGAAGGAACAGTACGAGATTGAGATTGAGCAGCTGGCAGGTATCGGCATCAGCGCTATGATGCCCGGATATATGGCATTCAACAAGAACGAGAAGATTCTTGTGCCATTCCGTACCTGGCGTAACACCAACACCGGCAAGGCCGCTGCTGAACTGAGCGAACTGTTCTATTTCAACATTCCTCTGCGTTGGAGTATCTCACACCTGTACCAGTGTATTCTGGACGGTGAAGCACACGTAAAGGACATTGACTTCCTGACCACACTTGCAGGCTATGTTCACTGGCAGCTGACAGGTCAGAAGGTTCTCGGTGTAGGCGATGCTTCCGGTATGATTCCGGTTGATCCGAACACCAAGACCTACAATGCCGATATGGTTCAGAAATTCGACAAGCTTATCGCTCCGAAAGGATACGGATGGAAGCTTCTGGATATTCTGCCCAAGGTACTCGATGCAGGTGAGAACGCGGGTGTCCTGACCGAGGACGGCGCACGCAAGCTGGATGTATCAGGCCATCTGAAGCCCGGCTGCCCTATCTGCCCTCCTGAAGGCGATGCAGGTACCGGAATGGTGGCTACAAATGCTGTACGTCCGCGCACCGGTAACGTATCCGCAGGTACATCATCATTCTCGATGATAGTGCTGGAGAAGGATCTGAAGAAACCGCACGAGGTAATCGACATCGTAACTACCCCTGACGCAAAGCCGGTAGCAATGGTTCATTGCAACAACTGTACGTCAGATCTCAATGCCTGGGTAAACCTGTTCAAGGAGTATGAGGAAATTATGGGTATGAAGGTGGATATGGGACGTATCTTCACAAATCTGTTCAACCACGCACTCAAGGGCAATCCTGACTGTGGCGGCATTATGAGCTACAACTATGTGTCCGGCGAGCCTGTAACAGGTTTCGCAGACGGCCGTCCTCTCTTTGTACGCTCGGCAAACGACAAGTTCACTCTCGCCAACTTTATCCGCGCCATCATAAGCGGTGCAGTGGCGGTGCTGAAGGTCGGCAACGATATCCTGTTCAATGAAGAGAAAATCAAAGTTGACCGCATCACCGGTCACGGAGGTCTTTTCACTACACCTGGCGTAGCCCAGAGGATACTCGGTGCAGCATTGAACTCACCTATCTTCTGTATGGAGACTGCAGGCGAAGGCGGTCCTTGGGGTATGGCTATTCTGGCGGCATTCGCTGTCAACAACAAGAACAAGCTGTCTCTCCCGGACTACCTGGACAAGGTCGTATTTGCAGGCAATACAGGTACAGAGGTCGCTCCTACTCCGGAGGATGTGGCAGGTTTCAACGCCTACATCAAGAACTACATAGCCGCACTTCCTGTCGAGGAGGCAGCCGTAAAGTTCAAGAAGTGACAATACAGGGACAGGAGAGCCGATTACTCTCCTGCCTCACAATTTTACAATTTAACAAACAATAAAATGAAACGTACTATTTCACTGATGGCAGCCATCTGCCTCAGTTTCGTGGCATTCGCACAGAATGCGCAGAACGGTCTGCTTGACAAGGCAGCATTCGACACAATCATCGCAGGCAAGCCTGTATCTCTCTACACCATCTTCCGTGGCAATATCATAGCGCAGATTACCAACTACGGCGGTTTCGTCGTTACCGTGATGGCTCCAGACAAGGATGGAAACATTGCGAACCTTGTACCGCATATGGACAATGTGAAACGCTATCTCAACTACAATATGGGACAGTATGGTCCGGCTCTCGGCCGCTACGCCAACCGCATTGCCAACGGTACATTCTCCATTGACGGTGTTGAATACCAGATTACCAGGAACAGTGGCCAGCACACACTGCACGGCGGCAAGGAAGGTTTTGACCATACCGTATGGACTGTCGAGAAGGCCGCGAAGGACAAGCTGGTTCTGAGCTGCGTTCTCCCGGACGGAATGGACGGATTCCCAGGCACACTGAAGACCACCCTCACCTACTCCATTACCAAGGATGGCGGTCTGTCAATCGACTATGTCGCAACCACGGACAAGAAGACTGTCGTCAATCTCTCCAACCACACCTACTTCAACCTGAACGGTGCAGGCAACGGTGATGTGATGAATCATCTGCTCACAATCAATGCCGACAAGATTACAGAGACCGACCGCAGCAACATACCTACCGGCAACTTCACAGATGTCGAAGGAACCCCATACGATTTCCGCACAGCCCACACAATCGGTGAGCGCACCATGCAGGGTGGCGGTTTCGGATTCGGCCAGCCACAGGATCCCAGCAAAGTCCGCAACTACGACAACAACTTCGTACTGAACCACACAAAGGCCGGCAAGATTGAGAAAGTCGCTACTCTCTACAGCGAAGAGTCAGGCCGTCAGATGGAGGTCTATAACAACCATCCGGGCCTTCAGGTCTATACGGGAGCCCGCAATGCCGTTGCAATGGAATCACAGCAGTTCCCGGATGCCCCGAACCACGACAACTTCCCCTGCACGATACTTGAGCCGGGCAAGACCTACAAGCACACTGTCATCTACAAGTTCTCCGTAAAGTAAGAACCATTTCAAAACAGATTCTAATAATTCTTATTTTTTACGCTTACAGACAGTTTTCACAAGTAATCATAGAGCTTGAAATGACGCTACGGTTTATCTATGTGAAAGACGGAAAATCGTGGCGGCCCAGCGAGGTATCTCTGTCGTGTACTGTTTTGCCAGTTGTCCTTCTGAGATGCGGGAGAGAGGTGATGCCGGAGCATTTTCCCGGGTGTTGTCATAAAGGTATATGCGGTTTGCCACAGGGATGATGGCCGCACAGTTGCTGATTGACTTGAAGTAACGGCTGACAATCTTGTCTATCGGTACAGTATGACCGCCGCTGATGAATCTGGCTGCGATTCGGGCCGCATTGATGTAATGACAGTCTTCGCCCCATTCGTGACGGAGCAGCTGTTCCGTAATAGTAGTCTTGCCAGAGCCGTTCGGACCAGCGATGACAATGAGTGTCGGACGTTTATTTTCCATTGTATCTCTTCATGATTTCTGCATCGAGAGCATCAAACATTCTCTCCTCTGATTGCTTGCGACTTGCTATTGATGCCGCTGCGGCATCCTCCATTACCGCCATCAGTTCTGCATCCGACGGCTCTCTGTCGTATGTGAAACGATATCCATATCCAACCGCAGGTTCGGCCAGTCGCTTTGAATCCTCCTCAAGCAGTTCCTCGATGTAGCCTTTCAGACTCTTTCCCTTGACCGAGGCCTTTGCTGATAGCCTCTCGAATGTATCTTCGGGTATGTCTATAAGTTTTCTCTTCATACCATATAATTGTTGCCCGGTGTAAATATATACATAATTTCAATATTGTATATACAGGCTGATAACTGAGCGTGTTTTACACATTTTATACAGACCTCAATGACTTGCAAATGGTCCGCACATTGAATAACTCTGCCATTGATAAGTCGTCAGAGTGATGTAACGAGCAATGAAAGATTAACATCGTTCTGAGCAATGCTACAGCAGGTGTCAGCATAGTTGAATGCACATTGTCGGTCCGTGCCATTGGTCCCATGGCCTGGCAATATGAAACCGATGGCAATACCAACGACCATTGCTGCCACGGCTACCCACGACGGAATTCTGTACCTCATTATTCCCATGCGGTTATCTTCAATGTCAAGCGCAGGCAGTGTCATTTCCAAGTCCTGAGAATCGGCCTTGGCTTTTATAGAGGAGAGCAGTTCCTGACTGTCTTTCTCAAGTTCTTCAAGTTTGTCCATATTATCATTCATTTGTTTTACAATAATTGCGTACGGCTGTTAGAGCAGTGAATAGACGCGACTTGACTGTACCTTCCGGTATGTCGCAGATTTTTGCTATTTCTGATATGGGAAGTTCCTCTTCATATCGAAGCATGAACACTGCCTTCTGCTGTTGCGGCAATCTCTGTACCGCGTTATGAATCATTTGTCCAAGTTCCTGCCGTTCAATGGCATCGGACTCGATTGCCGGTTCAGTATTATCAAAACTTTCAGTATATTCCATTACCACAGCTTTGTGCCGGTATTCATTTTTCAACATATTGTATGCAACGGCAAACATCCACGTTCTGAATGGCTTGCCAGAATCGTAACAGTCCCGTTTTGCCCACAGACGCATAAAGAGATCCTGTGTCAGGTCACGGGCCAGTTCCCTGTCATAGCCGGTCATTCTCAGAAAGAAGCCCTGGGCACGGGGGCCGTGCTCAATGTACAGGCGTCTGAAATTGTCAGCGTTCAATCTCATCATAATAGTATTTGAGCGTTTCGGCATCCACCAATCCCTTGCACTTGGAAAGTATGTTTGTCATAAGTCCGTGCAGTTCGTCGTATTCCTTTTTCATGCCTTCAGCCTTGTAGAACTTGAGAAGGGATTTGAAACTTGGTATGTAGTTCAGATTAAGTTTATAGGCCGATGCGTCATACGTTTCCGGCACAAATGTTTCATAAAGATAATCCGTATGATAGACTGATTCAAAGTTCCTCCGTTTGACGGCCAGATTGTCGTATTTTTTGGGATTGTAGCGTATAACAAGACCTTCAGAATACATCTGGTCACTAAGTACTGGATGATTGTCCAGACTTGAGATATAAAGCGGCCTGCCGGTTTTCTCTGAAATCGTTGTAATCAGATCGGCCTCCCATTTCTGCATTCCTTCATCGCTTCTGTCTGCCGGTCCTTCAATTGGGCTTATTCCAAGTTTTCCGCATATTGACTTCATGTACTCCGGAATAATCAGCAAAGTTTTGTTGATAATCAGTATGTCCTTGAACATGTCTTTTCCATATTGGACAAGAAGGCTGGAATAAGTCGGGACATCCCCGTAAGTTAAGAGAATACCGTTCTTTTCCATTCCTGCTAAAGAATTGAAAGCATATGACAGAATCACATATGAATACTCGCCAGTATTGTACCAGCGTTTCAGGATGTCTGCCATCATATCTTCGTGCCCGGTTTGCCAAAGGTATATCACATACATCGGGTACAGTTCTTCAAAGTCCGGACGCATCCTGATGGCCTCAAGCATGTGATCCTCCAGACCATCACAATCATGCAGTTTCTGACGGCATTCATTGTCAATATAATAGCGTGCAAAACTATTTGGGCGTTTCCCGTGAAGTATGTATGCAATATCTTTTAGGGGAGTTTCATCAAATTCAGTATTTGCATCGCCCTTTTCCGATGCCTGGAACATCAGTTTATAACGTGTTGCGGCGAACCAGAATATCCAGGCGTCATCATTTTCGGGATTGCGTTTCACCTCCTTTTCCCACAGGTCGGCCTGATGTGCATACCACTTTGAGTCATGCTCGGTCTTGACAAACGTGACTATCCGTTCAGGCTTCCCGGTCTGGGAATGTACTGCATTGGGAACTGACAACAGCATGACAAGTATTGGAACTAAGAAGCTGTTTAAATTTATTTGAAAATAAGTGTTATGCAGATGTATAAATAATTGAATATCAGTAGGTTAATTGAAATATTATTCGTAACTTTATGAGTACCAATCAAATAAGTTATGGGACAATATCCAACCAACCTTAC
>JAZRYP010000025.1:0-6826 GCA_045600825.1 Bacteroidaceae bacterium
CAGGAACTGCGTCCTGCCGTGATTGTGATTGAACAGCTTTTAGAAGAGCAGGTCATCGGTAAGGAGCTGATGGACACTTTCCGTCAGGAGCAGTTTGCACCTTCCTCCACTTCGCCGATGGTTCAGACGGTCATCCGCTCCCTTCGTGCTACGGAGGTGCAGATGCTGAAGGCAAGGCTTGCAGCAACAGCACGTCCTTGCTCCCCACCCACCACCCTTATTCATATCGTGGACAATATCAGGAACAATCCTGATTTGTTCCCAGAGTGGCATAATTCTACGATGAAATCACTATTTTCGCCTCCTTTGTACGAAAATCACAAAGGAGATAAAGGATTTTGGTTTTAATTTTGTAATTTTGCGGGTACAAAATACAAACTAAAATGAAAAAAGCAATACACTTGGCATTAATTGCTACATTATTATGCACTTTCTACTCGTGCGCATCATCGAATTCAATAACAACCGCATCTAATGGCGTAAACTTATCTAAATATAAATTTGTGGTATTCGGCACTGAAGATGATGGAGATGCAGAACTTGCTGATATGCTTTTGTTGATTCAGAATGAAATTTCCGAAAGATTTGAAGTTATTAGCTCTGCAAAAGCACATTCTGTTTTGGCAAATGGAGAGTACGTCCTTTCACCAAAAATAAGTGCTAAATCCGAAAAATGGGATGGAGGTCATACATACTTAACTATCAGTTTTTATGATTATGAAACGAATCAAATGGTAGCAGTTGTAAAAAGCAGTGGTATTGGTTTGACTATTAGTGATGACCAAAGAATTGCTATGAAAGCTATAAAAAAAGAATTGGATAAATCATTCCCCAAAAGATAAATTCTGTCTTTTCTCAACATAGTCCGTTTACCTACTTTTGCACTTGCAATCGTAAGTAAACGGATTTTTTATGCACACCATCAATCTACAACTGCCTACATCATGGCAATCACTTACAGACAAGCAACTTCGCTTCGTGTACCGTTTGCTTGCTGCAGAACATACATCTGCACAAGTAAAGACACTGTTCCTGCTTCGCTACGGAAACATCCGTGTCATCACTCGCAAAGGGGCTGTCTATATCTGCAAGAGAGGGAAAGAGAGGTTTACTCTTTCCTCACTGCAAATCGCTGAAACACTATCGCACCTGAACTGGCTCGACGGTATTCCTGCCTACCCAGTGCGACTGTCACACATCGGTAGGCACCGCGCTTTACCTGCTCTCTTGCAGGAAGTGCCGTTCTCCACCTTCCTTTTTCTTGATAACCTGTATCAAGGCTACTTGCAGACGCAGGACGATAATCTGTTGGTGCAGATGGCACAGCTCCTCTATGATGCTCCGCGTATCAGACTCTCCAATGACGAAGCAATATCCGTGTTCTATTGGTTCGCTTCCCTTAAGCAATACTTCGCACAGACATTCTGCCACTTCTTCAAGGCTGTAGAAGCAGACGCTGAAGGAACACCTTCAGGGAATATCGGTTCTCGATTGCAGGAGCAGATGAACACACAGATACGTGCGCTCACTGGCGGCGACATCACAAAGGAGAAGGAGGTGCTTGCCATGGACTGCTGGCGTGCTTTGACGGAACTGGATGCAAAGGCACGGGATTATGAGGAATTGAAGAAATCATCTAAATAACTTTTCACATGGATAGAAAATTTACTGAAGAAGTACAGGCTTGGCTGCAAGAAGATGCTTCCAAGCGTGACTATGCAAAAGGTGCAACATACCTCTTGCAGTTGTCAAACAATCAAATCATGTACCGCAATCTAATACGAAACCCTGCTGCAAAGGCAGAGTTCATTGAGTACCAGATTCGCAAGTACATGAAATTCCGACTGGCTGACCTCACTCATGCACAGGTGCAGGAGATGCAGCAGCAGGTCAATCGCATTGCTCGCACTCATGCGCTCGACAAGGAGCCTACCGCACAGAAAGGTTCTGCTTCGGAGTTCAAACACGGCAAACGTGGCGACCACGATTCTCTACCGCCGGAGATACAGGCTCTCTACGTCGAGAATGCCTCCATCATGCAGAAGATGCGTGAGCTGCATCTTCGTCTGCGCACTCTCTCTACTGCCAATGTCACTTGCCCGGACTCCGAGCGATACCCGTTCCTGAAGGAATTGATTGCTCTCGACAAGCAGTACCACCATTACTGGCAGGTATATGATTCCTGGTCAGCCGCCAAAGCCGCTGAAGGTGCTGAACAGTCTCTGATTGAGGACGAGCGTCAGCAACAGAAGAACATATACCGCCAAATCAACCTGACAAAAGGTCGTTACAAGAAAAATCCGTCCGATGCTCTGAAAGAGCAAATCGCGTCTCTCTACTCGCAAATCTCTGCTCCTGTCGAGACGCTTACTGCGGAACTGATTTCTCTTGGTATCATTGACAAGGCGGCAGAATGAAGCGTACCACATCAATAGAGAAAATCTTCCGTCCGCTCTGCGAAGCGAAGGTGCAGTCTGCACTCTCAAACGAGGTGCAGATTGCTGACATCCTTGAATGGGTGCTGGAACAGGTCGGCAAGGCAGAAGTATGGCAGACGTCATTCTCCATATCGGAGGAATTTCTGCGCCGTCTCTACTTCATCACACGAGACGGCTCCGCATCGGCCATACATCTTGTGCTGGACTTTAAAGCGACAAACAAGACGCTGTCGCTCTGGACCTTCATCGAGCAGGTCATCAGTACCACGCACCTTGCCGACAACCACTCAAAGGTGCTGCTCATCAAGTCGGAGGCTGGCGACAAGGTGAGCATCATCACTTCGCAGAACCTGACACGAGGCAACCGCAATGAGTCATACATCATCACTACGGATGAAACTGTATTCGACAAGTTTCTTTCTGAGGTGCAAGACCTCATCAAGAATCATGCGGTGCCTCTATCGGATATTCTCAATCAGAAGTTACAACAATAAATTGTTTGAATTATGGATTTTACACCCGAACAACTGGAGCAGATAGAGAAGTATGCTTCAATCTATCTGCCGATTACGGACATCGCTATGCTCATGGACATTCCTGCCGATATGTTGCGAGACGAAATCCGCAACAAATCTACACAGGTGAGCCGTGCATACCACAAGGGAAAGGCGGCTTCTCGCGTGAAACTACACCATCAAGAAATGCTTCTTGCACAGGTGGGTTCACCAGTGGCCATCGAGAACGCTCACCGTAACCTCCTCGACATGGAAGACGATGAGTAAAGGTTTTGGTTCTAATTCTCAATTATCAATTATCAATTCTCAATTATCAATTCTCAATTATCAATTCTCAAATGCCTTTTCCTGCAGTATCTGACATAGTTCAAACTGACCTGTTCACCGCTGAGGATGAACTGCGCTCGAAGTACCCAGCAACCTCCGTCGAGAGGGTGCTGCGTCTTCGTGCTATGTATAACTGGTTCATATCAAACCCGGAGAGCAAGGATAAGGAGTTCGTTGATGAGTGTATTGGCAGATATTCTATCAGCAAGACACTGGCATACGACGACCTCCGCATCATCAAGGCTGTCCTTCCACATATCACGGAGGCTTCCCGTGATTATCACCGATGGAAGTACAACGAGATGATTCTTGAAACATACCAGATGGCAAAGAAACGCAAGGACACAAAGACTATGGAACGTGCTGCCACCTCGTATGCGAAGTTCAACAATGTCAATGTCGAGGATGAGCAATCAGTGCCGTATGACATGATTGTCATTCAGCCATTCACTGCAACTGATGACCCGTCTGTCCTGGGCATAAAGCCTATACCGAACATCGACAAGAAAATCGCTGACCTCATATCTAAATATCGTGCGGAGTCTATCGACATCGACGATATTGAGTTTGAGGAACCTGACATCGATATTCCTTGGGCAGAGTTTGAAGAGATAAACGAAAACCAAACAGACAATGGATAAACCGTTCACTAAAATCAAGAAGATAGCAGACTATCTCTTTGAAATATGGTATAAGGATTTGGACTACGACGCTGCCAATTCCTTCTTCCATGACAACTATAAGTTTACACCTGCTGGAGGATGTTCCTCCATCAGATGTGGCAATTTCTTCGGCAGGAACCTCGATTGGTATTACTCCAATCTTGCCGAGTTTATTATTCATACGCCTCATGAGAACGGTCGCTTTGCTTCTATCTCCATGGGCGGTAACAGTCCCGGTCTCACCAATGACTTTGTTGAGTCTGGGGAGGACAGCCCTCGATACCAGTTCATGCCGTTCTCTGTCATCGACGGCATCAATGAACACGGTGTATGTGTATCGGTGAATGTTGCCCCAACCACAGGTAAGGGGCATACGCTTGGCACAAACCCTGACAAGCCAGAGTTGTGCGGCATGATGATTCCCCGATACATACTCGACCATCACACTTCTGCACTCTCCGCTGTCCGTGACATTGCAGACAACTTCAATGTATATATGCCATACTCGGACGCTCTGACGGAAGAGTTCCACTTCCTCGTTGCCGACGAGAAAGAGTCATACATCTTGGAGTTCATAGATAATACGGCTGTCTATACAAAGTCTGACCGTCCGTATATAACTAACTTCCACATCGACGGAGTGCGGTTCAATCCCGATGGTTCTGTGGACCGCTCATCAGTGGAAGATTTCGGACAAGGCATTGAACGCTACGACATCATCTCGGAGAATTATAATTCTTGTAATGACTACTCTGGGATGCTGTCATTGTTGCAGAAGCTCACGTTCACGAAGGCATATCGCCCCGAAACTTCGCCATACTGGTTCACGGAGTTCACAAACGAGGAACGTGGCATCAAAGTGTCAAGTTCTCTGTCCGTCTATGCCGAGTTCGTGGCTCTGGCGCAGGATGCGTACAACAGACGCACTCGATCTATTCCGGTTACATGGCAGACCACTCACCGCTCAATCTATGATATTCGTGCAAGGAAATTGCACGTCATCATTCAGGAGGACGACAGCATAGTGTTCACTCGCACTCTTTCCTCTGCTCCCAAAGATACTTTCAACTGGGATGCCACGACATTCTTTGAAAGTCTGACATCAAGGAACAGGCTTGCCCAAAGGCTGGGCTTCACCTTCTGCCGTGTATCTGGTCTGGAGGGCTTCGAGGAAGCACTGCATACCATGCAGTCCTCTACGGCAATCATTGCTGTGTCGGACATTGCACAGGGATTCACGGAACTGGACAACACACCGCATACACGACGTGTAAAGACAGTGTTCCTCGCAATGCGCCATGCTCTTGATGACATGGTAGCACGTCAGCTGTGCATGGACTCCATGCGAGAGGTGTTCCGTCAGTTTATGTCGGTTCTCATACAAGAAAAAGTAAGAGTCGAGGAAGAACGTATCTACCTCGACCCTCGCATTTCATTCCAGGAAATAGACCGCTATTTCTTTTCTGGATGTGCCTGTGCATACTTCCAGATTGCTACGGACGTTTACACCGACCTTCGCTATAATCAGGAAGAATGGCTATGAGTACCGACATTACCCAACAACAAGCCATTGAAGAGCGGCAGAAGTATGTCACCGCCTTCAATGATACGATGGTCAAAATCTGGAAGGAGCAGATAACGCTGCTTGGTGTCATGGACACGAAACGGTTACTGCATTCTCCTGTGTCCATCGGCATGTCTGCTGACGGAAAGTTTTCGCAAGTCCAGCTCTCGCAAGCCTTCCTCGAATATGGTGTTTGGCAAGACTACGGAACAGGTCGTGAAACACCTCGTGGAAACTCTGGCGACATAGGACGCACAAAGAAACGCCAACGCCGCCGATGGTTCAGCCGTAAGTACTATGCTTCCGTCATGAACATAAAGGAGTTCTACGAGGAGAGTCTTGGGCGTGAGTTCGCAGGTATCATTGCTTCAGCTCTCGACCGCAAGACTTTCCGGGCTTCGCTTGGGAAATAGACAAAACGGCAAAGATACAAATGGAGGTGTCCAATTACTTCGGACAACCTCCATTTTTCTGTCTTTTCCCACCTCTTGTTCTGTCCGTACCTTTGCCAAAGAAACCAATAAATTTCCATCAATATGATTAACGTAAATTCTCTTAACCAGACAATCGCTGCTCTCCGTGCAGAGACGCAGATGAATGCGATTTCACCGTATTCTCTTGGTGGACTCTTGCAGACAATCTCCAATCTTCTTGCCACCGCCACAACGGAATCTGACTTGGCAAACATCAGCCAGCTTCAAATCGCTCTCAACAACCTCAAGCAGAAGGTGAACGCCTACGTCATCCAGCTTCAGAATGATCCGACGTACATCTCCTATCTGCAACAGGGTGCCACTGACCGAAACAACGTCTATCTCAATGCCACAAAGGTAAACGTGGCTTTCGGCACTGCTTCAACTGTCGAACAAGCTGTGACTATCAAGCAAGCCACGGAGTCGCGTGCCGGAGTGATGCGTGCGCAACAGGTCACAGACCTTATCGAAGCAAAGGATGGTGTCAGCACATTGCAAACGAAAGTGAACCAGATGCAGTTCGTCATATCCAGTCTGCAGCAGTCGCTTCAGACAATCGCTTCGTCTGTTACCCAGTATTATCACATAGAGTGCAAGATAAACAGACAGAGCGGACTCCATATCACTGGTGCCAACACACTCGTAAGGGATGGCTATGTACCATACATCTTCCGCTACTCACGAAAGAAGAGCCGTTACCGCCACGACCGCACGGAACAGAGGCGCAAAGGTCCGAAGATGCGTGGTTGGCATGTGTTCTGTGGAAAGGATAAAATCAAGTTCTTTGGGGATGACTTGATGAAGATTTCTTCTCACAACGGAGAAGGGGCTGTCACGTATAATTATT
>JAZRYP010000026.1:0-37576 GCA_045600825.1 Bacteroidaceae bacterium
CGTCCTCAGACCTGACGAATCCTCGAAGAAATTTTCAGTCCTTACACTCCGCTGGATTGTGGAGAGATCTTTCTCGTGGTTGGAAAACTTCAGGAGGATTGCCATGGACTATGAATTTTACTCAGAAACTGGGGTGGCGATGGTTCAACTCGCTTTCTGCCGGCTCATGTATAACAAAATTTACAATTGAAATTTAAACAGCTTCTAAAACAAGGATTATCACCGTTGCGGATTTTTCGAAAGAAAAAACCGCAACGGTGATGTGATGAGAACTCCGAGTATAAATGATTTGAGCGCCCGCCCCCTTTGTAATCCACCGACTTAAAGTTACCTCTTGCGAGGCGTGGCCCGCCATTGGAGTGCGAAGCTATGCCCGGTTTCTTCTTTTTTATTGATGAGTCTCCCGATCTAGCCCGTTACGGTTTCAACCGCTAAGATACAAAAAAGAACGGGCCACAAGTGGTCCGTTCCCATTTTAACTATCTAAAAGTATTTATTTAACCTTCTCAACGATAGCCTTGAATGCCTCAGGATTGTTCATCGCTAAGTCAGCCAGGACCTTACGGTTAATCTCAATACCAGCCTTGTGGATAGCGCCCATCAGCTGTGAGTAGTTCATTCCGTAAATACGTGCGGCAGCGTTGATACGCTGGATCCACAGTGCGCGGAACTCTCTCTTCTTATTCTTACGATCGCGGTAAGCGTAGGTCAGACCCTTCTCCCAAGTATTCTTGGCAACGGTCCAGACGTTCTTTCTGGCACCAAAGTAACCTCTGGTAAGGCCTAAAATTCTCTTTCTCTTTGCTCTTGAAGCAACGTGATTTACTGATCTCGGCATAGTTTCTTTCTTTTTTGAATGTCAGCGCCTCTGTTGTAAGGTCTTGATGCTGTACGTTCGGTTTTTAACTGAGTTACTAATCTCTTCGAAGTTTTATCTCAAGCAAAGCAAATCCTTAACCTGCTTACTGTTCGCATGATCCAGTATTGCGAAATGGTCGAGGTTTCTTTTACGCTTCTTGCTCTTCTTAGTCAGGATGTGACTGTGATAAGCATGCTTTCTCTTGATTTTACCCGATCCGGTAAGAGCGAATCTTTTTTTGGCACCGGAATTAGTCTTTGTCTTCGGCATCTTGTTGAAACTTTAAATTGTTATTAAAAGCGGAAAATCCGCGAATCAATCATTACTATCCTCTTTCTCTTTCTTCGGAGCTGCGCCCTTCCTGGTCGGAGCGATGAATATGGTCATTCGCTTACCCTCAAGAACTGGAGCCTTCTCCTGTTTGCCGTATTCCTCAAGGTCTTTTGCAAAGCGGGCCAGGATTTCCTCTCCCTGCTCCTTGAACAGAATCGAACGGCCTTTGAAGAACACATAAGCCTTGACCTTGTCCCCATCCTGAAGGAAACCTATGGCATGCTTCAGTTTGAAATTGTAGTCGTGGTCATCGGTCTGAGGCCCGAAACGGATCTCCTTGACATCAATCTTGACCTGCTTGGCTTTCTGTTCCTTCTGCTTTTTCTTGAGCTGATAGATAAACTTGGAGTAATCCACCACTCTGCAAACAGGCGGGACGGCATTGGGTGATATCTCAACCAGATCCAGTTCCTTCTCGTCTGCAATGCGTAAAGCCTCACGAAGCGATACTACCTGTGGCTCAATATCATCGCCAACAATGCGGACCTCTCTGGCACGAATCTGATCGTTAATCAGATACTGATCGCTCAATTTGTCATTCTTCATTCACAAAGTCTTATATTCTACCTTGCTCAAAATTTAGCGCGCAAAGTTACCATTTATTTATCATATTATTAACTTCCTCGGCAATTTTTTCACCGAATTCGGCAATTTTCATATTTCCGAGATTGGCGGCACCCTGCTTACGCACATTGACCTCACCGTTCTGAGCCTCCTGTTCACCTACTACAAGCATATACGGAATGTGCTTCACCTCATTGTCACGTATCTTACGGCCTATTTTCTCGTTGCGGTCATCCACAAACGCACGCACATCATACTTCTCCAGTTCGGCCTTCACCTGATATGCATAGTCATTGGCCTTCTCCGAAATCGGAAGGATGGCAGCCTGGTCAGGCATCAGCCAAAGCGGGAACTTGCCTGCGGTATGCTCGATAAGCACAGCTACGAAACGTTCCATCGAGCCGAACGGCGCACGGTGAATCATAACCGGACGATACTTCTGATTATCCGAGCCGATATACTCAAGTTCAAATCTCTGGGGAAGCTGATAGTCAACCTGTATGGTTCCGAGCTGCCAGCGGCGTCCGAGAGCATCCTTCACCATAAAATCGAGCTTCGGGCCATAGAACGCAGCCTCGCCGTATTCCACCTTTGCTGGCAGATTCTTCTCCTGGCAGGCCTCCACAATAGCTTTTTCAGCCTTCTCCCAATCCTCGTCAGTACCTACATACTTATCGTGGTCATTAGGGTCACGAAGTGATATCTGTGCCTCAAAGTTCTCAAAATTGAGAGCCTTGAAGATAATCTCGATAATATCCATCACGCGCAGGAACTCCTCCTTGACCTGATCGGCACGGCAGAAGATATGCGCATCATCCTGTGTGAAACTGCGTACACGGGTAAGTCCGTGAAGCTCACCGCTCTGCTCGTAACGATACACCGTACCGAACTCTGCGATACGGAGTGGCAGGTCGCGGTATGAGCGTGGCTGCGACTTGAATATGCAGCAGTGATGAGGACAGTTCATCGGTTTCAGCAGATAGCACTCACCTTCCTCCGGTGTAGTAATAGGCTGGAAACTGTCCTTTCCATAGTGATCCCAGTGTCCTGATGTGACATACAGCTGTTTGGAGCCGATATGCGGAGTGATAACCTGCTGGTATCCGTAGCGTTTCTGGATACGTGACAGGAAATCCTGCAGACGGAGACGCAGAGCTGTACCCTTCGGCAGCCAGATGGGAAGTCCCTTGCCCACCATATCGCTGAACATAAAGAGTTCCATTTCCTTGCCGATCTTACGGTGGTCGCGCTTCTTGGCTTCCTCCAGAAGCAGCAGATAATCATCCAGCATTTTCTTCTTCGGGAATGAAATACCGTAGATACGTGTCATCTGCGGACGTTTTTCATCGCCACGCCAGTATGCGGCTGATACGGCAGTCAGCTTTACAGCCTTGATGGCCGACGTATCGACAAGGTGCGGACCACGGCAAAGGTCAGTATAGTTACCTTGTGTATATGTAGTGATGCTGCCGTCCTCAAGGTCAGCTATAAGTTCATTCTTGTAATGCTGCCCGCGTGCCTCGAAGAATTTCAGGGCATCAGCCTTGGATATTTCCTGGCGCACCAGTTTCTCCTTTTTCTGGACAAGTTCCATCATCTTGGCCTCAATTGCAGGGAAATCGCCCTCCTTGATGGTAACGCCCTCTGCAGGCATCACATCGTAATAGAAGCCGTTTTCAATGGCAGGTCCGATACCGAACTGCGTACCTGGAAACAGTTCCTGCAATGCCTCCGCCATAAGGTGCGCAGATGTGTGCCAATAAGCGTGTTTGCCTTCAGGATCATCCCACTTGAACAACTTGATGGCCGCATCGGATTCAATAGGCCTGTTCAGTTCAACTATCTCATCATTGACAGAGCAGACCAGAACATCCTGAGCAAGACGCTGGCTGATACTCTCTGCAATCTCATAGCCGGTAACTCCGGCATTGTACTGGCGGACCGAGCCGTCTGGAAATGTTATATTTATCATAATCAGTCTGATTTCAATATTTTAACGCGCAAAATTACAAAAACTTTACAATCACTTGGAATCTGTCTTGAAATGTTCGATTAAAAATTGCAGGACAGGTTCTAATTATCTATCCGATGAAGAGAAACGTTTCATAACATTGTAGGCGGAATAGATGCCCAGTTCTCCGGCCTTACCCAAATCCGCAAGCCCGTCCCTTATCCTGTTCAGGAAAACCATAGCAATTCCACGGTTGTAATACGCTTCGGCAAAACGGTCATTATGGGCCAACGCCTGTTCATAGTCTGCTATTGCCGAACGGTAATCAGATATCGAAGCCTCCATATTGGCTCTGTTGTAATACGCATACGCAAACTCCGGAGCCAGGTCTATTGCCTTTGTGAGGTCATTGTATGCCAGCTGATACTGTGAATTGCCGGACTTCTTATTACCGGCAGAGTGTTCCTGCTGTATGTCCGCATTCTGCACCTCGGACATGCGGAGACGCACCACCGCCCTGCCGAAATATGCCGCCCACAGATTGTCACCTCCCAGCAGTATCGCCTGGGTGAAATCATTCTGGGCATTGACAAAATCCTGCAGCAGGAAGAAATCGACAGCACGTACAAAATAATGATCCGGGCTGTCCGGGTTGGCTTCTATCAGAGATGTCTGTCCGTTGACATCTTCAAAAAGTCTTTTAATCTGAGCCTCCGAAAGAGGATTGTCCCTGTTGGTCACCTGAAGGCGGAACGGCATATTGCCTGATGAGTTCATCTTCTCAAGCTCGGCACTGTATCTTATCTCACGGTCAATCTCACTGTCCGAATGAGTCGAGAACCACGTAAAGCTGTATTCGTCAAGCATTCTGACATCAACGTTCCTGTTCTGTACCTTGCCTCTGTATTCACTTGAGAATGCGACCATATCTTTCTCGGCAACGACTATTTTCTTATAGTTCCATACATCGTCGTCCGATTCCTTTCTGGTCTGTGAAGCATTGTCTTCCTCTTTCTTATCATCAGGCTCAGCGTCCTTATTCTTTTTGTTGAACTGTGACGTACGGTCACGCATCACAACCAGTTCATCCTGCTCCGCGCCCTTGCGGTCACCCAGTTTATATCTGGCGGCAGAACGCAGTTCGTATCCGTATATAAACTCCGGATATTTTGCAAGCACGGTAGTATAATCCTGAACGGCGCCGGTCAGATTACCGGTCTGGTCGCGAAGAAGTCCCCGGTTGAACACAGCCATCATGTTATCCGGCTCTGATTCCAGCACAATGTCAAAATCCTCGATAGCCCTGTTGTCATCGCCTATCTGTGCACGAAGCACACCGCGGTTGTAATGTCCTACGATATTGCCGGGATCCAGTTCCAATGCAATGTCATAGTCCTCCATCGCGCCGCGGAGATTATTGCGGTAAAAACGGACCAGAGCACGGTCTATATGCAGCCCGGATTCATCCGGACTGTAATTGACCGCCTGATTCATATCGTCCTCGGCTTTCTCATATTGCTTGAGAGAGGCATACACAATCGCCCTGTCGCGCAGCAGCGAAGATTCATACCTGTCAATGGCAATAGCCTTGTCAAGCATATCCAACGCTCCGGCCGTATCATTCCTCTCAAACAGTATATTCGAGCGCATGGACATAGCAGGTGTGTAGCGCGGATTGACCGTCAGTAGAGTGTCAATCTGAGACATCGCATCATCCACCATATCTCTCTGCATATAACAGAGTATGAGATTATGCCGTACGGGAACACTCTTAGGCTCCCATACGAGGACCTGCCTGTAGTCATCTATCGCGCCGTCATACTTGCGCTGATAAACTCTCGCGAGTCCTCTGACCTGATAGCTGCCGACAACATACGGATTGATTGAGATGGCACGGCTGCAGTCATTCTCAGCACCCGCATAATCATCAAGCGAAAGTTTGGCTACCGCCCTGTAGAAATATGGCTCATTCAGGTATGGCTTCGCGTTTATGACCTGATTGAAATACTGTATTGACAGAACGTAATCCTCGAAATAGAGGGCATTACGTCCTATCATCATCATTCTGTCGGTATTGATCTGGGCGCGGAGATTTCCTGTGCCCAAAAGAAAAAGACACAGTAGAGTACACTTCAGGACACCGCGCAGGAATCTCATCTGTTACTTTAAAGCCTTGTATTTGTAATCGCAGCTTACCTTACCGGACTGAAGGGCGTTCAGACGGCTCTTATTCATCTGACGGCGCAGAGGCGACATTCTGTCAATGAAGCATTTTCCGTCAAGATGGTCAATCTCATGCTGTATTACTCTGGCTGGAAATCCCTCAAGCCACTCGTCGTGATACTCAAAATTCTCATCGTACCACGTAACGCGCACCTTCTCCGGACGGTTTATCTTCTCGTGTATTCCGGGGAAGCTCAGACATCCCTCCTCGTACGGCACCATATTCCCGGCAGTCTCCTCGATATACGGATTGATGTACGTCTTGAAATATCCCTTGTATTCCGGCTGTTCATCAGAAAGCACATCCAGGTCAACCACAACAAGGCGTATTGACCGCCCGATCTGTGGAGCGGCAAGACCGACACCCTCCGATTTCCTGAGAGTCTCGAACATATCGGATACCAGCTGCCCCAGACCTTCGTAATTCCGGTCTATCTCATCCGCCGGCTTGCGAAGCACCGACATACCGTAAATGTAAATTGGCAGTATCATAGTTTTTGTTTTGAATCCATGTAAGACTGTAAAATAATGGTAGCGCTGATCTCATCGACCAAAGCCTTATTGCGGCGTGCCATCTTATGGATGCCGGCATCGATAATAGCCTTATGTGCCAGCACAGATGTGAAACGCTCATCGTGCATGACTATCTGCTTGTCCGGATAAAGGGTCTCCAGCTTCGCCACAAACGGCCGGATATACTTCATACTCTCGGAATCCGCTCCGTCCATATTCTTGGGCAGACCCACGACGATTATATCAACGGGTTCCTTCTTGAAGTAATCCTCCAGAAACGTAAGCAGCTGATACGTCGGAACTGTCGTAAGACCGCCAGGTACGATACGCAATATATCCGTAACCGCTATACCTGTTCTCTTTGTACCGTAATCTATGGCTAGTATTCTACCCACAATGACTTATATACACAACAAATGTCCCGTCGTTTGCAAGTCAAGCGCAGGGACACTGTCAATTACACTCGGAATATTATTTTTTGTACAATATCCACGCAGCCTGAAAATCCTGGTTGTCAGGATATTTGTTCATAAAATCACGACGTGCCGCAACAGCCTGCTCCTTTGTATCAAAGCTGTTGAATGCGACTCTATATGTCTTACCGGCTTCGTTAAGCACTACGATTGCCGGATACCCGTCACCGACAAGACGCTGTCTGAGAGCATCAGCATTGGTCTTCAACGTGAAACTTCCACATATCACAGCATACGTCTTAAGAGCATTCTCGCCCGTCACCACTGACACCTTCTCCTCGCGTACCGGTATTGAAGCGACATCGTCCTGAGCTACGGCAACAGCAGTTTCCTCTACAGTTTCCGGAACCTTATTCAAAGTCTCTGTCTGAGCGACATCCTGCTGGACAGCCTTCTCGTAAGCCTGTTTGTAGGAATTTGCAGTAGATTTACACGATACCATCAGCACGACACAAATCGCAGCCAGCAGAAAGCAATCAATACGTTTCATACGATATACAATATTTGATAATTAATGCCACAAATATACCACAAACATTCCATCAGGCCAAACGCAAAGAGATTATTCACCACCTTGAAGCAGTCTTATATCCCGTGCCAAAGCGGCACTGGCCATCTTCTCGGGAATAATCTTCCAGTTGCCAGGTTTCTCAGCATGCATTTCCTCCCCCGCTTCTGTCTTAAGACAAAACCTGGTTATTATGTCATACCTGAAATCAGAAGTCGTAGAGAACAGTTCTCTGGATCTCAGCTCGTAACCTTTCAAGCCTACGGCCTCACAGAAAGGCCCGTATGCCCCGCAAGCCAGGAACGAGCTGACTCCCGTCTTGTATAGTTTATCCGGATTGAACGCTTTCCCGTCGGACATTGACGTCACATTCACCCGATGGCCGGCAGGTTTCGTAACATCGACAGTATAATCTATTCCACCCGCTGTCATAAAGTCAAATACACGATTACTGAGTTTATATCCGTCTTCCGTCCGTGTCAGTCGTAGCAGTGTGTCATTCTCGGACTTTATGGTATTCATCCACCTGTCACTGAAATACTCCAATATCCCGACAATCTCCGAGCCTTTCAGCATCATATACGTCATATTGTTCTCGTAAGGGTAGAGATTCCACGCATCGCGCATAGTGAAATTACCGGAATCAATATGCAGCGATTCCGAATATGGAGACGATATGGATACCTCGCAATCCGCCCTCTCCATAATCAATGAATTAAACAGTCCTGTGATAGTGGAAGGTCCACATACAGCTTCATATCCATCCAATGGTGCATCAATACGTCCTGCTATGGAATCCTGGTATTTCCATACCCTGTCCATCTTATTCGCATAGCGTCTTACAAGGTCTTCATCGGGAGCCACATCCGCCAGGCTTTCTATCGACCCGTTCACGGAGCAGTCCACTATACTGTCTCCCTGCATTGACACGTCCAGAGAAACGACAGCCACATTCTGGGCGTATGGTCCCGGATTTATGAGCAGTACGCTGTCACCATTGCAGTCTGCGACCTTCCTTACAGACGCGATATGATCATGTCCATAGAATATCACATCGAACCCGGGAACCTCCATTGCAGTCTCCATGGTTTCATTCTCAAACTGCCTGCCGTCCGTTATACCATTCTCCAAGCCGCTGTGAAACAGTCCGACGATAAGATGCGGATGCTCTTTCTCCTGTATGTACGGTATAATCCGTTCTGCCGTTTCCCTGACATCATATACCGAGAATCCGTCGATGACAGAATGCGGAATCTTGAAAGTTGCGTATGGTGTAATCATTCCAACCACTGCAATGCGCAGACCGTCACGCTCCACCATAAGATAAGAATCCATATAGGGCATATTAGTGCCGACAAGGCACATATTGGCGCATAGCATCGGGAAATTGCAGGCTTCGGCATACCGTTCAATATTGTTTATTCCACCTTCCAGATCGTGGTTTCCTATCGTGGCAGCCGTACATTCCAGTTCATTCAGCACCTCGGACGGCGCATACGACCTGCTGAAATCCGCGGTCCTGACATAATATGCCAGAGGAGTTCCCTGAGTCATATCACCGACATCGAAATACAGCAGACGGTCACCATATTTTTTCCGTTCATCCTTCATCCACGTTGAGACACGCGACAGACCTCCATCCTGCTGCGTACCGTATGGCATGGCAAAATCGAACGGGAAGAGACGACCGTGCACATCAGATGTGGCAACCATCTCCATAGATACTGTTTTTACACGGTCCGAACAGCCGACAAGAATTAAAACCGTGGCAATAGCGGAGGCGCGCAGCAGAAACCTCATCATCAGATATTAAGACTTTTACGAATCAACTCAATCTTTTTCTGAGCCTTTGCTACAGCATCATCATAATCATCGTGGGTATGCATTACCCCCTTAGCCTCAATGTAGAATTTTATCTTAGGCTCGGTACCTGACGGACGTACGGACACCTTGTCTCCTTCGGCTGTAAAATACTGGAGCACGTTAGACGGCTCAGGCATATCCAGTTCCGACACTTTATTCGGAACATCAAGCTGTCGCATTGTCTTGAAATCACGTACTCTTACAACAGGAAGGCCGGCAAGTTCTGAAGGCGGATTTGAGCGGAACTGCTCCATCATCTGCTTTATCTCATCCGCGCCGCTCTTGCCTGGCTTTACAACGCTGACGGCACATTCCTGCGAGAAACCGTATTCAATGTATGCATCCAGCAGGATATCAAACAGAGTCTTGCCGTTTTCCTTGGCCCATGCGGCAATCTCCGCCATAAGGCTGCAGGCCGACACAGCATCCTTGTCGCGCACGAAGTCCTCGGCAAGGAATCCGAAGCTCTCCTCACCGCCGCCGATGTACTTCTTGCCTTTGGCCGACTCATCAGCGATGACCTTGGCAATCCATTTGAAGCCTGTATAGCAGTCAAACATTTCAAGATTATTCTTGGCGGCAATCCTGCTTATCACCTCAGTCGTAACAATGGTCTTCACCACGAACTCACGGCCAGTCATCTTGCCGAGCTTGGAATACTGCGTTATGATATAGTACAGGAATATCATACAGGTCTGATTGCCATTCAGCAGTACCCACTCACCCTCACTGTTGCGGCAGGCCACGCCGAGACGGTCGGCATCAGGATCCGAAGCCATCACGACATCCGCCTCAAGCTTTCTGGCAAGATTCAGCGCCATGGTCAGGGCCTCCGGATATTCAGGATTCGGAGATACCACAGTCGGGAAGTTACCGTCAGGTATCATCTGTTCAGGCACACAGTTCACATTGGTAAAGCCCCACTGTGCCAGAGAGCGCGGTATTATCACCCTGCCACAACCGTGAAGCGGAGTATATACTATACCCAGATTATGATTGCGCTTTACCAGCTGGGGATCAATGCATATTGTCTGCACGGCATCAAGATATGCCTTGTCAACTTTCTCACCTATAATCTCAATGAGATCCGGATTGCCTTTGAAACGTATATCCGAGACCTTGACTTTCGCCACCTCGTCAATAATCGCGGTATCGTGTGGCGCCAGCACCTGGGCGCCGTCCTCCCAATATGCCTTATAGCCGTTGTACTCCCTCGGGTTGTGACTCGCAGTAACATTCACACCACTCTGACAGCCGAGATAGCGTATCGCGAACGAAACTTCCGGAGTAGGACGCAAATCGTCAAACAGATACACCTTGATACCGTTTGCGCTGAAGATATTGGCCACTGTCTCAGCAAACAGACGGCCGTTGTTGCGGCAGTCGTGTCCTACGACAACAGAGATCTGTTTTCTATCCTTAAAATTGATATTAAGATAATTGGCCAGACCCTGAGTAGCCATTCCGACCGTATATATGTTCATACGGTTAGTACCGGCTCCCATAATTCCGCGCAGTCCACCGGTTCCGAACTCCAGGTCCTTGTAAAACGCATCAATCAGGTCAGCCTTGTCCTCTTTCTCAAGAAGGGTTCTGACTTCTGCACGTGTATTCTCATCAAATGATTCACCAAGCCATACATTGGCCTTGGCAGTAACCTGTTCAATCAAATTATCCATATCCCAATTATGTTTTGTTCTTATGCAAATATAGAATTATTTCCCGAATTTTCTTTTTACAATCTCCATAAAATCAGTCCTGCGAACAAGTTCCAGATATGAAAGAAGCGCAGAAATGATTATAGCGGCACAGCCTGTCACCCACCCGGTCCATCCATCCAGGAACGTAGCGGATAAGTATGCGAGCAATGCAGGCCAAGGCAGCACAAGAGCAAGCCTCACAGTGGATTTACAGAACGTCAGGTGATAACGCATCCTTACAATGATATATCCGGCTGCAAGAGCGGACATCTCTGCAACAGTCAATGCCAGACCGACCATACGCAGGTCTCCGTTTTGAAAACATAATATTACGGAGACTACCAAAGACACATCATACAGTAGTTCCTGTGTCAGATACGTCTTTGAGTCGCCCTTTGCAAGAGGAATGAATGCCATAGGCTGTGATATGGCCTTGAACAGCAGACCTAATGCCGCAAGTTGCGTCATAGGTATTGCCACACAGAATTTTTCAGTCAGCAGGACTCTTACGATAGGCTCCAGAAATACCACAAATACTGTCACCATCGGTGCTATCAGCAAAAGCGTCACCTCTATCTGGCGATTCATCTGTATATTGACATCCGTATTATTGTCTATCACCGATGCAATACGTGGGAAATAGTCATAATCCATTGCAGAGAATACGAACATACCCAAGTAAGAGACGAGAGCATATCCTGCGCTATATGCCCCTACAAGATTCTCACCGCCATTACCCATCAGATAATTGGTTACGACAACCAATGCGCCGGCCCCGAAGAAAGACACCAGAGTGAAGTATATTCCAACTCTTACCATATCATAGCCTCCACGGAGTATGGCGCGGTCAAACACAGCCACCTTATAAGGATACACTCTGAAGGAAAAAATGCAGGTAACGGCCATTGTAGCCATCGACACAAGGACAAGTGACAGTACAAGTCCGCGCAACCTCAAGAAATAGAATGCCGGTACCGATATCAGTACCAGCAGGGCGACAGACAGCAGTTGGATCAGCGCGATATCCTTCACCCTGCGTATTCCCTTCAGCACGGCTGTCTCTCCACCTGCAATCGTTGAAAAAGCGACTACAGGCGATAGCAACAGGAACGAAAGCGTATAACCATGGTCTCCTTTGAATGCCCACAGACTGAAAAGAGGTGCCAATAAAGCGCAGAGCAATGTTCCGCACACAGCCGTCATCAGAGTCCAGCTCCGCGTTATTACAATGCTCTCACTCAGCGATTTATCGTCAACATCATCGAAATGGGCAGATATTGTACGCACGGCACTGAACGGAATTCCCAAATCCGTGGCACTTTTCAAAAGATTCAGCGTGCGGTTAAAGGATTCATTGATACCGAAGCCAGCCGTTCCAATCAGCCGTGCAACTATCTTCGTCCTTATCACATTGACAAGCGCAGCAAGCCATTGCACCCCTCCCAGGATGCCTATGTAATGCACAATACGTGAATACGCACCCGATTCCGAATCAGATATCTGTCTGTTACTTGCGTCCGCCACTTCCGTAAGTTAATCAATGCCCAAAATTACAATTGTAAAATGTCTTATTCAAATAAAAAGCTTATTTTTACGACACAAAAGAGTACTTATGCTATCCGTCATAGTTCCCGTATATCAGAATTCCGGATCCGTAGAAAGATGCGTCAAAAGTATCATATCCTCAGATTATTCAGATCTGGAGTTGTTGCTCGTAGATGACGGTTCCACCGATGGAAGCAGTGCAATATGCGACAGACTTGCCGAAACAGACAATCGCATCAAAGTCATCCACCGTACGAACGGAGGTTTGAGTGCGGCAAGGAATACGGGCATCAACGCAGCCTGCGGCAATTACATAACATTCATTGACAGCGATGACGAGATTATACCATCTACACTGTCTGACAATATGGATTATATCATCCGGCATCCGGAGACTGATCTGATAGAATATCCTGTTATTGTGCATTATGGTTCCAGACGGCAATACCGGATTCAGCTGCAATCACGCACGGTATCAGGTGACAATGTATTTCAAGACTGGATATCCACAGAAGGTAACACGCACTCATACGCATGGAACAAGATATACAGGAAAGAGCTGTTCGACGGCATACGTTTTCCAGAAGGAGAGACATTCGAGGACATAGCGATATGCCCGTCAATTATAATGCGTTGCAGGAACATTCATTACTCCGACAAGGGCCTGTACCTTTATTATGACAACGCAAGCGGCATAACCGCCAATTACAGATTCCAGAGTCAGGAGCCTCTTTTCCGGCACAATATGGAACTTCTGGCCATTTTAACCGAAAGGAAGATGCAGGCAGATGCCGTAAGATTATGGACTATCTGTCTGAATCTCCTTACAGACCTGTGCCGCTGCGCCGACACGGATAAAAGCTATAAGGATCAGGCTTGTACGGAACTGGACAAATCCAGACCGCCAATATCCGGTATGTACGGCTCGAAGATAAGTCTGAAATCTGCGCTCAAATACATTGCAGCAAGCATACTCGGAGTAAAATCCGTATGTTCCATATCCGTCAGATGCAAGCCCGCGCTATGATATCCGTAATAATTCCATATTACAATCCAGACAACGACAGCAGTCTGCAAGAGCTGCTCCAGCGTGCCATATCATCCGTAGTGCCTGCTTTGGATGACAAAGAGACAATACAGATACTGGTTGTAGATGACGGTTCACCTGTTCCTCCGCGCGATGTGGTCAGAGGTTTCAACGACATACGGATTTCGCTGATTGAGATAGCCCACGCCGGACTTGGAGCGGCACGTAACAGCGGTATCGCAAATGCCGATGGAGACATAATCGCCTTTCTGGATGCTGACGACTACTATTTTCCCGACATTCTAGGACAATGCGTGGCACAGATGAGACGTACGGATGCGGACCTTTTCAGTTTCAAGCTGAAGACATCCGCCGGAGAAACTATACAGCGACATCAAGACAACAGGATACGTGTCACCGTTCCTGTCTCCGGCAATGATTACATGTCAGAACACACTCCGTTCGGAAGCTGCTGCAGATTTCTCATCAGCAGGGAGCTGCTCACCCGCAACAGTCTGAAATTCGCTGAAAACACATATATGGAGGACGAGGATTTCACGCCACGCCTGCTATTCTTCAGCGAACGGTATGTGCAGTCCGATGCCACGGCATACGCATATTGCCTGCGGGACGGATCCATTACAACATCGCCCTTGTATGACAAACGTGCCACAGACACCATAAACGTACTGAAGCGCTTGCTGGATTTCCGGCAAGTCCATTCCTCCGAGCCCTGTGCCGGGATTGACAGAAAGATATGCTGGCTTGCAATGGACCACATCCGTCAGACCCTGCGGCGTCCTGACTGGCGTAAAGCATTCAAGATTCAATGCGAAGCCCTGTCAGCCTTGGGGTTATGGCCACTCAGATACGCCCCCTACGGAATGAAATATCAGTTATTCACACTGCTGTCAAAATGCCGTATCGGCATCAGGCTGCTGCAAATCAACGAAAGGAGATATATACGATGAAAATTCTGCTATT
This sequence comes from Bacteroidaceae bacterium, assembly GCA_045600825.1. GTDB lineage: Bacteria > Bacteroidota > Bacteroidia > Bacteroidales > Bacteroidaceae > Colenecus. Next base: position 14,544 of record JAZRYP010000026.1, read on the forward strand.
CGGGGAATACAGCAATGTGCATTGTTCACTGGCACTCGGACTGAGGTCTCTCGGCCACGAAGTCACAGTTGCCGGCAACGGTGACTTCTGGAAAGGCTATCCCTGCGACATAATGCTGAATCGCCCGGGAAACGGCAGGTTCGGAGCAGTCAGATACCTGTCAGAAGTACTGCGTGCATTCCCTGATTTCAAAGGATACGACATTGTACAGCTGATCAACCCCATGTTTCTGGAATTGAAGGCTGAGCATATAAAGCCATTCTACAAACTGCTGCGGAAAAGGAACGGAAAAGTCTTTCTGGATGCCTACGGAATGGATTACTATTACGTCAAGGCCTGTCTGGACAACCGCTTCCAATACTCGGAGCTTGCAATAGACGGGAAATTCCGCGACATTGCCGACAACCGGGCTGCCGTCCACGACTGGATAGACGGAGCCAAAGGACCGCTGAACAGGATGATGGCAGAGGACTGCGACGGCATCATCGCAGGACTATGGGAATACTGGATAAGCTACAAGGACGAATTCCCGGACAAGACCACATACATTCCATACCCGGTTCCAATGCCGGACAGTCCTGCCGAAAGGTATTCCGGTCCGTCGGACGGCATTGTCCGCCTTTTTATGGGAATACAGCGGAAACGTTCGGAATTCAAGGGAACGGACATACTCCTTCCCATTTTACGTGACATAGCGGACAGCAATCCGGACAAATGCACCCTGACCACAGTGGAGAATGTGCCGTTTAACGAATACCGCAGAATAATGCGATCTTCCGACGTGCTGATAGACCAACTCTACTCACCCACCCCGAATATGAACTCACTGCTGGCAATGTCGCAGGGCATAGCTGTGGCAGGAGGCGGAGAGCTTGAACCTTACAGGATAATCGGAGAGGACAAGCTCCACCCTGTAATCAACCTGCCGTGTGACGAAGACGGAATCAGGCAGACCTTTCTGGAACTGATTGACAATAGCCGTCAGGAGATTGTGCAACGCAAATCGGACAGCATAGAATACATACGCAAGCATCACGATCCTGCCAACGTAGCAGCGGCTTACGTTGATTTCTGGAACCGCCACTGACAATATATCACAGAAGTTTTGACCTGTCAAATTCAATTGCCGCAAGGCCGCCCTCCGCAGTCTCCTTGTAAAGGCTCGGAATATCCTTGCCGGTACGTTTCATCGTGTCTATGACTTTGTCAAACGATATGAGGTGGTTGCCGTCGCTGACCATAGAATAGAAACTGACATCAATCGCCCTGAGCGCGGCTATAGGATTACGCTCTATGCAAGGTATCAGCACATATCCTCCGATAGGATCGCAGGTCAGACCCAGATTATGCTCCATACCCATCTCGGCGGCATATTCAATCTGATGCGGCGTTCCACCGAGCAGTTGGGTTACTGCCGCAGCCGCCATGGAGCAGGCACTGCCTATCTCACCCTGACAGCCCACTTCCGCCCCCGATATAGACGCATTATGCCGTATTATATTACCAACAAGTCCGGCTGTAGCCAGAGCCTTCAGAATATCCATATCAGAACATCCGTACTCCTTCTTCATATAATACAGCACACCGGGAATCACCCCGCACGACCCGCAGGTAGGAGCCGTAACGACAATACCACCACGGGCATTCTGTTCCGACACTGCCAATGAATACGCACAGACAAGTGCATACGCCCTTAACTGGTCGTGCATATTAAGTCCTTTCGTATAATACTGCTTGGCCTTGCTTCTCAGCCTCAAAGGACCGGGCAGACGACCATCCAGGTCAAGACCTGTCTCCACGCTCTCGCACATCACCTTCCAGACATCACGCAGATAGTCCCAAATATCGTCACCCTCGTGAAATTGTACGTATTCCCAGAATGACAGTCCCTCATTTTCAATAAAATCAAGGATATCCGTCATTTTACTCCTTCCATACAAGTCACCCTTCGCACCATTGAGCAGCAGACCGTCCTGGCCCTCTGAAAGATACCCGCCTCCTATGCTATACACAGTCCAGTCTGCAGTTACATTACCTGAGCCGTCCAAAGCCTCAAACAGCATACCGTTAGTATGATAGTCCAGTACGATATCTGACCGCCACACAATCTCCACATCTTTCGGCTGAAGACCGCAAATTATTGCCTTGTCAGTCATATGTCCGCGACCTGTAGCCGCCAGGCTTCCGTATAGTGTCACTCTGTACGATGCAGCCTCGGGATGCTTTTCCGCAAACATTGATGCAGCCTTGTGAGGACCTATCGTATGACTGCTCGACGGTCCCATTCCGATTTTATAAAGATCCTTTATACTTTCCATATCTGCTATTTTATGAGTGATGATAAGGTATTCCCTTTATTATGGTGAATGCCCTGTACAGCTGTTCCGCGAATATCAGTCTCACCATCTGGTGGGAAAATGTCATACGCGACAATGAAAGTCTGCTTCGGGCTATGGCATAGACCTTGTCAGAGAAACCGTAAGGGCCGCCGATGATGAACACGAGCCTTTTTGAGGACAGTTGCATACGCTTGTCCAGCCATTCTGCCATTGATTCGGACGTATATTCCACACCCTTGTCATCCAGAAGTATCACGTCGTCACCGGGCAGGAGCTGTTTGAGAATCGCATCGCCTTCCAGTTCCTTCTGCGTCCGGGCATCCATATTGCGGGTATTTTTCATATCCGGTATCACTATTGTCTGGAACGGATTGAAATGTCCTATACGTGTGACATACTCTGCAATACCGTCAGAAAGCCATTTCTCATCGGTCTTGCCAATCATTATCAGCGCGATTCTCATTGCCTTCGAATTTCCGCAAATTTATCTTTTTTTTATAAATTTGCGGCACAATAATTCAGAATGGGAAACAGAATACAGGATTTGACTTTCAAATACAATGCCCTGAACCACCTTGTAGGCTTATACACTAATCGGGCATTCAGAAAGTTCCAGATAGAGGGAATTGAGAATATTCCAAATGACGGCTGCATGTTGTGGGCCTCAAATCACACCAACGCCCTGATGGATCCGCTGGTGATACTGAGACTCCCGCAGAAAGTCAAGGTCTTCGTGGCACGCGCCGATATTTTCCACAGCAAGCCATATATTGTCAGGATTCTGACATTCCTGAAAATAATGCCTATTTACAGGATGCGCGATGGTATCGATTCCGTGAAACGCAATGACGAAATCATATCACGTGCCGCAGATGTACTGGCAGACGGTGTGCCGCTGACAATATTCCCGGAAGCCACACACAGAGCCATGCATTCGTTGCTCAGACTAAGCAAAGGCGTTTTCCATATAGCTTTCGCCGTCAATGAAAAAATGCAGGGCAGAAAGCCCGTATATATAGTTCCTATAGGCATTGAGTATGGCGATTATTTCAGATTCCGTTCAACTGTGCTTGTCCGATTCGGCAAGCCTGTTGATGTTTCGGCCTTCCTGCGTGAGAACCCGGATATGCCACAGCCTGTACAGATGCAGAGACTGCGCGACATCCTGACTCAGAGCTTGTCCGAACTTATATCATACGTGCCCGACGATGATGACTACGCTGCGATATGGGAGTATGCCAAGCTGAAGGCAGGGAATAAGGAATATTTCCGCAAGGCATTGACGGAATGCGAAAACAAGGCCGGCAGGAAGCTCAATGGACTGGAGCAGCTGCAGTCAGTTGACAAGTACGCAATCTCGGAAGCTCTTGCCTTGAAGGGCAATGAGCCGGAGAAAGCGGCAGAACTGTTCAGGAACATTGACGCACAGCGCTTATGGCGTATCAAGAATGGCATATCCGTCAAGTCCATTGCAGGTAATACCACGTGGGCCAAGACTCTGCTGAAGATGCTGACGCTGCTGATAGGACTACCCTATTACCTGTTCACCGCCATTGTCTGCGCCATAGTATGGATACCCACCCAGATCATAATCAGAAAGGTAGATGATGATGCCTTCCACAATACCGCACGTTTCGGAGCCAGAATACTGCTGTCCTGGATATACGTGCTCGCTTTCGGCATAATCTTCTTCAAGACCTTGCCTTTACTGCCAGCCATAATCCTGACAGTACTGCTATTTCCGGCATTCAACTATTTCACGGACTACAGGGAGTCCGCAAGACGCACTCTGTCCGATTTCCGCTGGCTATTGAAACGGAAAAAAGCTCCGCGCATCTAAGAATCAAAGAAGGAATCCTTCAAAGCTACCGGAAAGGAAGGAACATTAAGACACCCGCAACCATCGGTATAATGTAAATTTGCTTTAATAGAACTCGCCATATGCCAACTGAGTCTGATAATATTGCATTTGCCGGAGAAAAGCCGTCCCAGTATGCAGAGAGGATTGGCAAAGAATATGCGAATGCATCTGTTCAGAGTGATAAAAAACACAAGGGACAATTCTTCACACCCCTTGCCATCTCACGGTTTATGGGGAATCTTGCGACACCGTCCGAAAAGAAGACGATTTCTGTTCTTGACCCAGGATGCGGGCTTGCAATCCTCTCTTGCGCGTTGATAGAGCATATTGTTGAGGATTCTAAGCCTGAGCAAATTTCTCTCTCTTTGTATGAAACAGATACAACTGTGGTTCCTCTGACGGAGCAGGTGCTTTCATACCTTCAAAAATGGTGCAACAAACAAAATGTCAAGCTTATCTATCTACTGAACAACTCAGACTTCGTGCTAGAAAAATGTGCTAGCCTTGATGATTCTAAGACGCTTTTCGAAGAAATGACGGATGCAGAGCATTTCGATTACATCATTTCCAATCCACCATATTTCAAGCTTGCAAAAAATGACATTCACACGAAATCTTGTGCAAACGTTGTAGATGGTCAGACCAATATCTATGCACTGTTTATGGCAATCTGCTCCAAACTGCTTGAAGCTGACGGACAGATGATTTTCATTACACCGAGAAGTTTCGCTTCCGGCAGATATTTCCAGTCATTCCGTGATTTTCTGTTCCGTCACGTTCACATAGACCTGATTCATCTGTTCAATACCAGAAAGGACACTTTCTCTAAGGATGAAGTCCTCCAAGAGCTCGTAATTATGAGGATGTATCCGGCAAGGGAAGTTTCAACAGTTACGGTTTCCTTCAGTCAGGGCATACGGGATTTGGATGAGTCTGTTCAGAAGGTTTACAACGCTTCTGACATAGTGAATGTAGATAGCAAAGAGAAGGTTGTATATCTGCCTGTCGATGGAAGGGATGAGGCTATTTTGAGTCTTTTCCGCTCCTGGGATGGCAATATGGAAAAGTATGGCATAAAGATTTCCACAGGTCCGGTTGTTGCATTCCGGGCGTACGAATTCATCGTTAGCGAATCAAGCGAAGACACCGTGCCTCTTTATTGGTTGCATAACGTAGTAAAAATGCTGTGCGATCACCCGATTGAGAGAAAAGACAAAGGCCAATATATCAAGGTGACTCCAGAAACAAAAGCCGCATTACTTCCAAACAAGAATTATGTACTACTCAGGCGATTCAGCTCCAAGGAAGACAACAGTCGTTTGGTAGCAGCCCCATATTTCGGGAATATGTCTCATAGCGAATTTGTTGGCATTGAGAATAAATTGAACTATATTTACAGACCAAAAGGGCATCTGCGCAGAGATGAAGTTATGGGACTGACAGCCCTCTTGGACAGTGAATTGTTTGATGCGTATTTCCGGACTTTCAACGGAAATATCAACGTGAGTGCGACAGAATTGCGAATGATGCCCCTTCCTCCGATTGAGACAATTCGTGAAATTGGGCGCAAAATTATTTTGAGAAACAACTATTCCATTGATTATATCAACGACTTGATTTTGGAATGCTTTAGAATAAGGTAGAAATGAGCAAAATAACTGAAGCGCAAGAGATCCTGAAGGCATTAGGATTGCCTGAAACACAGCAGAACGAGATGTCTGCTCTGACTTTGTTGGCACTATGCAATATCAAAGAGGACACTCCCTGGAGCGAAGCTGAGAGACAAAGTGTCGGAGTAACAAAAGGAATAATGGCCTTTATACAGGAGAACTACCGTAAGGAAAATCCTTATGCGCCAAATACACGAGAGACAGTACGGCGTTTTGTGCTTCATCAACTTATTCAGGCCGGAGTTGTGAACTACAATCCGGACGATCCTACTCTACCTGTAAATAGTCCGAAAGCCCATTATGCCGTTACTATTGAGGCTATGAAGGTTATTCAAAAATATGGCACACGGTATTGGAATAGTAGTGTCCGGCAATTTACCGCAGAATACGAAATGCTACGGGACAAATACGCTGCTGAACGCGATATGCATCGCATTCCCCTCATTATTGAAGGGAACGAATATTTTCTGTCTCCGGGAGCTCACAATGAGGTTCAAGCTGCCGTTGTGGAGGAATTCGCCTCAAGATTCGCGCCAGGTGGAAAATTGCTTTATATCGGTGACACTGAGGATAAAGACCTATATGTCAATACGGCAGGATTGAAAGATCTTCATCTGCCTATTTCTGAGCATTCGAAATTACCGGATATTATTATCAGCGATGATAAGCGCGGTTGGCTATTCCTTATTGAGGTTGTGACCTCTCACGGGCCCGTATCAGCCAAACGTCTGGTAGAACTGGAAGACTTCACCAAGGATTGCCCATATGGAACCGTATATGTGACGGCATTCCCGAATGCAAAGGAATTCAAAAAACACGTAGATGATATCGCTTGGGAAACAGAAGTCTGGCTTTCTGACACACCGGACCATATGATTCACTTCAACGGAAATCGCTTCATTGGTCCGAGAAAGTAACCAAAATCAGAAAAGGAGGAAAGGCAAATAAAAGCGAAGCCGTATCGACTTTAACACGACACGGCTTTCTCTTTATTACAAAGTGTCAAGTTGCGAGCCTTGGCCACGCATAGCACTATTTTATCAGTCCTTGGTAAGACTCAGGTCTGTAGCCCACGGGATGAACTGCTCCACAGTCATACCGAACTTCTCCATATTGTCCTTGATCTTCTGATCCACGTGACGGACTTCGGTATCAGCCTCCTTGCCGAGCAGGAACTTGTCCAGGAAAGCCTCAACATCAGCATACTGGCTCTTCGGGAGCTGGCAGTGTCCGTGTCCGCCCTGAATCGAATAACCCATACGGTCCCCGATGCCGAACTTCTTCCAGACCTCAAGGGCTGCAACACTCGATACGTAACCTGCCTCATCTACAAGCCACTCAAAGTCAGTATTTCCAAGCACGAGCAGAGCACGCGGACAGACAAGTGCGCAAAGTTCGTGATGGTCATACGGGAGCTTGGTAACGTTCTCATCCTTCCAGTCCCACATAGACTCCTTGAACCAGTGGTTGTCGGTACGTCCCAGCTTCTCAACGCCCTGAGTTCCGCGGAACGGATCAACGAGTTCCGACACACGCCATGCAGCCGCACCGCCACCACCCGGCTCCTGTGCAATTGTAAGGGCTATACGCTCATCGAAAGCGCCTGACCAGAGTGCCATCTTGCCTGCGTATGAGCAGCCTGTGACACCGATATGCTTCATATCAATCCTGCTGGCCTCGCCCACTATCTCAAGTCCGTCTATCAGACGGCTGATGCCCCAGGGCCACATTGCGTATGCGCCATTCTCCTCCAGTTCCGGATAGATTTTATTGATAGGCTCTTTTCCACGCTTCTGCTGATGAGCCATAACCTGATTCATATTGAAGTTCATCGTGGCGATGTTGCGCTCCTTGAGCAGATTCTGCGGCAGGCTGATACCTGATGCGCCTATCATCAATGGAAACGGGCCGTCACCTTCCGGGTAATTGATTTTCGATGTAAGCGTCAACGTCTCACCATTGACAGTCACCTTGACCGTAAGGGTATTGTCCTCAAGGGTAGCCTCGATATTCTCACGATCCACCTGTGGCTTCAAGCCCACCTCGTAATGATACAGTTCGCGGATAATCTCCGAACGGCGTTTCTCCCAATCCTTGAATTTCTTCACCTGCTTGGTGCTGTTGGAGAACTCAAACGGATTAGGCAGAGTCTTCAAATCCGAAGCCTCACCGACTGTAGGGAATGCAGGTGCCGGATAAGCACTGCCTGTAAACTCCTTGTCATAGACCAGAGGAATGGTCTTCTGAGCGAAAACTGGGGCTATGGCCAACGTTGCAATTGCCAGAATGCCCGATTTCTTTAAATTGATCATTGCTTGAAAATATAAATGTTAGAAAATAATCTCGTATGAGTCATACACCACAGAGCGGGCTCCGAATCCCTCTTTCTGGAAAATGAGTCCCTCATTAAGATAATTGCCGTCCTGCCCATTGGACGTGCCGAAATCAAAATACGGCTTATCTGCGTATATCCTGCCCGTCAGTTCATCGAAAAGCATATCCAGGGCGCCATTGCTCCTGCCTTCCGGCGATGACGCGATGTATTGCGTATGTGCCACCTGAGCCGTCTCATAAATCACCGTTCCAGCCACAATGCGTCCGTCTCTTCTCGCCACATAGAGTGAAATGTTGTCCGGGAAACGTCCGGCAAGCAGCCTTATCTCATCCAAAGAATGTACCGGTTGATTGTTGTGCCTCTCCAGAAGAACGTCTGACAGTATTCCCCAGAAGATTTCCCAGTCACTGTCCGTACAGACACGGTCAATGCTTATTCCTGCTTTCACAGCCTTGTTTATGCCGCGCACCCTAAGCTTACGCCACGGCAGCCTGTTGGAACTGTCAACGACAGAAGCCACCAGTCTGGACGACAGCCGCCCGCCGGTACGGAACACAGCATACAAATCCTCCTCTGACGGAAGCGAGCAATATATATAAGGTACAGGCTTGTATATCCATCTGTGAGAACCGAGCATCGTCTGCATCCAGTCTATCGCACAACTGAAGACCTCGAGCGTCTCGACTGCGCTTATCTTCTTTGATAGCAGCAGACCACCGTATGTGAGTCCCTGATGGGAATAGACAGTATTGCTGTCAGCACAGTAGTTCGCAGGCAATATCGCTGTCAGATTACCGTGCTTGTAGAACATCAGCGAACAGTCCTGAAACCTGTCGGAATGGTAATCCATATAATCGCGGTCCATCAGGAAAGTGCCATTCTTGGAGTCGGCCACAAATCTGTTCCAAATGTCTTTTTTGTCCGAATCATACCTGACCACACTCATCTGGTCACTCCTGTACTGTTCAAAGCTGTTCGTGTAGCCTGATTCATCATAGCGGTGCGATGCGATTACCAGGCATACGGTATCTTTGGAAAATCCGCGCAACTCGCACCATATCCCGGGAGGAATCAATATCCCACATTCCGGAGAATCCATTGTCAGAGTAATCTCGCGGCTGCCGTCGCTGACATATATTTCAAAACTTCCCGCTACAGGAATAATAACCTCGGCAGCCTCGTTGTGCGAGCGATTGCCACGTGTCTTATCTTCAGGAATCCCATATATCCAGAATACCCTCTCTATCTTGAAGGGTATGTGACGCATACTCTCGGCAAAGGACAGGCTTCCTCTCTGATCCGAGGACACAGGGAATTCTATCAGCCTGCAACCGCGGGGCATTCTATCATCATTGACTGTTTTTGCCATTAACTCTCCCAGCGAAATCACAATCTTCGCGAATATACTATAATAATGTGCTTTAACAAAAAAAAACGCACGCCGGGAATTTTTTCATACGAAATGTTGTGTGTCTCAATTAATGTTGTTACCTTTGCCCCCGCTTAAGAATCGCAACGGCGGTTCCCGGAAGGAAGTTTGGGTGAGTGGCTGAAACCAGCAGTTTGCTAAACTGCCGTACGGGCAACTGTACCGGGGGTTCGAATCCCCCAGCTTCCGCGAATGCTGAGGGAGGCTTAAGCGAAAAACAGACTAATCGGCGCTTTCATCTAACGGTTAGGATACAAGATTCTCAATCTTGGCATACGGGTTCGATTCCCGTAGGCGCTACTGAAAAAGAGTTGCAGTCACGCAACTCTTTTTCAGTATGCCAGATCCAAGGCTATCGGCAGATGGTCGCTGAAACCGTTCTGATAGCGTCTGCCATTGTATGTACGGTACGGTTTACGACCACCATACCTGTCATCTTCCTCCAGGATAAAGTCAAATGCCCCGATACGGACATTCTCAATTGCCGTGCATCCGAGTCCGTTCAGAAAGCTGGCTGACACGACGAACTGATCGTACGTGTTCCACTCACCGTCATATCTGTAGCTGCCGGGCTTCTCTCCATACATCAATGCCACCATTGCTGTATCAGACAGATTTTCCACGTCGTTCGGATATCCCGCCTTCATGACATTACGGACCGCAGGATCCGACGGTCCCTCATTCAAATCGCCCATCAGAATCACGTAAGGCTTCTCACGCTCGGCAAACACATCTCTTATAGAACTCATAGCCACTTTCGCAGCTATGGCACGACGAGGCTCTGTCTCACTCACACCGTTGATACGGCTTGGCCAGTGGCACACATATATATCAAGCGTATCACCCGTCATTATACGACCTGTCACGTGAAGTATATCCCTAGTCGGGCCACCGCCCGCAGGCCGCAGATTCACATTCAAGGATTCCACGGAAATCAGCTTAAACCAGTGTTTCTTATACAGCAGCGCCACATTGATGCCACGCTGATCAGGAGAATCCGTAACAACGTAATCGTAATGCAACGACCTGAGAGCCGTGCGCTTGGTCAGATCTGTCAGGACCTGTTCATTCTCCACCTCGCAAAGCCCTATCAGTTCGGGTGCATTATCCTCATCGACAGCGACTATCACACGGCCGACATTGGCGAGTTTGTTCCAATAGCGTTTCTCAGTCCAGGTTTTAGTCCCGTCCGGCGTGAACTCATCGTCGTTCTTCAATGGATTATCCTCGGTATCAAACAGATTCTCTGTATTGTAGAACATAACATTCATCGTACTCTGCGATGATGCCGTACAGGAACTGAACATCAGCAGCGACAACAGAAAAGATCTTATCACACCATATTGTCTCATTTTGCCACATATTGATAACATCCGACATCAGCCAGCGAATCAGGACGCTCCACCCCGTCAATATCATACATGAACGGGCCTGACGATACTGCCATGAACCGTGCAAGAGACAGCGAGTCAAGATGGAAATCATAGCGGTAGTCTTCCGATGATATGTGACGGAAATTGCCGGCACCATGAACTGCATTGCTTTCCTTATCCCATACATTGTCATGCATATGACGGTTAAGCGTATCCGGCGTAAGGATAAGCGAATGGGAAAAGCTGTAATTGCTGATTTCCTCAGGTCTCCGCCCGCTGATTGAATCAACCACCAAGCCACTAAGTTCGTCTGACGAGGAACCCGTGATAATACAATAGGAGAACTCGGCATTGACTATTGGCAAAATAGTGCTGTCTGCCTTGTTGCGTATTTCAACCGCAGACAGTTTCTTTGACCATGGATAGAAGTCCGCAATGGTACAGAACTGGAAGACATTGTTTCCGCCAAGCAGGTTGACGCAATGTCCGCCGGCATTTGTAATCTGCGAATTGTAAATCCTGCCACGGCAATAGTTAAGTTGGAGACCATCTGTCGAGACATTGTGGATTATCGAAGAATTTATAAGCAGTTTCTCAAGTATAAGGTTTGCCGTATCTGCCACTATGCCCCAGGTTCCCCCGTGTATGTCACATCCGACAAACTGATTTCCAAAACTGCAGGAGTCAAGCAATATTCCGCCCCAGCGGCCTGCCAGCAAATCGTACGGGACATCCTGCAGGAGATTGTCAAGCCTGTCTCCACGCATTACAATCCTGTCGTCGTATGTACCCGATGCCTGTATCTTACCGGTCACTTTTACCAACGCCTTGTCGTGAAAATACATTCTTGTACCAGCCTCTATCCTGAGAACGGCATTCTTATCTACAAGCAATGTGTCATATATCAGATACGGTCTGTCCGACGTCAGGACCCTACTTTCCGTTATCCTCTCATTACGCAGTATTATCACATCCTGACCGTATGCCATCAGCGTCACGTACTGTACACTGCCGTTTTTCTGTGCGAAGCGTATCGAGTCCGTCACAAGTATCGGATTGTCCGAATCGTGCGGATCTATACTTACCGACACGAAGCAGTAGGCGCTGTCCTCGGGCAATACCTCAACCCCGGATATGACGGTACCGCTCTGTCCGTCAACATTTATTCTGAACGGGCTGTCAGTTCCGCCCGCCAGTGACACATCCAGCCTGATACCCGAATCGTGACGGTTATATATCTTGAAACAGTCTGTAGCCGAGCCTATGGACGTAAATACGGTATCGAACGACAGGGTATCTGTAGAGAATTCAGCCTTACACGAAGGATCATCCGTAAACGGCACATCCTTTGAACAGCCATACACACCGCCTGCGACAAGCAATACGGCAGTTACCACATTTCTTAGTTTCCTTATCATCAATCGTTCTGGAACTTCGTCTTGATTGAATATGTCACACCGGCACGCACCTGGTTGAATGGCCAGTCACGCAGCCCTCCCTGATACATCACGAACGGAGAAAACTTCCTGTCCGGCAATATATCCATACGGACTTTTGCAGACAAGGGACTGTCGTAATATTTCTCGCGTCCTGAGTATCCACCTATATCAACGGACAGATCAGCTATTTTAGTATCCAGTTCGACAGAACCGGCCAGAAGCCACGCGTCATTCTGACACCCGATATCGGTCTGCCAGCACACGAATCCGAAATTGAATGAGGCATTTACACTCTTGAAAAAAGTGTCATTCCTGAATTTGAACGATTTCGTCAGACACAAGTCAAAGAAGTAACCGGGAGCATCAAAATAGCGGGCCTTCTCATAATCATCCCCCGACGCACTCTTCAATGCTATCCGCAATGTCGCAAGAGGAACGTATTTTCTCTCATTGAGCACTCGCATTACAATACTGACGTATGCATCACCGGCACAGTTCCCGTTCAATGCGTATTCAGGTTTCACCCTACGCAGCTTTCTGACCTCAGGAGTATCCCAATACCACTCGTGAAACTGTCCGTATATACAGAGATTCGCTCTATCCGTCCACAGTGGTATTTTCAGATCAAAGCCGAATGTAGCCGCATAATCAGTCGTAGGAGCAAGATGTCCCCACGAGAAATCTCCGTTCAGCTGACATTTCACGGACCCGGATGTATTCTTGGCCATATCCGGAACCGGAAATGCCGACGGGCCGAAGAAATACGGCGCCGTGCCCGACGGATGTCCCATAATTGAGTATGGAAGATATTCCTGAGCGCATACATTACTCACAGATAATGCAGCAGTGATAAATGTCACTGTCATTGCGATGCGTATTCCAACTGTCACCCTCATAAATCACAAAGACAATTGTCAAGTGCCTTACGGATAGCCTCCTTGTCAAGATGCTGCCCTATGAACACCAGCTTCTGCATTCTGTCGCCATACACCGGATCCCAGTCACGCTGCAGGGTATCATCTCTCCGCAGCTGTTCCATAAGCTCATCCTCCGGCATTGTGGCATACCACTGCCCCACATTGTTCAATGATATCTGGGTACCTGCCTGCTCAAAAAGATAGCAGATATCACTCTCACTTGCGAAATAGCACATTCCCTTCACTCTGATTACTCCTGCAGGCCAGCGTGAAGCCACGAAGAAATCGAACTTGCCCATATCGAACGGACGCCGGTTGAAATACACGTACGTTGATATACCGTATTCCTCGGTCTCCCCCTCATCTACATCTGCACCTTTCTCCACCTCGGTAATCCAGGCTGCCGATGCGGCCACCGAGTCATAGTTGAAGAGGCCGGTTCCTATGATACGGTCCAGATCCACATCGCCGAAATCACACTCTATGATATCCGCCTTGGGCTGGAGCGCGTGTATTATGTCACGCACTTTGTCAAGCTCATCCGGCCTGACCTCCGATGCCTTGTTCAGCAATATGATGTTGCAGAACTCCACCTGCTGGATAACCAGATTCTCAATATCGTCCTCTTCAATGTTGCCGCGCAACAGATCCTTCGCGCACGAGAACTCATCACGCATCCTGCGGGCATCGACCACAGTCACCACACAGTCCAGACGTGCCGTACCGTTGCGCGTGTATTTCTCTCCCATATAAGGGATAGAGCATATCGTACGTGCTATGGGCTCAGGCTCGCATATTCCGCTTGCCTCAATGACGATATAGTCGAACTTCCGCATTGACACGATGTCATTTATCTGCTCCACCAGATCCATCTTCAGAGTACAGCAGATACAACCGTTCTGCAAGGCCACAAGGCTCTCGTCCTTCCTGCCGACCACGCCATCCTTCTCTATGAGCGACGCATCAATGTTCACCTCGCCAATGTCATTGACTATCACTGCGAATCTTATACCCTTGCGATTGGAGAGTATCTTATTGACAAGCGTCGTCTTGCCGCTTCCCAGATATCCTGTAAGCAGCAGTACCGGAATTTCCCTGTTCATTTCTGTTCCTCTGACATAAGTTCCTGAATCTCCCTGTCTGTCTGGCATAGCTTATCCCTGCAGAACCTGATGAGTTCCTGCGCCTCCTTCAGTTTCTCACTGATATTGTCAATATCCAGTCTGTTCTCTTCAATGTCGGAGACAATCGTCTCCAGTTTCTTCATTGCTTCCTCGTATTTCATATTATAATTTCAAAACAGCTTCTTAAATATTTCAAACTCTCTCATTTGAATTTCACATCATCTACAGTACCGGTCGCCGAGCCGTCGGCAAAGTGCATCGTCACGGAATCACCCGGATGCAGAGCCGTTGCGCTGCGCACCACGCGTCCGTTAGCTATGGTCATTGTATATCCCTGACGCAGTATGCGTTCAGGCGACGCTGCGTCAATTCGGCCGGCAATAAGCTCCAGTCTGTGGCTCTGAGCTGACAGCAGCGAGCGTATCCCGTTCTCCAAGCGCAGACCGAGTCTGTCACAGCCATACCTCTGAGCTGCAGTCTGACTACGGGCTGCGGATACTGCACGTTCCATCACACTCTGCATATACTGTTCCTGCCTCACCTTCAATACAGAGAACAGCGACGGCAGTTTCTGTGACAGCAGCGCCAGCCGATGACCGGCAGTTTCCATACAGGATGATACGCCCTCAACAAGTCTTTTGCTGAGACGGTCAATGTCGGCAGCGGCATCCGCCAGACACGATATCAGCAGTTCCGCCGCAGCTGTAGGCGTCTTGACACGCGTATGCGACACAGCATCAATTACAGTATCATCGCGCTCGTGGCCTATACCTGTTATTACGGGCAGCGGAAAATTCGCCACATTAAGCGCCAGATTGTAAGAATCAAAGCAACTCAGCTCGCTTGATGAGCCTCCGCCACGTATTATCACCACCACATCAAATCTGTCACGCATTGAGGCTATACGGTCAAGCGCGTCAATGACGCTCTCCTCCACCCTGTCTCCCTGCATCATTGCCTGGAACAGTCTCACATAAAACCGGAATCCATACTGATTGTTTTCCAGCTGGTTGCAGAAGTCACCGTATCCGGCCGCAGTGGCAGACGATATTACAGCAATTCTCTGCGGCAAAGCCGGTATATGCAGTTCACGGTTAAGGTCAATCACGCCCTCTGCCGCCAGACGCGCCAGAATCTCCTTGCGGCGCCGCGCCATATCGCCCATCGTATATGTCGGGTCAATGTTGTGAACCACAAGCGAATATCCATACGCCTCGTGAAATGTCGCGCTCACCTCGACCAGGATACTCAATCCTGCCGCAAGACGCTGTCCTGTCTCGCGCTCGAAATATGGTCTTATCCGCTGGAAATTCGTACGCCATATATTCGCCTTGGCTCTCGCTATCACGCCACCGCCATCAGCTTCCTTCTGTATAAGCTCCATATAGCAATGCCCTGTCGTATTTACCTGACAGGACGCTATCTCGCCCTGTACCCAGAATGTATGGTCAAACGAAGTCTCCAGGACCTCTCTCACCATACTGTTGAATTCAAACAATGTCAGTGTTCTCATAGTCGTCAATATATTGATTTATACCGCGTTGCGATGCTATGGCAGCCCCTCCAGCCACTTTCCTGCCAATATAGAATACGGCAGACTGTCCCGGCGTTATGGCAGATGCAGGTTCCCTGAAACGCACAAGCACCAGATTATCTGCCACCTCGCGCACTATCGTACAGGACACGGCCTTGCTTCTATATCGTATCCGGACTTTAAGATCCGGATCTTTCATCATTTCGTCATTATATGATTTCAAATCACTCACAAGCATATATCCGGTCTCCAGCTGCTCCGGCAGTCCCAACATTACGGTATTTTTCTCCGGATTTGTTCTGAGTACGTAGCGTGGAGTTCCGAAAGCCACATTCAACCCTTTGCGCTGACCTATGGTATAATAAGGATAACCCCTGTGCTGACCTATCACGACTCCGTTGCTATCCACAAAACGGCCCGGTCCTATAATGGTATCGATATCAGGAATCCTCTCGCGGAGATACTCACGATAATCACTTTCTATGAAGCATATCTCCATACTCTCGCGCTTGGAAGGCCTGACCTCTATGCCGTTGGCGGCGAGATACTCACGCACTTCAGCCTTGGTCATTCTTCCGACCGGGAAAAGCGTGCGGCTCAGTATTTCCTGACCTAATTTCCACAGAAAATAGCTCTGATCCTTCTGAGAATCCCTTCCCTGCTCTATATAGAATCTGTCCCCGTCACGCACGATACCGGCATAATGCCCTGTGGCTATGTATTCGCAGCCGAGCCTGTCGGCCCACTCCGCAAGCAGACGGAACTTGAACAGAGGATTGCATTCCACGCAGGGATTCGGAGTAAGTCCATCCATCCACTTACGCACAAACGGCATAGCCACATCCCTGTCAAATGCCTCGCGCTCATCCGTCACATAGTACTCCACGCCAAGCTTTGCGGCCATTTGTCTGGCCTCAGCCACGTAACCTGGCTCCGTGTCCGCTCCTGACATTCCGAGATTATGATTCCAGATGGTCAGGCCCGTGACATCATACCCCTGCCGCATCAGCAGCAGGCACGTAGCAGTGCTGTCTATTCCGCCACTCATCCCGACCAGAACCTTCCCTCTCATCATAATGACAAAGTTACGCAAAAAAGAGTAATTTCGCATGCCGAAAAAAGAGAAAGATGTCTGAGTTGAGAACGCCCACCGAACTGGGCACGGAGAGAATTGGCAAACTGCTATTCAAATATGCCCTGCCGGCCATCACTGCAATGGTGGCATCGTCGATGTACAATATCGTTGACAGAGCGTTCATCGGGCACGGAGTAGATTCGCTGGCGCTGTCCGGCCTGGCTGTGACATTCCCGCTGATGAACCTTTCAGCTGCACTTGGCGCCATGGTCGGAGTAGGATCCGGAACAATGATATCCCTCAAACTGGGACAGCGCGACAACAGGAGCGCGCTTATGCTGTTCGGCAATTCAGTAACTCTGAATATAATAATAGGAATACTGTTCGGTGCGCTCGGGATATTATTCATCAATCCGATACTGACCCTGTTCGGCGCAACCGATGCCACCATATCGTACGCCCGCGACTATATGATGATTATTCTCTGCGGCAATGCCGTAACCCACCTGTATCTAGGAATAAACTGTATTCTGAGGGCTGCCGGACATCCTAAGAAAGCGATGTACGCCACCATAGGTACGGTTCTGCTGAACACCGTTCTGGACTATCTTTTCATTATGGTGTTCCACTGGGGCATACGCGGAGCGGCCATCGCAACCGTCATCTCACAGGTTGTCGCCTTCGTCTGGCAATGCATACAGTTGTCTGACAAAAACGAGCTGATACACCTGCAGCGCGGCACATTCCGCCTGCGTATGAATCTGGTCGGCAATATGCTCACAATCGAACTGTCACCCTGTATAATGAACTCCGCAGCCTGCATCGTAGTACTGATCATCAACCGCAGCCTGCTCACATACGGCGGAGACCTGGCCATAGGCGCCTACAGTATCGTAAACAGTGTCGCATTCATATTCATAATGATTGTGATGGGCATCAACCAGGCCATGCAGCCTATTGCCGGATACAATTTCGGAGCCCGCCAGTACGACCGCGTCACGAAAGTGCTCAAGATTTCAATACTGTTCGCCACTATAGTGACCACGGCAGGTTTCCTGATAGGCGAGCTGATGCCGGGACTGTGCATCAGGATATTCACGAACGATGCCGCATTGACCGACATTGCCCGCAACGGAATGTACAAGACCTTCCTCGTATATCCGCTCATAGGATTCCAGATGGTCACGGGCAACTTCTTCCAGAGCATAGGTATGCCGGGCAAATCCATTCTGATGTCATTGTCCCGCCAGGTACTCATACTGATACCCTGCCTGCTCATTCTGCCAGGTTATCTTGGCATTGACGGAGTCTGGTACAGTCTGCCGCTGTCCGATGCCATATCGGTCATACTCGCCGCATCACTCCTGATAGCGCAGATGAGAAAGTTCAGAAAAGTCACACCTCTTAACAAACAATAGCGATGGATACACATTATGCGATAAACATTGGCCGTCAGATATGCAGCGGAGCCAGAGAGGTAGCCGCAATAATATCTTCCGAACTTGGAATAAGCGTATATGACAAGAAGCTTCTGAAAAGCGCGTCCGATGAGAGCGGCTTCAGCGAGGAGTTTTTCGTAAAGGCCGACGAGGAGACATCGCGCCGCAGGCTGCGCTCTCTTTTTCTGACGCACCTGACAGACGGCGGCATGTCCAGGAATTATATGAGCAATGAGTCTATGTTCAAGCTCCAGAGCGATGCCATACACCGCATCCACTCTCAGGAGGACTGCATATTCATAGGCCGTTGTGCCAACTACATACTGCGCGACAGTGACCGCATACTCAACCTGTTCCTGACTGCCACCACAGAGGACCGCATCCGCCGCATCTGTGAGAACAACAGCGGCTTCAACGAGAGAAAAGCCCTCAGAATGCTTGAGGACGGAGACCGCAAACGGGCGGCATACTACAACTACTACACAGGCTCCAGGTGGGGCGATTCCTCATCGTACGACCTGTGTCTGTCAACATCAGTCTTCGGCGTGGAGAGATGCGCGGAGATCATTATCGACATAGCCCGCCGCAAGCTCAGTATATGAAAAGGATAGGACTGCTGTCGGACACCCATAACTGTTGGGACGACCGCTACGAGAAATATTTCAAGGACTGCGATGAGATATGGCACGCAGGTGACATAGGCTCATACGGCATAGCCCAGAGGCTTAACGAGATAGCTTTTCTCCGGGCCGTCAGCGGGAACTGCGACGGTGCGGACATCAGACGCGTATATGGCGACATATATCGTTTCAAGGTGGAGGATGCCGAGATTTGCATGAAACACATCGGAGGCACGCCCGGGCACTACGACAGCAGCATACGCCTGCAGCTTTCAATGAGCACCCCGAACCTGTTCGTTTGCGGACATTCCCATATTCTGAAAGTACAGTACGACACTACTCTGGGAATGCTTTACATGAATCCCGGCGCGGCAGGACTGCAGGGCTGGCAGAAAGTCCGCACGCTGGTACGCTTCACCATCGACGGTTCCAAATTCCGCGACCTGGATGTGATTGAGTTGGAAAATGACGGAAAGCACGCCCACATCCTTGACGTGTAAACACACATTTCATTCACAAAAATAAGGCAAAATTAAACCTTACACCAAACGCATTGTCTATATTTGCGGTGTCAATGATATTGGCATCAAACATTAACAACTTATAAAAACGACTGAAATGAAGAAGTTATTTTTTGCAATTGCAGCTATGATGGTATCATCATTCAGCTTTGCACAGGGTTTTGGTGGCGGCTTCGGCGGCGGTGATTTTGATCCGGCTCAGATGGCTCAGCGTCAGGTTGACCGTGTAGCAGAGGGTCTTGACCTCTCACAGGCTCAGAAGGACTCTCTTCTGTCATTCTACACAGCTCAGCAGAAGGAGCAGATGGAGCGTATGCAGAAGATGATGGAAGAAGGTGGTGGCGGCTTCAATATGGGCGAAGGTCCGAGCGAGGATATGATGAAGGAGATGCAGGCAAGACGTGAGGCTACCGAGAAGAAGCTGAAGTCTATTCTTACCGAGGAGCAGTACGAAAAGTATCAGAAGGCTCAGGAAGAACGCCGTCAGCAGATGCAGCAGGGCGGTTTCGGTGGCGGCTTCGGCGGTTTCTGATTCACACTCACCTTATTTAATAAAAAAGCGGCTTTGTGGCCGCTTTTTTATTTTTATTCCGTACCTTTGCATTATAGAAATTGTAACAACTAACATAAGTTAAAAACTAGTTATGGCAAACAACAAGGAAAAACTCTTTTCTGAATTTCCGCCAGTCTCCACCGAAGAGTGGATGGCCAAGATCACAGAGGATCTGAAAGGCGCTGATTTCGAGAAGAAACTCGTTTGGAGGACAAACGAAGGATTCAAAGTACAGCCGTTCTACCGTCAGGAGAATCTGGCAGGTCTCGACACCACCACGAAACCGGGAGAGTTCCCGTTCGTACGCGGCATCAAGGCTGACAACGACTGGCTGGTAAGTCAGGCAATCTGCGGCAAGGACGCAAAGGCTGCCAATGCAAAGGCTCTTGAGGTTCTGAACAAGGGTATCACCAAGCTCAACTTCATCCTCTGCGACAATCTCTGCGAAGGTAAGAATCTGGAGACAATGCTCGACGGCATCAGCGCCGAGTGCGTGGCTCTCGACTTCTGCACATCACCTGAAATCGCCTGCAAGCAGGCTGAGGCTCTTGTAGCATATTTCACAAAGAAAGGCTACGATCTGAGCAATATCAAAGGTGCTGTCTATTTCGACCCGATATATTCAATCCTGATGAACGGCACAGACAAGGCCAATGGTTTTGCAGATGCCGGCAAGCTCATCGATATTCTCAAACCTCTCAAGAAGTTCCGCTGCCTCGTGGCAAGTCCCGTCATCCTCAGCGATGCCGGCGCATACTGCTACCAGGAACTCGGATACGCACTTGCCTGGGGTAATGAATATATGCGCACACTCACAGAGGCCGGTATTCCTGCCAACGCAGTGGCAAAGAAAATCCGCTTCAACTTCGGCATCAGCTCCAACTATTTTATGGAGATTGCCAAGTTCCGCGCCGCCCGTATGCTCTGGGCCAAGATCGTAGAGCAGTACAAGCCGGAGTGCACCTGCAATGACAAACCGGAGGACGGCATCTGCCGCTGCTCCTGCAAGATGCACGTTCAGGCACAGACCTCCAAGTTCAACCAGACACTCTTTGACCCGTACGTGAACCTTCTCCGTTCGCAGACCGAGGCAATGAGCGCAGCCGTAGCAGGTGTCGAGTCAATCCTCGTCACTCCGTTCGACTTCGCTTACGAGAAACCCAACGATTTCTCAGAGAGACTTGCACGCAACCAGCAGCTTCTGCTCAAGGAGGAGTCACATCTGGACAAGGTCGTTGACCCGGCCGGTGGCTCATATTACATAGAGAACCTCACAGCCGCTATTGCAGAGCAGGCTTGGAATCTCTTCCTCGCAATTGAGGAGGACGGCGGTATGATGGCTCAGGCCAAAGCCGGCAAGGTTCAGGAGGCTATCAACGCCAGCGGCAATGCCCGTCGCGAGGCTGCCGCAAAGCGCAGGGAGACATTGCTCGGAACCAACCAGTTCCCGAACATCAACGAGATTGCAGGTGAGCGCAAGGCCACATCCTGCTGCTGCAAGAAGGGAAGCGACTACCCAACTCTCGAGACCGCACGTCTCGCATCAGAGTTCGAGCAGCTCCGTCTTGCTACAGAGGCATCAGGCAAGCGTCCGAAGGTATTTATGCTGACCATCGGTAATCTTGCAATGCGTCAGGCACGCGCACAGTTCTCAGGCAACTTCTTCGGTTGCGCAGGTTATCAGATCATTGACAACCTCGGATTCAAGACCGTTGAGGAAGGCGCTGAGGCCGCATTCAAGGCTAATGCCGACATTATCGTCCTCTGCTCAAGCGACGACGAGTACGCCGAGTATGCACCGGCAGCTTTCAAGGCTGTAGGCGACAAGGCCATCTTCGTAGTAGCCGGTGCTCCAGCCTGTATGGAGGACCTCAAGGCTCAGGGCATCGAGAATTATATCCACGTACGTTGCAATGTTCTTGACACTCTCAAGGATTTCAATGCCAAGTTGAACATCAAATAACCAGTGCGCTATGAAACCAAACTTTAAGAATATTGACATTAAGGCAGCAACCTCCTGCGAGGCACTTTGCAGCTGCAAGAACACAGGCGCAGACGATATCTGGTCAACACCGGAGAAGATTGATGTGAAGCCTGTATATACGAAAGAGGATCTTGAGGGAATGGAGCATCTGAACTATGCCGCCGGTATAGCACCCAACCTCCGTGGCCCGTACTCGACAATGTACGTGATGCGTCCCTGGACTATCCGTCAGTACGCCGGTTTCTCAACCGCCGAAGAGTCCAACGCATTCTATCGCCGTAACCTCGCATCAGGCCAGAAAGGTCTGTCAGTAGCATTCGACCTTGCCACACACCGTGGCTATGACGCCGATCACGAGCGCGTTGTAGGTGATGTAGGTAAGGCAGGCGTATCCATCTGCTCAGTAGAGGACATGAAGGTTCTGTTCGACGGTATTCCACTTAACAAGATGTCCGTATCAATGACTATGAACGGTGCCGTTCTGCCTATCCTGGCATTCTACATCGTATCAGGTCTGGAGCAGGGCGCAAGCCTTGAGGAGATGCAGGGAACCATTCAGAACGATATTCTGAAGGAGTTTATGGTACGTAACACCTACATCTATCCTCCTAAGTTCTCAATGAAGATCATCGCCGACATCTTTGAATACACATCAAAGAATATGCCTAAGTTCAACTCTATATCAATCTCCGGCTACCATATGCAGGAGGCCGGCGCTACCGCCGACATCGAGCTGGCTTACACATTGGCCGACGGTATGGAGTATCTGCGTGCCGGTATCAACGCCGGTATGGACATCGACACCTTCGCACCACGTCTG
>JAZRYP010000027.1:0-15185 GCA_045600825.1 Bacteroidaceae bacterium
TGTGTTCGCCCGCGAGGAACAGCTCGTAAGCGCTGCCGTCAAGCTGCTCGAAGCCGAAGAGGAGCCTATCCGAAACGCCCTGTCCGACATGCTGCAGTCCGAAGACCTCATAGCCGAAGGGGATGCCATCTATCTGCCGCCATTCTACTATTCCGAGTAGGGGACGGCAAACAAGCTGCTAGGTCTTGTACGGGCCGAGTCCCCTGCCCTCTTTGACGGTAAGCCTGACATGATGGCCATACAGAAAGCATCGGGCATTGTGTATGACGATGTGCAGGCGGATGCCATAAGGCAGGCTGTGAGCAGCAAGGTGATGGTGCTGACAGGAGGTCCCGGAACGGGCAAGACCACTACGACACAGGGCATCATAGCGGCATTCAGGACCGCAAACCTCAACGTCATACTGGCCGCCCCTACGGGAAGGGCAGCCAAACGTATGAGCGAGGCAACAGGCATGGAGGCCAAGACATTGACCAGCTGCCCAGCGTGAGAGCCGGCAACGTGCTGCGCGACATCATCGATTCCGAGATGGTACCGGTCATACGTCTGACACGGATATTCCGGCAGGCGCAGTCCAGCCGTATAGTCATGAACGCCCATGCAGTGAACAAAGGACGTTTTCCGGACATCAGCAACGGCAGAGACACGGATTTCTTCTTCATCAGGAACGATGCCCCTGAACAGGTGGCCGGGGAAATAGTCAGGCTGGTCAGAGACCGTCTTCCCAAAGCATACCGCCAGCCGCTCAGCAACATTCAGGTGCTGACACCTATGCAGAGAAGCGTGGTCGGATCCGGCAATCTGAACATGCTCCTGCAACAGGCGCTGAACAGCAACACAGCTGGCATCAGCCGTGGCGGCTACACCTACAAGCTGGGTGACAGGGTCATGCAGATACGCAACAACTACGACAAGAGCGTCTTCAACGGAGACATCGGCATGGTGACCGATGTGGTGATGGAGGATAGAACCCTAACCATTGACTTCGACGGCCATAAGGTCGAGTACGAGGCATCCGAGCTGGATGCGGTGACGCTTGCCTACGCCACCACCATCCACAAGAGCCAGGGCTCGGAATATCCCATAGTGGTAATTCCGGTGTTGATGACTCTTTGCCCGTCAGCTTTTTCGCAATAATTTTTGTACCTTTGACTAGCGCTATCTGTCACTCTTTCTGCCAGAAATGTCATAATATTCATCTCCATTCAGGATGAGAATATGTCCGTTAATGAGTGTCTTGCTGGTGCTATACGTGCTATTTGTAGCAGTCTCAACCTTTGTGATTGACAGAGTGTGGGCCTTCCAGGCATCAGGAATGCCGTATCCGTAATCGCTGTCCGGAGCATCATAGTGATCGGCGGAGCATATTATGCGCCAGCGGATCTGCTGAGCTGTCTCATCCGGATGGGCTGACCACAGGCAAGCTGCCAGACCTGCTGTAAGCGGGCAGGCGTATGATGTTCCGCTACCGGTTCGGAGTGTGTCTGCACTCGCATCCAATACCGTGTTCTGGCTGCCGAAAGCACATACCTCAGGCTTTATCCTGCCATCGTACGCTGGTCCACGTGACGAGAAATCAGTGACTTTCCTGTTCTTATAGACAGCACCTACCGTAAGGATACTGTCCGCATCGGCCGGAGGGGTGATGTAGTGCCACTCCTTTTTCCCTTCGTTTCCGGCGGAGACGCAGAGCAGCATCCCCTTCCTGGCTGCGATTGTAGCGGCGCGTGACGGACGTGTTGACTTACCGTCTATATCCTGATATGTATAGTTCATGTTTGGGTTGTCGAAAGCCTGGTATCCCAGTGATATTGATGCTATATTCACACCGAGGCTGTCCGCCAGCTCCAGTGCGGCCACCAGATTGTCGCCTTCCTTAGGGCTCTCCGTGTCACATTCCTCGGAGCGCATCATGTAATAGCAGGCTTTAGTGGCCGAGCCAAGAAAATCGTTGCGTACAGCAGCAATAAGGCTCAGGCAGGCAGTACCGTGGAAGCCCTTGTCACTGAAGAAATCGTATTTGTCATCCGTAAGGTCATAATGCCCGAGTATCTGTTCACGGATAAGGTTGAAAGCGGTGACGGAGTCTGCGTTCTGGAATCCGCCGTCAATTACCGCCATATGTATGCCCTGACCCTCAAAGCCAGCCTTGTGCAGTGGCGGCAGATTGTATAGTTCAAGCTGCTGGAGTGCTCTGCCGTATGTTGCAGTATCGTTCCAGACTGGTATCTCAATATCAGAATCTTTGACCACAGATGCTACTTTTTGTAGATGCGATTCATCACGCGTAAGTTCAATATTCTTAATGAAACTGCATTCCTTCAGCCTTGCCAGAGTGATGCTGTCCTCAAGGATGCTCACAGTGGCACCGTTTATCCAACGGCTGGTGTGCATCACCGTAGCTCCCAGTGAGCGTACACTGTCCAGATAAACAGGACTGACGGCATAGTCTAGTGAGTCAATATCAATGTTCCACTTGACACGTTGCTCTATCGCGCGCTCCCCCAATGCGATGTGGTCGCTACCGTTCTTGTCTGAGAAACTCAGAAAGTAGATGAAAAGAATTGCAAGAAAATTCATTGTTGATTCATATTGTTTTCACACAGATCTGTATGGACCGTGTCTGATGGAGATATCTCTATGCCAATCAGTGACATATACGGCGCTATCGTGCGCAGATATTCAGGCATATCCTCCTTGGCTATCGGATCTACGGCTGGCAAATCCATCCGCAACGGGTTGATAGGCGTACCATCCTTGAATACACGGTAATCAAGATGAGGACCGGTAGCCATACCTGTAGCACCGACATACCCTATCAGTTGTCCCTGCTTCACGTGTGAACCCTGGCTGATATTGGATGCAAATCCCCTAAGATGCATATACTCAGTCGTATATGTAGCATTATGCTTGATTTTCAAATAGTTTCCGCCACCTTTGCTGTCCCAGCCTTTCACGGTTACCACACCGTCACCGACCGAATAGACCGGAGTGCCTGAAGGAGCCGCGTAATCCACGCCGTGATGTGGCCTTACCACCTTGGTAATCGGATGTTTACGTGCATTTGAGAAAGTAGAGCTTATACGTGTATAGTTGAGGGGAGCCTTCAGAAAAGCGCGTCTCAGACTATTGCCCTTATCGTCAAAATACTCGCCACGTCCCTCACGATATACATAGTAGAACGCATAGTGATCAGCACCCGCCGTTATGAAATTTGATGCCAGAATCCTGTCTGTAGCCACTCTCACGGTATCATCAACGACAATATCCTGATAATATACAGAGAATGAATCACCTTGCTGCACTCCGAAGAAATCTATGGTCCAGGAATACATATCCGCTATCAGACCGGACAATTCGTAAGAAGCTCCACCATCAATCATAGCGTTCCATAGAGAAGATGTTATCTTGCCGGATATGTGTCTCCGTACAGTATCCGTAGCAACAGTATCCAGATAACAATAAATACTGTCACACAATGAATATACAGCGCTTGATATCGGGTTAATGTCATATACAAACCATTCCGCCTGTGCCAGAGAATCCTTCGTACGCAGAATGTGATAATTCTTCCCCGAACGTAACTTCCTGACATTGAACACTTCCGATGGTGCTTTTTCAAGTTCTCCGGCAACTTTTGCCCCCACTCCATACTCCTCAAGCAGCTTCGAGAGAATCTGCCCGTTCTTTATCGTACCGTCCAGAACATCATACCTGTCAACATCTATACCCCATCGCAGATTCACAGAATCTTCCCCGGCAATCTCTTCATCCACAGTTTGTTGTGACGTATTATTACCGCAACCATACATCAGGCATACGGCGAATGACAGCATTAATAAATATATGCGATGCGTCATACCTCTATTCCGTTGAAACCTGTAACAATCTGATTATAAAGTCCATCACTAACTGGAACCAAAGGAAGACGCAACCTGTTCTGCAACATACTACGGCTTGCCATCAGCGCCTTGATGCCACAAGGATTGCCCTCCTTGAACATCAGGGTATATAAATCCTTCAGCGAGTCATTAATTGCAGCCGCGTCATTGACCTTTCCTTCCTGCACCAGATGAATCAGATTGCCATAAGTCTTTGGTATTGCATTACCTATAACGGAAATAACACCTGCAGCGCCATTCTGTATCATATCAAAAGCCAATGCATCATCGCCGGATATTACTCCAAAGCCCTCAGGAGCGGCTTTTATAATATCCTGAGCCTGCGCCAGATTACCGGAAGCCTCCTTTATCGCTATAAACTTATCCGATGCAGACAACAATCTCAATGTTGTTTCTGATGTCATATTAGTGCCCGTACGACCGGGAATGTTATATAACACTACAGGTAGCCGTGACGCTTCCGCAACAGCCATAAAGTGCTGATATACACCTTCTTGAGATGGCTTGTTGTAAGCAGGTACACAACTCAGCACAGCATCAGCCCCTTCATATTTGAAATTGCGCAGCTTACCGACAAGTCTTTCCGTACAATTGTCACTGCACCCTACCATTACAGGCACACGCCCGTCTATCCTCCTGATAATAAACTCAAATACAGACTGCAACTCTGCGTCATTCATAGTAGGTGTCTCTGCCGTAGTACCCAAGGCACATATAAAATCCACCTTATTGCCTATCTGAAAATCTATCAGTTTTGCAAGGCTGTCAAAATCCACAGCACCATTATCAAGAAACGGTGTCACCAACGCCACGCCATATCCATTGAATGGATTACTTCTCATATACAATATAATTAATTCAATTCCAACATTTTAAGAAACTCAGTCTCATCAACCAGAGCTATGCCCAACTGCATCGCCTTCTCCTTTTTGGCAGGCCCCATATTATCACCGGCCAGCACAAACGATGTCTTAGCAGATATACTGCCGGCATTCTTACCGCCATTCGCCTCTATAATCTCTTTATACTCCTCGCGGGAATGATGTGTGAACACCCCGCTTATAACTATGGTCTTGCCTGACAACGCTCCCTCTTCGCCAGAAGCCATCTGACTCCCCGCCAACTCCGTCTTCAGACCAATCGCATAAATTCTGTCAATTACAGCCTGATTTTTAGGATCTGCAAAGTATTCGATGACACTTCTTGCGATTTTATCACCTATCTCATCCACTGAAACCAGTTCGTCGTACGTCGCTTTCCTCAATGACTCCAGAGATTTGAACGCACGGGCCAAATTCTTGGCCACAACCTCTCCTACAAAGCGTATCCCCAATGCGAATAGCACCCTTTCAAAGGGAACATTGATACTATTCGCTATTGTTGACATCAGATTTTCAGCAGATTTGTCCCCCATACGGTCCAGAATTGATATGCTGTCACTGTCAAGTGAATACAAATCCGTAAAATCCCTGACCAATCCTTTCTGATAGAATAAATCGACAGTCTCAGGCCCAAGTCCGTCAATGTTCATAGCCTTACGGCTGATAAAATGCTCAATGCGCCCCTTAATCTGGGGAGGACAGCCGGAACTGTTCGGACAATATATGGCGGCCTCGCCCGGATATCTGACAAGTTCTGCACCACATTCAGGACATCTGGAAACAAACCGGGCCTTAGCATCCACACCGGTCTTTCTGGAAGCCATATCCACAGCTGTGATTTTCGGTATGATCTCACCTCCTTTCTCCACCCATACCATATCTCCTATGTGCAGATCCAGATTATCCATAAAATCCTGATTGTGGAGTGTGGCGCGACGTACCGTCGTACCGGACAACTGCACAGGTTCAAGATTAGCCACAGGAGTAACAGCACCTGTCCTACCGACCTGGTACGAAATACTCTCCAACCTGGTTAATGCCTTCTCTGCCTGGAACTTATACGCTATAGCCCAACGTGGCGACTTGGCTTTCAGACCCAATCTTTCCTGCTGTCTGAGTGAATTGACCTTGATTACAATGCCGTCGGTTGCTACAGGAAGATTCTTACGCTCTGTATCCCAATACCTTATATACTCCATCACCTCAGCGATTGAAGAGCATTTGCGCATATCTCCGGACACCTTGAATCCCCAGGCTCTTGCGTTCATCATATTCTCGTAGTGAGCGTCACACGGCAAATTGTCACCAAGCAGATAATAAAGATACGAGTCCAACTGACGCTGCTCCACAATATCAGGATTCTGCAGCTTCAATGTACCGGAAGCAGCATTCCTCGGGTTTGCAAACAATGTCTCCTCCTGAGCCTCGCGCTCCTTGTTAAGCCTCTCAAATGACGTCCAGGGCATCAGTATCTCACCTCTTATTTCAAATGATGACGGCCATCCGCTCCCTTCGAGTTTTTGAGGTATGCTACTGATTCTGCGTACATTATCAGTCACATCATCACCTTTCACACCATCTCCCCGCGTGATTGCCTGAACCAGCCTGCCGTCGTTATATATCAGCGATATGGACAGACCGTCAAACTTCAATTCACAGCACAGCTCAAACGGTTCATCACCAAGCAGGGATTTCACACGGTTCAGGAAATCCATAACCTCACCCTCATTGTAGGTATTATCCAGTGAGAGCATAGGATATTTGTGATTTATCTGGCGGAATCCTTTTGTGATATCACTTCCCACTTTTTGAGTAGGAGACTCAGTATCAGCCATATCCGGATATTGACGCTCTAGTTCCTGCAGCTCACGCATCAGTGCGTCAAACTCAAAATCGGAAACCACCGGCGCATTATTTACGTAATAAAGCCGGTTATACTCCTTCAGCAGAGAGCGCAGTTCAAGAATCCTGGCCTTGTCGTCAGATTCAACATTGCTGAAGAGATCTCCCATTTTCATAACACAGCTGTTTACGCAAAGTTACGTCTTTTTGAATAAAATATGCGTTGTATTGGCTCTGGAAAATCGTCTCAGCTTATTTTTTTGTACATTTGCGCATACATTACGAAAGAATATGCGAATAGACATACTCACCGTATTTCCCGAAATGATTGAAGGCTTCCTGAACTGCTCAATGATGGCCAGGGCGCAGAAGGCCGGTCTCGCGGAAATACATCTGCATGATATACGCGACTATACAACCGACAAGCATCACAAGACCGATGACTACCCTTTTGGCGGATGTGCAGGACTTGTCATGAAAATCGAGCCTATCGACCGATGCATCAGCGCATTAAAGGCTGAGCGCCATTACGACGAAGTGATTTTTACATCACCAGACGGTGAACAGTTCAACCAGAAGATGGCAAATTCAATGTCTATGCTGGAGAACATCATCATACTGTGCGGTCACTACAAGGGCATCGACTACAGAATCAGGGAACACCTCATAACACGCGAGATAAGCATAGGCGATTACGTACTGACCGGTGGAGAACTGGCTGCTGCTGCAATGACAGACAGCATAGTACGCCTTATCCCCGGGGTGCTCAGCGATGAGCAGTCAGCCCTATCCGACTGTTTTCAGGATAACCTGCTGGCACCTCCTGTATATACAAGGCCCGCTGAATACAACGGATGGAAGGTACCGGACATACTCCTGTCTGGCGACCAGGGCAAGATAAGTGACTGGGAACTCCAGCAGTCATTTGAACGTACTCGCAAGTTACGCCCGGATCTGCTTGACAATTAGACTTATATACAATGAGAAAATATCAACTTGACTTAGTTGTCAGATTTGTCAGAGCAATATCTCCCGACACATTCCTGCTAGGGCTGACAATGCCGGAAGGCGGACTACTGCCGGAAGTCCAACCCGGCCAGTTCGCGGAATTCCTTGTAAAAGGTTCTGAGACCACATTCCTGCGCAGACCTATTTCAATACACGACGTTGACTATCAGAACAGCTCAATACACTTTCTGATACGTAAGGCAGGCGCAGGCACTGCAAAAATGTCTGAACTGAAGGCTGGAGACACAATAAATGTTATTCTACCGTTAGGAAACGGATTTGATTATGCCACTACAATGCCTCAGCACCCGTTACTGGTGGGTGGCGGTGTCGGTGTTGCGCCATTGCTGCTGTTAGGCAAGGCTATGAAATCCGCAGGCATCCAGCCGGAGTTCCTGTTCGGCGGACGCAGCAAGGACAATCTGCTGCGTATAGACGAATACGGGAAAATCGGACAGGTCAATATTACAACAGAAGACGGATCCTGCGGACAGAAAGGCTTCGTCACAAATCACACTATATTGACAGATAAATCATTCGACTACATATATGCCTGTGGTCCCACTCCGATGATGAAGACCATCGCATCATACGCATCGAAGGCAGGAATATCCTGCCAGGTATCTCTAGAGCACAAAATGGCTTGCGGAATCGGTGCCTGTCTGTGCTGTGTGGAGGACACCAGAAACGGGAATGTATGCGTCTGCAAGGAAGGTCCGGTATTTAACATAGAAAAACTGCTATGGCAAGACTAAACATAGAAATAGGAGGCCTTCACCTCGCCAATCCTGTAATGACCGCATCAGGGACATTCGGTTATGGTACAGAATATCAAGATTTTATTGATTTATCAAAATTAGGAGCCGCAATAGTCAAGGGCACCACGATAAAGCCCAGGGAGGGAAATCCATATCCGCGTCTGGCAGAGACACCAAGCGGTATGCTGAACGCCGTTGGACTTCAGAACAAAGGTGCGGAGTATTTCGTCAGGAACATATATCCGACTGTCCGCACATTGGGATGTCCCGCAATTGTCAATGTATCAGGCTCTACAATAGAGGATTACGTAGCTGCCGCTGAAATCATGGACACTCTCGATGACATTCCCGCCATAGAGTTGAACATATCCTGCCCGAACGTAAAGCAGGGAGGAATGGCATTCGGCGTCAAACCGGAAAGCGCTGAGGCTGTCGTGTCAGCAGTCCGCAAAGCATATCATAAGACTCTGATTGTCAAGTTGTCACCTAACGTGACAGACATCACCGAGATTGCCAGAGCGGCAGAACACGCAGGCGCAGACGCAGTATCGCTCATAAACACCCTACTCGGTATGGCCATTGACGCGGAAACGCGCAAGCCGGTATTATCAACCATTACAGGCGGACTGAGCGGCCCTGCTGTAAAGCCGATAGCGTTGAGAATGGTATGGCAGACCGCAAAAGCCGTAAATATCCCGATTATTGGAATAGGAGGTATCTGCAGTGCAACCGATGCAATAGAATTCCTCCTGGCCGGAGCTACTGCCGTAGAGATTGGCACAGCCAACTTCATTGATCCTTCCGTCACAATGAAGGTTATCGACGGCATTAATGATTATCTGGACAGACACGGATTCAAATCCGTCACAGATATTATCGGTGGACTTATCCAATAGCTCACGACAGCAAGATACAATAAGAAAAGTGCGGCGCTACAAGCGTCGCACTTTCCTTATCACCTATAATCAAGCGATTACCACTCTTCCTGAATGTTCTTGAACTCGCCCCACTCAAGCTGCCTCATATAGTTCATCTTCTGACCTCTCGGAACTGTGACCTTGCACTTTTCCTTTGTAGCAGCATCAAATACTGTAGGGCTGTTGTGCGGTGCGAAGAACCCCGGAGCGTATATGAATGACAATTCCGGACAATTCTTGAATGCCTCCACACCGATAACTCTTACGCTTCTGCCAAGACGGAACTCCTGAAGCTTCGTACAGTTCATAAACGCATAGTCGCTTATTACAGTCACGTTGTTGCTGACTGTGACTTTCGTCAGATTATCACAACCGGCAAAAGCCTCTGTACATACCAACGAAACCTCTGCAGGCATTTCAAACTCCTCGCCAAGCTTCTTAGCCGGATACTGTATCAGCATTCTTAAATCCTTGCTGTACAGGACTCCATCCACGTCGCAATATGTCGTATTGTTTTCATCAACCTTTATCTCCTTCAGTTCATTACAGTTCTTGAAGGCATTTCTCCTGATGACACCTATACTATAAGGTATGTGTATTCCCGTAACCTTATCGCAATTAAAGAAAGCGTTTTCGTCAATCTGTATGACCTGGAACACAAATTCATCATGATCACCGGACGTTACAAAAGAAGGAATCTCAATCTGTCCCTTATAACCGCTGACACCTTCATCAAAGGCATTACGGCCATTGTGATCCCAGGTGAGCGCAATGTGGCCGAAATTATCTAAAATGCTGAAATACAGCGTAGAACCGTTATTATACTTTACCTTAATGAGATTATCATCCACCTGGCTCTCCAACTGCTTGACCAGCATGGTCTGCCATACATCCTGTGAACCACGGCCAATCTCCTGAGCATTCTTACTTGTCTTGCATCCCACAAGACACAATGCAACTGCAACGATAAATAACAAATTCCTCATAAGAATCATATTTAATTATTACGAGAGCAAATCTATTTATTAGAAATGAAAAAAACAAAATTTTTGTGAAAAAAAATTACGATTGTAAAATGTAATCGTATTGACCACATTTGTACACAAACAGCAATCGTTTATGTCACATAATCACACAATATGGATTGCCGCCTCGTGCAAATGTTACACGAAAAAGTTGCAAATGTAACACTAGAAAATGCAAAGTGCCACTTGTTACAATCTGATTATTCGCGAATATATTCCAAATTCTATTTTGAAATAAACAGCAGTTTTCCAAATACTTATAACTTACATTCTACATAAGTTTCTAACTATGCACGGAATATTCGCACAACTCAGCGAAATATGTTGATATCTCAATAAAAAATGATATATACAAAACTTGTAATCAGATAATTAAACAAATATTATGAATCAATTTCCAGGCACATTCTGTGCATAATTGCTTTTTGTAAACAGAATTACCACATCTCACGTTTACAATTGTACATGATTTGCAAAATACAATTTGGCAACATCTATTTACATTTGTGGTTTACAAATGTTTTAATATATTTGCGTTGATTTTTATCAATTTTTTATGAAAGACAGACTACAATACATTATTGCTGAAAAGAATTTGAGCTTGTCTCAATTTGCTGACTCTATCGGAATACAGCGATCTACTCTGCATCATATTATCAATGGAAGAAACAATCCAAGTCTTGATGTTGTGATGAAAATCCATTCCACCTACCCTGACATAGATTTGGAATGGCTTATCACAGGAAAACATAACAATACGGACAGCGAGCTGGCAGATGCCATACAACAGGAGCTGTTTCCGCCTGAGAATCCGATTTTCCGACCAGATATTGAGGGCAACTCAGAAAAACGCATTCTCAAGAGCTTGCCGGAGGCTGTACCAGAAGCGCAACATATATCACAATCAATCAGTTACGAAAAAAAAATCACCAAAATAATTGTTGTCTATTCTGACGGAACTACAGAATCCTTCCACGGATAAGAAAAGAACCCCGGAAAGTCACATCACAGATGACTTCCGGGGTTCTTTTTTCTATTTACAAACTGCGACCTATTTCTTAGGAATGGCAGCCAGAACAGCCTTGAGGTAATCCCAGGTCTTCTGGACTGACGGTATATATGCGCGCTCATCCGGTGAATGCGGGCTAAGCAGTGTAGGGCCGCACGATATCATATCCCAATTCGGATATTTACCGCCAAGTATGCCACACTCCAGACCTGCGTGAACAGCCACAACCTTAGGCTCCACACAATACATCTTCTCATACTCGCTCTTCATAACCTGCAATATCTCGGAAGAGGCGTTAGGTGCCCAACCGGAATAACCGCCGGAGAACACGACATCGGCACCGGCAAGAGTAAAGACGGACTCAACCTTCAGTGCAAGCTGATTCTTGGCGCTATCCACAGAGCTGCGCAACAGACAGTTCACGACAAACTCACCGCGATATATCTTCACCATAGCCATATTGTTTGATGTCTCAACCATACCCGGCATCTGGTCGCTCATACGCTCCACGCCATCAGGACAGGCAATGAGAGCACGCATCAGTCTGAGAGCAGCGCCCTCCTCTACATATTTGCAGTCCTCGTGATCGCAGACCTCGCCTTCCGCACACTTGTACGGCTCAAATATAAACTTGCAGTCCGGATCTGTCGCGGCATACTCAAACCTGACCTCATCATAGACATTGGCTACGATATCCTTCGCCAATGCCTCTTTCTGCTGCGGGATATACAATGTGGCCGAACATTCGCGCGGGATGGCATTGCGCAATGTGCCTCCCTCCATATCAAGCAGCTTGGCATCAGCCTTGGTAAGCAGCTCGTATATGACTCTGGCTGCCACCTTATTGGCATTTGCACGGCACTCTATTATCTCCAGTCCTGAATGTCCACCCCTGCATCCTTTTACATCGAGAGAATAGCAGAGATAGCCAGCCGGCTCCGGCTTGCGCTCATACTTGGCGGATATGGAAGCATCCAGACCTCCGGCACATCCCACATACAGCTCGCCCTCAGTCTCCGAGTCGAGGTTGATGAGAATGTCACCCTTCAGGATTCCTGGCTCCAAAGCCATAGCTCCGGCCATACCGGTTTCCTCATCATATGTGACCAGGACCTCTATAGGACCATGCTTGACATCCGGCGACTCAAGTATTGACATTGCCAGGGCGATGCCCAGACCATTGTCAGCACCAAGCGTAGTGCTCTTTGCCTTCAGCCATTCGCCGTCAACCCAGGTCTCAATAGGATCCTTCTCAAAATCGTGCTGTATCCCGGCATTCTTCTGAGGTACCATATCCATGTGTCCCTGCAGAACTACGCCTTTCAGATTCTCATATCCGGGTGTGGCCGGGGCACGCATTATAACATTGCCCGTAGCATCGGCAAAAGCCTCAACATTATGCTCCTTAGCCCACTCCAGAAGGTAAGCCCTGATTTTCTCCTCGTGCTTGGAAGGACGCGGCTGTCTTGTGATGCCATAAAAGTTGCCAAACACCAACTTCGGTTCTAAATCATTGATTGTCATAGCTATATAATTTAATGTAAAATCTTGAACACCAGTTCGCGCAGAAGTCCGTCCGTAGTATTGGACGTGCTGTCAACGCCCTTCGAGCGGGCATCGGCATACCTGATTTCGGATATTATCCGCATCACGTCATACGCCGTATAGTTCCTCATCCCGTTAATATAATCCTTCACCCCCCAAGTGCTTTTCAATCCAAGCTGCTCCGCTATTCCCTGTTCCGTCTTGGACGGTGCGTAATACGCCAGCATCAGATTTGAGAAATACTGGAACAGTACCGCCGATACCATCTGTATTGGATAGTTTTTGGAATTCTTCTCGTAGTACATAGCTATCTGATTGGACTTGAAGATGTTCTTGCTGACTATGGCATTACGGAACTCGAACACATTGTAGTCCTTGCTGATACCAACCAGTCTCTCAATCAGTTCCGGCGTAATATTCTGAGTACCTTCGGGCAATGCCACCGCCAGCTTGTCTATCTCACCGGCTATGCGGCTCAGGTCAGACCCGACAAATTCCACAATCATCGAACAGCCCTTGGTGTCTATCGACAGTTTTTTTGACGATACATAATCACTCACAAACGATGACAATTGGCTGTCGCTGATTTTCTTGGACTTGAACAGCACCCCGGCCTGAGCTATCTCCGACTCCACCTTGCGGTACTTGTCAAGTGTGCCGTTCTTATGGCAGAACACCAGCACCGTCTGTTGCTGCGGCATAGTGAGATAGGCTCTCAGCAGTTCCGCATCCTTCGAGATATGCTGTGCCTCCTTGACAATGATGACCTGACGCTCACCCATCATAGGATACGACCTGGCCCTTTCCAGCACGTTCTGCATCGTGGTGTCCAGTCCATACACGACCATCTGGTTGAAGTCCCGCTCATCCTCCGGGATGGCATTATTCTCAATATAGTCGGAAATACGGTCAATGAAATACGGTTCCTCGCCCATCAGATAATACAAAGGGCTGTACTTACCCTTATTCAAATCCGACATTATCTGATTGAACGATACCTCTCCTGCCATATTTTATTAATTTCGCACTTGGTTTTACAAATATACTCAACTTCGCGACAATATCCGCTATGCCTGAGCTGAATCTTCCTCCCTGTCAGCTAAAAACCATCAGTCAAGACGATGGCAGACTGTCCGTATGGGATCCCGTGCGGCAGAAATACGTAGCATTGACACCCGAGGAAAATGTCCGCCAGCATTTTGTCAACTACCTTGTGACCCAGAAATCCTACCCTCTCACCCATCTGATGAACGAGGTCACCCTGAATCTGAACGGTCTGAGCAGACGCTGCGACACCGTTGCCTACGACCGCCAGCTCACGCCGAAAGCAATCATTGAGTACAAAGCCCCGCACATTGGAATCACAAAGAAAGTCTTTGACCAGATAACCCGTTACAACCTGATTCTGAAAGTTGATTACCTCATCGTCAGCAACGGTCTGAAGCACTACTGCGTCAAGATGAACTATGCCGCCGGCAGCTACATCTTTCTGACCGACATCC
Source organism: Bacteroidaceae bacterium (assembly GCA_045600825.1). Taxonomy (GTDB): domain Bacteria; phylum Bacteroidota; class Bacteroidia; order Bacteroidales; family Bacteroidaceae; genus Colenecus. Next base: position 14,390 of record JAZRYP010000027.1, read on the forward strand.
CAGCCTACACGGAATTATAATCTGTGGTCAGAGGAACTTGCCGCGGTTCTGCAGGCCAAGGAGGCCCGACATAAGGAAGACTATACCGGCCACAATCATGGCGATGCGGTTTTTGAGCAGGATAACGCTCCAGATAGACGCATTGATGTTCTCCGGCTCCTCGTATGGGTTGATGGTCACGTCCCAGACCTTGTTCTGGACGAATGGCATGTCGGACAGGATGAGCGCCAGTATGACCGTAAGCACTGACAGAACCGCGGCGGCGTTACCGTTGCGGATGAGCGTGGAGTACATGAAAGCCATGTTGCCGAACAGCATGATGGGGATCATGAGCTGGGCCGCCATCAGGAACGGTGACACCGGATACAGGAGTATCCTGGCCAGGAAGGCATATACCACCAGAATCAGGAATACCTCTACGTAAATCATGAACAGTCTGAACAGCCATACCTTATAGATATAGTTGGGTATGCTGAAAAGCAGTTCCAATATGCGGTTGTCGGCATCGTTCTGAATGCCGAAACAGGCCGGATAGAACACCAGCAGCAGTCCCGGTATGATAAGCTGGCTGTAAACCATACTGTGGCTGAGCACCGTGCCCTTGGATGCTGCCGTGAACATGAGGAAGAAGAACAGGGCCAGACCCAGCAGCAGGAACCAGATGAACTTGCCTGCAAATATGATCCTCATATTGTAGCCGCATACCTTGATATATGCTTTCGAATTCTGTATGACTGACATTGCTCTACTTCATTTAAAGATTCTTCAACAGGCAGAGGTAAGCATCCTCCAGGTT
>JAZRYP010000028.1:0-19739 GCA_045600825.1 Bacteroidaceae bacterium
TCCTCCTGTCCGTAATCAGCCCGCTGAGCAGTGCGATGAGCAGGTCCTTGTTCTCCTCACGCCCGAAAATCCACTGGAACGCCACATCGTTCATCAGGTCGCAATAGCGTCCTATTGCCGGTCCGCTTTCTGTGTTTGTCATAATATCCGAAAATTTTAATGGTTAACAGATTCGCAAAAGTACTGGCGGAAAACGAGACCGACAATGCAAAATGTTGAAAGTTTCAGTTTGTCAACAAAAAAACTCTCCGTGAAACAAGAACTTTTGCCATCCTTTTCAAAAGTTTCCGATAATAATTCTATCAAAAAGTATCAGAACAGTGCAAACAAAAATCTCTGTAACTTATCCAGCTACAGAGATTTTCGGTTATATAACCATCAATTACTTGCCAGCCAGAGCCTGAGCCACGTCAACGGCGCAAGCTACCGAGCAGCCTACCATCGGGTTGTTGCCGATGCCGAGGAATCCCATCATCTCGACGTGTGCCGGAACTGATGATGAACCTGCAAACTGGGCGTCGGAGTGCATACGGCCCATCGTGTCGGTCATACCGTAGGAGGCAGGACCGGCGGCCATATTGTCAGGATGAAGAGTACGGCCTGTACCGCCACCTGATGCAACTGAGAAGTATGGCTTGCCTGCAAGCACGCGTTCCTTCTTGTATGTACCGGCAACTGGGTGCTGGAAGCGGGTCGGGTTCGTTGAGTTACCGGTAATGGAAACATCGACACCCTCCTTCCACATAATGGCAACACCCTCGCGGACATCGTCAGCACCGTAGCATTTAACCTTTGCACGAGGACCATCGCTGTAAGGAATAGTCTTGACGACCTTCAGCTTGCCAGTGTAGTAGTCGAACCTGGTCTGCACGTATGTGAAACCGTTGATACGGCTGATAATCTGTGCGGCATCCTTGCCAAGACCATTCAGGATAACGCGAAGCGGCTGCTTGCGTACCTTGTCAGCTTTTGCGGCAATCTTGATGGCACCCTCGGCGGTTGCGAATGACTCGTGACCTGCCAGGAATGCGAAGCACTTGGTCTTCTCATTGAGCAGACGGGCAGCGAGATTTCCGTGACCGAGACCGACCTTGCGGTCATCGGCAACTGAACCAGGGATGCAGAAGCTCTGCAGACCGATACCGATGTTCTCGGCAGCCTTGACAGCGCTCTTGTCACCAGTCTTCTCACCCTCCTTCAATGCGATGGCGCAACCGCAGACGTAAGCCCACTTTGCGTTTTCGAAGCAGATAGGCTGAGTCTCCTCACAAGCCTTGTAAGGATCCAGACCATATTTATCACAAATTTTGTTGGCTTCCTCGATGGAGGCAATGCCGTGCTCATTCAGAGCGGCGAGCACCTGCTTCATACGGCGCTCCTGTGACTCGAACTTGACTTCTCTAATCATAGCTGTACCTCCTTATTCTTTACGTGGATCAATGAATTTGACAGCACCGGCCTCCTTTGAGAAACGTCCGTAGGTGGATGTCACCTTCTTCAGAGCCTCATTGGCATCGGTACCTTTCTTAATCTCATCCATGAACTTGCCAAGGTTGACAAACTCATAGCCGCAGACCTGATCGTCCTTGTCCAGAGCAATGCGGTTCACATAACCCTCGGCCATCTCAAGATAGCGGACACCCTTTGCCTTGGTACCGTACATCGTACCTACCTGGCTGCGGAGTCCCTTGCCGAGATCCTCAAGACCTGCACCGATCATCAAACCGCCCTCTGAGAAAGCGCTCTGTGTACGGCCATAGACAACCTGAAGGAAAAGCTCACGCATAGCGGTGTTGATGGCATCGCATACAAGGTCAGTGTTGAGTGCCTCAAGAAGGGTCTTGCCCTGCAGAATCTCAGCTGCCATAGCTGCCGAGTGAGTCATACCGGAGCAACCGATGGTCTCCACGAGAGCCTCCTCGATGATACCGTTCTTGATGTTGAGTGACAACTTGCAGGCGCCCTGCTGAGGTGCGCACCAGCCAATACCGTGAGTCATGCCGGAGATGTCCTTGATCTCCTTGGCCTTGATCCACTTGCCCTCCTCCGGAATTGGAGCAGGTCCGTGCTGCGGTCCTTTCTGAACCACGCACATGTTTTCAACTTCCTTTGAGTAAATCATGTTAAAATAAAATGTATTTGTATGACATTCTTTCGTAGGCTACAAAGTTAGTTTTATTTTCTCTTTTTTACTACCTTCGCCAATGCAAATAAAGGCACTATTTATGAACAGACTTATTTATTCCGTTATTCTTCTGTGCAGTGTCATAACACTCCTGTCATGCGAGCCAGCATCTTATTCACAGGAAGGAATCACACACCGATTGGCCACAGTGAGATATACTGACGGCAAGGCACTCTTGTCCTACGATCCTACATCTACGACAAAATCGTCATCCGCTTCACTTGACAATTTCAAAACAAGTGACGACATGAACCGCTTCAACCTGAAGGATGGCGACCGTGGCATCGCGCAGATATCATACAGGAACATACCGTCCGACAATATTTACAGCAATGCTCTTGAACATTTTGATGTCATAAAGCTGAACGAACTCAACTGGAACAGATATGAGCAGGACACGCTCGGCACCTATCTGCACTTCAACGTCATGACTCTCGATATATACGCATCATATAAAGGATTGTGGAGCAACGGACATATTGCCAGCACCGTAATCACATACTACCCAAATCCGGATATACCGTCTGACCAGAATAAAATAGATATGTACCTGCACGGATTCAGGAATGACACTCTGAGCCTTCTGGTGACAGCCACCATCCCGGAAAGCGACTACTCACATCCAGCGCAGAACAGCCTGTTGCAGTACGACCTCTCCACATTGAGGACAAGCGACAGCGAGACCGCCGATGAGATAATCGCTCTGATGGACAGGACGCTCGGTGCAAGAGACTCATTCTATCTTGAGATTACGACCAGCGATTCACTGGAAATAGACAACCGAGGCCATCACAGAGTTATGCCGGGAGACAGAATGTACACAAAGGTTCCGTTTGATTTTTAATGCAATACCCACCCGATGGGAGCACGCAAATCGACAGCCATCAACATAAAGAACAAGAAAGCCTCGTTTGACTACGAGCTGCTTGACACATATACCGCAGGTATCGTACTGACCGGCACGGAAATCAAATCCATACGCCAGTCAAAGGCTAGTCTTGCCGATACCTACTGCAGCATGATAAATGGTGAACTGTGGGTGAAAGGCATGCACGTGGCTGAGTATTTCTACGGCTCGTACAACAATCATCAGGCCAAGCGTGACAGGAAACTGCTGCTGACAGCCAAGGAATTGCGCAAACTGACAGCCGATTCAAAGAATCCCGGCTTCACAATAGTTCCTACCAGACTTTTCATAAACGAAAAAGGACTTGCCAAGCTCGTCATCGCACTGGCACGAGGCAAACATCAGTATGACAAGCGCGAGACTCTCCGCGAGAACGATGACCGCCGCGAGATGGCCCGCGTCATGCACCGGGGTTAAAGAGAGAGTCCATCCTGCAATATTCCTGATACTTCTTTCTGACCTTACGGACATACCGGATGGTCTCGTCGCCCTTGAACTTGCCGAATTTACACAGAGAGGTATCAGAATAGACCTCTTCTGACTCCATACGTCTGATTACCTCCTCTATATTATTCCAGCGATAACGGTTGATGCCCTCATTACGTGCAATGCGCATAGCATCAAACACATGTCCGTGACCGCAGTTATAAGCGGCAAGCACATAGTTTATCCGTTCCTGTCCATTGATGAACGAAAATTGTCTGTCCATATCAGACAACTGCTGTACTGCCGCATACACATTGAGGCGTGTGCTGACTGAATCGGAATCCGCGATATCAAGTCTGGACAGCATATGCCTGTATGTTACCGGCATCACCTGCATAAGTCCGGACGCACCGGACGGAGAAACCTTCGATGTATCAAACCCTGATTCAACATACGCTATGGCCGCCAGCAGTTTCCAGTCAAAGACAGAATCCGCATATTCCTTGAAAATATCATCGTACGGAGATAGGACAAGGACCTCATTGGGCTGTTCTTCAGTCTGCGGTTCATCATTCTTATCGCCACGCATCCCAAGCAGGAGCAGCGTCGTAATGATTGCGGCGCCAAGCAATAATGAGACTACACGTCCCACAGTCAATTCAGGTCCCTGCTGACTACTCATAGAATCAAGAATATGCACAAAAATATAACATTTTGTCAAATAAGAGGCATCACATATTGCGCGAATAACATATTATACATACTTTTGCCAGCACAAAAGCACTATTTACAATGCAATTCACTGGCACATTGTTCCATCATCACGCTTGCAGCTGACCCGGCAGGCCGATGTATCGTGTGTATTCTGAAGCTTGCCGGATGGCAGGCTTTTTTTGTAATAAATGATTAAAAACATAAATATGTTACGAATAGCAGTACAGTCAAAAGGCCGTCTCTACGACGAGACGATGGCACTTCTACAGGAATCAGGCATCAGCATAGGCGTATCTAAAAGGACACTGCTGGCACAGGCAGCAGAATTTCCTATCGAGATTCTGTTCCTGCGCGATGACGACATACCGGAATCTGTTGCCGACGGAGTAGCCGACATAGGTATTGTGGGAGAGAATGAGTTCGTTGAGCGGGGTACCGCCGCAATACTTGTAAAGCGCCTCGGTTTCAGCCGTTGCCGCCTCTCTCTGGCAATTCCTAAGGCAGAAGAATACAAAGGTGTGAAATGGTTCAACGGAAAGAAGATAGCCACATCCTATCCCGGCATATTGAAATCCTACCTTAAGGAGAATGATATCAATGCAGAGATTCACGTAATAACAGGTTCCGTGGAAATCGCTCCCGGCATCGGTCTGGCAAATGCGATATTCGACATTGTAAGCTCAGGCTCCACGCTGGTCAGCAACAATCTGAAAGAGGTTGAGACTGTAATGCAGTCCGAAGCCCTGCTGATAGCCAATCCGCAGCTGAGCGACGGGAAGCAGGCTATACTGGATGAACTGATGTTCCGTTTCGATGCTGTCAGGGCGGCACGCGGCAAGAAATATGTCATGATGAACGTTCCTGATACAAGATTGAGCGAGATTCTCAGCATCCTGCCAGGCATAAAGAGCCCTACAGTAATGCCGCTCGCGCAGGAAGGCTGGAGTTCTGTGCATACCGTTCTCGATGAGAAACGTTTCTGGGAGATAACAGGCAGGCTCAAGCAGGCCGGTGCCGAAGGAATACTGGTATTACCTATTGAGAAGATGATTTTATGAGAATAGTCGAATACCCCGGGACCGGTCAATGGCCGGAACTGCTTAAAAGGCCAGCATTGAGTAATGCGAACCTGTACGACACAGTAAAAGCCGTGCTTGATCAGGTGCGTGACGGCGGTGATGCAGCAATCTTTCAATTGGAGAAGAAATTTGACAAGGCAGAACTCACATCACTGCAGGTGGAAGATGAGATGTTCGCAGAGGCTGAGAACCTGATATCCGATGAGCTGAAATCGGCCATACGCGCAGCTGCCGCCAACATCGCCAAGTTTCACAAATCGCAGATTCCATCACTGCAGAAAATTGAGACTACCGAAGGCGTAGTCTGCTGGCAGAAGGCTGTACCGATACAGAGAGTTGGTCTGTACATACCTGGAGGCTCCGCCCCACTCTTCTCAACTGTACTTATGCTGGCCATTCCTGCGGTAACGGCAGGATGCAAGGAAATTATACTCTGCACTCCACCGGACAAGGAAGGTAAAATCAATCCGGCCATCCTGTTCGCTGCAAAGACCGCAGGAGTCAGCCGCATTTTCAAGATAGGAGGCTCACAGGCTATCGCGGCAATGGCATACGGCACGGAAAGTGTACCGAAAGTCAGTAAGATATTCGGACCGGGCAACAGCTACGTGACAGCAGCAAAGCAGCTGGTATCACTGAAAGATGTGGCAATAGATATGCCGGCCGGCCCATCAGAAGTGGCTGTGATAGCCGATGATAACGCCGATGCATCATTCATAGCCGCAGACCTGCTCTCACAGGCGGAACACGGTCCTGACAGTCAGGTCATACTGATGACTACCTCAGCGCGCATTCTCCGCGATGTTCAGTCAGAGGTCACAAGGCAGACAGCACTTCTGCCACGTCAGCAGATTGCCGGCAAGGCTCTGGACAATAGCCGTCTGATACTTCTGAAGGATATGGATGAGGTAATGGAGATGGCCAACGAATATGCTCCCGAACACCTTATAATACATGCGGCAAATGCAGGCATACTTGCAGAACAGGTCGTGAACGCAGGCTCGGTGTTCATAGGAGAATGGTCACCTGAGAGTGCCGGCGACTATGCATCAGGCACGAATCACACGCTACCCACAAGCGGATATGCGAAAGCGTACTCAGGTGTCAACATTGACAGTTTCATAAGAAAAATCACGTTCCAGCAACTCAGCCGCGAAGGTCTGGGCAAGCTTGGCCCCATTGTAGAGACAATGGCTGCCGGAGAATCCCTGGACGCACACAAAAACGCAGTATCAATAAGACTCGCACGTAAATGAGAACAACAGAAGAACTCACACGCGGATGCATCAACTCGCTGAAACCCTACTCGTCAGCACGCAACGAGTATAGCGGAAAGACTGCCACGGTATTTCTTGATGCGAATGAAAACCCGTACAACAACCCATTGAACCGCTACCCGGACCCTTTGCAGCATGACATCAAGGAAATCATAGCAAAGAACAAGGGAATCGCAGCAGACCAGATTTTTCTGGGGAACGGCAGCGATGAGGCCATTGACCTGATGTACCGTATATTCTGCAATCCCGGCAAGGACAATGCAGTCGCTATGGAACCGTCGTACGGTATGTACCGCGTGTCTGCGGACATCAACGATGTCGAATACAGGGCTATACTCACAGACGATTCATTCCAGCCCGACATTGACAGGATGCTGGCATCTGCCGACAGTTGTACAAAGCTGATGTTCTTCTGCTCGCCGAACAATCCTTCCGGCAACCTGATAGAACGCGACAGACTGATCAGGGCTCTTGACAATTTTGACGGCATAACCATTGTCGATGAGGCCTATATCGACTTCGCTTCGGAAAAATCACTCATTGGGATACTTGACAGATATCCGCATCTGGTAATCCTGCAGACATTCTCAAAAGCCTGGGGAATGGCTGGAATCCGACTTGGAATGGCATTCGCATCGCCGGAGATAATAGCATTGATGAATAAGGTGAAATACCCGTACAACATCAACCATCTGACACAACAGGCGGCACTTGAGCAGCTCGGTCAGTCAGAGCGTATAGCAGGATGGGTACGCGAGATTATTGCGGAACGCGGCATAATGGCTGAAAAGCTGTGCAGACTGCCTGTATGCCTGCACATTTATCCGTCGGACGCGAATTTCATACTTGTACGCGTGACAGACGCTGGAGATATTTACAATTACCTTACAGACAGGGGCATAATAGTCCGGAACAGAAGCAGGATTGCTCTCTGCGGGAACTCTCTCAGAATTACAATCGGCACGCCGGAAGAGAACAGAACCCTAATGACAGCCCTTGAGGATTATTGCAGGAAATGAAAAAGAGAGTATTATTCATTGACCGCGACGGAACAATCGTAGTTGAACCGCCCATAGACTATCAGTTGGACTCACTCGATAAGCTTGAGTTCATTCCAAAGGCTATCGGCAGTCTTTCGTTCCTCCGCAAAAAGACCGGTTTTGAGTTTGTTATGGCAAGTAATCAGGACGGACTCGGCACAGACAGTTTCCCTGAAGATACATTCTGGCCGGCGCACAATCTCATTCTGAAGACGCTCGCCGGAGAAGGCGTGACATTCGATGATATTCTGATAGACCGCAGCATGCCTGCCGACAACGCCCCGACACGTAAGCCACGCACAGGTATGTTCGGCAAATATCTGACCGATGAATATGATTTGTCAGGCAGTTATGTAATAGGTGACCGTCCCACAGACATCGGGCTGGCCGCAAACCTGGGATGTAAAGGAATTCTGCTGCAGGACAATACGGACAGCCTCACGGAAAATCTGAAGGACGCCTGTGTGCTGGCAACCTCAGACTGGAGCAGGGTCGTAGAGTTCATTTACGCCGGAGAACGCCGTGCCACAGTGACACGCAAGACAGGCGAAACAGACATCTTCATACAGATGGATATTGACGGTAGCGGCCGATGCGACATAAGCACAGGAATAGGATTCTTCGACCATATGCTGGAGCAGATAGGCATACACGGAGGAATGGATCTTACCATTAAGGCCAAAGGCGACCTGAATGTGGATCAGCACCATACGATTGAGGACACCGGACTCGCTCTCGGTCAATGTCTGGCACAGGCACTCGGTGACAAGCGCGGGATTGAAAGATACGGATTCTCACTTCCTATGGACGACTGTCTGGCACAAGTTGCTTTGGATTTCGGCGGACGTCCCTGGCTGGTATGGGATGCGGACTTCAGGCGTGAGATGATTGGGGATATGCCAACCGAGATGTTCTTCCATTTTTTCAAGTCACTCAGCGACACAGCCGGAATGAACCTGAACATCAAGGCAGAAGGCACCAATGAACATCACAAGATTGAAGGTATTTTCAAAGCTTTTGCCCGGGCAATAAAGAAGGCCGTGCGACGTGACATTGACAATCTGCAACTCCCTTCGACAAAGGGAGTCCTGTAAAGACAAAAAAAATGCGGAGGGTGCTTCCTTCCGCATTTTTCTTATTTCCTATAGTATTTTACTTGGCTGAATTGTATCTGGCGTTCAGACCTTCAATAATCTCATTGGTAATGTTCATAGCCGGATCAATCAGAAGAATATTGTCACCGACCTTGCTCAGGATTATACTGAAACCATGGCTCTTGTTATAATCTTTCAGATACGCCTGTATTGAATCGCTTATCATCAGGCTGTTATTCTGACTTTCAATAGCGAGTTCCCTACTGAGGCGTTCGTTAAGTTCCTCCACGTCCTGCTGTTTCTTGCCTATGCGGTTAGCCTCCTGCTGTGCCCTTTCCTGTGAAGAGAACACATTGTGCTGAAGTTTATTGTTATAATCATCAACCTCTTTCTGGAATTCATTAGCCTTCTCAGAGAGAAGCAGACGACTGTTTTCTTCCTTGCGCAACAAATCCTCTGCCAAATCCAGATAGAACTGATATTTTGACAGCAGGGTATCAATTTCAACGTATGCTATCTTCATACCTGTAACCACTCCCTGATTCATTGAAACCGGCTGAACCGGACTATTCTCCTTACACTGGCAGAAAGAAAGCGTCAGCGCACCAATCGCCAATACACAAAACAAATTGCTCGTTCTCATTTTTATCTATCAGAATTGTTTATCAGTCTTTCCTTAACTGCAAGAGGACTTGGTTTCTGCGCCTGAGCATCCTGTGCCTCCACGCAACCTATACCACGCTTTCTCATAGCAGGATTCTTTCCAACGTGGATGTTCGGGAATTTTCCGTCCTTTCTGGCCCAGATACCTACCGAAAGCAGAGCAATTCCTGCCAGCAGAAAGGCGACAGCCATAAGCAACGTTTTCACCATATTTCCCCTATGCTTGAATTTTGACTGGCGAATATAATCAACTTTAACGAACAATCAGCATACGACCATTTTAAAAAATGATAAAAGAGCTGTTATATCAGTATTTTATCGTATTTTTGGTATTGACACACATTAATTAATGATTTTATGGCACAGAAAGACTGGACTGATAAAGTATTGGACATATTTGCTGAGATATGCAAAATTCCACGTCCATCGGGACACGAAGAGAAAATCGGTGAGTTTCTTATAGATTTCGCAAAAAACCACAATCTCGGATACAAGCAGGATGAGGCAGGTAACATACTGATATGCAAGCCCGCCACACCGGGTATGGAAAAGAGGCAGACAGTAATCCTGCAGGCCCATCAGGATATGGTATGCGAGAAGGAAGCGGCTCTGGAACACGACTTCATGTCAGAGCCTATCACTACATACATTGAGGACGGATGGCTGAAAGCTAAAGGCACGACGCTTGGCGCAGATGACGGGATAGGCATCTCCATGGCCCTGGCAATTCTGGAAAGCAACGTGATCAGGCACGGCCCCATTGAGTGTCTGTTCACGGTTTCAGAAGAGACAGGACTGTGCGGAGCCGAGAACCTCCAGGCCGGTATGATGAACGGCACAATGCTGATAAATCTTGATTCCGAGGACGAAGGCGAGATATTCATCGGATGCGCAGGCGGCATAAAGACAGACATTGACTTCAACTTTACGGAGGAAGATATACCTGAGGGATATTTTTTCCTCAAGCTGTGTGTTGACAAACTGCACGGCGGACATTCCGGTGACGATATCGACAAAGGCTATGCAAACGCCAACAAGGTACTGGGACGTTTTCTGTATGAGACATACGACAAATACGATATGCGTCTATGCAGCTTCAGTGGCGGGAACCTGCACAATGCCATACCGCGTGATGCAACGGCAATCATAGCAATACCGTCCAAGGACAAGGAAGCCATACGTGTTGACTTCAACATCTATGCAGATACATTGCAGAACGAATTTCACGCAACAGAAAATGAGATGGAGTTCCGGATGGAATCCGCAGACCCTCTTCCAAAATGCATCTGCCAGGACGTGGCCCGCAATTTCATAACAGGCATACACAGTGTTGTGAACGGCGTGTTTGCTATGAGTATGGATGTCCCGGGCTTGGTTGAGACATCCAGCAATCTGGCATCTGTCCGTACCGGAAAAGACTCGATACACATAGTGACAAGCCAGCGCAGTTCTGTCGAATCATCAAAATGGAATGTGGCATCAACAATAGAGGGCACATTCAGACTGGCAGGCGCAAAGGTAACAAAAGGAGAAGGTTATCCGGGATGGACGCCAAACACTATGTCACGCCTACTCAAAATATCCGCTGAAACATACACAAGATTGTTTGGGAAAGAGCCCAAGATCCGCGCCATACACGCAGGTCTGGAATGTGGCCTGTTCCTTAATTCATACCCCAATCTGGATATGATTTCAGTCGGCCCCACACTGCGGGGTGTACACTCTCCGTCAGAACGTCTGGAACTGCGGACTGTAGATATGGTATTCCGACACCTGCTGGCTATACTGGAAGAAATACCGGAATAATAAAAGCAGAGACGGCCTGATGACCGTCTCTGCTCATTTTATTCAAATTCCTCCGGATTCCCAATTGCAGTTATGCAGGGTCTTCCAATGCGGAACCGGAGTTGTTACTTGTTGAAATATCCCTCAAGGAACTCGATAAGTTCATTGCCACGAAGATTCGAAGCTACAATCTTGCCCTCCGAGTCGATAAAGTAAGATGACGGTATCGTCTTCAGTCCATACAATGCATTAGGGCAATCATCACTGTCCTGTTCATCTATCAGTTGAGGCCACGTCATTCCATTTGCCTTTATGCCGGCCACCCAAGCATCACGGTCATTATCAACGGACACACTTACAATCTCAAATCCCTGAGAACGGAACTTCTGATATGCATCTTTCAAATACGGAAGTTCGTCTTTACAAGGCACACACCAGCTGGCCCAGAAATCAAGCATCGTCAATTTATTGGCACCGACATAATCGGAGAACTGCACTTCCTGCATTTTATCATCAGCATACGCCTCGGACTTGAAATTCTGGAATTCATTTCCTACAGTCAGCTTTCTCTGGACATTCACCATCCTTCTGAGTTCCTGGACATAATACGTATGGCCGAATTTCGGTTCCAGGGCATCAAGGAAGCCATCCACTTCGTCAAATTCAAACATAGTATAGTTATCCAAAAGTTGTTCTATACCGAATGCATTATCCGCATTGTCATAAATGGAGGCAGCCACCATATCATAGTATTGCTTCTGCAAATCACCCATTTCTTCAATATACGAGTCAATGCTCTGTCCCTCGGCCTCCGCTTTTTCCATCCTGGCTTGAATATCATCACCCTTGTCGGCCAATACATCCAACATGTCATAATACTTCTGCAGATTATTATTCACTTTCGTTCCGCCGACCTTAACCTCGCTGTCATTATACAGAACTTTGATAGTTCCAGGCTCCAAATATATCGTGCTGGTGTATGGAGTACCGCCATCATCGACAGCAAACAGCAACAAACGCACCTCACAGGAGTCGGTTTCTCCGCGGAAACTGAATTTTCCCTTATCAACAAGTGCAGAATCAACAATATTTATGTTTACGCCCTGTTCCAATGTGCAAAGATAGACGTTGGCACCATCGGGAACCACATCAGTCTTTCCATTAATCTTATACTTATTGCCGCATGCCGTCAACAGGACAATGCCGAGTATGGCAAATAATAGCTTCTTCATACCTTGAAAATCATTTAATTATATATTGCGTGCTGATAGACTCGTTACACGTAACACGATGAATTGTCTCTGCAAACATCACGGCAATTGACAATTGCTTCAACTTACGGCAGGGTACCGGATTGCGGTAAGGGATACTGTTTGTGAATACTATTTCCTCCAATTTGGAATTATCGACCTTGACCGGTGCATCGGCCGACATCACGCAGTGCGATACCAGGGCACGGACAGACTTGGCGCCAGCCGCCACCATAGCATCCGCAGCAGCACATATCGTACCTGCGGTATCAACAATATCGTCAATAATAATCACGTTCTTGCCCTCCACGTCACCGATGATTCTGATTTCGTCAACGACATTAGCTCTGGAGCGTGTCTTCTGACAGAGCACCAATGGCACGCCAAGATATTTGGCATACGCGCTGGCACGCTTGCTGCCGCCTACATCCGGAGCCGTCATGACAAGATCCTTAAGGTCAAGATTCTGTATATAGGGCAGGAAAATCTTCGAAGCATACATATGATCCACCGGCACATCAAAGAAGCCCTGAATCTGGTCTGCGTGCAAATCCATCGTGATAAGGCGGTTGATACCTGCCTTGCTCAGCATATCTGCCACCAGCTTGGCACCTATTGATACACGCGGCTTATCCTTGCGGTCCTGTCTTGCCCACCCGAAATACGGAATTACGGCATTGATTGTTCTGGCGGATGCTCTCTTGGCCGCATCAATCATAAGCAGAAGTTCCATCAGATTGTCCGATGGTGGGAATGTTGACTGCACGAGGAACACATCAGCTCCACGGATAGACTCCTCGAACGAGACGGCGAACTCTCCGTCTGCAAAATGAGTCACATTCATCTGTCCTAACGGGCACTTCAGATAATCACAGATTTCCTTGGCCAGATACATACTGTCCGAGCCACAGAATACCATGAACGGGTTTACAGGATCCATTGAATCTTATCGTTAAATATTATTGTTTACCAGTTATAACGCCGAATTCGGTTCATTCTGCAAAGTTAGAAATTTAGAACCTGTTTTGAAATGTTCGATTAAAAATTTTATGAAAGATTTCCAGGATGGAATTTCAATCTAAAACGTCAGAATCTGTCTTAGCGGTACGCCTTTTCGAAATTTTTTCAGGATTCCCTGAGACATAGCTTTTCCAGTCTCTCGGAGCCCGGGCATCAGACTGAGGCCTTCCCATCTGCAGATAATGGCAATACGCCGCCGCCAAGGCATCGGTAGCATCCATAAATCGTGGCATATCGTCCTGCGATATGTTAAGGATGCGTTGCAGCATTGCCGCCACCTGTTCCTTACTGGCACTGCCGTTACCGGTTATGGCCATCTTTATTTTTAGAGGTGCATACTCGGTTATCGGTACGCTATGGTGAATCGCAGCAGCCATCGCCACACCCTGCGCGCGTCCGAGCTTCAGCATGGACTGTACGTTTTTTCCAAAAAAAGGAGCCTCTATGGCCAGTTCGTCAGGAAGGAAAGAGTCTATAATGCCCGTTACACGCTCGAATATCCTGCCAAGTTTCATATAGACATCGCCGGCTTTACGAAGGTCTATGACCCCCATAGCCACGACCGAGGCCTTGGTACCGAAGACTTTGAGCACGCCATATCCCATAATGTTTGTACCGGGATCTATGCCCAATATCACTTTTTCCTGAACGGGTTTGAGCACTTTGCGCTGATTTTTGACGCGAAGTTATCAATTATTCAAAGCAAAGCGTTACCTTTGCAGTGGAAATAATCACTGGGGCATTAGCTCATCTGGCTAGAGCGTTTGACTGGCAGTCAAGAGGTGACGAGTTCGAGTCTCGTATGCTCCACTGAAACAGCGTCCACAGCATTCTGTGGACGTTTTCGTTTCAAAAACCCTCCTAAAACCCTCCTATAAATTTCTACAGACGAAAAATCCGGATGCATCACTGCACCCGGACCTACGAATTTATAACGACACCTTTATGGCTTGGCATCATTACATCTGCAAAAATAGAAATAATATTTAGGAATCGCTAACTTTGTCCCCGGAGTCCGTAAGCTGCAATAACACTAAATCCAGCAGCACCTATGAAAATCTTCCTAGACAACGGCCACGGCTCCGACACTCCCGCAAACGCTCACCAGACGGCACATTTCTCGAATATCACTACAACCGACTACTTGCCTCGCAAATCACCTCCACGCTCCAATCCCTTAATTACGATGCCGAGCTTCTGGTTCCTGAGAAAATCGACATTCCCATGAAAGAACGCTGTCATCGTGTCAACACCTGGTGCAATGCTCACGGAAGCACCAACGCTATCTGTATCAGCATTCACTTCAACGCTCACGGCAACGGCTCAGAATGGACACAGGCCAAAGGATGGAGCATCTACACCTCCAAAGGCAATACGAAAGCAGACCTGCTCGCTGAAAGCATAGCACAGGCAGCCACAGAACTCCTCCTGGATATGCGGCTCCGCTCCGACCCCGCAGACGGTGATCTCGACATTGAGGAAGACTTCTACATTCTCAAAAGAACCGTCTGCCCCTGCGTATTATCTGAAAACGGCTTTATGACAAATTCAGATGAATGCAGATGGCTGATGACAGACGAGGCTCTGACAATCCTGTCTAACGTTCACGTCACTGGCATCATCAACTACTTGAACCAACAATAATCACAAATCTCTCGATGACAATCGATGCTCACGCATCGAGCCAACCTGCAATCATCGGAATGCTGTTACCGTAATCACTTCAACAAGGACACATCAGAGCATTCCGATAATTCCAGCTTGTGAAAAAATATTGTTGTATCCATTTTTAATTAATTTTGTTCATTCTAACGGAAAATTATTCACAAATGAAAAGTATTGGATTTCAAATTGCTTTTTTTACTGCTTTAGTGTTATGCTCATGTACGAAACAATATAGGTACGTTGAAATCGTTGAGGAATCATCCTTTTTAAGTTCAAAAAATAATGAGGATGTGATAATTAGGGCTAAGAATGATACCTTAGCTTATCTTGAGGCATATCAAAAATTCACGATTTCTAGAAAAGTATATAATGATATGGCAGGAGAATTAGGCGGGCAGGTGCTGCTTCCCGAACCTAAGTCGTTTATGCTGTATGACGCAAATGGTGTAGATGTTTCAAATATAGTTTTTACTTCTCGCCGTATAAAAGAACTTGAAATAGAAGAACGTATTTTTGCTATGAAGAATCATGTAAAAGAAGCTCGAGAATCACGTGAAGCGGAAATCAAGGCATCTATCGTCGTTGATAGTGCTACGATTGAATTACTTAAACCCCATTTTTCTATTGAAAAAGATGAGTTTGATCCAAAATCCCCAATTTGGTATAAGCCAAAGTCTGCTCCAACATATACAAATAGAAATGGAATCTATTGCTATTTTGAGACAGAAAATGATATTCCGAAAAATTTCAGATTTAGAGTGCAGTATTATGCTGATGATTGGCTGTTTTTCAATAAAGTTCAATTTTCAATAGATGGCAATGCCTATGAATATAAACCTATGTCAATAGAAAGGGATAATGGAGATGGTATGATATGGGAATGGTTTGACGAAAGTGTCTCACCATCTGACAGAGAATTTATAAAAGCTTTGTCAGAAGCGAAAACTGCAAAAATGAAGTTCATAGGACATCAATATTACGACATTAAACCGATTTCTGCTCAACAAATTATTGACATAAAAAGATCGATAGACCTATTTGTTGCTCTTGGAGGAAATTTCTAACGATAGACAGATAGTTATAATTTTGAAACGTATCGTTATTGTTGAAGGTGTAGAACTTAATTATTAGCATCTTATTTTGGCCGGACATTATAGTAAATCGTCAGGAGCAGTATGAAAATAGAAATGGGAGAGTCATTATTTTATTCTTGGCTCAGACATATAAAATGCTGTCAGATCGTACAGACAAACTGGAAAACTTCTCCAAAATGGAGTTTGAAGAATGAGTGTGAATTGAAAAGTATTCTGGAAGACAGCAATGATTATCTAAAGAAGAACTTTCAGATAGACATACTTGGAAATAATGCCTCCATTTCTCAATTTTTACAGCAGGCAGAATGTGATGTAATAGGTATATCGTGTGAAGATGGCAATACTGATTACTATGCAGTAGAAGTCGCTTATCATACAAATGGATTGCAGTACGGAAATGGGAAAGGCACAGATGGTACAGCTGCTAAAGTAGCTGAAAAGTTTGTCCGCTCGGCATTATGTCTGTATGGCTATTTCAATACCAGAAAAGCCGACATTGTTTTTGCTTCGCCGAAAATCAACAATGCGGTTCTTGAAATTCTGAACCCAGTCATATCTAAACTTCAAGAACTTTTCAATGAAAGTAATTTTCAGTTTAAGTTCAGTTTAATATACAATGAATTATTAGTCAGTGAGGTCATTGAACCACTTAAATCAGTGTGGAATGAAGTGTCAGACACAAGTGAACTTTTCGGAAGGTCGATGCAGCTAATAGATTTATTCTATAATTTGACTGCCAAAGAAAAAGTCTGTAGAACAAAGAGAAATACGGCTACTGCAATTCCAAATATAAATACACTGGAAAGGACGGATTCCAAATGTAAAATTGGTGAATTGGCACAGCGAGAAATTAGAATACTAATTGAGCAGGGTAAGGTGCAGCAGGAGGAATTGATTAAATTACAAGATAAAGATTATAGCAAGAGAACTCTCGGTATTAATTATGCCTGCCTTGTAGAAGTTGCAAATGAAACAAAAATCGACCGTTACTACAAAGGTGTCATCAAATACGGAGGTCATAAATATAAACTATGTCGTGAATGGTATGAACAACCGAACAATAATGATAGACCACTGCTCGAAAAGTGGATAGCGAACCATAAGAAATAGCCGCTATTACATATAGTTACACATCTCTTAATGTATAAGAAGTGAGATTCTTGGATTAATGGCTTTACAGTCTTGTTTGGTGATTAGCGAAATCTGCTAAACAATTTGACATTATCGTCTTCAGCACCGCAGTTAAGACTTACCGAGCCCGCCCTGTAGCGGTAGCAGCCAGCGGCTCAGGACATCAACCTCAACCATCGTCCGGAAGTGGGGTAGCATCATCAACCATTACAGCCGTCAGGACCGCCGCTGTCTGGATTGTTTAACCCGTGTCAGCCGTGCCGTCTGCGGTATTCCACTGCGCGTGCCGGGCAGAGGCTTTCCGCTCTGTCCGTCGCGCGAATCAAAGTGCATAGCCGCAATCACGCTCCAATCCCCTGACCGTCATCGCTCCGTTCCACACCCCAGCCGCCCCGCCTGCCACTTCCCGGAGAACCGGCACCGACACCAGGACCGGCATCGCCATAACCATATATACAGCGGTGTTCCGTACCGTTACCGCCAGCCGGAAGACCCCGTCCGTCCCTGACGGTCCTTGTACGGTGTCCTCCGTCCGTCGGCAACCGTCCTCCACGCTTCTTTTAGTTGACGGCTGACGCCGCCAACTCCGGCTACCGGTTTCTAATACCAGTATCGGTATCAGTCCGCTATGTAACATAATGGAAAGCTTAGTTATGCTCTCCGTTCGTCGCGCGCTCCTCTCTGCAAGCATAACTCCCATTATATTAAATAGCTCCATCACTGCTTTCTGCACCGTTTCAGAAATTACCGTCGCACGCTGCTTTCCTGCCGTGAACTGACGTTCCCGTCAGGCGCACCCCCAGGTGCTGGGTCGGCACTGCCGCACAGAACCGTCCGCGTCCGCATAGCGTCCTGCTCCCGGTACTGCGCTCTGTGCGCTCCAAGGTAGTAGGGGCGGGTGTGTGGCTGCCATAGTCATCCACACACCCGTCCCTCCCTTTTCCGACTCCGTTTCCGTCACTGCGCCAGGCAGTCCCGCCCTCCGGCGTGACACACCTGTCTCCGTTACGTCCACTCCGACCTTCCAGCACCCGATGCCACCATCAGCACCCGATGTTGCCGTCAGCACCCGATACTACTATCGGCACCAGATAGTCATCGCAGTTCCCGACAGCCACAATCGCCACCTCACCTGCCGCATAGGATTGTTGCCACCATCACCGGAAGTCCGTCAAGGCACGCAGACTTCCGCTACTTCGTGGCTCTAGAATCTGCGTGCCTTGACAGACATCCTCCGTGTTCCTCTCCAGGACCGGACTTCCATTCAGCATTACCGACATCATCACCGGAAGTCAGCCACTGGTGCTGCTGTCTTCCGAGGACTTCGTCTTCTGCAGACAGCATCCCCAGCGTCAGACCTCCTCCGTACTACCACACAGGAACATTTCCTTGGCTCCGTCTTCCTTACCCGAGCTTGCAGTCAGTCGAGGTGCTGCGCCCGCCACCTACACTGCACTGCGGTCTGCACTGCGCAGCCAGGGCCTCCATTACGCAGGACTGACCTCCATTCCGTGGCAGGAACACTGACGGCCACTCACAGAATCGTGACCATCCGGCAGATGTCCCCGCGCAAACATCCTCCACAATGACAGACGCAGGCACTCCCGCGCACATGGCTGTCACCATCCCTGCTACTGCATTGCGGACAGCCACTGCTCCATTCCGGCTCTGGCTTCTCCGTTCCAACCTCCGTTCCGTTTCGGGGACGTTCTACGCGCCCCGACTCACTGCAAGCCCTACCGGAATCGGTATCAGAAAGAGTACAGCCACCTTCAGACACCATCCGGCTCGCTACAATAAATACCATAGCACCCTTGATGTCAGAAGTTACCTCCGCACCTGCGCGTGGGCTCATTGCCGCCATCACCGGAAGTCAGCCGATGGTGCTGACATCTTCCGAGGACTGCGTCCCTGCAGGTGTCATCCCCATCGTCAGACCTCCTCCGTACCGCTCTCCGGAACCGGACCCTCCATCAGGCTTCACCTGTATCATCACCGGAAGTCAGCCACCGGCGCTGATGTCTTCCGAGGACTTCGTCTTCTACAGACATCATCACCGCTGTCAGACCTCCTGCCGTTACAGCACGGAGGACCGTCATCGCCGGTTGCCGTCTTCACGTGGCTGCAGAGAGTCATTGCGACTGCGTCGCAACGACACACTGCATCCACTCCCGCATCACATATCAGAACCAGTACTGCCATCTTCACCGGCGGTCTGACACAGTACGCATCCCTACATGGCTGCGCCATTACGGGCTGCGCACAGAGTCAGCCCGCCTCCCGCACCGGAACCAGTACAGCGTAACGGGACCGGAATACCGAAATCACCCCGACCGGCAGCACAGCATCTTCCAACATTGTTGCCGTCAGCCCGCTCCGCGTCTTTCCGCGGAGTCATCGGAGCCCTGC
>JAZRYP010000029.1:0-14416 GCA_045600825.1 Bacteroidaceae bacterium
CACACTCGAAAGCGTGCGACTGCTCTTCAATATATTCAGTGTATAATCCTATAGAAACCGTAACCGTCCCCGGTGCGTGAGAGGGAGGGATCCGCCGCGAAGCGGTGGGAGAGATTATGGAATGACGACCGTGGGCTTGAAGGAGCGAGCCTCATCGGGAGTCATCTGGGCGTATGCCATTATGATGACGGTATCGCCTACCTGAGCAAGCCTTGCGGCAGCTCCGTTCAGACAGATGCAGCGTGAGCCGCGTTCGCCCTTTATGGCGTATGTAATCAGTCGCGAGCCATTCGTCACATCAACGACATGAACCTGCTCACCCTCAATGATACCTGACGCATCCATCCAGTTCTCATCAATCGTGATGCTGCCGACATAGTTCAGGTTGGCATCAGTCACCTTTACGCGGTGAAGCTTCGACTTCAGTACTGTAATCAGCATTTCTCGCGATATTTGATGTTGTCAATGAGTCTGACCTTACCGCAATGCACGGTGATGCAGCCTACGATATAATCACCGCTGCCCCATTTGGACAATGGCTGAAGAGTATTTCCGTCAACAATCTCAAAATACTCCACCTCAAGCCCGTCAATACCGTTGATGGTATCGGTCACATATTTAATGGTGTCCTCTATGGAATGGCTGTGTGCATAATTACGGCTCGCGAACAGTGTGCGGGATATGTTGGCCGCAGTCTTGCGCTCCGCTTTAGTAAGCAGGGCATTGCGCGAACTGAGTGCCATACCGTCCTCCTCACGGACAATCGGACAGCCCACTATCTGAACCTTCAAACCAAGCTGGCGCACCATCTCACGGATAATGGCAAGCTGTTGGAAATCCTTCTCACCAAAATACGCACGGTCAGGCTCCACGGCATAGAAAAGCTTGCTGACAATCTGAGCCACACCATTGAAATGGCCCGGACGATGAATGCCCTCCATAACCTTATCCAAAGGAGTGAAATCAAACTGACGGGTATCAGGCTCCGGATACATCTCCTCTACCGACGGAGCAAATATATACTGTGCACCTATACTCTCCAGCAATGCACAGTCTGAATCCAGCGTACGCGGATAATTCTTCAGATCATTCTTGTCATTGAACTGCGTTGGATTTACGAAATCGCTGACCACGGTGACATCATTCTCACCTACACTGCGACGTACCAGAGACGCATGCCCCTCGTGCAGCGCTCCCATTGTAGGCACCAGGCCCACTGACTGCCCGGCCGAACGCGCCTGGTTCAAGACAGCCTTCAAATCTGCAATTTTTTCAATTATCTTCATGACTAAACCAATACGAGACAACAGCCCCAAATGAACGCGCAAAATAAATCAATAATTATCACAATTCAAAAAGCGCCAGTGATAAGTTGTTTTTATCAGCGATTTTTTTTATATCTTTGCAAAGTATTCTGAAAATAGGCAGAGTATCATCTTAAGCAACCGGACATGGACAAGAAAAAGGTATTATACATCTCCAGCGAGATTTTCCCATTCGTAAAAGAATCCGAGATATCCACTACCTGCAACAAGCTGCTTACATCTATGCAGGAGGCCGGTCACGAGATACGCACGTTCATGCCAAAATGGGGGCCTATCAACGAGCGTCGCAACCAGCTTCACGAAGTGATAAGACTGTCCGGAATGAACCTTATAATAGATGACACCGATCACCCGCTTCTGATAAAGGTAGCATCGCTCCCAGCCGCCAGACTCCAGGTGTATTTCATTGACAACGAGGACTATTTCCAGAATCACCTTTTCACGAATGACCGCGACGGTTCAGAGTATCCGGATAACGACGAAAGGACGATATTCTTCGCACGCGGCGTTCTGGAGACCGTCAAGAAACTACGCTGGAACCCCGACGTAATCCACTGTTTCGGCTGGATGTCAGCTCTCATACCCATTTATCTGAAAACAGGCTTCAAGGACGAGCCGACATTCCGTGACTCCAAGATTGTATTGTCTCTCTGCGACGAAGGTTTTACGACACCGCTTAATGACAGATACAACGAGAAACTGCTTGTCCGCAATATGACAACCGGTGACATCGGCACATTCTCTGCGCCATTCGGATTTGAGGAGCTTATGAAAAAGTCCATAGATTTCTCTGACGCAGTTGTAAAACACTCAAGGAACGCAGACAAGGACCTTTATCAATATGCCGGCAAACAGAAGAAAGCCAGAATAGACTGCTCCTGCGGCACAGACACAAACGAGAAACTGGAAGCGTTCTACGACTCATTGTTCCAATAAGGTTATTATGAACATCAAGACATCAGTATTCTGCCTTCTGGCAATTCTGGCATTGATTTCTTGTGATGACAATACCGGCTCAATCGGAAGTTCAATAATACCGGGCGAGGACATATTGTCCGTACACGATAGTACATACTACGCCACGTCAACTACAATCATTTCCGACAGGCAGCTACTGGCACGCGGCAGCGACTGCTATCTGGGAAAATTCTCCGATGAGGAGACAAGCGACACTATGGTAGCCGATTTCATCACTCAAGTCGGCTGTACGGAGGATTTCCAATTCCCGGATTCAGTCTATGGTCTGAGCAGGTTTCATTATCCAAAAGAGATTGAGGAACAGATGCAAGGCCAGAAGAGCCTGAGAGCTAACCTGAGACTTTACATATCGGAATACATAGGTGACCGTGAAAACGCAATGGGCATAGAGGTATGGCCTCTGACAAAGACCCTGGACAACAATTCCAGATATTATAGCGATATCGATCCGGAAGAGTTCTACGATGCATCCGGCGAGCCTCTGTCACGCGTTACAGCATCTGTCACGGACTATGTAACAAGTGATTCCATACGCGCGAAAACCACCGGTTACATAAACAGCATTTACCTGTCACTTCCCGACTCGATTGCCATAAATATACTGAATACATACTATGCTGAGGGTGGCAAGGAGAAATTCAAGAACACACCGGCATTCATAGACAATATCTGCAAGGGATTCTACGTAAAGTGCTATCATGGTGACGGTACTATGATGCGTATAAGCAAAGTAGCACTGGAAATCCATTTCTTCCATACTGAAGTGCAGAACGACACAACCAAGTTGCGGTCATCATACGCAGAATTTCTAGGCAATTCTGAGGTTATGCAGGTAACGCATTTTGAGAACAGGAACATTGAGAACCTGCTGGACGAGACGCGCTTCACATACATATTGACGCCGTACGGAGTAAACACCGAAATGACACTCCCGATAGACGATATCATAGGCAATACGGACAACATCATCAACTCCGCGTCACTGGTAATGAAGGCCCTGGTACCATTCACAGGAAAGTATGCACTCGGTATTCCCAACACGCTGCTGCTTATCAGGAAAAGCGAGCTTAAGGAATTCTTTGACGAACTGTCAACGGCAGACAATATAACATCCTACAGTTCAACTCTCAATACGACCTATAACGAGTATCAGTTCAATAACATATCCAGACTCATAATGAGATGCTCAAACGAGCGTCTTGAATGGATAAGCGATATGGGATTGGAGCTCAACGATGAGAGCAAAGCCCTATACGCTACTGAATTCCCGGACTGGAACAAGGTCACTCTGATACCCGTAGAGCCGGTCAAGGACGTGGCCAACAATGTCGTATATATGACTATTGACCAGACACCGAAATGCGTCAGACTGTGCGGTGGTAATCTGGGAGTTCAGACCGCAATCAAGATTATCAAGACAGAATTCTAAGAGGTTTATTTCTTGGAATCTGTCTTTGCCTGTTTCTGCTTGGCTGTCTTGGGTTTTGTCTCCTTCGATGCCTTGAGACGTGCAATCTGCTTCTCCAGGGACTGAATCTCCTTATCCTGATTACGTATCGTGGTCTGGAATGCATTGAGCTCCTCAATGTCCATATCCGCCGGCATTGCCCAATACACGCGGTTGATGAAGTCTGCCAGAATGTTCATATAGTTCGTGAAGGCATCATACGGCGACTCGTATATTCCACGATCCATAGTCACGGCATTGTTCTTGGTTGTCATGAAACGGAAATTGTTGCTTGCCTGCAGATAGTTCCAGTCCTGACGTATGCGGCGGTCTGTACAGAGGCGCACACGGTCACCTATGGAATAAAGTTTGTCAAACGCCTCACGCTGCATAACATTGCCAAGCCAGCAGCTGGTGTCACGCTCCTCATCTACCCACGACATCGGATAAGCGACCTCCAACGGTGCTATTGACTTGTAATTGGCAACGACCTCCGATGGTGTTGAAAATGTTATTCCCTGCTTTCTGGCTGCCTCAGGCAAAGCCTTCATGAATTCCAGAATATTGGAACTGAGAGGCTGGTAAATACCCAGAGCGCACAGATGCATGAAGATATTTATAACCTCTTCCTCCTTCGGAAGCGAGGCTATCCAATCCACGTATGTCCCACTCATCAGCGGATATGACTTCCACGACGGGTTTGAGAATCTGAGGCTGATATCATCGGACAGCTTATAGTCACGAAGCAGAATCTTCAGGTTCGGATTAAGGGCACAATGATACAGATAATGCGGACTCTTCCATCCCAGAATATGCTTTGCACCTTCTGTCAGAACACCCTTGAAACCCATATCGGCAACAATCGAGCCAATTTCATCATCGTATATGAGACTTGAGTTCCTGAACACTTTCGGACGGCTGCCGAACAGCTCATATATCTTGTCGCTGAGCATCATCACATCCTCGCGGAACCCGTCCTCCCAATTCTCTGCCAACGACGACAGGCCATGCGAGTACGGCTCAGCCAGAAACTCACAGCAACCGGTCTCATTCAATTCCTTAAGCAGATCTATCACGACAGGGGCATACTGTTCAAGCTGCTCCAAGCCTACGCCTGACAAGGAAAGAGCCACCTTGAAATATCCCTTGCTGTCCTTAGCCATCTGTATCAGCGTCTTCAAGGCAGGGATATACGAATTCTCCGCTATATGGTTGATACTTGCCTCATTGGCATAGTCATCGTAATAATAATGATCCGTACCTATGTCAAAGAAGCGGTACCTCTTCAAATGCACAATCTGATGAATCTCAAAATACAGACAAATTGTTTTCATATATTATTCTATTTAATTCATTACCGGCCCAGAAGACTGTTATATCTGGACAATATTCTCTCGCCGACCTTATCCCAGGTTATTGAATCAACTTCCTTCTTGCCTTCCACTTTCAGATACTCGTAAAGGGAACGGTTGGTGCAGATGGAATATATGGCATCCGACAGAGCGTGTATGTCCCAATAATCTACCTTTATACATTTACTGAGTATCTCCGCACAGCCGGACTGCTTGGAGATGATGGTAGGAGTCATACACTGCATAGCCTCAAGCGGGGATATTCCGAAAGGCTCAGACACTGACGGCATCACATAGACATCGCTGGCCTTCAGGCACTCATACACCTGGCGTCCCTTCATAAAGCCCGGGAAATGGAATCTGTCCGCTATGCCACGCTGTGCGGCAAGGCGTATCATATCGTTCATCATATCGCCGTTACCGGCCATACAGAAGCGCACGTCGTTTGTACGATTCAGAACCATCGAGGCTGCCTCAACGAAATATTCCGGACCTTTCTGCATAGTGATACGCCCCAGGAACGTCACCCACTTCTCGTTCGGATGCTCAATGGGCTTGATGTCCTGAATCTCCTGAGGCAGAGGCTCTACGGCATTGTGCATCGTTGACACCTTCCTCGGATCCTGATGGTACTTGTTGATGACGGTCTGTCGGGTCAGCTCGCTCACACACATTATATGGTCAGCATAGTCCATACCATTCTTCTCGATGGCATAGACCGTCGGATTCACATTGCCACGGCTACGGTCAAAGTCTGTAGCGTGTACGTGTATGACCAGAGGCTTTCCGCTCACCTGCTTGGCGTGTATGCCTGCCGGATATGTCAGCCAGTCGTGGGAGTGGATTATATCGAACTGCTCCGTACGTGCCACAACGCCGGCCACAATCGAATAATTGTTTATCTCCTCCTGAAGATTGTCGGGATAACGGCCGGAGAAATTTATACAGCCCAGATCGTCAACACCTATATAATTGAAATCTGC
The DNA here is from genome assembly GCA_045600825.1 of Bacteroidaceae bacterium. Lineage (GTDB taxonomy): Bacteria > Bacteroidota > Bacteroidia > Bacteroidales > Bacteroidaceae > Colenecus. Next base: position 6,086 of record JAZRYP010000029.1, read on the forward strand.
ATATATGTGGTCCCTGAAGCGGTAATAGTCGGAAGCATCCATCCAGGGATAGCGTGATTCCACATACGAACGGTCAGGATTGCGCCATACCACAGGAACCGTGTTCATACCGACTATCTTCATAAAACTCTGATCCTCATCGCCCCAGGGTTTCGGAAGGCAGAATGTGATGTTCACATCGCCCTGATGCGCCAAGCCGCGTGTCAGGCCATAGCTTGCCGTTCCCAATCCGCCCAGAATATGAGGCGGGAACTCCCATCCAAACATCAATACGTTCATATAGCCGTTCCTTTATTCAAATTCATTAATCATCTTAACCGTACGCAGGATACCTGCCACATTCATTGCGAATGACACGGCCCCACGTCCCTTGAACGGAGGATTGCCGTCAAACAGTTCCGGCAATGAGCCTACACAGTGTGATGTCATCTCATCCTCGTAGCCAATCATATTGCGCTCCACGAATGAGAGACCGCTGCGGCGGAACACCTTCAGATATGCCTCAAAGTAGAAACTTGCAAGCCAGGGCCATGCCGTTCCCTGATGATACGCGTAGTCACGCTCGCGCTGAGGACCGACGTAGTTCGGATTATAGCCGGCGCTCTTCGGGCTCAATGAGCGAAGTCCCTTTGGAGTAAGCAGTTCCTTCGTAGCGATATCGACTATACCCTTCCGCTGACTCAGATCAAGCGGAGAATAGTCAAATGCCGCAGCAAATATCATATTCGGCCGTACGCTCCAGTCTGGAGTTGTACCGTCAACAAAGTCAAACAGATAGCCATACTCGTTCAGGAACGTGCTTCTGAACGATGTGGCAGTCACATTGGCCATTGTCTCAAAACGTATGGCCAGTTCCTTCTTGCCGAATTCCCTGTTCATATCGGCCACAAACATCAGAGCATTGTACCACAAGGCGTTTATCTCCACCACATATCCCGTACGCGGCACTACGGGACGGCCATTGGCGTTGGAGTTCATCCAGGTCTCAGCCACATCGCGGCCGTTAATATGCAGCAGTGCATTGTCGTGAAGGAAACAGTTCCGATGACGGTTCAGCCGTATGAATTCTACTATATCGGTAATCATCTTACCGTAATTGTCCCACGCCTTCCTGCGGGATACGGACTTGGCATACTGCTGTACGGCCCATATCGCCCACAGCAGGACATCAGGCTTCTCAATCTCCTCTATCTGGTTTCTCAACTCGCGTCCTTTAAGGAAATCGCGTATGGCATCGCGGGCCGTTGACATTGCGGACTCAAACTCGAAATCCTCACCGAGTGCCAGAGTCAGCCCCGGAAGAGATATGAACATATCCCTGGCACGACATTTGAACCACGGATATCCGGCAAGTATGTAGTGATTCTTTCCCTGTTTGTTGTGGAACTGATGGGCAGAATTCTTCAGGCAGTGGTAGAAGCTGTCACGCGGAGTACGTTCATTGGCTTCTATCGTGAATGTACGCTTCAGACCTTTCGTCCTGACTTCGCTCACACCGGCACTGAAGACAATGCTCTCGCCCTTCTCAATATTCATCTCAAAATAGCCCGGCACATACAGATCCTCGTTGAAGTCATATCCGCGCTCCAGTTCTTTGGAATACTCAAAGCGGCGGTACCAGTCAGGCGTAAACACGAAGTGACACTCCTTGCTGGTCTGCATATAAAGATCCGGATACCCCGGATACATGCAAGTGCGTATTCCGTTCTCAACCTCAAAATACTCGCGGCTGGCCTGGGCATTCTCGTGCGTGAACTGACGCACACTGCGGAACGCCAGATAAGGACGAAGGCGCAGGGTGGTCTCGGAGTGTGCATCAAGCAGGGTGTAGCGGATCAGTATCCTGTTCTCATTATGCTCGAACAGTTTCTCCTTCTTGAGCAGGACTCCACCAACACGATATATGGTGGTAGGCACCTTGTCGCAATCGAATTCCCTGATATATTTATTCCCCTTAGGACTGAAATTATATCCCCAGTACTGATGAATTCCAAGGTTGAACTCCGCCCCGTGCTGCACCACAGTCTCGTCAAGCGATGAAATGAGCACATGGGGATCATTATCAAGCTCTGGTATAGGTATGACAAGCAGCCCGTGATATTTTCTGGTATTGCAGTCCACAATAGTGGTGCAATGATAGGCCCCGGACCTGTTCGTACGGAGTATCTCACGCGGGAGAGTCTCCTCAAGGTTCGTCATCAGGGTCTTGTCAAAATGTAAATAACTCATACGCGGAATATTACACCTATTTATATATAATTCTACAAAAGTAAGTCATTTTGTTGCATTCCACAAATTAAAACAGCAAAAAAGCCAACCTCTCACCTATTTATTGTACCTTTGCACAATTATACGTTTTGACAAAATGACACCAAAATGAATAAAATTCTATCAAAAGTTCAGTTTTCAGAGAATGTTTTCAAGTTTGAAGTTGAAGCTCCGCTGATTGCGCGTACACGCAAGGCTGGAAACTTCGTCATCATAAGAATTGGAGAAAAAGGCGAGCGCGTGCCATTGACAATAGCAGGTGCCGACATTGAAAAAGGCACTATCACGCTAGTAGTACAGCGCATAGGCCTCACGACGAATCTGCTGTGCAAGCTTGAGCCTGGCGACTCGCTGACAGATCTGGTAGGCCCGCTCGGCCAGCCCACACACATAGAGAAGTACGGTACCGTGGTTTGCGCCGGCGGTGGCGTAGGCGTAGCTCCCATGCTTCCTATCATCCAGGCTCTGAAAGCCGCAGGAAACCGTGTCATATCCGTTTTGGCAGGACGAAACAAGGAACTGATAATCCTTGAGGACGAGGTCCGCAAATACTCTGACGAGGTGATTATTATGACCGACGACGGCTCGTACGGCAAGAAAGGTCTTGTCACGAACGGCATCGAGGAAGTGATACTCCGCGAGAAAGTCGATAAGTGCTTCGCCATAGGTCCGGCCATAATGATGAAATTCGTCTGCCTGCTGACAAAGAAATATGAGATTCCTACCGATGTATCGCTCAATACGATTATGGTCGATGGCACAGGAATGTGCGGAGCCTGCCGTGTGACAGTGGGCGGCAAGACTAGATTCGTATGTGTGGATGGTCCTGAATTTGATGGTCATCAGGTAGATTTCGACGAGATGCTGAAGCGTATGGGCGCATTCCGCGACATAGAGAAGGAGGAGATGGCCAAGCTGGAGCAGTCAGTCTCCGGAGATACCTGCAAGGCAGAGGAACAGAATGCCGTCCAGACTCCGGCCAAAGCCGAGACGGAGTCCCTTGAGGTACTTTGCGACAGAAACGCTCAATGGCGCGTGGAGTTGAGAGACACAATGAAGCCGAAGGAACGCACAGCGATAGAACGCTGCAAGATGCCTGAACTTGACCCACAGTACCGTCGTGGCGTACGTCGCGAAGAGGTCAACCGCGGACTCAGCGAAGAGCAGGCACTGCTGGAGGCCAAGCGCTGTCTGGACTGCCCGAACCCGTCCTGTATGGAAGGCTGCCCGGTGAACATTGAGATTCCTTCATTTATAAAGAACATTGAGAGAGGTAATTACATAGCAGCTGCTAAAGTGTTGAAGAAGACCAGTTCGCTTCCTGCAGTATGCGGCCGCGTATGTCCACAGGAGAAACAGTGCGAGTCAAAGTGCATCCACCTGAAGATGGGCAGGAAGGCCGTGGCAATAGGCTACCTGGAACGTTTCGCAGCCGATTACGAACGCGAAAGCGGAAACATATCTGTTCCGAAGACAGCACCTGCAAAGGGCATTAAAATAGCTGTTGTAGGCTCTGGTCCTTCAGGCCTCACATTTGCCGGAGAGATGGCAAAGGCCGGATACAGCGTAACGGTGTTCGAGGCTCTGCACGAAATCGGAGGCGTGCTGAAATACGGTATTCCGGAGTTCCGTCTGCCCAACAGGATAGTAGATGTAGAGATTGACAACCTGCGCAAGATGGGCGTTGAATTCAAGAAGGACTGTATCATAGGCAAGACCGTTACCGTAAAGGACCTTGAGAACGATGGCTTCAAAGGTATATTCGTAGGTTCGGGAGCTGGACTTCCAAACTTTATGAACATACCAGGAGAAAATCTCATAAACATCTTATCTTCAAATGAATACCTCACAAGAGTTAATCTAATGGATGCAGCTTCCAAGGACTCCGATACCCCGATACGTTTCGGCAGAAACATTATGGTGGTAGGCGGCGGAAACACCGCAATGGACTCTGTAAGGACTGCTCTGAGACTCGGTGCAGAGAGAGCGATGATAGTTTATCGCCGTTCCGAAGAGGAGATGCCTGCACGTCTGGAGGAGGTAAGGCACGCCAAGGAGGAAGGCGTTGAGTTTATGACGCTCTACAACCCTATTGAATACATCGGAGACGAGCAGGGACGCGTCACAAAGGCCGTGCTGCAGAAGATGGAGCTGGGCGAACCCGATGCAAGCGGGCGCCGCAGTCCTGTTCCAATGGAAGGCTGCACCGAGACTATCGACGTAGATCTTGTCATTGTAGCAGTTGGCGTATCGCCTAATCCTCTTGTTCCGAAATCAATCGAGGGACTTGAGCTCGGGCGTAAGAACACGATAGTCGTAGATGAGAACATGCAGTCTTCAATCCCTGGAATCTACGCCGGAGGCGACATAGTCCGCGGAGGAGCGACAGTGATTCTCGCTATGGGTGACGGACGCCGTGCGGCAGCCAGGATGCAGGAACAGCTGGCAGCGTCAGGCAAGTAAAAACCAGCCGTCAATACTGACAATACAAAAGCATCGGAGCATACTGTAATGCGTATGCTCCGATGTTGTTTTATATATCGCGCTGCCAATGCCTACTATACGTCCCGACACGGGCCCAATATACACGAATGGCATATTCACTCACAAGTCACATATAGTATTCGCGCAACGTTAATATATTGATTGTCAAACCGTTGAGCATATATTAACATTAGCGTTTCAAGAAAGCAAAGAAAACCGCTGCTACAAGCAGTACAAACGCCACAACATGGTTCCAATGGAACGTCTGGCTCTTGAAAACGAACGTCAGAATGAGCGTAAATACTATCAGGGATATCGCCTCCTGCATCACCTTAAGCTGGACAAGACTAAAGGGTCCTCCGTTGATGTCGGAACCTATCCTGTTTGCCGGAATCATGAAGCAATACTCCAGAAATGCCAGTCCCCACGAGGCAAGAATAATCAAAATCAACGGCCAGTCCGTGGATATCTTCATTTCCTGAAGTTTCAGATTGCCATACCAGGCAAAAGTCATGACAATGTTGGACATCATCAACATAATTACAGTCAGAAAACCCCTCATATTTTTGCTTTTCGGATATTTTCTTGCAAAGTTAAAGCAAGAAGATTACCTTTGCAACTAAAGTATTCAACAGAGACAAATGAGCCGGTTAAAGTACATTATACTATTGATAGTAAGCGCATTATGCACAACATCAAAAGCACAGACATTGCAGGAGGGGCAGGCTATGTTCTCTGCAGGCAACTACGACGGCGCGTTGCCGGTAATGCAGAAATACCTCAAGATGCAGCCTGAGAATGCCTCACGCAACTACTGGTACGGCGTATGCCTATACGAGACAGGCAATAAGAACGAATGCCTGAAATACCTGGAGAAAGCCGCCAAGAAAAAAATCATTAAGGCCTACAAGTATATGGGTCTGTATTATGCAGACGTCTGCGACTATCCTGCGGCAATAGACTCATACGAGAAATTCGTCAAGGGAATGAAAGCTGACAGATCATTGCACGATGAGGCTATCGAGGAGCAATATCTGTATAAGACAGACAGTCTGAAAAGGGCATACAGGTTATTCAGAAACACAGCACGAATCTGTTTCATCGACAGTTTTGTAGTAAACAAGGATAACTTGTTGCAAACCTATATGTTAGACGAGTCAGCCGGAAGTATCGATTCATATAGCGGGTTCTTCGGCAAAGACGGAAACGGCGATGTTTTTCTGCCCGAGACGGGGTCTGACATCTATTTCACCACACAGCTTGCCGACACAGGACGCTACCAGTTGCACAGAGCCTACCACAGCAATGGCAAATGGACGGACGCCACAAGTTTCAGATTGGGCGATGGAGAGACTGACGTACGGTATCCGTTCGTTATGAGCGACGGTCTCACGCTCTACTTCGCCAGCAACGGAAAAGAGTCACTGGGAGGCTACGACATATTCGTAACCCGCTTCAATCCGGAAACAGGGACATATCTTACACCGGAGAACATCGGAATGCCCTTCAACTCAGGCGCAAACGACTATCTGTACGCAATTGACGAGATAAACAACCTGGGATGGTTCGCCACAGACCGCAATCAGCCCCAGGATACCGTATGCGTGTATGTCTTCATCCCGAATGAGACCCGTTCCACATACAATATCGAGACGGACAGCCTGCCCCTTATGGCAAGGGCATCGAAGATTGTATCAATAGCCGAGACACAGACGGACCCGGACATGGTCAGATCGGCAAAGCAAAGCCTTACCATATTGGCATACAGCCGTTTAAATGAGAAAAAAGAAAGTGATTTTCTATTTGTGCTAGACGACCTGACAGACTATCACAGTGCCGATGACTTCTGCAGCGATGAGGCCCGTGCCATATTCACCGAATGGAAATCAATGAGCGCACAACTGCGTTCGGACAAGGAAAAGCTTCAACAGCAGAGAGATAAGTGGAGCGAGAGCAACAACCGGCAACGCGAGGGTATGCGGCAGGAACTGCTCAAACTTGAGTCTGAAGTGGAACAGCTGGAACAAAAGGTGCTGGAAGCAGAAATCAAGGCGCGCAATACTGAGATAGAGTTTCTGTCACGCTAACGGGCAATGCTTAATCAAAACGACACAATTTGCGCTGTAGCGACCGCAACGGGTGGTGCCCTTACAGTTATACGTATTTCAGGAACAAATGCCCTGAAGGCGACGGAAATGGTGTTTACGGCGAAATCCGGGAAACCTCTGACTGCATACAGTCCCTATTCCTCCTGTTTCGGCCAGATAACCGGCAGAAACGGCCAGCTGATAGACGAAGCCATCGCCACCATATTCCGCGCTCCCCACTCCTACACCGGAGAGGACTGCGTAGAACTCTCGTGTCATGGTTCAGAATACATAGCGCAACAAATTGTATCACTGCTCATTATGCACGGATGCAGACAGGCAGGACCAGGCGAATTCACCCAGCGCGCGTTCCTGGCAGGCAAGATGGACCTGAGCCAGGCGGAAGCTGTAGCGGACCTCATCTCATCCACGTCGGCAGCATCGCACAGACTGGCCATGAACCAGATGAAAGGCGGTTTCAGCCGCAAATTAGGCGAGTTGCGCGCACAACTGACCGAGCTCACATCGCTTATGGAGCTGGAACTGGACTTCAGCGAAGAAGACGTCCAATTCGCCGACCGTTCCCGCCTGGATGAGCTTGCAGCCACGATAGAGCAGACCCTCACCACCCTCTCGGCATCATTCAAGACCGGGCAGGCACTGCGCAACGGCGTACCCGTAGCCATCATAGGCCGTACCAATACCGGCAAGAGTACCCTGCTCAACCTGCTTCTGAATGACGAACGCGCCCTAGTAAGCGACATTCAGGGTACCACACGCGACAGCATCGAGGACACCGCCGTCATTGATGGCACGCTGTTCCGCTTCATCGACACCGCCGGCATACGCACATCCCACGACGCCATAGAACAGATGGGAATCGAGCGTTCCTTCCAGAAGGCCGCGCAAGCCGATATCATCCTGCTGCTGACTGACTGTTCCCAACCTGAAGAGGAACGCGACACAGAGCTTGAGAACAAGCTGATGCCTATATGCCAGGGCAAAACCCTGATACGGGTCCACAACAAATGCGACCTCCTCAAGAGCGTTCCGCAAGGTTCAGACAATGACATTTATATATCTGCAAAACAAGATATTAACTTACTTCAACTAAAGCAGATTCTCGTTAAATCCGCCCCCACTCTGCAACCCGACGGCAACGATGTCATACTGACCAATATGCGACACTTCCAAGCCGTCAACCGCGCACTGGACTGCATCACCCGCGTCCGCCAAGGTCTCACCGACGGCACCCCCACCGACCTCCTGAGCCAGGACACCCGCGAATGCATCCACCACCTCTCCGACATCCTCGGCGAAGTCACCACCGACCAGGTGCTCCAAAACATCTTCTCCCACTTCTGCATCGGAAAGTGACCAGAGCCAGACACACTTTTTTGCAAAAGTACCGATTTTGGCACATCTTTATGATAATTTTGCAATATCAGGAAGATAAGGGATGAAAGATTTTGCCGCAATAGATTTTGAGACT
>JAZRYP010000030.1:0-34661 GCA_045600825.1 Bacteroidaceae bacterium
CTTGCGGACTGATTTCTCAAAATCCTTCGAGTACTTCGTCTTCATAATCCCAGCCAGTTCTCAAAGTCCTTTGTCTCTTCTTCGGAAAGCTCGACGTCTCCGTCGGGACGGACATTGCACAGATACTGGTAGGTCGCCGCCTCGTTCATATCCTCCACCTCTTTTTCAAGGAGTGCTTCGATGTAGCTCTTGAGGTTCGTACCGGATGCGGCTGCCTTGATGGAAAGGAAGCGATATACATCTTCGCGGATGTCAATGTTCTTTCTTTTTGTCTGAACTGCTGCAGTATTCATAATTCGTAACTTATATACTATGTGCAAATGTATATAATATATTTGAAAATACAATACACCTATCAAGATTCATACTGAAATATATGAGATATACCATATACATTTTACAAAGTAGCACATATGTGGTGTATACAAAACCTGCTTATAACATATCCGGCTGGGCGGAACAGCTGACTGCCGTCATCTGTCAGGAACGGGCGGTTGTCCATATCCACAGCGATGGTGTCCGTGGCATAGCGAGCCATATACCGTATAGGAATTACTGATGGCTCCGCCGCTGGTATTATAGCCGACAAGTCCGCCTTTACCCTTTGTCGCACTGGGATTGCCGGTGTAGGTCTGGGCAAGACTTACTACCCCATAAACTCCGCAATTCTGGATTTCGGCAGTACCCTTGACAAGTCCGATGACAGGAGCCACGCAGTATAATCCCTCCAGATGTACGTTGTACATAATCAGGTTCTTCACGACACAGCCGGCATCTGCCCAACCGATCAGGGCCATCTCATAATCTGACTTGCCACTGCCGGACAGGTTGCTTATTGTAAATCCGTCTCCGTTGAAAGTTCCGGTATATGCAACCTGTACGTCGTCCGAATAACGTCCTATAGGCAGCCAGTAGCGGTCTGACATATCAATATCTGCGGTCAAGCGTGCGCACAGCTCCGGCTGCCCCTTGTTCACCATATCGCGGAACAGTTCCAGATCCCAAGGCGATGCGATAAGGTATGGGTCCGAATGTGTACCCGAGCCGGGAAGCATAGCCTGATTGTTGACGTATTTCCCATCCTCGGTCTTGAATACGCGGGCTGAATTCCATAACGTCGGATATCCATCCTCACCGATATTCTGCAGCCATTCACCCGCATCCCTGCCGTTCATCTTCCACGCCAGTCCGCCTGACTTCATTTCATCATCGTCCGTCAGCGTGCCCTGGGACGTTCCGTATTTCCGGGTATAGTAGCAGTTTATTATACTGATTTTGGTGGTGTAGCTTGTTTCATAACGCACGAATGTGTAGGAGCCGGATTCGCTCATTGTCACCTGCTCCGGAGCAAAATAGCTGTTCAGAACCTCAACCGTGCTGTTTTTGCCTGCCCAACCGACAAAGCCTCCGTTATTTTTGGAACCGGTTCCGATAAGTTTACCCCTGAAGCCTGCATTCCTGATTCTTGCGCTGACATTGTCACAGACAATGCCAATTATGCCTCCTGCCGTGTTATCGCCATTCTGCGCGCTGCTGACTTCCACTTCGTCAATGACATTGAGGATGCTGGTGGTTCCAACGGCTGATGCCACCAGACCCGCTCCGTATTTCTTTGAAGTTTTTACCGAGCCTGTCACTATAAGATTGCCTATTGTGGCTCCATTGGAGGTGTATCTGAACAGGGCGGCATAATCCTCGGAAGAATTGAAGGCCAGCTTTATGCTCTTGCCGTTACCGTCGAATGTCCCGGTATAGGGACAGTCCACCGTACCTATCATATTTTCCGTTGCGGTATAACCGGTATAATCAATGTCTGTCATCAGTTTTCCGCAGATATTGCCGTGTCCGCTTTCGTTCACCATCTGACGGAACATATCCAGGTCGCCTGCCGTTGAAATCAGGAACGGGTCGTTCCCGGAGCCGGAGCCGTTCAGCGGATAAGGTGTCTCCAATACTTTGCTGAACCCCATATAGAAGGTTATGCCATTGTAGCTGGCGGTGTAGCGCGGATAGTATCTTGTCTGAAAATAAATATCAGGTCTCTTGTTGACATCAATCAGCAATGTGGCGTTGGCCGCAGTCTTGCTGGCATGGTCGGGCAGCGCATACGATGAAGAACTGCCGTACATGCCGGATATGGGCTTGTCTTCTTTCAGCAGATAGAAGTCGTACGTGTAGCTGGCAGATTTGTCCGGCGTAGTGGTCTGTGCACTGAAATGCAGGGCACTGCTGTTGAATACAGGGTCGGACAGACATTTGTCTGACGGGAAACTTGCAATTGCAGTACTGCTGCCACTGCAATTTGTCGTATATCCATCGCGGTTGGGAGCATAGGTGCCGGACCATCCGAAGCTGATGGTCTGTCCGTCATATACGGATGACGGATACAACTGTATCTTGACATAGTAATCGTCACCCGACTTGTATGGATAACCGGCTATACACCTGATACCGCCCTGAGTATTGTCGTATGTCCATTTCTGCTGGCTGTCCTTCTTGTCCTTTATCTGGTCGCCTGAATAGCCGTCGATGGACTAGTTGTAACTGCCGAAACTGACGGTGATATTGCCCGCATTCCAGCTGTCATCGTTCTTACTGTTGTAGTAGTTCACGTGAAACTCAATATATGGGTTGTCCGGCGTTATCTCAGCCCTGGATATAGACCAGTCCATACTGTTTTCGCCGGCATTTGCGGTGGCTGACACGAGCAGAAGCAGGAAACTCGCAATGAAGAATGTACACTTCTTCATAATAATCAGTATTTTACGATACAAATGTAGAAAAAAACGTTACAGGTTTTCCCTGGCAATTCAAAAAAGGGGACGGGGATTTACCTTTTTCGATGAAATTGGCGTGGATTGAATAAAAATCAGTAATTTCGCGACAAATGCGTTATATTAATTTTTAAAAGATGAACATTGTAACAAAAGAAATCCAGCTCCCTGACGGAAGAGTTGTGAAGCTGGAGACCGGGAAACTGGCCAAACAAGCCGATGGAGCTGTTATGCTGACCTGTGGCAAAACTATGCTTCTGGCCACTGTATGTGCCGCCAAGGATGCTGTTCCCGGAACAGATTTTATGCCTTTACAGGTAGAGTACAGAGAGAAATATGCATCAATCGGACGTTATCCGGGCGGTTTCACAAAGCGTGAGGGCAAACCGTCGGACTACGAGATCCTGACCTGCCGTCTGGTGGATCGTGCGCTCCGTCCTCTGTTTCCTGACAATTATCATGCAGAGGTTTTTGTAAACATCATACTTTTCTCGGCCGACGGCGAGCAGATGCCTGACGCACTTGCAGGACTTGCAGCATCTGCAGCTCTTGCGGTATCGGACATCCCGTTCCAGGGCCCGATCAGCGAGGTGCGCGTGGCGCGTATCGACGGCGAGTATGTCATTGACCCGACATTCCAGCAGCTGGAGCAGGCTGATATGGATGTGATGGTTGCCGCTACATACGACAACATAATGATGGTGGAGGGTGAGATGAAGGAGGTCAGCGAGGCTGATCTGCTCGGTGCGATGAAGGCCGCTCACGATGAGATAAAGAAGCACTGCAAGGCTCAGATGGAGCTGACAGAGGCTGTTGGCAAGACCGTGAAGCGCGAGTACTGCCACGAGAACAACGATGAGGAACTCCGTCAGGCCGTCAAGGACAGCTGCTATCAGAAGTCCTACAATCTGGCAGCCGAGGGCAATGCCGACAAGCATTCGCGTGAGGCCAACTTCGAGGCTGTGCGCGATGAGTTCAGGGCCGCGTATCACGAGGCTCACGCCGATATGAGCGAGGATGAGCTTGCCGAGAAGGATGCTCTGATTGACCGCTACTATATGGATGTGGAGCGTGATGCAATGCGCCGCTGCATTCTGGATGAGGGCAAGCGTCTGGATGGCCGTAAGACCACGGACATACGTCCTATCTGGTGCGAGGTGGGCTATCTGCCGGGTCCTCACGGATCGTCAGTCTTCACACGCGGCGAGACCCAGTCTCTCTGCTCCGTTACACTTGGCACCAAGGATGACGAGAAGATGGTGGATGACGTTCTGGATCAGCACGATGAGCGCTTCCTGCTGCATTACAACTTCCCGCCGTTCTGCACTGGCGAGGCAAAGGCACAGCGCAGCACCGGTCGTCGTGAGATTGGTCACGGACATCTGGCATGGCGCGCCCTGAAGGGTCAGATTCCCGCTGACTATCCGTATTGCGTGCGTGTGGTATCCGATATACTTGAGTCGAACGGCTCATCGTCAATGGCTACGGTATGTGCCGGTACATTGGCTCTGATGGATGCCGGTGTCAAGATCAAGAATCCTGTGTCAGGTATTGCAATGGGTCTTATCAAGAACCCGGGCGAGGACAAGTTCGCAATCCTGAGTGATATTCTCGGAGACGAGGATCATCTCGGCGATATGGACTTCAAGACCACAGGTACCAAGAACGGTCTGACTGCCACACAGATGGATATCAAGTGCGACGGTTTGTCATACGATATTCTGGAGAAGGCTCTCGCACAGGCTAAGGCAGGTCGTGAGTATATTCTCAGCAAGATTACTGACTGCATAGCTGAGCCGCGTGCCGATCTGAAGCCGCACGCTCCACGCATTGAGACCATCACCATTCCTAAGGAATTCATCGGTGCCGTGATAGGCCCGGGTGGAAAGATTATCCAGGGTATGCAGGAAGAAACCGGTGCCAAAATCAGCATCGATGAGGTTGACGGCGTAGGTAAGGTTGAGATTGCCGGAACCAACAAGGAGTGCATTGACGCAGCTCTGTCCAAGATACGCGCCATCGTGGCTATTCCTGAGGTAGGTGAGGTGTATGACGGAACTGTACGCAGCGTGATGCCGTACGGACTCTTCGTAGAGTTCATGCCTGGCAAGGACGGTCTGCTCCACATCTCAGAGATTGACTGGAAGCGTTACGAGACAATAGAGGAAACCGGTATCAAGGAGGGTGACAATATTCAGGTCAAGCTGATAGACATCGACCAGAAGACAGGTAAGTTCAAGCTCTCAAAGCGTGCCCTGACGGAGAAGCCGGAAGGTTATGAGGAGCGTCCGCGTCAGCCGCGCGGAGAGCGTCCGGACCGTGGTGAGCGCCGTGATCGCGGTGACCGTAACGGACATCGTGACCATCGCAGAAACGATGAGCCGAGGCGGGAAGATGGCACAACTCCTGTTGAGGAATGATTATGCGTAACATTAAAAGTGTAATCTATATTATGGTTTTGCTGGCGGTTTATGGCTGCCAGCAAAATCGTTTTGACGGCTTTACCGTAAATGGAGAGATAAGCAGTGCCGATGGCAGTACGCTGTATCTGGACTGGTTGGGCATCAATTCCATTCAGACTGTGGATTCAGTGGTTCTGGATCCATCGGGAGAGTTCTCTTTCAGGCAACCGCGTCCGGAAAGTTATGATTTCTACCGCCTGCGTCTGGACAATCAGGTGATAAACCTATCGGTTGATTCGACTGAGACGATAAGCGTGAAGGCTTCCAAATCGTCAATGGGAACAGGCTACGAGGTCACGGGCTCGGAGAACTGTGCCGTCCTGAAAAGTCTTGTACTTGCGCAGATGAATATCCAGGGTGAGATTAACGATATGGTGGCCAAGTCGGGTCCGGAGACTGGCATTCTGGCACAACGCGTTAATGAAAAGGTTGACATATTCAAGTCTGATGTATGTAACAGCTACATTTTCAGTTGTCCGGATAAACCCTGCGCCTATTATGCCCTGTTCATGCGTATAAACGGTACGCCTCTGTTCCGCCCGCAGGAATCGCGTCAGGATGCGAAATGCTTTGCTTCGGTGGCTACAGTTATGGATCTGAAGTATCCGGAGGCTGTCAGAACGACCCATCTGCATAATGTGGCCTTGAAGGCTATGAAAGCCACTGCCAGTACCACTACTATGTCGGAACAGACATCGGAATATCTGAACAGTATTATCCGCGAGGCGGGTGTGCTGGAGATAGAGCTCCCTGATGTAAAAGGCGTGATTCACAGGCTTACGGAACAGACAGGAAAAGTCGTACTGCTGGACTTCACTATGTACAAGGTCGATTATTCGGCAAACTACAATCTTGTCCTGCGTGATCTTTACAACAAGTATGCTGAGCAGGGATTTGAAATATATCAGGTGTCGTTTGACGAGGACGGACATTTCTGGGCGACTTCGGCCGACAATCTGCCGTGGATATGCGTCAGGGACGAGGCTGCGTTGCAATCTGATTATTTAGGCTCTTACGGAGTCGGGACGCTGCCGACGGCATTCCTGATTAACCGCGAGAATGAAGTGGTGGAACGTATGCAGGATTTCAGGGACTTGGATTCCCATATTGCAGATCTGCTGTAGGTTTTCTTTGGATTGGACTAATGTTTTTGCCTTATAAATTTGCACATATAGCTTAAATCATTATCTTTGCATTGTCTATTACGGAAATGGGTTCCAGCATCGTAGCAATGTTGGAATCATTTTTTTCCGTTATTAAAACGAATAAAAACAAAAAATATAAAGTTATGGCATATATGTCGGAAGAAGGCTACAAGAAGCTTGTAGCGGAATTGCAGTATCTTGAGAATGTGCGCAGGCCGGAAATCATACAGCAGATTGCGGAGGCACGTGACAAGGGTGATCTTTCTGAGAATGCGGAGTATGATGCAGCTAAGGAGGCTCAGGGAATGCTTGAGGCTAAAATCGCTCAGCTGAAGGCTCAGATCGGTGATGCAAAGCTCATTGATTCTTCAAAGATAGACACTTCTACTGTCCAGATTCTTACCAAGGTCAAGCTCAAGAATACCAAGAACGGTGCGGAGATGGTCTATACCATAGTACCGGAGAGTGAGGCCGACCTGAAGGCAGGCAAGATTTCCTGCAACACACCTATTGCAAAGGGCCTTTTGGGCAAGAAGACTGGTGAGACTGCAGAGATTGTGGTTCCAAGTGGAAAGATTACATTCCAGATTCTTGATATATCATTATGACCATCTTCAGTAAAATAGTAAAAGGTGATATTCCCTGCTATAAGATAGCGGAGACCGAGAACTGTTTCGCATTCCTGGATATCAATCCAATGGTGCGCGGTCACGTGCTGGCTATACCTAAGCGTGAGGTTGACTATCTGTTCGACCTTCCCGATGATGAATTGGCCGACCTGCAGCTTTTTGCGAAACGTATTGCCATAGCCCAGAAAAAGGCAATACCATGTCAGCGTATCGGACAGGCTGTGCTCGGAATGGAGGTTCCCCACGCACACATTCACCTTATTCCTATGCAGTCCGAGAAAGATATGCTGTTCAGCAATCCCAAGCTTAAGCTCACTGAACAGGAATTTGTAGAAATAGCGGAGTCTATCAGAAAGAATCTGTAGGCAAACTTGTATAAAACGAAATATTGTATTGGGAACCTGTGCATTGCATGGGTTCTTTTTGGCTTTATCCGCTGTTTTTGTATTTTTGCAAATAAATTCGGGTTAGGTATATTTTAATTGAATTAGAATACTTTACAAATACAGGAACTATGAGAAGAAACAGATTTGATCTGCTTGTCGCTGCAGTGGCGATGACCGCTGTAGTCTCGTGCTTTGATCTCCCGCAGGAGCAGCACACCTCTTTTGAGACTATGACTCTGACCAGACAGGATGTAGAGGTACCTTCCAGCTGGAGCGCGACCATTGTCGGTAAGAACGATGTTACCATTACGCCGCAGACCAGCGGTCAGCTTATGCAGAAATGCGTGCAGGAGGGACAGCGCGTGAAGAAAGGTCAGGTGCTGTTCGTCATAGACCAGCGTCAGGCTAAGCTGGCACTTGCTACGATGCAGGCTAATCTGATGGCTGCCGATGCACAGCTCAGTACAGCTCAGCTGGAGTATGAGAGTAATCAGAACCTCTTTGACAAGCAGATTATCAGTTCATATCTGCTCAATGCCTCGAAGAACGATTATGAGCGTGCCAAGGCTGCTGTAGAGCAGGCGAAGGCTGCTGTGGCAGATGCAGAAGTGAATCTGGAGTATTGTACCGTGACATCGCCTGTTGACGGACTCGTGGGACGTCTGCCGAATAACCCTGGCGATCAGGTATCTCCGGCCACTGTACTGACCACCATATCCGGTACGACAGAGATGATAGCGCAGAGTTCCATAACTGAGAATGAGATTCATGAAATGCTCAATAACAGGGGCGGTGATATAGAGAGCGCACTGAAACTGCTGCCGCCTGTATCTCTTATTCTTAAGGATGGTTCTGTATATGAACACAATGGTAGTGTGGAGAGTATCTCCGGTGTCATTGACCAATATACAGGATCTGTGGTATGCAGGAGTGTGTTCCCTAATCCGGATGGAAAACTGTATTCAGGAATGCAGGGTACAATTCAGATGATGTTCCCATATGAAGGCGTGATAATTGTTCCACTGAATGCTGTGGTACGTATTCAGGACAAGACTATGGTATATAGGGTAAAGGACAACAAAGCTGAAAGTGTGATGGTGGATATCGTGGAGAATGGCAAGATTGCCGCGCTGCTGAGCGGTGTGGAGGTCGGTGATGTCATTGTGACGACCGGTGCCAACAATGTATATGACGGACAGCAGGTGATATTCCCGGAGGAATCAGATAAATAAAGGGTACGGCTATGGCTAAAGGAAATATGTTTGTCGATCGCAAGGTGATGGCCTGTGCCATTGCCATTGTGATTGCTTTTGTCGGATATATATCGCTGAAGACATTGGCTATTGAACAGTATCCCGACATAGCTCCTCCGACGATATTCGTTGAGACGAGCTATACTGGTGCCGATGCCGCGACTGTGATGAGCTCTGTAATCATGCCGTTGGAGGATGCCATCAATGGTGTGGAGAATATGTCGTATATAACCAGCAGCGCATCGTCGAATGGCGATGCCTCAATTACGGTGTATTTCAAGCAGGGAACGGATCCTGATATGGACTGCGTGAACGTGCAGAACCGTGTGTCGGGCGCTATGGGTCTCCTGCCAGCCGAGGTTACAAAGGTTGGTGTGCAGGTCAGAAAGCGTCAGAACAGTATTCTGCAGATAACAGGCCTTGTAAGCCGTGACGGTAAGTTTGACGAGGATTTCATTGCCAATTACATTGACATCAACGTCAAACCGCGTCTTCTGCGAATACAGGGTGTCGGAAATGTTCAGAATCTGGGTAATACGTATTCTCTGCGTATCTGGATGAAGCCGGATGTGATGGCACGTTACAATCTGGAGCCGAACGATGTGTTTGCCGCCATAGGCCGTCAGAATCTTGTGGCTGCGACCGGATCGCTTGGAGAGCTGTCGGAAAACACCTACCAATATACAATGGAGTATAAGGGCCGTCTCAAGACAATTGAGGAATTTGAGGATATTGTCCTCAGGGCGGATGTGTCGGGTAATACGCTGTATCTGCGTGATGTCGCCGATGTTGAACTGGGAGCGCTGAGCTATAGCTTTACATCGGCAATAGACGGAAAGCCCGGTGTGATTTTCATGATTAATCAGACTGCCGGAGCAAATGCCACTGCGATTAATGCCCAGATTTCCAAACTGTATGAGGATATTGAGCGTCAGCTGCCTCCGGGGATGGAATTTGAAACTCTTGAGACATCCGATGACTTCCTGTTCGCTGCCATTCACAGTGTGGTTGAGACGCTGATAGTCGCTATCATACTTGTCATTCTGGTAGTGTATTTCTTCCTTCAGGATTTCAAGGCTACTCTGATACCGTCAATATCAATCTGCGTATCGCTTCTCGGTACTTTCGCTGTGGTGAAGCTCGCAGGATTCTCCCTGAACATTCTCACACTGTTCGCGCTGGTTCTTGCCATCGGTACCGTTGTGGATGATGCCATTGTTGTTGTTGAGGCTGTAATGGCTAAGCTTGAGACTGGATACAAGAGCGGCTACAAGGCTACCAAGGACGCAATGAGCGAGGTCTCGCTGGCTGTTATCAGCTGTACTCTCGTGTTTATGGCAGTGTTCATACCTGTCACGTTCATGCCTGGTACATCGGGCTCGTTCTTTACGCAGTTCGGTATTACCATAGCATCGTCTGTCGGCTTGTCCTGCGTCTGTGCAATGACACTCTGCCCGGCATTGTGTGCAATCCTTATGAAGCCGGCGACTGAGGCGGACGGAACCAGGAGGAATCTGAACTATTATACTAAGAAGGCATATCAGGCTTCATACAACGCTATTTTCAATAAGTACAGCAAGGCGGTTCCAAAATTCATAAAGCGTCCGGTTCTGGCCTGGACAATGCTTGCAATAACCGCTGTCCTTATGGTTTATCTTATGAAGGTCCTTCCGGCCGGACTTGTACCTCAGGAGGATCAGGGAGTTATTATGGTCGATGTATCAGCACCGGCAGGCTCCACTCTGCATGAGACAATGCTGACTATGAATAAGGTGGAGGCGAAGCTGAAGGATATACCGGAAGTGGAGTCGTATAGCAAGATTGGCGGATTCGGCCTTATTTCGGGTACAGGTACAAACTTTGGAACACTCATCGTACGTCTGAAACACTGGGATGAGCGAAAAGGTATCCAGCATATGATTGATCTGGTCATTGCCCGTCTGTATTATGCCTGTGAGGACATAAAGGAAGCTACGATAATACCTTTCCAGATGCCTCAGATTCCTGGTTACGGTAACTCGAACAGTATAGAGCTTGTGATGGAGGACCGCCAGGGTGGGGAACTGTCGGCCTTCAAGGAGGCTGTCGATAATTTCCTGGTAGCCCTTCAGCAGCGTCCTGAGATAAAAATGGCGACATCGACTTTCTCCGAGAGCTATCCCAAATATATTGTAGATGTGAATGCCGTGCAGTGTGACAAGTCTGGAGTATCGCAGGAAGAGGTGCTTTCAATACTGGGTTCATATTGCGGAGGTGCATACATAGGCAACTACAATCAGTATGGTAAGGTGTATCGTGTGATGGCAAGTTCGGCACCTGAGTACCGCCTGAATCCTGCATCACTGACCAATATATTCATCCGTGTGAATGGCGAGATGACACCTATCTCACAGTTTGTGACGCTAAAGCAGATTGTCGGAACATCGGGTCTTAACCATTTCAATCTGTATCAGAGTATCACCTGTCAGGTTATGCCGGGTGACGGCTATTCCAACGGAGATGCGCTGAAGGCTATCAAGGAGGTCTCATATACGGATCTGCCTCAGGGATATGGCTATGAATACGGCGGTATGTCGCGTGAGCTCGCGGAGAATGCCGAGAACAATATGACGGGTGTGATTTATCTGGTATGCGTTATCCTGATATATCTTATTCTGGGATGTCTGTATGAGTCGTGGTTTATCCCGTTTGCTGTGCTGCTGTCCGTTCCGTTCGGTCTGATGGGTTCGTTCCTGTTCTCGAAGCTGTGCGGTATGGAGAATAATATCTATCTGCAGACCGGTGTCATTATGCTTATCGGTTTGCTCGCAAAGACGGCAATCCTTATTACAGAGTTTGCTGTGGAGAAGCACAAACACGGTATGGATATCACTGAGGCTGCTATCGGAGCCTGTCATGACCGTCTGAGACCTATTCTGATGACAGTGCTTACCATGATTGCAGGTATGATTCCTCTTATCGTTGAGGGTGGTGCCGGTGCCAATGGCAACAGGTCGCTTGCTATCGGTGTGACGGGCGGTATGGCTGTGGGAACTGTGGCTCTGCTGTTTGTGGTTCCTACGTTCTATATTATTTTCCAGAAACTGCATGATAAGATACAAGGTACAGAAATAATAGAGGAGGAGACTGTATGAAAAAGGTAAATATAATATTGGTTGCAGCTGTCATCTTTTCCCTGGCGAGCTGTGGTATATTCAAGAAATATGCTGATACTACGGAGATTCCGGACAATCTCTATGGGGACAGTGAACTGGCTGTGCAGACAGCCGAGGGCAAGTCATACGGGGATTTGTCCTGGAGGGAGCTCTTCACCGATCCCTGTCTTCAGACTGTGATTGACTCAGCCTTATCGCGCAATACAACGCTTGCAGCCGCAGAGGGCGTTGCTGAACAGGCCGAGGCTATGCTGAAGTCGGCAAAGTTGGGTTACCTTCCTGTAATATCTCTGAATCCTTCCATTTATATTACACCGGATCAGGGATATACAGTACCTGTTTCAGGAAATTGGGGTATAGACGGTTTCGGCAGTATTACAAACCGCAAGCGCGAGGCTCAGGCAAATGCCCTGATGGCTCAGGACAATATGCTGGCTGCACGCTCAAATCTGGTGGCTATGGCAGCAAGGGCGTATTATCAGCTGCAGCTTCTGGACCGTGAACTGGAGATTGTCACAACTACGGAGGAAATATGGGGTAAGGTGCTGGATACTCAGATCGCTCTGATGGAAAACGGACGCGCATATTCCACATCTGTCAATCAGATGAAGGCTTCGCTGTATAACGTGACGCTTCAGAAACTGGATATTACCAATATGATCAAGGATGCGGAGGCTGCGATATGCCTGATTCTGAGACAGACTCCCCGGCATATTGAGCGCAGCGCCTGGAATGCTTACGCGATGCCATTGACGGTGTCTGTGGATCTTCCTGCAACGATGCTTGAGAAACGTCCTGATGTGCGTGCCGCAGGCCGTAGTCTGGAGGCCGCATATTATGTGACCAATCAGGCACGTTCGGCTATGCTTCCGGGACTGACGCTGTCCGGCCTTGTCGGCTGGGGTACCAATGGCGCTCCTATATCCAATCCTGCCGATATGGTATATAATGCGATAGCGTCTCTGACACAGCCGATATTCGCCCAGGGTAAGCTCAGAGCTAATCTGAAAGTCAGCAAGCTTCAGCAGCAGATGGCTGCGGACGCATACGTCCAGACTGTAATATCAGCCGGTAATGATGTGAATGCGGCACTTCGCTCCTGTGAACTGGTGAAGGAGAAGGAAACCGTCTATAAGCAGCAGATTGCAGCTCTGGATGATGCCTATTCCGCTACCCAGACCCTTATGAGTAACGGCAAGGCCACATATATTGAGGTTCTTACCGCTCAGGAGTCTCTTCTGAATGCCCAGCTCGGCGAGGTAGCCAATATCTTTAAGGGACGTAACGGACTTATTGACCTCTACGTGTCGCTCGGCGGTGGAGTGGAGTAATCTGCCTGCTCACACGCGAAAAGTGTGAAAGTCCCCAAAAACAGAAAAGTCATTCTCGCGAGTGACTTTTCTGTTTTTGCGCTCCCTCAAGGACTTGACTGCGGAGCTGTTGAGCCGCAGGCGAAAAACGTGAAAGTCCATTGAAAAAACAAACCCGTCTCTTTTCGAGACGGGTTGCGCTCCCTCAAGGACTTGAACCTTGGACCCCCTGATTAACAGTCAGATGCTCTAACCAACTGAGCTAAGGAAGCAATCCGCTTGCGGCCAGGAGACTTGTATCTCTGCCTTAAAGCGGTGCAAATTTACCGCTTTTTCGGAAAGAAACAAACGTTTGCGGTAAAAAATGTTCTGACAGTATTAAAAAGTTATGTTTGCTGTTGTAGTAAGCGTAAAAAAATAAGTTGTTTTTTGAAGATTACTATCTTTGCCGTATGCGTAAGTGTAGAGTCATTATATCTGCGTTGCTGCTCTGTGTCGTTGGAGTGGCATTGATGAGTACAAATGTAACAGACCGTAGTTTTGAGATTTCCAAGAATCTGGAGATTTTTCACAATATATTCCGCGATGTGGATATGTTCTATGTTGATACCGTTGAAGTGGAAAAAATGCTGAATAAGGGCATTGATGCAATGCTGGCTACGCTTGATCCATATACGGAGTACTATCCCGAGAGTGCGGAGGAGGATCTTAAGATGATGACTACCGGCAAGTATGCAGGAATAGGTGCGTTAATCCGGCTATATCCCAAGAATGACTATGTTGCCATTGAGGAACCGTACGAAGGGATGCCTGCTGATATTAGCGGCGTCAAGGCCGGAGACCTGATACTGCGTATTGACGGTGAGGATATGAAAGGAAAGACTACATCGTACGTGAGTGATCATCTGCGTGGCGAGCCTGCATCGGAATTTGTGCTGACGGTTCGCAGGGTTGGGGTCGCGGATAGTATGGATATTAAGATAAAGCGCGCTAATATAACCCTGCCTTCGGTACCATATTATGGAATGTGGAAGGGTGTGGGGTATATACTTCTGGAGAGTTTCACGGAGAACTGCTCCAAAGATGTGCGTAAGGCTCTGTTGGAACTGGAGGCCGAGGGTGCAACATCGATTGTGCTGGATCTGCGTGATAACGGCGGCGGACTTTTGAATGAGGCAATAGAGATAGTAAGCCTGTTTGTCCCGAAGGGTACTCTGGTAGTCGAGACCAAAGGAAAGACCCGTTCGGCATCAAGCTCATATACCACGCGCCGTGATCCTGTCAATACGGAAATCCCGTTGGTCGTGATGATTAACGGTAATTCCGCATCGGCATCGGAGATTGTGTCCGGCTCGCTGCAGGATCTGGATCGTGCGGTGGTGATGGGTTCCCGCTCGTATGGCAAGGGACTGGTACAGACTACACGCTCATTGCCGTATAACGGGACACTTAAGGTTACTACTGCGAAATACTTCATACCGAGCGGTCGTTGCATTCAGGAGATAGATTACTCTAAACGTGACCGTAACGGCAAGGCGGAGCGTACTCCGGACAGCCTTGCCCACGTGTTCAGGACCAAGGCCGGACGCGAGGTTAAGGACGGCGGAGGCATACGTCCGGACGTGACTTGTCCTGTGGATACATTGGCGGACCTTATCTATTATCTCTCAACGGATGTCCTGCTGTTTGACTACATAAATGAATTCTGTCGCAGAAACGACGGGATAGAGCCTGTGGATGAGTTCAGTGTAAGCGATTCCCTGTATGATTCCTTCAAGGAGTATGTCGGAAAATCGGACTTTGACTATGAGAGCCGCAGCAGTCAGGCGCTTAAGGCGATACGTGATATTGCGAAGGTGGAAGGACTGTATGCCAACGCAGTTGCGGAGTTTGATTCTCTGGAAACCAGGTTGCAGTATAATGTGGAGCGTGATCTTGATACATTCAAGGAAGATGTGGTATCGCTCCTCGGGACGGAGATTGTATCGCGCTATTATTACGAGCGTGGCGTGATACGGTACAATATGCGTAATGATGCTGCGCTGGATTCTGCGATGGTTGTTCTGGGCGATTTGCAGAGATATCGTAATATCCTGTCAGCACCTGAGCTTAATTGAAATCCCTGCCTTTGTATTTCACCTTTATATCGTTCAGGTATTTCTTGAATGCCTGCTCGTTGTGACGGTTGCATATAACGAGGACATCGTCGGTATCGACAATCAGCATATCTGACAAGCCATCCACTACGACCAGTTTCTTGCCATTGGAGTTTTCTATTATCAGATTTCCGTCGCAGTCGTAAGTGAGCGTGTCTGCGGCAATTACGGCATTCCCCCTATCGTCGCGGCTACTCACATCGTATAGCAGATCCCAGGACTCGATGTCATTCCATCGGAAGGTGCCGGTCGCCATATACACGTTGTCTGCCTTTTCAAGCAGGGCATAGTCAATTGAAACGTGCGGAAATGCCTCGTAGAATGCGTACAGGCGGTTACGGCGGGCGTCGCGGTTGTGGCAGGTGCCGTATATCATATCGAACTGGGTGGTTACCTCCGGCAGACAAGTTGCGGCTGTCTGGATGAACGCATTGACATTCCACATCAATATTCCGGAGTTCCAGTAAAACTCACCGCTCTCAACAAACAGCTTTGCGAAATTCTCTTCCGGTTTTTCGGTGAATGTACGTACCCGATACATACCGTCCATAGTTTTTTCGTCTATCTGGATATATCCGTATCTGGTCTCAGGACAGGTGGGCTTGATGCCTATAGTCAGCAGGGCGTCGTGCCTGTCAACAAAAGTCATACCTTTTTCTATTGTGCTGAAATATTCGTTTTCGTCCATTATCTGGATATCAGACGGCAATACTACCACCTTGGCGTTCGGGTTGAGATCGCGTATATGGTATGCCGCCATTACGAATACCGGGCCTGTGCCCTTCATCGCCGGCTCGCGCAGTATCTGATGAGTTTCCAGATCGGGCAGCTGTTCACGCACTATATCGTAATAGTCAATGTTGGTCGCCACGATTATATTTTCTCTCGGTATGATTCTGCTCATCTGAGCTACGGCACGTTTCAGCAGTGTATTGCCGTCCTTGAAGAAATCCACGAACTGCTTGGGCCGCTGCTTTCTGCTCAATGGCCACATCCTTGTTCCGGCTCCGCCGGCCAGTATAACACAGTAGTTGTCGTTACCCAACATAAAATATTCAAGTTCCGTCAGCGAAACTTCAGTAAGTGATACTATCTATTCAAAGATAGTCCCTTTTTTTTAAAATCAAACTTATTTGACTGCATTTTGCAGAAATTTCAAAAAAACGGCGTACCTTTGCACTGCAACTCCACCGGAGCGTCACGGAGTTGTGATTCACCAAATGCCCAGATGGCGGAATCGGTAGACGCGCTGGTCTCAAACACCAGTGGGGTAAAACTCGTGCCGGTTCGAGACCGGCTCTGGGTACGGATGAAAAACCGTAGGTCTCTGTAAGAAGTTGCAGAGACTTTTCATTTTGTCTGGTGCAACATTGGATGAGCCGACAAATGATGTATCTTTATGGCCGTAGAATCAGGCGATGAATATGCCGGTGATATAGTGAAATGGTATAATGAAAATATTGATGAATATGAGAAAATATCTGTTAGGTTTTGTTGCTGTTATGGCGGTAATGCTGATGCCGTCGTGTAATAATGGCACTAAGGGTGAGGCCGAGGTGGAGGATGCCGATACCATCATCGCCGATTGTGACCAGTATGTCAGGTTTGAGACAACTATGGGAGATTTTGTGATAAAGCTGTATCAGGGAACTCCGCTTCACAGGCACAATATGGTGCGTCAGGTGCGCAGAGGCGTATATGACGGTCAGCTGTTCTTCGGCGTGGAGCGGAAGTACAAGATCCAGGCGGGTGATCCGAAGTCGAAGGGGGCACAGCCGGGCGTAGCTCTCGGTGTTGATGAGGAAAATGATACTATCCCAGGTGAGATCAATCCCTGGAAATACTATCACAAGCGTGGGGCTGTAGGCCAGGCCAGTCTGCGTCAGGTGAACTATTCCACCAGTCAGCAGTTCTATATCATAACTGGCAGCAAGACCAGCGCGTCAAGTTTTCCCGGGTTGGAGACCAAGATACATAAGAAATGGTACAATGTGCTGCGGGACTCCATTGCACAGCCATACGCGGCCAAGTTTATGGAGTATAAGCAGAAAGGTTACAAGAACAAGACCAGCGTGCTTATTGACAAATTGAGCAAACAGGCCGATTCGATAACGCATACAAGACCTGTATTCCATTTCTCGAAGGAGCAGATTGAGGAATATACTACCATAGGCGGTGCTCCGTCGTTGGATGGCTATTATACCGTGTTCGGAGAAGTGATAGAGGGTATGGATGTCATTGACAGGATTTCGGCATCGCACGTTGACAGGAACAGCCGCCCTGTACCGGATGTGAAGATAATCAAGGCTACTCTGATAGAGTGGCCGGAGTCTCCTGCGGAATAACATCCCTGAAACTCTGCCATAGTGAATCACCAGGTATGGGAGCATACACGGTGATTCTTTTATGTGACACCGGGTGCTCAAAGCTTATGCAGTAGGCGTGCAGGGATATGCTGGCATCCGGATTCGAACGTTCTGCCCCATATTTCAGATCGCCCTTTATAGGGCATCCCATTTTTGCCAGCTGGCATCGTATCTGGTGATGGCGGCCAGTCAGAAGCTCCACTTCCAGCAGGTGGTAATTGACGGAACTTCCTAACAGACGGTATTTGAGTACGGCCTTCTTGCTGCCGGGCTTCTCCGAATCATATGCATACGAGCGGTTCTGCTTCTCGTTACGCACCAGCCAGTGCGTCAGTTCTCCTTCCGGCTTTGGCGGGAGATTTTTGACGATTGCCAGATAACGCTTGCTCACATTTCCGTCGCGGAACATGTCGTTGAGTCTGGACAGAGCCTTGCTGGTCTTGGCAAATACCACCACTCCACTGACAGGACGGTCCAGACGGTGCGTCACACCGACGAACACATTGCCAGGCTTGCAGTATTTCTCCTTGATCCAGGCCGCTACGGTTTCGGACAGAGGTTTGTCGCCTGTCTTGTCTCCCTGGACTATCTCCGATGAATTCTTGGAGACAATTATTATATGATTGTCATCGTAAAGGACTTCCATTACATACTTCTCCCTCCGTCAATTGTCAGAACCTGTCCTGTGATATATGATGCATTGTCCGAAATCAGGAACAATGCGGCTTTTGCAACTTCTTCGGGCGTACCGGCGCGCTGCAATGGTATATCCTTGCACCACTGTGCCATCTGCTCATCGCCTACCTTGTCTGTCATCTCGGTCCTGATAAATCCTGGAGCTATCAGGTTGGCGCGTATTCCGCGTGATGCCAGTTCCTTGGCCACGGATTTGGTCAGTCCTATAAGTCCGGCCTTCGATGCGGCGTAGTTTCCTTGTCCTGCATTGCCTCCCAGACCGACTATTGACGATACCGACAGTATGCAGCCGCTACGTTGGCGCAGCATTACCGGCGCACAGGCGTGGATGCAGTTGAATGCGGATTTCAGATTGGTGTCAATGACATCGTCCCAGGCCTCTTCATTCAGACGGAACGTCAGTCCGTCGCGTGTGATGCCGGCGTTGTTCACAAGCACGTCTATCCTGCCGAAATCTGCAAGAATCCGGCTGACTGTCGATGCGATACCGTCAAAATCTGCCACATCAGACTGGTAGCCTTTGACTTTCACCCCTTTGGCTCTCAGCTCTTCCTCAACGGATTTAGCTTTTTCTACACTGTTCCTGTAGATGAATGCCAGATCAGCTCCTTCGTCTGTGAAGCAGCGTGCCATGGCGTAACCTATGCCTCTTGTGCCACCTGTGACGATGACCACCTTGCCGGAAAGAATTCCCATATATTATCCTTGATTATTGTATCCCAATGCACCATATACCATTCTCTCAATCTCCCCCCTCACATCGTCGCCGCTGTGCCCCATCCTGACCTGACCGCGTATGAACGGCACTTCAAATCCTCTCATACAGTACTGGATGTATGTCGATGTCAGATTCACATACTGGACATTGAATATGCCGAGAGACTTGCCTTCCATTATGATGCCGGTCAGGAGCTTTTTCTCGGCAGCATCAAAGTCCTTGCGGAAATGCTGTAGTCCCCAGATGTCACGGAAAAATCCGGATCGCAGCGTGCCGTTCCGATATACCGCTTCCTTGAGAATTGTCATACGTCCGTATATGAATTCCATTATTTTCTTCTGGGGCGGTATGTTTTTTGCGGCGATTTCAGTCAATGCGTCAATGATTTTCTGAAATTCCAGATTAACGGCCGCCTGATATATTTCCTCCTTATTTTCAAAATATGTATAGAGTGTTCTCCTGCCTTTCCCAGACTCTGCGGCTATGTCGCTCATTGTAGCAGACTCATAGCCCTTCCGCACGAACAGCTGCTGTGCGGCGGCAATAAGCTGGAGTCTGGTTTTTTCGTTTGGCATATAATGCAGGCTTGTCTATTGCACAAAAGTAAGTAAAATGAGCGAAGAACTGGTTAAAAAGAGTGAAAAGATTTGCCTTTTACAAATAAGGACGTACCTTTGCACTACGAAACATCGCGGAGTGGAGCAGAGGTAGCTCGTTAGGCTCATAACCTAAAGGTCGGAGGTTCGAATCCTCCCTCCGCAACTCAGAGCAGGTTCAAAACTCTGATTTCTCCATTTAAAATTCAGTCCCATTTCCCGTTGTACATATCCACTATGTTTTGGGCGTGTTCGGCCATCATGTCCCTCAGTTCCTGAGGTCCCAGAACCTCCACGTGGTCGTTGCATTCCAGCAGACGCCGTTCCAAATCCCATGTCGGAGCCATATAATAGTGGTAGATGGAGTAATCCTCATGCTCCTCAATGCATGTCTGTGTGTGGTGAAGTGGCAGTGTGTTGAAGTACGGACGCTCGCGTTTCCATACTTTGAGCAGGATTTCAGTCGGTGGAACGATTACGTCAGATTCTTCTGATTCGTAAACGACGGTGCCGAAGTATTCGTTGAAGAACGCATTGAGCGAAAAGTCTTCGGGAATGACGAAGGGACGTCCGGACATACGAGGTTCCTCCATCTTATCCAGACTGTAGGCTCTGACGGTTCTGCTTCCGACCTTCGGTCCGACCAGATACCAGCGACGCTCGAACTGCTTCAGACCGTATGGCTCAATTGTCAGTTCTCGGAAATCTGTCTCGTAGAACTGCTTGAATTTCAGGTCTATGCATTTGGAGAACTTCATCGCCTCCAATATGGTATTGATATGCTGGAGTCCATTGGATTCCTCCTGTATCTGAATTCTGCCCGTCATACCCGGATGTTTGGCAAACTTGATGAGCGATGCCGATGACAGCATCATATCTATCATACGTTCAATGTCATAGTCACCGTCTTCAATGGAATATCCGCGTTCTGCTTTATCATACTTGATGCTGATGTGAAGCATTGATTCTATGGAGTCTTTCTGCTTGATGAATGTGCGTCGCGCCAGCGGCCTGTGATCATCATTGAGATAGCAGATATCCCAGGCACGCTGGATTTCCTTCAGAGTAATGCCTTTATGGGTCCTGATCAGTTCGACCAACCAGTAATATCGGTCTAAGTAATTGAATGCCATATTATTATTTAAGTTTCGCCAAGTTCCGAATCTCTTTTTTCAAGGCCTTCCAAGGCGAAACTTAAAAATAATATCTCCTTGTATGACCCCCACCTACATCCTCCCCTCAGGGGAGGACCCAGCCGAGAACGGCTGGAACTCAAGTTTCGCCAAGTTCCGAATCTCTTTTTTCAGGGCCTTCCAAGGCGGAATTTGAGTTCGCGGTCAAAGAATGGAGCAAAAATATAAAAATTTTTAAGAGTGTGTACCTTTTATGCACACCTGTGATTTTACATTTGCAGCATCAACGATTAAAACTGTAAAAACAATGCTTGAACGAATCATTGAAAGTTTCCCTGCGGGGACAACAGAGACCGCGAAGAAGTTGCTCACTATCAGTATGAATACAGGTGAGGCACTTGGTGAAAAACTGTCAGATATGATTGACAGTCTTGTAGACAGATTATTCGATTAACCCTTTAAACGAACAGATTATGAACGAAGTAGTGAAGTTCGCCGTCAAGATTATCATAGGCGGCCTGATGATTGGGACCGGAACCAGACTGGTCAGGAAAAGTGCAGACAACGCAAGAAATATAGGGAGAGCATGATACTGGACGGAGATACGGCCAGAAAATGCCTGGCATGCGGCAAGATTTATGTGGATAGGAAGCACGGTCTGTTCAGACTGGTTTCAACCTGTCCCGGGTGTGGCAGCAAACTTACAGTACCATTTGGATTCAACTGATTATGGCAAAGACAGTATATACAAAGGATGAGATGCGCCGCGCTCTAGCTGACGGCGAAAAGTCAATCATAGCCAAGGGCGAACTGGCCCGGGAAATCCGGAACAGCAGCAAGCGCCGTAAAGGTGCCAAGATCGGCGGAGGAATACTGGCAGTGGGCGGACTCTTAGCCGCTCCATTCACCGGCGGCACTTCGCTGGCCGCAACCGCCGCCGGCCTCACATTGGGCTCACTGACAATATCGGTAGCCGAACTCGCCATCATAGTGGGTGGCGCAGTAGCCATAACCGGCATCGTGAAGGGCTGCAAAAAGATCACGTTCAATCCGGACGGCTCGGTAACAATGGAATTCTGAACACTACAAAATGCATGGCTTGGATTTTCAATTTATTTTCTCAGGGTTTCAATATTGACTGGGTTTCTAAGAACTCGCCCTCCTATGATCGCAGGCAAGCAAGCGGAATAACGTGGACCCCATCATTTCTGGTATATCCATACTTGCCACCAGTGAGTATGATTTTCAGATCCGGTTCGCGTATGGGCATTTGTCTCTCGGTTTTGTTATGCTCCTTGATCAGATTATGAAGTTGAATAAGATGGCTTGAGCCTTCCTCGATTTCATTGCTGCCGAGTTTGCATTCAATCAGGGCATATCGCCCGTCATCCAGATGGAGCACGACATCTGCCTCCAGGCCATAACGATCCCGATAATAGCCTACACTTGTAAAAAATCCGTACGAATACGCTTTCAGGTCCCGGATGCACATCTGCTCAAATATGAAACCGAACGTTTTCATTTGAGTTTGTAATGACTCCGGAGTCTGTCCCAGCAAGGCGACGGCCACCG
This sequence comes from Bacteroidaceae bacterium, assembly GCA_045600825.1. Taxonomy (GTDB): domain Bacteria; phylum Bacteroidota; class Bacteroidia; order Bacteroidales; family Bacteroidaceae; genus Colenecus. The sequence goes on from JAZRYP010000030.1 coordinate 22,352, forward strand.
ACGGGTCACAGAATCCTCGTTTAGGACGGCTTTGAATGGCAGTTTTGCTCCTGATTGCCGGGCACCACGCATCAATGTCCTGTATAACAAATAATTTCTCCAGAGCAGATACGTAATCGTCAAACGTTGTTCGTGAGCACTCCATCCTGTCCGATGCCGTCACGTCTGCAAGCATTGATGTCGTTTTTGCCGTAGTTGATATGTTCCTCGCATACGAACGAAGAATCATCCTTGCCAATTTTTCATTACGTTGAACGTTGTCAATCCTGGAAATATCTGTTTTGCATACAGAATGAACATAATCTTTTGCAATCATCAACTTCGCATTGTTGCCATCAGCTTTCAGGGAAGCCGGCCACCCTCCTCTACAAGCAGAAAAAATGATGTCATTCACATTCAAGTCCGAAATCGCTTCAATATCCTGCTGGGGATTGTCAAACAGTTCTTTCAGACTGAGGCTGCCGTTGGACTCTTTCGACTCCCATAAAGACATCGTTGACATCTGCATACGAGAAATGCGACCTGTGCCGCTGTGATGAATTTTCGTCTCATCTACGGCATTGGACCCGGTAAGAATAAACTGCCCGGGTACACCTCGTTTGTCGCACATAGTCCTGACGGCATCCCATAATACCGGTGCATCCTGCCATTCGTCCAGAAGCCTAGGCACCTCACCTATCAGCAAATTGGACGGTCTGACGGCTGCCGTGGCAAGATAATCATCCCGGTTATCAGGATCCTGCAGCCGCAGCACACTCTTCGCCTGCTGTTCTGCCGTTGTAGTCTTCCCGCACCACTTCGGTCCTTCCACCAGAACAGCACCAATAGCGTTCAGTCTTTCTTTCAGATGCTTGTCTGCTATTCGTTCAAGGTATTCCATCCTCTTAATTGTTATATGCTACAAATTTACTAATACTTAATTGAATACAAAGTCAATTGTGAATATTTGTGGTATTTCATTTGTGAGATTTGTGGAGAAATGATGGGAATTATTGTCCTTTTGTGAGAGAGTATGCATTCTCTAAGAACTTGTCTATAAGTGCCTCGTCCTTACGACAGTCCGGAAGTGAGGCCATCCGGTCTGCCTTATGTCTGTCGGTGATGGCTGTAAGTTATAGCGGTTCGACAATTATTAGAAAACAGACGGTTCTGCCCGAAGGAGCCAGTGATTTGGACCGTCTGCTGTTACAAGGACGATGCCTTGTTCATGGATATAAAGATGAAACCGGAAATACTGTTATCAATACCAAGCAATGTTGTCAGGCATTCCGCCAAGCAGCCGCCATGGGAGCGCCGGAAGCGCTTTTTGAATTGGGTGTATTATACCATCATGGCATAGGATGTGATAAAGACAGTCAAAAGGCCAGAAGTTATTTGGAAGCGGCTGCCAATTCAGCATCAGCGCGCTGGAGTTGTGCGGCAATGAGCTTTGCTATTGAGAATGGTATAAGAATAGAATTATTTGATTAAAAGGATAGTCTGTTTTCTATTCCATACAAAATCATATCCCAAATAATGTAGCCCATCAATGAATCCTGTGGTGGTTTTGGCACGATTGACTTTCAATCGAAGTCGTAATTCAATAAATTTTGTAATAGAGTATTTTACCCTTTGAGCTTTTAATAGGTTTTTGACTAAAATGATACAGTCGTCTGCATACCTTACAAAATGAAACTGACGACGTTCTAGTTCTCGGTCCAGTTCATTCAGCATTACATTGCTGAGTAACGGACTCAGTGGACCACCTTGAGGTGTACCAATAGTAGTGGTAAAAATTTGACCATGAAAAGAACTGCCACATTTTAAACACTTGTTAATCAAATTGATGACTCTTTCGTCTTTAATATCACGTCTTAACACTTTTAGCAGAATGGTGTGATTGACAGTATCAAAGAATTTCTCCAAATCGAGACACACAACATATCTATATCCTGAATCTACATATTGTTTAACAGCCAAAACAGCTTGCTGGACACTACGGTGAGGTCTATAGCCATAACTGTTATCACTGAATCTATGTTCATATATGGGAAGTAGTATCTGGCTGATAGCTTGTTGAATCATTCTGTCAATCACTGTAGGAATACCCAGCTTTCTCTTCTTTCCATTAGCTTTTGGTATCAATACACAACGTACAGGTAGTGGCATATATGTGCCATCCATAATGGATTGCCTCAGTTCATTCTTGTGATCTATCAGCCATTGGGGCAAATCACGAACTTTGATTCCATCAATTCCCGCAGCTCCACGATTGCGTACAACTCTCGTACATGCTGCTGCAATATTGCTATCGGCAATAATGAGTTTCATAAGATCACAATTGCTATTCATCGCTTTGTATGAAATAATTATTTAATGCAACAGTGTTGTTAAATGTAATCCTTGTTGTGATGGATGATGGTCTGTGACTTTATCGAAATATAGGTAAAGGATTTACTCATGTAGTCTTAATCCTTGTTGTGATGGATGATGGTCTGTGACAATTTAAAGATGAGTTGATAAATGATATAGAGGTATGTCTTAATCCTTGTTGTGATGGATGATGGTCTGTGACTAAATATGAACCAAAATCTTAGTGATGAGATGATAAAGTCTTAATCCTTGTTGTGATGGATGATGGTCTGTGACATTAACTGGAATGATGTTATTGAAATGAAGATATAGTCTTAATCCTTGTTGTGATGGATGATGGTCTGTGACGGCAACCATTATTTCATATGGGATGCCACTCCTAAAAGTCTTAATCCTTGTTGTGATGGATGATGGTCTGTGACGGCAACCATTATTTCATATGGGATGCCACTCCTAAAAGTCTTAATCCTTGTTGTGATGGATGATGGTCTGTGACTGGCCGGTTGATGTTTTTTACAAGCGCGTTAACGGTCTTAATCCTTGTTGTGATGGATGATGGTCTGTGACATAATCTCCTTAGGGGAGAATAGTTACCCTAACTTGTCTTAATCCTTGTTGTGATGGATGATGGTCTGTGACATAGAATAGCAGACTGTTACTGGGTTATCAGAAAGTCTTAATCCTTGTTGTGATGGATGATGGTCTGTGACAGATTCAAAGTATTATGAAAACCTTGATGTTTTCGTCTTAATCCTTGTTGTGATGGATGATGGTCTGTGACCCCTCACGATACAGGTATTGAGTGGGAAGTGGGTGAGTCTTAATCCTTGTTGTGATGGATGATGGTCTGTGACAATGATCAGATTTTTAATAAAAATATTAATAATGTCTTAATCCTTGTTGTGATGGATGATGGTCTGTGACTGAAAAAGTTAGAGATTAAAGTCGAATTTGAAGGGGTCTTAATCCTTGTTGTGATGGATGATGGTCTGTGACTCCAAATTTTGTAAGTGCATAATTATCAACGTGCTAATTGCAATAAAGCTGAAAAAGTTGTCATTTTTATAACAAATAATGACCCTTTTCAGAATGCTAATTTAGGAAAAGAATATGTTTTGTCAAAAAATCAAAGAGCAATAGATGTTGTTCAACATCAGAAGAACAAAGTGTTCTTGTTATGTACAATTACATCCATCTGAATGTTTTGTCCTATTATTTTCATCGCTTTCAGAAAATCCGTTGAAAGTGGAACTATCAGTATGCTGTCGTCATTTTCGTATGCGGCTTGAACAGCTGTAAGGTTCTGTCTGATTTCATCATATATAGCAGAATCAAGGTCTGCTAGAAAAATACTTCGTTGTATTCTTATGCAGCCTTTACTCTCAAGATACTTTACAATTTGGTTGCGCACCTTGGTGCTGCTGATGTCATACATGACGAAAAATAACATGTTCGTTGCTGGTCTATGATTGTTGTTTGTAATATCAAAGATACATTTAATCCTGTCATCCAAAGATGGAATATCGCTGATGCCGGCAATGGACCTGTTGATGCCAGGACTACCGTTCAATCCTGCGTTTCTAATGTGCAAGACTTTTTCCTGAAATGACAGTTTACGTTTTTTTCTTGTCATCAGCGTTCGTTAATAAAAATCGAGATAATATCAGCCACTAGATTATTCAACTCCGGTGCTGTTCCACAACGTGGTGACTTGACGACAGTAAACCCTCGTTTACCATAAAACAAGTTGATTTCAGCCTGTTTCATACCTACGGACATAGAGATTTTCTTGCCGTATTGAATGTCTGTGATTTTGTCCACAATAACACCTGTTCCTTCGATGTACTTTCTTAAATCATCAATCATGTCCTCAAGCACTTCTGGTACATATATGGGACGCTGGGATAACTTGCGTTCCAATTTCGGATTCAGAAGATTCCGGATTTTTCGCATAGTCTCTTCATCTGGGTCAGAATCCTGATTCAGTTCGGAAGCACAATCCTTTTTCTCTACCTGCTTGTTTCCCTTCAACTTGCGCTTCAAGGCAGAAATTGATTCAGGGTCATCAGTATTGACAAATACCGACAAATCAATGGCCTCGGCACAGGGGTTAAAATAGGCATTTGAGTCGATGCTGATAAAGCAGGCGCGTGTTACGTCACACGTCTTGGCATCAACAATCTGTTCAAGATGGTATTGGTTTGAGAACTTGGTGATAAACGCTTTGTAAAACAAGGAAAACAGACCTGCATCATAGCATCTTTCCTTGAGACGGAATATAAGCTTTAAACCATCCTCACTTGGCGAGATGAAACATAGAACAGTTCTGGAGTCAGATTGCAGTTCGGTGCGCACATTGTCAATATCCAGCCCTTTTTCTGCGATATGGTCGATATCTATGATGAAATATTCGGTATATGCAAAATTTTCGGTCTTGCGGAATGGAGGACTGAAAATGCCACATACAAAATATGGTAACTGGCGCTTCAGAAGAGAATATTGTTTTGCATTTAATGTACGAATCAGACGCAGTTGTCTTATTCGATTGGCTATTTCGGGCTTTGGATTGATTAGACTGCGAAACAGATACTCCAAATCGGTCTTTTTCAGAGTTTCGTCTTTTGATAATATGTTTGATGCGACCTGAATCATATAGTTTCTTCATTGAAACTGCTTGAACTTCTGAGCCAGTTTCTGTACATATAGGAACATCTGAGTCTCACGGCTTCGCGTCAGTCCCTTGATATTGATATTCTCTCCAAGATAATCGTTGACTGACTGAATCAGCACTCTGCGTCCTAATGGTTCGAGCCAGTATGAACCGTCTTCACGTACTGAGTAGTATTCTTCAGTGAACGGATTCTGAATAGCCAAGGAATAAACAACATAATCTATCCATACACGGTATAGTTCAATAATGTCGTACGCTAGAACGGGTCTGTTATAATCATCGCGGTGTAAGACACCTACGTATGGGTCAATTCCTACTTTTATGAGCGCACTTTCAATCTTGCCGTATAGTAGTCCGTATCCGTAATTTAGCATTGCATTCATCAGATCACAGGCTGGGTGTTGACTTCGGTTTGCAAAACGAAGGTGTTCCGGGATAAACAGGTTCAGTGTTTCGAAGTATATTTTAGAAGCAACGCCCTCCCATCCCCGTAAGGTCGCGGCTTCATCGGATACTATATCACCTGTGATGTTGCTTATTTTAGTGCGGTAGTCTTCAAGACGGTTAATTGACTTCTGAACTTTGCGTTGAAGTTCTTCGCTCTCGGCCTCCATCATCAGCAGTAATGCCTGTTGGTTTTCTATCTTACGGCAGATGACATCCTTTATCCAGTCAAGTGCATCGTGTGTAAATGTGAAGGCCAACTGCCCTTTGCGGATGGTGGATATGGAACCGTATTTGGGACTCCATATACGCCCAATCACATTTCCGCCTTTGTCAACAAAGATTATTTCTATCTCGTTTTCAACAGCCAGCATGACTGCATCACTGGTTATCTGAGCACCTTTTCCTATTTGTATGGACGTAATGCCAGTGATAGGTACCCGTTGACTTCCATCGGAATGGGTAATGACGAATGCTTCATTGTCCCGGTTGAGCGAAACTCCGTATGTATTAAGGATTAGTTCCATTGCTGTCAGTTATATGGCCTGAATCTAACGAATCTGAAAAATACGGTCTTCTGCCCAGGAATACTATCATCAATTACCCTTTCTGTTGTTGAAGCAATGCACTCATATCCAGCTTCTCTGAATCTGTCAAGCAGGGTAAAACTGAGATTCATTTCTCCCATAAGGTGTATGGTGACTTTCCTTTTGCCTGACATTTCCTTTACTTTCCGGAAATACTCATCTGCGAGTGAGGAAATATAATCGGCATCTCCATCCGGATTGACGTTGGGGAAAGGCAGATCCTGAACTTCACCGTACTGTTCAACAGCTGCAGATTTCTGATTATCCGACCATTTCTCAAACGGATGATTGGACAGGTTTATCAGTAATGTGGATTGTTCTTCTGAAAAATGATTCACGGCCACGATATCTTCACTTTTCCCTAAATGACTTAATCGCTCCAAATACTTTCCCAAATCCTTGATTAGTTTTTCAGGCTTACTTGAATTCTGGCGCATTCCTGAGTGATTCAAGTCATTTCTCAAATTTTCAGCCATGTTTGTAAATGTTGCTGAGATACTCTGCAATTCCGTATCATTGACCAAGTTTTGAAGAGCCATTTGAAGATCCACATTATCGGCTATTGTGGTATTTATCTCATCATTTATTTCACATTGCGATGTATTGCAGATATAAACAGCATCACCAACCAGTTGCCGTTCAATGAGATTGTCAATTTCAAGATTGTATTTTATGCAGAAATAGGAAATCACATACTCCTGTAACAATGTTGCAGACTGCTGGTAGTATTTGTTGTTATAACACCATTTTGCAGCAGACAAAGCATTATTTACGTTATAGTATGGAACTATGTCCTGCAATGATTGCTGAACGGATTTCAATATAGGCATCAAAGGTCTTATGCAGGAGTTCTGCATACTGTCAAATGTATGACATAAACTGTCATAATCACCTGAACTGATTATTTCTTTTCCACGGCAAGTCTGACGCTGGGAGATACATGTGTTGAGATTGGTTATATACTTTCTGAGCAACTGTGCATTTGTATCCGTTCCCTGACTTTCTTTTAACAGTGGTCTGTACTTTTCCGAACTTTTTTTTACAAGTTCATCAACATTTCCATTATTGACAAACTGACCGGCAGCAAAGGTCCAGTCCTGAAGCTCAGACAATGGTTTCAAGTCGACAATTACACCGTGTCCCAATTCTTGTGACACTTCGAAATTTCCGTATGTAATACTTTTGATTGTAGTGTGCTTGAGAAATCTGGAGTAATTACACAATACAAGTATCAGCATCGGTAAATATCGGTATCCGTGTGTGATGTCAAAGTACAATTCGTCATCTGGCTCTATGACATTGTAAACACGTTCGAATATATTCCATATTTCCTCTTCATTATTGCCTTCAGGAATATTTGTAATAGGTTCAATGCCAAATGGAAGATTCATGTCCCGCAAGACCGCTTGCAATCCTTTCCGTGTAAGAGTATTTCCGTTATGGTCAGTCAGGCCATTGTCATTCCAATTGCGTGATTCAGATGACTGCGTCAGCAGAATATAGGCTTTTGAATCCGATGGCCATGTGCGGCTGTTCAGATAATTCAATGTCGATTCCTGAATGAAACGGGATTTTCCAAACGAAACCTGTTCACGATAGTATTCGCAAGGCCTATAGTCACTCGTCCCAAGAACAGAAATAAAGACTTTTCTTCCCATATCAAAGTGTCAAGCGTTTATGTTCAACCATTCAGTATCAAGAATATAGTATAGTAAATCGGCTGGACTCATTTTTTTGAATCGGCTTTGAGTGAAGTTAATATGTGATTCCTCCCATGAAAATGGTATGATGCCGACTTCCATACATTTCTTGCGTACATCATCACTCATCTTTGAGTGCGTAACGAATAGACCTTTGCTGCCGGTTCCGCCATAGGTTTTAATGACATTGCGGAACTTGTCAATGTCAATTGAGTTGGTAACTTGAGTCTTGCACTCCACAAACAGTATCTTTGAATCAGCTCCTACTATTATGTCAACTTCGTTTTTGTCCTTTCCGCTGCTGAACTTGAATCTTGAATTAAGATATATACTTCTGGCTCGTCCCCACTGATTAAGTACTCTGGCTATTTTGTATTCCATCCAACCGGAGTTGAATGCAATATCTACAGCATGGGGTGATTCAATTTCTACTTCACGACCGCGTCCGTTCTTCCTGATAAGAGATATGATTATCCTGCCATTGTTCTGTGGGACGGTCGGCTTGTGCCATTCAACTTTTGAAAAGCCTCTCTCAAAAGTACCTTCCTTATTATTTTTGAGTTGATTGTCACGTGTGCGGTCAAGTACAGACATCAAGGGTGTAAATTCGTCGGGGAAATCTATCCAAAGGTCTTCAATTTGCTCCAGTGCATCTTGATCAGCATCCGTGTATTCCTCAAATCGTGTGAAGTGGTCCAAAGGATTACCGTACAGTCTGAACTGTTTGAACAGGTCGAATTCTTCTAATTTGCCAGATTCCATTGTCGTATAGTTCCACAGCACATTGTTCTGGTCCATATATACTACTTCAGCGTTGGGCATTGTGGAAAATACACGTCCGAAAAGGAAGGCCCAGGACTTGGTACCGCCCGATATGTTCAGGGTTATCCTGTCCTGCGCATATTTTTCTGCGAGTTCTCTGGCACGCTGCTCTATATCAATCAGATTGACGGGATCAAGTGGCTTCTGCTCATCAACTTCCATGTCAATCTCATCTCTGACCCGTTGCATTACCTCTATTGTAGAAACGGAGAAGATAAAAACTACTTTATCCGGTTTCGTGGCAATAATCCCATTATAAACCGCAGCGGCTTCACGGCCTACAAGTGTGATGTGGACTTTCATTCGTCTTGTTATTCTTTCAAGATAGACAATTTGATGAATCCCATTGGTGAAAAACGGACATTATCCTGTTCTTCGTCATCGGAATAGTCCTTCCAGATGGCAATCTTTCTGGATTTTGGCAAGACTATGCGAGGTTCTATTGCCTGGCCTCTATTTCTCTTCCTATCAAATATAGTGCCTTCCGCTTCGTCTTCTATGAAGTTTTCAAATTGCCAGTCACCTGTGATAGAATGGAAACCGGTACCTGCGGCCATTTTCAGAAAGCAATAATTGCTTTCGCCTTTTTCAGGTAATCTGTTGGATAGTCCATTCAATGAATTAGTAATACTGCTTCCATTCTCTACGGAATCATTTTTTGCATATTTTTTAAGAAAATCAAGCTCCTTATATAAATAGTAATTCATGTGTTTGTTGATGATACCAAATATGAATGGAAGGCCTTTGTTCAGCATTTCCAGCTTTTTCTCAGCTTTAGGATGCTGCTTATGTTGGCCAATCTCCCATAATTTAAAGAGACCTGGAGAAATGGTAATAGTGGTTGTGGCTGACTGACCGGGCATAAGGCATTCGTAAACTGTATTGAAACCTGATGCGGAAAAATGAGAATTAGTCTTTGAGGCGCCATGTTTCCAACCTCCGGTCCATCCGGCATTGCCATCTGATTGTAAATTGAAAATTTTTGTATTAACCAGTCCTGTCTTTTCAAATTCGGCATCGGAGATGCTGATGTACCGCATGAAATCATTTCCAGCTTTCCATGATCCCATATTCTTTGCGTCAAGATCTGCTTTAAGATATTTATAAATCACAGAACGGACTGCTCCTTTCAGAGAACTTCCCGGTATTATTGGCTTGCCGGTCAACTCGCTGCGTATGAATGTCTTAATGCTGTCACAACGAATTGGAGATACGAATACCATATCAGAAACATCCCGCAGGCGGTTACCTAATTTTCTTTTTAGTCCTTCTCCATTACGTGATATGAGGAATCCTGATAAATCCGAAGCTGTGACGCCCGATTCAATCAGCTTCTGGAGGTTTAATTTGTATATCTTTCCTCCTTGTTCAACATAGTCAACACCCATGACCCAATCTCTTTCCTGTCCTGCACCAATTGCAATAGGGGAGACAACGGTTAGTCTTACCTTGTACCTTATACTGAAATCTTCCATGTTGTCAGAACTTAATTGGAACAAATATTGATTTGCCACATCTCCATACAGGATGATCAACTTTTCTGTCAAACTGTATTCCAGGATTCAAATCGATAATCCTTCCAAGAATATGCTGGTCAGATGAGTCGTATCTGAATACCGAGCCGGGCAGGAACGTGTGGATAACGTTCTTTCTCAGAGAATTATAGGGTGCGGTAGTAATCCAACCTCCGCATCGGTGAAGTTCGTATGCCACCTCGTCACTGTCCATCATATCAGCAAGCTGACTTCTAGAATCTGGAATGAAAGAGGATAGCGACATGGAGAACTCCGCACTTTCCGGCAGATTCAAGGATAATTCGTCTTCTTCATATACGAAGTGTCCGTTTCCAACATTGCGGTCAGTGCCAATACCTTCTTCCTGTAACAGGTCAAGAGCCGGTTTTATGGTATTGTCGTCACCTTCAACCATAAAATATAGACCTGAGTAATCATGAAACCATATACGGTCCATGTAAAATGGCGTGGTAGGTTTGATAAAGTCCCAGGATACGGTTACCCTTTGTGATACCTGCGAATACATGAACTCCGTATCTATTCTGTCCTTTGAATAATACTTTCCCTGTGCATAACTGAGCTCACTTTCATTTTCGAACAAAGGATGCCCGTTTAATACATCCGAGAAACTGGAAGCATCAAGCCATTGCACTTTCTTCAGTCTTTTGCGGTGTTCGACAGAAATATTGGGGAGCTTCTGCTTGAGAGGTTTGGGCAGGAACAAAACAGCATTTTCAGAAGGACTCTTCTGATAGAATGGAAAAAGAGAACTTATCGTGCAACCAAGAAAGCCATCTTCCGGTATGGTTCTGCCCAACTTGGCCAGACATGATGTCAGCGCGGCATACATGGTATCGGAATCGATTGTTTGACGGCTTGAACCATAATCTTCTCTTGCATCGCCAATATGCAGAGGCGAAGTAAAATGAAGTTTGTATATTTTGAAAGTGGTCATCTTATTTCCAACCGTTTGACTCGGACAACTCCGACTTAACTATCTCACCAAACTTTACCTGACCATAGCCGCGAGATCCGCTGCCTCCAAGATAGTCGTTTTCTATAGCACGGATACCCTTGTTCAGCATATTCAACAAAGCAGTTTCATCATCATTGTCCCATATGTTGATGATGAACTCCACATTGAATTCCGCTCCAGCAGGGATGCGCTCTGTCTGACGCTTGTTCTCGGCTGTTCCTTTACTTCTGCTGATGGTATTCTCATATTTGTTTTCGGTAAAAGGCATATCCAGATCTGCAGCAAGCAGTTTACTGACTGATTCTTCCGTCAGAACGGAATCACGCACTATGAGTCTGGACGGTTGTGGATTGCTGGCATCAGCGCTACCGAACAGTCTGCAGATTTCAGCATTTCCTCCAACTTTTGTCGAACCTGCCATCTGTTCCAGAAGACAGCGCATCTTTCCCTTTAAAGAACTGCCTGGAATATACGGCTGATTATCTCTCGTTCCGATTTTGATGACCGGATTGTCAATGCCTCCTATCTCTACGTTATCACTACTGCCACCGATATGGAGTCCTGTCAATAGGGTAATCGTGGTGTTGATTCTGATTTTCTTTATTAGTTGTTCCATAATTCTTATTTTTTTTCTCCTTCTGCAAGTTTATGATATGCCACAATGGCCTCGAATATCTGGATGAAATTCCGAAACTTATTTTCATCATCGACTAAGTCTATTGCCTTAGCCATGACTATGTAGAAATCATGAATTCTGTTTTCTTTATTGGCTTTTCCTGCTGCATACGCAAGTTTGGGCTTGAGCATGATGAAATCAGACTCCTTGTAGCCGGTCAATTCCTGTTTCTTCACTTCGCCATAGAACTTTCTGAGCTGATGGGCTGCCAGTCTATTAGTATCTTTGTCATTTCCAGCCAGATATTTTCCAAATTTTTCTGCTCTCTCGATAGTTTCTTTTGTAATGCCTTCGGTTATTTCTGTAGGCTTAATTTCGTACTCGCACATATAAGTAACACATTTATTTTATATTATCAAATTATCTTAACAACAGCTCGGTCCAGCGGGCGGCAATTGACAGCAGTTCATAACGTCTTGCATTCAGCAGTTGTCTGTCACGCAAATCCTTGCAGAAGGACTTGATGACGTCATCACTGCCACATCTGTCAATGTATCGTGTCATATAATAGGAAGTGTGCCACAGATAGCTCAAATCCTTCCGACCTTCATACTCTCCGCATTCTATC
>JAZRYP010000031.1:0-42020 GCA_045600825.1 Bacteroidaceae bacterium
TATGGAAACTGGAGAAGGTTCGCACTACGCCATTCCTATGGTGAGCGTCTATCTTCTCGGCCACACAATACAGAATCTGTATGAACCGGTGCTATACGTCAGCAGGAAATGCTATGACTATTACGGCAACGAGGTGACGGAGGGGCTTCCGGACAGGTTCATAGACAGTCTGACCCATGACAGCATAGTCGTCCAGATACCGCGTATCACAGGGCGCAGACAGAACAGGCTGGAAAGTGTGCTCAGCGTCTTCAATCAGTCTCTCGTCGGTGACAGCCGTCAGATACTGAACATAGATGAGGCATCATACGGCGATGATTCCGAACTGACCAGGATAATACGCAGGCTTCAGTCAGCGGCAGTTAACAAGGAAATACGACAGAATATGACAGTAGAGGAAGAGTTTTTCAGTGCGATAGACACCCGCGATGCGACGATTGTAGCCTGTCGTGCCACGATTGCAAATCACGAAGCCACGATTTCCTCTCAGAAGTCTATGATTTCTTCTCAGGAGTCCATAATAGCGGACAGCTGTCGTCTGCTGCTCAAGTCCGGTCTGACTTTGGACGAGATATCCGATTCATTGAAAATGGACAAGCAGCGGCTTCGTGACTTGCTGAACAGCTGAACAGGGGACAGGTTCCGTTCACAGCACAGTTCGTTTTTAACCAATGTGCAGCACGTTCGGAACGTGTGAGCATCAAGTGTATCCTCGGCCCCGGTGATGTCGTTTGCACAATATGACCTTGTCAGGAAGTCGGAGAGCAGTATCCGTTGTCACCTGCCCCGCCTAAGGACGCGATCACTACTATCTGCCTTTCAATGGAATTCTCTATATAGATAACTTAAATCTTCTTTGTATAGGATCGCCGGCGCATATACGGCTCGGTCCTGTACTCTCCGAAGAGGGACTGGACCTTGAAATTATCCTCCAGCTGAGGGTTGAGTATCATCTTGGTTACACCGGCCTTGATGCAGCTCTCGTGGAGTGCCTTGAACATCAGAACGCTGGCACCCTTACCCTGATATTCGGGAAGGACACCTATCAGCAGAGCCTCGAGTGTATCATTCTTTCTCAGGGCGCGGAGTATGCGTATGAATCCGAATGGGAACAGCCGTCCGCCGCTCTTCTTCACCGCTTTGGAAAGAGTCGGCACACAGAACGCAAAACCCACCGGATTTCCTTCGGAGTCAATTACTACAGGAACGAAATCCTTGCTCAGAATAGACAGATAGGTCTGGAGATACCTCTTAATCTGCTTGTCGCTGAGTGGAGAGAACTGGAACAACGGTGCAAAAGTCTCATTATACATATGGAAAACTGACATTCCATACTTTTTTCCAAGATCCAGCATACTTCTGGCCTTATAGACTTTTATTCCGTACCGTTTCTCCACAAGTGAGGCATATTGGAACATCGGGGGAAGTTCCTTACTGATTTCCACAACCTTCTGGGTCCAATCCACATCCTTCACAAGCCCGGCCTCGTTCATCAGACGGTCATAGTAGGGATAATTGTACAGGCAGGTGAAAGGAGACAGATGCTCATATCCTTCAACGAGCAGACCCTCCTTGTCCATATCCGTAAATCCCCAAGGGCCCTTGATCTGGTCACATCCGCGCTCGCGGCCCCATTCAGAAACCGTTCCGATAAGGGCATTGACAACCTCCAGGTCTTCAATGAAGTCCATCCAGCCGAAGCGGCAGGTCTTCTCATTCCAGTTGTTGTTGGCGGTATGATTTATTATCGCCGCAATCCTTCCGACGGTCTTTCCATCCCTGCGGGCAAGAAAGTAATCCGCATCACAGAACTCGAACGCCGCATTCTTTTTCCTGTCCAGAGTATCGAACTCGTCCAGAATCAATGGCGGTACCCAGTTCGGACAATCCTTGTAAAGTTTCTCAGGGAATGTTATGAACTCCCTCAGGAGTCTCCTTCCCTCCACCTTGATTATCTCAACAGCCATAGACTGAATTATTTGGTCCGCTCTTCAATGTAGCTGCAGATGTCGCCGACAGTCTGGAATGTTGCGGTATTCTCAAAGCGCATATTGAATTTTTCCTCAATTGCCAGGGACATAAGCAACATCGACAGGGAATCTATACCGAGGTCTGTGGTAAGAGATGATTCAAAAGACACCCCGGACAGGTCCATATTAGGTTTTACCAGGCTGATAATCTCACACAGACGGGATAATATTTCTTCTTTTGTCATTGTATTACTGATTTCTGGATACTTTCAGACTTCCTGTGCGCTTGAAATCCTCCTTGCGCACGGTGATTTTGGATATTCTGTGAGTGGTCGGAAGCGTTGAGTTCACATTCTCCACAAGCTTGCCGAAGAAGGCCTCGACCTCTTCCCAGCTCTTTCCTTCAAAAGCTGCCATCTGAGGCAGTATCTGTATGGCTATGACTTTCTCACCGCCGACTTCATCTTCGCTGACAAGACAGTCCTTGAGAGCATCACACTTATAAAATGGTTCCTCAATGGATTCCGGAGATACATTCTCTCCGTTCGAGAGAATAATGAGATTCTTTATACGGCCTACAATGTACAGGAAGCCGTCCTCATCGAATTCCGCAAGATCACCGGTCTTCAGCCATCCATCCTCCGTAAGGGTTTCAGCAGTCTTTTCCGAATCACCGTAATAACCGGTGAACACATTGTCGCCACGTATCCAGAGTTCTCCGTCAACAATCTTCGTCTCCTGCTCTGCATAAATCTTACCCACCGAAGTCGGACGCGTCAGCACATCGGCATTGCCGGAAGTGAAATTGGCACCCTCAGTCATACCGTAGCCTGCAAGCAGTTGGATACCAAGCTTGTCAAATTCGCTGATAAGACGTGGCGGAACGTTTGCAGCACCGGAAATGATTGTCTTCAGCCTGCCCCCGAGGAACTGCGTGCCATACATCTTGACGAGTCCCATCAGAACATCACAGAGACCTGGAACCAGAACAAGCAGAGTCGGTCTGATCATCGGAAGTTTGCTAATAGTCGCTTTCATATCCTCGCAGGCATACCACTCCGCACCTATATATAAAATTGTCAGCGTACTGCGGATCAGTCCGAACACGTGGCTGAGCGGAAGCATGCCAATGACGACGTGGCCACAGAGCTGGCTGCCCGGCGCAAAGATACCGTTGAAGGCACCTCTCATCAGTGCGCGATGCGGCAGGACAGCACCCTTCGGAGTTCCTGTAGTACCTCCTGTAAAGAAGATTGCCGCTGTGTCCTCCTTATCCACCTGACAGGCAGGAGCAGGCTGTCCGCTCATGGACTTTGATGAATAGACCCCGCACTTGCAGCCTTCGCACAACGCGCGCATTTCATCGCGTACGAACACTGCCGAAACGCCGAACTTCATACACGAGCCGGCCACTGCGGGAGCAGGAAGCTGTGCTGGCAGGTTGATTGCCACCAAACCGGCAGTCGTGACGGCAAGGAACATCTCTACGGCATCAATGCCATTCTTCTCAAGAATTGCAATCCTTGATCCTTTCTCAAAGCCGAGGCTGTAGATAAAAGCCCTGCGACACGCAACGCGGTCAGCAAGTTCTTTGTATGAAACGGACACAGTACCGTCGCACAAGGCGGTTCTGTCTGCCCACTTGGTCGTTATCCATTCAAAATATTCAGTTACTGTCGGAAAATACGAGAGCTGCGCCAATTCTTCGGCCGGCAGCATGTCATAGAAATAATCGCTCATTGGACAATGTTTTTAAGTCTTTAAACGTGCAAAAATAGTATGTTAATTTGTATTAACAAAGAGATGCAACATTGTTTTTTAGCACAAGCCCAATGTGTTGATTCACAGACCTTTCCTTACGCCGTAAAGATACGCTGTCAAAGCCATCTTGCCGCGCATAGTCTCACGTGGCGTAAACTCGCCGTTCACCCACAGATAGCGCTGATTGAAGAACGACTCCTGACTCGGCCATCCTTCGGTCCACGCAGGATAGCAGCGTTTGAGCAATATCTGCGCATCGCCGCCGTCACCACGCGACCAGGTCTCAGTACCGTTGAACGGAGTCTGCCCCGGATGCGAACCGGGCACGCCGTCATTACGGCCTGTAGTATAGCAGTCTGTGATATGGCGTTCACCCAGTCCTGTCATCTCTACGATATTGGCAGGATTGCGCCCGAAGCACCAGTCGGCATCTATGTACATTGCCTCCTCAAGTCTCTGTCTCTCCGCCTTGTCCGATGAAATGAAATGTGCCATCATCACCAGCTGAAGGTTCTCGGAAGTCTGCCAGCGTGAATCGTTGGCAGTGCGGCGTGACGGACGCAGTGCGCTCTTGCTCACGTGATTGGTCTCGGCCTCAAGCGCCACGCTGTTCTTCATATTTTCATACAGTTCCTGATAATGCCTCTCCTGCGGACAGTTCAGATAAGCCGCCGTGCCCCATATCTGGTAACCTGCGCGCTGGTTCCATATCTTCGAGTCCGGTCCTGTTACAATGCTCAGTTCCGCCATAATATCCTCCCACTCACGCCCGCCGGTCACATTGTACAGATAAGCCGCAGCCATCTGTTTGAAATCGCTGCCGCGCATATTGCCGTCGCCTATGTTCTGTGAATCATTCAGCTGCCTGTTTTCCTGACGGTCAGCATAGCGGAATGCCCTGATGGCCTCATCGGTGTAGTATCTGCACAGTTCCTCATTTCCAGCAATACGCAGGCACTCGGCAAGCATCGCACAATTGGCGGCATTCGCCCAGGCGGCAATGGTCGTACATCCGGCCTGGAACATTATTGTCCACTCCTTCGACGGATTGGTCACGCCCTGGCTATAGCCTTCACCGTCACGTATGCTCAGAAAGAAATCGACCTCATTACGTGCCTCGTCAATTATGTCGGGTATGCCGTTGCCACTCTCCCTGATACCGAGATTATCTTCGTTTATCCTGCCATCCGTCAGGAAATAAGGCAGCAGCAGATCGTAGATATTGCTCACGTGAGCCAGATGGCGGTCCCAGTCAAAGGCATCGGAATGTCCGCCACGCACCTCCGTATTCACAGGATTGCCAGGCAGACGATGTTTCCAGAACTCGGACTCCAGTGCAGGCTTGAAATGAGGTTCGTCCCACACATCGCCCCTGATACGACGCCAGTCCGGATGCCAGGGCTGCAAGTCTGTCTTATACACGGTAAAGCCCACAGGATCGGTCTCAGGAATGAAAGCCGGCTGACGCGGAACCGGACTTATCGCAGAATCCGGAGTCTCACCTAATCTCATATAATAATAGCCACGCACGGAATAGCGGTACGGCTCATAATAGACACCATTGCCTATATCAAAATCCATACTGCAGCCGACATCCTCCACGACAAGACGGTAACGTCCCGGAGTCTGGCACCTGAAATCAATGTTCCACACATCAGAGCCTGTATCATTCTTCCTGTTCGCTTCCTGCGTGAACTCCGTCTGTGCCTTCCAGAAAGACACCCTGCCGACCTGAGTCCGCCGGCCACTGGCCACATTATACAGCCAGACCTTCTTGCCAACGAACGATGAATAGTCGCGCTGACCGCCATCACCAAGCCACAGATACAGGTCCGCAGCCTTGACTGCACGGTCAGGGGTGTAACCTATGATATTGACGTGTACAGCCTCCGACACAGAACTGTTGACATCGAACCTGACAGCCGCAGACTCCACATCCAGATGTGCTCCGGACGGGATATTCACCCTGTACGTACAGCCCTGTTTCATTGATTGGGGCAGCTGCAGGAACAGCCAGTGCTCCAGCTCGCCTGACAGCGTATGATCCACGTGCATAGGCTTTGACTTGCGCGATACCGACACAGGATGGACTGTACCGAAAGCACGGTCATCGTCCGATGTTATCTCCCACTCCGCCATCTGCACGGTGCAGGACGCATCAAACCTTTCGCCGAACACTACAAGAGTATCGTCACCCTCGGCAAACGAATGGCCCAGATACGCACTCGGACCAGTACCGTCATCACGGTAGCGTATCTCGCCGTCACGGAGCCGCAACATCAGATAATCCTTGTCCAGGGTTGACATCGAAACGAATTTCGCAGCACCCGCGGACACCGCAAGAAGTGACAGTACAGCACACAACATTAACTTTCTGCTATTCATAGCACACATTATTTATATATGCAAACATACTAAGTTTTTACATAACTTTGCGGTATGAAAAAGACATTGCTGATAAAGAACGTCCTGCACGAAGGCTGCAAGACCAACATTCTGATTGAAGGAGAGACAATCAAAGCCATAGGCATCCCTGCCGATACGATGGCAGACAATGTCATCGAAGCCGACGGTATGGCCATATTACCGGCATTCTACAACCTGCACACGCATATTCCGATGAACCTGCTCAGAGGCTATGCAGATGATATGCCGTTGCAGAAATGGCTCAACGAATACATCTGGCCGTTCGAGGCGAAGATGACCGCCGATGATATGTGCCGCGGCGCGGAGATGGCAGTAAAGGAGATGGTTCGGACCGGAACCGTCGCATATTACGATATGTATTTCAATACTGACAAGACCGCTGAGGTTGCTGTCAATGCAGGTATGCGCGCCATCGTTTCAGAGTGTTTCTTCCAGCACACAGCCGCCAATGTACCGGTCTATGCAGAGACATTGAAGAAATGGAACACGACCCACGACGGCCGTGTACGCCTGGCAATAGCACCGCACGCCATCTACACGAACACTACGGAATCGCTTCAGTCAACGGCAAAGATTGCCCGCGACAATGGAGCATTGCTCAACATACACGTATCCGAGACCAAAGAGGAAGTTGACAACTGCATCAGGCAGCACGGAATGAGTCCGGTACGCTATCTGGACTCAATAGGCCTGCTCGGACCCGACGTGACAGCCGCGCACTGCGTATGGGTAGATCGTGAGGAATGGGACATTCTTGCAGAAAGAGGCGTTACAGTCGCACATTGCCCGTGTTCCAATATGAAACTCGGCAGCGGCATATTCCCCTATCGCGATGCTATGGCATCAGGTGTCAGGATAACTCTCGGCACAGACAGCAGTTCGTCGAACAACAATCTGGATATGCGTGAGGAAATGAAATTCGCGGCTCTGCTGTCAAAGGTGAACGGTGACGTGGAATGTCTGCCTGCTCCGGAAATTCTGAAGTGGGCCACACAGAACGGCGCAGAAGCATTCGGCATGAACGCCGGCGTGATAGCGGAGGGCAAACTGGCCGACTGTCTGCTCATCAACCTGAGCGACTGCCGTATGCAGCCCTGCCATAACCTGATATCCAATTGGGTATATGCGGCATCATCAGACTGCATCACCACTGTAATCTGTGACGGCAACATACTTTTCAAAAGCTGAGACCTATGTTTACAGTTATCAAGAAAATGGAGATTTCGGCCAGTCACAGGCTGACGCTTGACCATCAGAGCAAGTGCGAGGCTCTGCACGGCCACAATTTTCAGGTGACAGTCTATTGCCGCAGCAAGGAACTCAATGAGGACGGAATGGTGGTTGATTTCTCAGAGATAAAGAGAAAGATTCACGGATTTCTGGATCACAGGGACCTTAACGAAATATTGCCTTTCAACCCGACATCGGAGAATCTGGCAAAATGGATACACGATCAGATAGACTGCTGTTACCGCGTTGAAGTACAGGAAAGCAGCAACAACACAGCAATATACGAGGACGACCGGATATGATTTCAGAGGAAAAAGCGAGAGAGGATATCAGGGAACTGCTGGAATACATCGGCGAGAATCCCGACCGTGAGGGGCTGAAGGAGACACCGGACAGGATGCTCCGTATGTTCAAGGAAATGTTCAGAGGATACAATCCTGACGAGAAACCGGTTATCACTACATTTCCTAACGGACAGGACGGCATTACCTACGACAATATGGTTGTCGATACCGGTACATTCTATTCAGTCTGCGAACACCACTGCCGCACATTCTTCGGAGAATACTGGTTCGCCTACATCCCGCATCCGAAAGGACGCATTCTCGGTTTGTCCAAGATAGGACGCGCAATTGACTATTGCTCATCCCGTCTTCAGGTGCAGGAACGCCTGGTCTATGATGTAGTTCAGATGCTTACTGAGGCGCTTGGCAGTGAATACCCGCCACGCGGAATGGCGCTGATGATGAAGGGCCGCCATATGTGCAAGGAAAGCCGTGGCGTCAGGAAGGGCGGCACAATGACATCGACATACCTGACCGGTGCATTCCGCAACAACGCCCAGGTACGCAACGAATTTCTTGCCTACACCAAGGAATAAATCAGATTCTGTCAAGCACGGTCCGCACGAGTCCCTCCATACTGCCGTGATAGTCGGTGAACATCGACTTTGAATAGCGGTTTGCCACTACGAGACATACCGTCATCGCCTTATGACCTAACATACGGGCCATACCTTCCAGTGCAGAACTTTCCATCTCGTAGTTGGTTATACGGTAACGCCCGAACCTGAAAGCGCGGAGCCGCTCATTGAAGTCCGGATGTGCCAGACCACCACGCAGACATCTGCCCTGAGGGGCATAGAATCCGACGGCTGTTACTGTAACACCCATACTCATATCCTTTCCGATGCGCTCCACAAGCTCGGGATCGGAACTGACCACGTATGGTCTTGCCCAACGGTCCATGACACCGGTCTGACGACAGAATTCCTGTTCAAAATCAGCATCCGACACATCGTTCACCGCGGGATAATAATTCAGCACCCCATCCATTCCGACAGATTTCTCAGAAACGAGATATGTGCCCACAGGCAAATCCTCCTGAATGGCGCCACAGGTTCCGACCCTGACCAATGTAAGAGTACGGTGTTCTGCTTTTTCTGTGCGTGTGGAGTAATCGATATTTGCCAAAGCGTCAAGCTCATTGACTACGATATCAATATTGTCCGACCCTATTCCTGTTGATAAGGCCATAACCTCTTTCCCCCGATACGTGCCGATAACGCTCTTGAACTCGCGGCTGAACATACTGAACCGCACGGAATCGAGCATTCCACTTATCATATCAACTCTACCGGGATCCCCGACCAGAATTATCCTGTCTGTTATCTGTTCAGGCTTCAAATGCAGATGGAAAGCACTTCCATCACTGTTTATAGGCAGTTCGGAATCAGGAAATATCATAAAATACAATAGTTACAGGTATCGGAAACTGCTGCCACCCACGAACTCACGTATTATGGAAGTAGGAGGCACCTCACGGTCGCTAAGCGGTACAAGGTAGCTCAGTATATTCAGCAAACGCCTTGCCTCAGCATATTCCGGACAGTTCTGCGGGACCTCACGCAGCAGTTCCTCCACGAAAGGCTTTACAACAGCTATCTCATATACCAATGCCGTATTGAAAAAGACATCAGCATTCTCGCGATAAGGGTATATCCACTTAACCTCGCCTTCACGTACCTTATACCACGACTCCAGAGTATCCTTGGCTGTACGGTTACGCTGAACCGAATCCCTGGTTATACGTCGCATCAGGCGGCCGTCAGTAGCAGTGATTCTGACGTGGTTATCCAATGCCAGCGAGGTCATAGGCGATACATATATGCGGAACAGCTGTCCGGAATCAATTCCTTTGATAAGATTCGGATTCAATCCGTGCAGTCCTTCTATAATAAATGTGCAACCAGGTGCCGTTACTCCGAGATTCTGCTCGCGGTACTCCTTGATCCCCGTCACGAAATTATAGGTTGGCATATCCACAGGCACACCGGACAAGAGCGATGAGAGACATTTGTTGAAAAGGTCAATATCAAGTGCATTCAGGCACTCATAATCACGCTGTCCGTTCTCATCGAGCGGCGTTTCTTCACGGTTTACGAAGAAATCATCCAGCGATATAGGGAATGCTTCACGGCCTATTGTCTCCAATGCAACCTCAAGACGCTTGCTGAAAGTCGTCTTGCCCGATGATGATGGACCGGCTACGAGCACAATACGCTTTCCGGACTTCATTATTTCCTCTGCGACCTGTGCTATCTTACGTTCCTGAAGCGACTCCGCCACCTTAATCAGCCATCCGCTACCGCGCCGTTCCTGACAGTTGGCATTGATCTCACCTACACTGACAGCATGCATACGTTTGTTCCACCCGGCACTCTCGCTACACACGGCAAGTTCTTTCTGAGGTATATTACAGCTCACATCCATACCCGGATATGAATACATCGGAACAGACACAATAAAACCACCGTCACATACCTCTATCCGGTAATCGGATATGCATTTTGTTGAACAGGCCAGCGGTACATACGCATACTCGATGTGCTGACCCATTTTATAATATGATGCATACAGATCGTGGTAATTCTGGAGCAGAAGCGCTATATCCTCTCTACGGTTCTTGCGGAAGCGCTCTACCACCACGGAAGTCTCCTCCTCCACCAGTTCAATCGGAATATCGGCATCGCGCAACTTATCTACACGCTCAATGATAGACTGCACAATCTTGTCTGCATATTGGGAGTCATCCATTTCAAGCCCGGTAATGTAAGAGCAGAACACCTCGCCCGATGCGATATGTTCCACCTTGAATGTCCCATTCGGGAACAGCTCTTCAAACGCCGCCGAAATGACGAAAATCATCGTCGGGATAAACACCTGACGTCCGTCATACGAGTCTGACCGTACAAACTCAACCCGTTTCGGATGATACAGTTCCATACTGAGAGACTCCATACGATTGTTGACTTTGGCCGCTATCGGCACAAAGCCGAGCTCACTCTCTATCTGTTCTGATACCTCCTTAAGTGTTACTCCGTTGGGGAGAAACAGTTCCTTGTCAACATTGGCAATCTGAATTCGTACTGTACGTGACATCAGGCTTTTTCTTTAACTAAATTAAGATGAGATGCAACCCCCATTACCCTATGAGCCCTGTCACGGCTATAATCGGAAACGCCGTTCATCTCGTTGAACATAGCAGTCAATCCTTCCTCGCCGCCACCATTCTTGAGAATATGCACGATACAGAGATACATTACGGCCACCGTTGATGACAGGATATCTATATCGCGACTGCCAATCTGATGCATAGCCAGCTGGAAAGCGTCACCGCTGTCTTCCTTCAGCATTCTCTCTACATCCCCCAGTGTGCTGAAACCCATCAGTTTAAACACACGGAGATATGGCATTACAGATGTATCATGTATCTCGGCCTGGTTGATTGCAGCGATTCTGTGATTGAGTTTATCAAAAGGCTTCAGATTGAGATAGTTCTTGAATGTATCCCCGTTCAGTGACACATCGTCGAACTTTCCGTTTGCAACGAGATCCGTCACCTGCCTGCGATAATCATTGATTGAGGTACGGATACGGCTGAACTCATCGTCTGCAAGTTCAAGCATTCCTGCAAGCCTGTTCAGATTGCGCAGATGCTCACGCGGAATATCAAATCCTGACTTATACCCTATATCGTGATTCATATTCGCCCACATATGCTGTAACGTGGTACGCAGCTGAATCTCAAACGGGAATTCGTTTATCCACGGATTATCAGGATCCGAATATATCTCTGCCGGAAGGTGACACACATAATGCAATGACATATATCCGAAACTGTCCAGCTGGTGCATCTTTCGCTTGTCAACGGAATTTGTCCAGTCAATATGGAACAGGTTCTCCGCCAACGCGGCTATCTTATCAACATCATCGGTATAGAAAGTTATCACCCTTATACCGATAATATCCGTTATGTCCTCAAGGAATTTGTACTTCTGCCCTTTGAGTTCAAGCTTGCCGGCCAGACTGGCCTCGGTCTTGATACGTCCCTCTATTGCCGTAACCAGGATGCCATTGTCCGAAAGCACCTGCTTTATCTTTCCTATGATAATCTCCTTCATCATAGCGAGGGAAGACCAACGTGCACGATAATCCTCAAGAATCATCGTGCAGTGTAAATCGAGGCCGTATTTCTCTACGCTATCCTCCATTCAGGACAAATATGGGATAATCAGGCGATCTTTATTATGCTTGAGAAACCGGTTATGTCAAACACCTCCTTAACCTGAGGACGCATATTTCTCATTTCCATCGTACCGCCTTGCTGATTAACGTATTTCTGAAGCATGAGGAACATTCTGAGACCCTGACTGGAAGTATATTCCATTTCCGTGCAGTCAAGTATAATCTCAGACTTACCGCTCTGCATCAGCGGAGTGATATCCTTCTGGAACTGATCTGCATTCGTTGTGTCAAGACGTCCCTCAAGTGTAACATCATACTTGTTACCATCCTGCTTAATCGTTACATTCATAATTTTCGGTTTATTTGATTTTTACTATTTTCGTTCAAACTACAGATTCTTGACAAGACACAGCACATTATGCCCGTCCTCGTAAGAGTACCTGACATCGTCCATCATCTGCTTGCATAGAAATATTCCAAGCCCGCCTATAGGACGGTCCTCGGCAGACAATGTAATATCCGGATCAGGTTTGGCAAGCGGGTCAAACGGCACGCCCTCATCCTTGAATACTATCGATATCTTTCCGTTTTCACATTCAATGCCAGCTTCCATCGGTCCCTCGCCATTGTCATAGGCATAGCTGACTATATTCTCTACGACCTCCTCAATACACAGACGCAATTTAAACTGCAATGCGGGGTCATCCGGCATGTCCTGCGAGTCCATGATAGTCTCGACAATCTCTGCAGTCTTACCTGTTATCGGTTCAAATCTCCAAGTCATTTACCCATCATTTATTGTACAAAGGAAATCAATATTTGCGACTTTCCCATAAATTAAGGCCGGATTTTTCAAACAAACATATCATCGGCCGATATGAACGGCATTATCAGCCCATTGGGACACCGCCTCGCGATGCGACACGAAAAGCACTGTTTTCTTTCCGTGACAGCGTGAATACAGATTGCGGAGAACGAGCTGTTCCGTCTCTGAATCCAGTGCAGAGGTTGATTCGTCCAGAATCAGAATATTTCCGGGATGCAGCAGGGCGCGAGCTATTGACAGACGCTGAGCCTGTCCTTCGCTTAGTCCACCGCCCTCCTCACTACAGGACATATCCAGACCGTCAGGTCCTGACAGCACAGAATCGGCGGCTGCACAGGATAGAGCATCCCGCATCTCCTCCTCCGTCGCATCAGGATTGGACATAAGGAAATTCTGACGCACAGTACCGCTCATCATGGTATTGCCCTGCGGTACATACATGAAGTTACATCTTGTATCAACAGAAGCAGGCACTTCCGTTTCTCCGTCGTAAATTGTCACAGTCCCGTCGTTCTGGTGCAGCAGAGCAAGCAGAAGTCTCATCAATGTACTCTTGCCGGCACCGGTCTCACCTGTTATTGCAGTAATGGTACCAGGCTTGAAATCATACGAGAATCCGTCCAGAACCTTCTTTTCACAATCCGCATACGAGTATGTCAGATTATCTACACATATACCTGGAACATTTTTCATATAGACAGGCTCGCCGTAGTTCTCTTTTGGCAAATCCATAAGTTCCGTCACTCTGTCAACTGATGTCAGTCCGTGGATAAATGCCGGAATATGACGGCTGAGATTAGCTATCGGAGACTGAATCTGACCGACCAGCTGCAGAAAGGCCGTCATCATGCCGAAAGTGACAGTTCCGGAACGGATGCCGAAGATTCCCCACAGGAATGCCGATGCATACCCGGCAGCGAAGCCAAGCGACATAAAGCCGCGCGAAATGGTACCGTAGCCCAGCCTGCGCTCTGTATCTTTCACCACGCTTTCCTGCTGTTCATCAAGTCCGGCAAGCACACGTTCAACGCCTGTCAGCGTAAGTGCCACTACCCTGTGCAGCAGATTTTCCTGCAAATAGCCTTGAATACGGCTCTCGGTCTTACGTATCGACATCGTTATCTTACGCACTGTCTTGAAGAACAGGCGGCTCCCTATCACGGCGATTACCATCAGGGCAATCAGCAGCCACATAAGATTCGGAGACATTGACAACAGATACCAGGATGCCGCCAGCAGCTGTAAGGAGGTGATCACGACATCAGGAACACGACTGCATATCAGATCAACCACGACACTCACATCGGTCTCGATACGGTTGACCATATCTCCTGTATGCATACTCTCACGGCCGTTCCATTGGCTTCGCATAACACTCTCAAACAGCATTGAACGCATTCTGACATTGGCACGGGCCGTTACCCGGCCCTCCCAATACGATGACAGCAGACCATTACCGCACTGTATAAGCATAATGCCTATCATAGCAGCTACATACACGTTGATCCTGTCATCTGTCTGTCCTGTAGCGATATCAACCAGAGTCTTGCACAGCCATACGAACAGCAGAGATGCCGCGATACGTATGAATCCCAGCAGACATCTTACAAGTATGGCACCGGACTCCGGCAATGTCAATTTCCAGAATGAATGTACGCTGTACCTGAAAGAATTATCCATGGATACAAGCCTGTTTATATCAATCTGCCAGCAGTCCGGCGTCCTTCATGGATTTCACAAAGTTCAAAACATCTGCCTCTGCCCGCTCCCTGGTTACATCGTATTCCTCCAGCAGCATATCAACCAGTTTATTCTCATTGAAATCAAGTCCGGCAATTTTATCCCACAAATACGCCGCAGCAGAACTCATTGAAATAATCTTGTTGAAATTGACATTGTCAGCACCTTCTGCGGTGATTATATGCTCACCGAGCAGGGACCTCATCTTAAAACCTTCTTTTACACGCATATCAACCGTTTATAAATTCCAATCAAATACCGTCTAACTGGCTTGAGCCGCATCCACATTCTTCCACGTGCCCTCATACGCGCACTGTCGCAGTCCTTCTTCCTGCCTTTCCTGTCTATTATGTACGAGACGACACCACTTATGTCCTTTCTTCCACACAGCTCCGTTCCGCACAGATTGCCATCGCCCATAAGCACGATTTCATCCCCTTCCATATCTATTATCCGGTGAAGTACATATCTGGCATCTTTTGTGTAGGCCAGGACTATGTCTCCCACACATACATCATCCTTCCTGCGCAGTTCCACATCATAGCCATTGTGTATGAACGGGAGCATACTGTTGCCCTTAGCGCGTATCGTCACGTGCTTTCCCTCAGCGAGGATAGCTGCCACCTCATTCAGAAACGGTTCATTTGGAAGTGACAGTGTCTCCATTCTTCACAGATGAATAGCATATCTGCGCAGCTTCCGCATCAGGCAGACATCTCAATTTCCAGAACGGAATCTTACCAAGAACAGCCTCTATAGTCGTATGAAGGCTGTCATTGGTCCGGGTGTTCAGCCTCATTCCCGAGCACGATTCAAACATCGTTCCGTACGCCTCAAGCAACGTCATTCTGCTAATCTCATTGGACGGATACTTTACGATACGCACAAAGCCGCCCACCTTGCAATTATGATTGATGTAACACGGAGTCTTGCCGCTCCACGGAGATCCATATACCATCACATCGCCTTTTCCCACAATTCTCACAATCGGATTATCATCATTAAGCAGTTTGCACCCCGGTATATTCTCCAACCACATACGGCTATGGGTACTCTTGCCGGCACCGCTCTGACCGAGGAACAGATACCCGTATCCGTTCTTGACGACCACAGAGGCATGCATTTCCAAGGTCTGCTCCCTTGCTGTGCGCAGTGCAAATGCGAGCATCATCGCATTGTCTATGGCAAAGCGTCCATACTCCACGCGACTGACATCCTTCAGCACGCCCGACGTGAACTCGCTGTTGAGCCACAGGAATGATGGATAACGGTCCGTCGCATTCACGCGCATCTCAAACAGATATCCGTCAGCGTGCGTATAAATCTTTATGAATGTCGCATCAGGATTCCCCATTCCACTACCGCCGAGATATTTCGGCTCACCCTGCGGAATATCCTTACACACATTAATGGTAAAGATACTCTGCCTGAACAAATCCGGAGTCGTATTGGCTATACGGAACGGCGCATAGTTCTTCATTTCGCGCCACATCGGATTGTCATCCGGCATGTTCAGAACGAAATAATGACCAGCCACATTGAATAATTGCCTCATGTTTCCGACTTACTCTTTTTCCATTTTGCGCAAAAATAGCAAAAAACTGTTTTTATGCCATAAATGAGTGTTTTTATGTTAATTGTGAGCTTTTTTTTGCCTTTTAAATAAAAAAAATGTGTTTTTTTTGTTGTCGTTTTACTATTTGTTCTAATTTTGGAGCAAACGAAGGAATTAATTATCAACAAACATTCTAAAATTCTATTATGGAACAGATTCTGAAGAAAGCAGCTGAGCTTTATGCTGCATTTGAAAGCGATGCTAACTCACAGGTTGAGAAAGGTAACAAGGCTGCCGGCACACGTGCCCGCAAGGCTTCCCTTGAGCTTGAGAAACTTATGAAGGAATTCCGCAAGGCTTCCCTTGCAGCTGCAAAGTAATTTCCAGAAACTTTTGATTGATACGGGCGGAGGGTAATACCTGTCTGTCCGTATTTTTTTGCCTTTCCGAATCTGTTGATATTCCACAGGGGACATTCTATACCTTTTTAAAAAAAAGATGTAATTTTGCGTCAAACATACAGTTCATTTCTATGAAAAAAACAAGCCTACTGATTCTGTTTTCTCTGTTATCCGTCATCGCATTCTCACAGACGGGTGATGATGTATTCTATGGATTCGGGAAAGTCCCGGTAAAGGACGGAATGGTCGTGTTCAACAGAGAGATACCGTTTGACGCATCAAAGGTGGCATCGGAAAATATATACAACAACATCCTGCAATGGATAAAGGGCCGTTTTGTAAAACCTATAGTCCTGTCCGGCAGAGTAAAGGAAACGCCGGATAGCGGAATTGCTGTCAGTGCAGAGGAATATCTTGTTTTCAGGAAAACCGCATTGCTGACAGACCGTACAAGAATAAACTACAATATGACGGTAACAGTTTCGGGAAGCTCCTGCATACTGACAATCACAGACATAAATTACTGGTACGAGGAAGAGAGAGATGGCGGCGTACGCTTCACGGCCGAGGATTGGATTACCGACAGCGAAGCCTTCAACAGGAAAGGGACAAAGATGATGAAGACAACAGGCAAGTTCCGCGTAAAGACAATAGATCTCGTAAACAGTTTTGAGAAAGAGATTAAAGATATCATATCGGATCTCGAATCCAGTGCCAAAAGTAAATGACAAAGGATCTCTATACCTATCTTGGAATTGACGACTCAGCTTCCGGGAAGGAGATTGAGGACGCATATCAGTCGCTAAGCAGACAGTTTGGTCCTGAAAGCGGCAATACGGATGCCGAAGCTAAGGAGAAATTCAAGAAAATATCTGAAGCATATTTTGTCCTGTCAGATATCAACAGACGGGCCGAATATGACGTACGCGGTAAGATAAGCCGCAAAGGTGCAGCACACAAATCCACCGACGGACTGTCCATACTCAGGACACGGGAAATAATCAACCGCATTTTTCTATGCGGAGCCGCTGCATCGGCAGTACTTTTTGTAATATACATCTCAGGAGGCAGCCCTATTCCATTCTATTATGTATGCGGAGCATCATTGCTGTTGAAAATTGTTGAATACATATTACGGCTCGTGCAATAGAAGCCATAAACCGGTATGACATATACGGACCTCGGGGTACATAATAGAATTCTGATTTTATTGACGGTGTTTCTGGCTATTTGTCAGGACGTTTTTACACAAAATCAAATAACATCACCTAACCAGGATGGATTTGAGAGCTCGTTATATGAAAAAGGCCTTACCGAGACACCAGAGAGAGACACGACTGTAGTACAGAGGGAGGTGCCCAAAGATTACACACAATGGCAGATTGTCACGAAATCGCCATTGTATAATTTCATAGAGCCCGACACCCTTCAATATATGTTTCAGAACAGTTACAAGACAGAAGGCCTACGGTCATCCTACAGCATTCTGGGCAACATAGGCTCACCCAGACTATCCAGGATATTCAGCGAGCGCAACACTATGACGGAGTTCATATTTGACACTCCATACGATTATTTCATAAAGAATCCCACAGATTTTCTGTTTACCGACACAAAGACACCGCACCTCAACGTCACATATTTCAGCGGTGGCGGCAGGCGCAACGGAGATGACAGGGTCAAAGGATATTTTACAGCCAATTTTGGAAAAAAGGTAGGCATCGGATTCAATCTGGACTACGTTTATGGACGTGGTAAATACGCAAATCAGGGAACATCACTGTTCGATGCCAGATTCTATGGCTACTATCATGGGGACGTCTATTCCGGACATTTCAGTTTCAACACGGATGACATCAAGGTCGCAGAAAATGGTGGCATAGCTAACGATCTCTACATCACCAACCCGGAACTGATGTCAGAAGGCAAAAAGCAATACGAGCCGGAAGAGATTCCTGTCATTATGAGCAATACCTGGAATTATATGAAACGCAATCAGTTCCTTATATCACAGGATCTGGCATTACGGAAATCATATTTGCAGACCGACAGCATAGGAGATACAGCCATTACATTTACCAGATACAGAAATATCGGAAAATTTGCCAATAATACCGAGTTCGGTTTCCTGGACAGACAATTCATAGCATACCAGGCTCCTGACAATTATTATCAATATCAATGGTTCAGAAATGACACCATAGACCATTTCAAGAATTTCTATATCAACAACACCCTCAGTTTCAATATGGACGAGGGATTCAGCAAATGGGCTGTGGCAGGTCTCAGATTATTTGCCGCATACGAATTCCGCAGCTACACCATGGCCGACACCCTGGCTGACGGAGCCAGAAGCAAATATGAGCGCAGGGAGAACCAGTACGATTTCACAATAGGAGGCTCACTACGGCGTGAGACCGGAAAGAATCTCAATTTCGGAGTTGAAGCACAAACTGTGCTGTTCGGCAGCAATTTCGCGGATTTCAACATAGACGGAGACATCTCCCTGAAATTCAACCTATTGAAGCAATTGGCAGGCTTTACGGCAAGAATAAAGCTGAACGGAAACAGTCCGGTGTACTACATGTCACATTATCATTCACAACACTACTGGTGGGATAATGACTTCCAAAAGGAGATAACATCACATATCAACGGGGAGATAAATATAGACAGACTGCATACCCGGCTGTCATTTGGATTGACCAACATAAGCAACTACACATATCTTGCGGATATAGGCCTGCCTGTCAACAACGATATGGCATCAAGCAACATACAGCCGTTCCAATGCGAATCAGAGATTCAAGTAATGGAAGCCACACTCTTCCAGGATTTCGTATTGGGACCGTTGCATTGGGACAACCGTGTCACGTGGCAATATTCCAGCAACCAGGACGTTTTGCCACTGCCTGCGTTGGACATATTCACCAATCTGTATCTCAAATTCACCTACGCCAAGAGATTAAGAATAGAGATTGGCGGAGATGCGTTCTGGTTTACGAAATACAACGCTCCGACATACACCCCGGGCACAGGGCTCTTCAATATTCAGAACGAGTACAACAGAATTGAAATAGGAGGCTACCCGTCAATTGACGTCTATATCAATTGTGTGCTGCGTGGAGTACGCCTATATGCAATGCTCAGTCACGTCAACTCAGGCATGAACGCTGGTAATGGTCCATTCTGGGAGCCTCACTATCCTATGAATCCGAGGATGTTCCGTTTCGGAGTAAGCTGGACATTCTTTGACTGATTACTCCTGTTCAGAAACTCATTCCGAGAGTCAGTACGAATTTACCCCTACTCGTCCTGTAATCCGCCACAGGATCAGTTCCCGGATACTCTCCGAGATGCAGGGTGCTGTTCGTAAAATTCTGAGCGTACGCCGCATCAACATACAGCTGGCCTCCGAAGTCCTTGATACGGCTGCAATATCCGATACCGACTGTAAAAGTATGGGAGTTCCCTATATTCTCATAGTCAATATCCATACGTTTACGATTGAATTCTGTATCATCCATATACTTTTCACCATTGTCATTGAACATCGGGAACGTATAGTTGTACCCGCAGCGCAGACTTATGAGAGAAATATTAGTCTCAAATCCGGCACGTATGGCAGAATAATTCCTGTAGTCTCTGGAACCGCACTGGGATTGCAGTGTATAATTGTTTATTTTCATATAGCTTCCATCAGCTATATTACAATCATACTCCAATCCGAAAGCTGTACGACCGGTACTGTAACCCAGACTTGCATTAAAGACCCAGGGTGTCCCCATTTTGAACCAGGTATCCTGCAAGAACTTTTTACCATCATACGGTTCACCATCCAAAGCATATATATAATCTATATAAGTCTCGCTCATACTATATAGAGTGGGAATTGACATAGACGCACCAAATCTCAGTTTCCCGGCATTGGGTCTTACAATAAAACCAAGCTTGAAGTCAAAGCCATTTCCGCGCAGCTCATTCTGGCGGTCAACAGACGTTATATCAATCGGTTCGTCAAGCAAATACTGTCCGGAAGGATAATAGTGATAAAAATGTCCCGACGTGTTGGAATATGCGGAAAGTGTCTCGAATGTCATTCCCCAATAGAATCTGTCATTATGGTTGAACGATATATTGAAATCAAAAGTATTGACCCTTGTCTCCAGAGCGTTCCGCAAATCACGGAATTCCGTCAGATAACCGGGGAATCTGGTATCATCAAAATACAGCAAAGTCCTGTCCAAGTTCCTGTCATGATGATAGGCAAATGCAAAATTCACATAATTCAATGAAGACGAGCCTCCTGTAGGAAGTGCCAGGACAAAACCCAGTTCTTCCACACTGAACTTTACGCCGGAACGACAGCCGTCAGCCGAATACGCGATACTTCCCGGCAGGTCATCAGCATTAACGACAGATACAGTTCCAGGATTCATCATGTAAGTATTGGAACCGTTGAAAGCAAATGAGATATTCATATCGCTGTTCACGTATGTACCTATACCTGCCGGATTTCTCGATATAGTGGAGAGGTCGCTGCCGAATGCGCCCATAGCACCGCCCATACCAATATATCTTGCTGTTCCGTTCAATTCCGGAGCCATTACCTGAAATGCATCGTACGATGTCTGAGCCACTGCACAGAGAGCCATGCCCTGCAGTATAAACGCTACTGATACAAATCTTCTGCTAAGCATATTACCTACATTTAACGGTTCAACATTATCTACGTCCTGAGAATCCACTTGAGCCACGCGCACCGCCACCCATCGATGCACCACCCATTGAGCTTCCGCCACCCATCGAGCCTCCGCCAAACGAGCTGCCTCCACGAGAGCCACCTGCTCCGCCGAATGAAGATACAGGGGAAGAACCTATGCTGCGCACCTCGCGAGTCTGGCTTGATGAAGCCGCTGATGAACTTCTGGCAGTGCTGCTCGGATGAGAATAGGTGTTGGACGAGGAATTGGTGGAACGCGAGCTTGTAGCATTCAGATTACGAGGCGAGGAATCAGCCACTTTTCTATTCTCACTTCTAACTGCCATAGCATTGCTGCTGATACGTTCTCTCTGTGCGTATGCACTGTTGGAACGTGCAGGCGAGGCTGTTCCTGAAACTTGACGTTCTACCCGCGTGTCCTCCGCTGGCCTTGATATTGGCTGAGTGACAGCAGAACTGACTCTGCCCGAACCGGTATTTCCAGCTAAACGGGAGTCCGATGCAGCGAGACCGTAACGTCCGTCCCTTTGAGCGCCTCCAGCCAGTTTTCTGTCCCACCCGGCATTGATTCTCCTGTCCGGGATATATGTATCACGTCTGACATATACTCCTGGTGCGATATAGGCAGGACCTACATATACCGGTCCCACATATACCGGATTATAGACCGGGTAATACCATGGGTCATACACCCATACGCCCCTCCAGGGATAACGGTACCACGGGTCATATACGACATCCCAATAAAACGGGCTCAGCAGCAGACTTACCGACACGCTGTGAAAGCGCATCATTCTGAGAGCATACTCATACTCCTCCGAAGCATCATTATATCCTTGGGCATACGAGCCACTCTTCAGATATACGGTATCGTGAACGACCTGACCGGCAGCAGAAACATTTTCATCGGACGATGTCGAGGTGCTGTAAGCATAGCGTCTGTTATACTCATCAACATCACGCTCCGATGTCGTATATGACACAGTCTCCGCCACAGTGGGATTTGCTGATACCGCAGCTGCCGATACTGTCTGTGTCTGTACTTCAGTTACAGGAGTTGGGGTAACTGTCTTTGCAGAAGAAGAATACAGATCATTCCTCTGAGCTGAGATGGCAGCAGATACAATGGCCGCCACACAAATCATAAACATCCTTCTCATAATCTTCCTTACTTAATTGTCATAATCAAAACAACTCTCACTGCAAATATAAAGAGGGATATCAATCCAATATAGGGAAATTTCCCATTCTTATCGGGGATTTTTCCTAATTCTATTTCATCAAAAACGAGCTGAAGGATTTCTGGCTGTCACGGAACACATTCAAATCGACATTTCCCCTGATTCCTTCCAGGTGGCCACGGTCAGTAAACTGCCATATTGACCAGTCCATATCATTCTCCGGCTTCTCGGTCCGATATTGGGCAATCCAAAGCCGATACCTGTCAAAAGCCGGATTATTCAGATAATGTTTACGGAATTTATAGGATGTATATATTATCGGCTTTACCCCATAATGTTTTTCAAGGATCTCAAGACATTTCAGCAAATCAGCCTGAAGTACGTCACGGGACTCTCCTTTGTTTTCTATATCTACGACCGGAGGCAGACAGTCCTTGCCAAGAGACACATTATTTATATAGAAGGACGCTTGCGTCTCCGGCGAACTGAAAGGATTATAGAACAGATATGCGCCACACACCAGTCCGGCAGTCTGTGCCCCGGAAAAATTGACTTCAAAATTCTCATCAAGGAAGTCCCCGCCCTCAGTTGCCTTCATAAGGGCAAAACGTATCGGATATTCCGCATCTGATGACATTGCCACCTTATTCCAGTCAATACTTCCCTGATGATGTGATACATCTATTCCATAGACCTGGAAACCGGAAGGCATACAGACATCGTATGCCTTTGAGCCATAGCAGGGTTTCCATCTGTATGAATACGGTCGTATCAGTATATAATATGCCGACAGGAGGATAAGCAGGGAACTGCAGACGGCAAGCAAAACGTGAGCCCACGAGGGCAGTTCCTTGTCAAAACTGTCCTTCCCGCTACCTGCCTTACGAGCCAAGGCAGTACGAGAAGAAGGTCTTCCCGCACCTGCACGGCGTTTGGAAGACCCTCCTTTCTTTGACGTAGCCTTAGCGCTCTTCTTTATCACTTATGCTCCAGCTTCAAAGTCTTGGTTGGCTGGTCACATACCTCCGACGGACCAAAATACTGAATAGGACCGGGATACACGAACGATGTGTTCCTTGCCCATTCCGTGCGATGAGCCGCGAACTCCTTGAAAGGAGCACCGTCCAGCTCGACCAGAGCCTTGCGGATAACAGGTTTCATCTCACCGTTACGCTTTTCCATATTCATCATCATAGTGATAGGAATACCACCGGCAATCCACTGGTCTGCAGGAGCAACCGTATTCTTGATTGATGACATGTATCCGGTCTTGCCGGCTGCGATAAGCATTGACGCATTGTATCCGAGACTGTAGCAATAGTCGGCATCGAAATTGGAAGGAGCGGCACAGCGTCCCTCGTAGCCGAAGAAATGATGCTGCGTACCGAACTTGCCCACATATTTGCCCTCTTTCTTCCATTCAGCCAGCTTAGCGGCAGTCATATCGGCAAGGAGCTGCTCAGTTTCAATCAGAGATACCTGTACGTTTCCGTGAGGATCGCGCTCAAGAGCAAGCTGACGGCTCACACCAACCGGCAGGCTGTTGAATATGGCGGCATTTCCGGCTGACAGATGAGATGCGATGTATGCAATCTTCTCATCGGCGCTGATTTTGTCAAACTCCGCCTGATTTGCGGCAATCAGGTCATTGAGTTCGGAGATAAGAGCCTTGATTGCCGGAATGAATTCGATAAGTCCTTCCGGTACAAGCACGGTTCCGAAGTTGAGTCCGCGTGATGCGCGCTCGGCAACGACCTCTGCTATATAGTTTACAATATCATCGAGCGTCTGGTTCTTAGCCTCAACCTCCTCGCCGATAAGTGTAATGTTCGGCTGGGTCTGAAGCGCACATTCCAGAGTTACGTGACTTGCGCTACGGCCCATCAGCTTTATGAAGTGCCAGTATTTCTTTGCGGAATTACAGTCGCGTTCGATATTGCCGATAACTTCCGAATAGACCTTGGTAGCCGTATCAAAGCCGAATGATGTCTCAATCTCTGAGTTCTTCAAGTCACCGTCAATGGTCTTGGGACAGCCAATAACCTGAACGCCGGCATTGATTGCCTTGTAATACTCCGCCAGCACACAGGCGTTGGTATTTGAATCATCACCGCCTATTATGACGAGAGCCTTGATATCCAATTCACGAAGAATCTCCAGTCCCTTGTCGAACTGTTCTTTCTTCTCAAGCTTGGTACGTCCGGAACCGATGATGTCAAAGCCGCCGGTATTACGGTACTCGTCAATGATATCTGCTGTCAATTCCATGTAATTATGATCAACAAGACCGCCAGGACCGAGCAGGAAGCCATATAGTTTATTCTCCGGATTCAATGCCTTCAGACCGTCAAACAGACCGGCGATGACATTATGACCGCCAGGAGCCTGACCGCCGGAAAGAATCACTCCGGCATTGAGGCGAGCCTTGAAAGATACGCCGTCAGCGACCTCAAAATGAAGATACGGCATTCCGTATGTGTTAGGGAAAAGTCTCTTGACCTCTGCCTGATCGGCTACTGACTGTGTCGGAGCACCCTCCACAGCTTTCAAAGCGCCGCGCAAAGCCTTCGGAAGTTTCGGCTGATAAGCGGCACGTGCGATTTGTAATGCACTTTTCATCTTACCTTCTTATTAAATTATTCGTTGTTTCAGTAGTGCAAATTTCGCCAAAAAAGCAGACTTGGACAAACTTTATACTCAATAATTATTACCTTTGTTGCTATTCGAGAACATTTTTAAAATACATACAATATGGCTAGCAGAAAAAACTTGAAGAAGAACATCGGATGTATCATAGATGAGCTTTTTACAGAATGCATTGTACGCTGCAACTGCATTCCCGGCACAGACAAGGACGCGATAAATGAAATCATAGCACAGCTTATCGAAACCGACGCTGATTTCACAAGCCGCATCAGCCATACAGAGCCAGGCAAGGCCAAGATTTTCTACAAACAGTTCCGTGAGGATTTCAACAAGCAGATAGAACTTATTATCGGCAAGATTGAAGCTGTATCAAAGTAATTCATTCTGACAGGCTCACACAAATCTCCCATGAGCAGAAGAATTTCTGTCCTGCTGACAGTTCTGCTCCTTGCGTTGTCCTTGCAGGCGCAGAACAACGATAAGGTTGTGCGTTCCAGGGTCTCAAATTACTTCAAGGCATATCAGCCACCTGTGGAAATAGGAGCCTTCGGAGTGAGCAAGACCGCCATAGACCATTCGGCAAGGATGATCACAGTCACTATGAGCGATCCATTCTCAAGGCTTATGTTCAGAGAATCATATATAGATTCCCTACTGAATGATTTGAAAGGCCATCTGCCATCCGCCTACAGGAATTACAGTATCACTATCATCAGCAACGGGAAAGATATCAGGTCTCTGGTTCCGAACAGATACAGGACAGAATCAGATACGTCCATGCTGTGGGGAGAAACAAGATATCGCGGGAAACCGCTGACCGTCAATGAATCCGCTCCATACAGGCCTACAAGAGGTCTTGCCGGAACGCATCTGGCTGTAACGCCGAGTCACGGATATTATTACGATGACAAGAATACACACAGATGGAAATGGCAGCGTCCAACCCTATGGTGTACCTGCGAGGATCTGCTGACCCAATGCTTCACATATCCATACATAATCCCAATGCTTGAAAATGCAGGGGCCATAGTGAGTTGTGCACGTGAGCGTGACTGGCAGATACATTCCATCGTCATTGACAACACATCGGACAGGAAGCATTTCCGCAACACCTCGCACAGAGGCAACAGATGGCAGACAATAAACAGTGGAGGATATTCGCTGTCAAACCGTAAAATAGTGAGAGACCGGTCCGCCACCGCCGACATCGTGGAATGCAGCAACGACCGGTCTGTGGGATATGCTTCCGCATCCTGGATGCCGGACATACCTCAGGACGGACAATACGCGGTGTATGTGACATATCACTCCCTGGCCAGAAGCGTGACAGATGCCAGATACACGGTACACCATTCAGGCGGTGAGACGACATTCCTCGTGAACCAGCGCATCGGCGACAGGACCTGGATATACCTTGGCACCTTCCATTTCCGGAAAGGGCATGGCAACGACAGGATGGTGACGCTGGAAAATCTCAGCGGCGAGGAAGGATGTATCTGTGCAGATGCCGTACGTTTTGGAGCCGGCAGCGGGGAGGAATCACCTCACGGCACAGCAAGCGGAAAGCCGAGATACCTGGAAGGTGCGAAATACTACGCGCTGTACAATGGTGCGCCAGACTCAGTGACATCATTCTACAATAATCTGGAAGAGTACAAGGAGGACATCCAGGTCAGGCCCAGGATGTCAGACTGGCTGTCTGGTGGTTCTGTCTTCAATCCAAATTATAACGGATTGGGAATTCCGATAGAACTAAATGTAAGCATACATACCGATGCCGGAAAAAGTTTCGGAGATACGATAAAAGGCACACTCGGTATATGCACCACCCAAATGAAGGACGGACGTCTCGGAACAGGAAAGACACGGGACGTGTCACGGGATGTCACTGACCAGATTCTGTCAGAGATACAGCGGGACATAACAAAAGCTACAGGCAGGGAATGGACTCTGCGCGGAATTCTGGATGATGATTATTGCGAGACAAGAGAACCTTTAATGCCATCGGCAATCATTGAGATGCTGTCACATCAGAACTTCTATGACCTGAAATATGCTTACGACCCCAACTTCCGTTTTATCGCAGCGCGCTCTATATATAAAGGTATATTGAAATATGTATCATATATGCACAGCAGAAGCTATACGGTACAGCCTCTGCCTGTAGATCATTTCATGATAGCAACTACAGAAAAAGATGGGGTTGTAAGGCTATCCTGGCGGGCTGTCGATGACCCGTTGGAGCCATCCGCCAAGGCAGACGGATATATAGTATATACCAGCATCGACGGCCAGGGATTTGACAACGGAGAACTGGTACGATACACGCAATATGAAAAAACACTGCAGAAAGGACATATCTACAGTTTCAAAATCACCGCAGTAAACAACGGAGGACAAAGTATGCCTTCTGAAACACTGTCGGCATGCATTTCCGGAAGGAGCAGAGGTACGATACTCATTGTGAACGGATTCCAGCGTCTGAGCGGGCCTGCCGTCATAGACACACCCGACTGTCTGGGATTCGACCTTAGCAGAGACGAAGGAGTGCAGTATGTCAAATCCCCTATATTGTGCGGCTACCAGAAGGTTTTCTACCGCAGCCATTTCAATATGGAGGACGAGGAGGAGCTCGGTTTCTGCGGTACCGAGTTCGATGGTGCAATGCTGGCTGGCAACAGTTTCAACTATCCATACACACACGGTGCGGCAATAGCATCCGGTACAAATTACTCGTTCGTATCATGCAGCAGGGAAGCTTTGGAGGACGGAATGATGTCGCTGTCAGATTATGATATTGCGGATTTCATATTCGGCCTGCAGAAACAGACTCCCAGCGACACGCTGATGGGGCACTGCTACAGTACATTCACGCCGGAACTGATACGCATTGTGAGCGATTATCATAATCAGGGCGGGAAAATACTTATCAGCGGATCGTACGTCGGCACAGACCTATACACATCACAGGAAGGGCGGAATTTTGCAAAGGACGTTCTGGGTATCAGTTGGAGCAGCAGCACTGAAGACGGATACGAAAAGGCCGTCAAAGGACTTAACGGCACATATTATCTCAATGTGGAATCTGACAGTGAAATATACAGGCTGAGACATCCTGACATCATAGAGCCTTCAGACAACTCTATGGCAATATTTGCATACGCAGACAGCAAATACTGCGCAGGAGTCGCAAAGCGCGGAATCATAACGACAGGCTTTCCCTTTGAAAGCATCAAAGGAGAGAAGCAGAGGACAAAGATTATGTCATCACTTATAAATTACCTGACTGATGAGCTGGCTGCCGACGACTAAAAAGGAATGCGACGCACTTGGATGGGAGCGACCGGATGTCATTCTGTTCAGCGGCGACGCATACATAGACCATCCTTCATTCGGTACAGCCGTAATCGGACGTGTATTGGAATCACAGGGATATAAAGTGGCAATAGTTCCCCAGCCCAACTGGCAGGACGATTTAAGGGATTTCAAGAAACTTGGACGGCCAGGACTTTTCTTCGGTGTTACCGCAGGCACTATGGACTCAATGGTAAACAAATACACCGCCGGGAAACGCCTGCGGTCAGAAGATGCCTATACGCCTGACGGACGTCATTCAAGCCGTCCTGAATATCCATCGATAGTATATACCAAGGCTCTCAAGAAATTATTTCCCGATGTGCCTGTGGTTCTCGGAGGCATTGAGGCCTCTATGCGCAGGCTCACGCATTACGACTACTGGCAGGACAGGCTGCAACGCAGCATTCTTTTGGACAGCGGTGCAGACTGGCTTGTCTATGGTATGGGCGAGAAGCCTGTAATCGCAATTGCAGATGCCATACGGCGCGGACATCCGGAGGAGATATCCGGACAACCGCAAGTGGCATTTCTGGCAGACGGGATTCCGGGAGGCATATCGCCGGATGACAAGCTGTTAAGTTCACACGAGCAGTGTCTTGCAGACAAGCGGACACAGGCAGCCAATTTCAGGATAATCGAAGAGGAGTCAAACAAAATAAATGCTTCCAGAATAATACAGCAGACAGCAGGGAAATACGTAATAGTCAATCCTCCGTATCCGCCTATGACCACGGCAGAGCTGGATGCGGTATATGATTTGCCGTATATGCGAACTCCGCACCCGCGCTATAAGGGCAAGCGGATTCCGGCATACGAGATGATACGGCACTCCGTGACCATACACCGCGGATGTTTCGGAGGCTGCGCCTTCTGCACCATATCAGCACATCAGGGCAAGCAGGTTGTCAGCCGCAGCGAGAAAAGCATTCTGCACGAGGTAAGGGAAATAACCCGAATGGAGGATTTCAAGGGCTACATATCCGATTTGGGAGGACCGTCAGCAAATATGTACCGTCTTGGGGGCAGGGACAAATCGCTCTGTCAGAAGTGCGCACGTCCCACCTGTCTCCACCCGAAGGTCTGTCCTAATCTGAACACGGACCTCACGCCTCTGATATCGCTATACCGGAAGGCAGCAGAAATACCCGGCGTAAAGAAGATCTGCATCGGAAGCGGAATCAGATACGACATAATCCTGCATCAAAGCGATAATGCGGACGAGAACCGGTCACATCTGAAATATGCTGAACAACTTATCTGCAGCCACGTCAGCGGCCGCTTGAAAGTGGCTCCTGAACATACTGCAGGTCACGTTCTGCAGATTATGCGCAAACCCTCATTCAGCCAGTTTGAGCAATTCAGCAGGATGTTCGACAATATATGCAGGAAAAACGGTCTCAGACAGCAGCTTATCCCCTACTTCATCAGCAGTCATCCCGGATGTACGGAACAGGATATGGCCGAACTTGCGGCAATCACAAAAAGGCTTGACTTTCATCTGGAACAGATACAGGACTTCACTCCTACCCCGATGACATTGAGTACAGAGATTTTCCACACAGGTATTAACCCTTACACGAAGGAATGTGTCTATACGGCATCATCGGCTACGGAGAAGCAGGCACAGCGCCAGTTCTTCTTCTGGTACGAGCCCGACAAGCGCAGGGCAATAATCGCAGAACTGCGTAAGATCGGCCGCACGGACCTTATTCAGAAACTGTTCTGAGTCCAACAGAAAAAAGTTGGCGTTATGGCATCAGCAGAGAGCTGTCGCCATAGCTCAGGAAGCGGAATCCGTTGGACAGGGCGAAATCATATATGCTGCGCCAGTCACCGTGGACGAAAGCCGATACAAGAAGCAGCAATGTGCTCTGTGGCTGATGGAAATTGGTAACCATCATCCTGACGATATGATACTCAAAGCCCGGAACTATCAGCAGCTGCGTGCTGGTCTTCAGGGCCGGCAGACCGTGATCATCCAAATAACGAAGTATGTTACGCAGTGATTCCACGGTATCTATATTTCCGTCATACACGTATGGAATCCACTGGGGCACGTGAAGTTTTTCCTCCGGTGCATCCGGATGGTCCTGAAGATATGCGCCTATGTAGTACAGGCTCTCCAATGTCCGTACTGAAGTCGTGCCCACAGCTATAGCCTTACCGTCGTGCGCTATCAGTTTCTCAATCGTAGAGCGTTTCACTACAATGAACTCAGTATGCATCTCGTGTCCCTCCATCTCCTCACTCTTCACAGGCTTGAACGTGCCCGCGCCCACGTGAAGAGTCAGTTCCTCACGCTCCACACCGCGTCTGTCCAATTCCTCAAGCACATTCTTAGTGAAATGCAATCCCGCCGTAGGTGCCGCCACAGAACCTTTTACCTTGGAATAAACAGTCTGGTATGTAGTCTTGTCGCTTTCCTGCGACTCCCTGTTCAGATAAGGAGGAATAGGTATCTCACCTACCGCCTCGAGCAACTCCGAGAAAGAGACGGACTCATCATTCCATTTCAGATGTATCAGGAAGCCTGTACCGTGTGGTTCACCGCGCTCCACGCTGAGAATGACACTGCGGCCTGCCACATTGACCTCTCTGGACAGCACACCTGACTTCCAGCGTTTCAGATTACCGACCAGGCAATACCACGAGCACTCTCCCTTTGCCGCAAAATTAAGCTGGTAGTCTGAAGGCCGGGACGGTTCAAGCAGGAACACCTCTATCAATGCACCGGGATTCTGCGCCGTACTCTCCTTTCTGAAATGCAGACGTGCCTGAATGACCTTGGTGTTATTGAATATCATCAGAGCCCCCTGAGGCAGCAGTCCGGGCAGATCCGTGAACACTTTCTCCGATATCCTGCCCTTGTCATATACCAGGAGTTTGGAACTGTCGCGCTTTTCCAGAGGGAACTTTGCAATTCTGTCGTCCGGCAGAGGATAATCGTACTCGCTTATCCTTATATGCCTCACATCCTCAATCTCTACCATATCAGCCAATCATCGCTTAGAGACTGCAAATATAGACATAATACGCTATCAACCGGGCAATATAGTCCAGAGAAAGCACTCTGCCTTTTTTGTTTTTTTTAACTTTGCAATAGCTATTCCAACCTGGAAAAAAATGTTTTGGCAATATCTGAAAAGGATTATACTCACATCTGTCATCCAGTTCATTGCATACCCTGGAATCTGTCAGGAAATCCGATCTGTCACAGTCGCCGCAACCGGCACCTCAGACACATGCAGCAGCCAGCATCGCTTTATTGTAAATTGGGAGAATGAGGCAATGCCTGCGGAACTGGACAGAACCACGATAAGATTCTCCTATGAACTGATACACGAGATTATATCACGTGCAATGAGCATAAGGATGCAGATTCTGTCTGCAGATCCGAACTACCCTGTCTCCGACGCGGAGTTCAGCTTCCATAGCGGCCAGCCGACAGATGTGATAACTGCAAAAATCACAGTAAGAGGAAACGATGCGGAGAAATCACTCCGCACTTTGCTGGCAGAGATTGACAGGATATTAAATCACGGCTTTACAGGTGATGAGATACAGCAGACAAAATACGAGATACTTGAGGAACGTCGTATAGCATCCGATTCCGTGCCGCCCGTGAGGTCAGAGTACAGGTTGGAACTGACGGAAAGGACATTGCCCTTACTGGACGATGAAACCATAAATCAGGCGGCAGCTATGGCAATATCAGCAGAAAACATGACAATCACCCACATCCGTCCGGCAGAGATCAAGTCTGACAAAAAATCCGGAAAGCAAAAGAAATCACGCAAGAAACAATTAACTTCGCAATATGGAAATTGAAGATTTATATAAAAGGTTTCTTGAGAGCGACGGAATCACCACAGATTCCAGAAAATGCTCTCCCGGTCTGATGTTCGTAGCACTCAAAGGCGAACGTTTCAACGGCAACGACTACATATTGCAAGCTCTGGAGATGGGCTGCCGTTATGCCGTCACTGACGAGCCGCAGCGCGCGGAGTTCAACGACAGTAGGATACTGGGCGTACAGGACTGTCTGCAGGCCTTACAGAAAATGGCATTGCTGCACCGCAGGACAATCGGGCTGCCTGTAATAGGTATTACCGGCACAAACGGCAAGACCACCACAAAGGAACTTGTCGCGGCCGTCCTGTCTAAATCATATAACATACTCTACACACAGGGAAACCTGAACAATTCGATAGGCGTACCGCTTACAGTGCTGCAGATAAGGAAGGAGCACCAGCTTGCAGTGATTGAGATGGGCGCAAGCCATCCCGGAGACATAAGCGAGCTTGTCAATGTCTGCGACCCGGACTTCGGCATAA
Organism: Bacteroidaceae bacterium; assembly: GCA_045600825.1. Lineage (GTDB taxonomy): Bacteria > Bacteroidota > Bacteroidia > Bacteroidales > Bacteroidaceae > Colenecus. The sequence continues at coordinate 32,678 of JAZRYP010000031.1, forward strand.
TCACCAATGTAGGTATGGCTCATCTTCAGGGCTTCGGCTCATTCGAAGGGGTAAAGAAGACTAAAGGCGAGCTGTATGACTACATTAGAGCCAGGAACGGACTCATTTTCATAAACCGCGATAACCCGCACCTGACAGAAATGGCCTCCGGACTCCGATGTGTCAATTACGGGCAGACCGGAAACGGATACATCAACGGACACATTGGGGGATGTAACCCGATGCTGTCTTTCAGTTGGGACAAGGAAGGCGGACCTGCCCACAACGTCCAGATGAAGATGACCGGCAGCTACAATCTTGACAACGCACTGGCGGCAATAGCCGTAGGATGCCATTTCAACGTACCTGAGGACAGGATATCCGAGGCACTGGCCGAATATACGCCCAGCAACAACCGTTCCCAGATTACGCAGACAGAGCGCAACAGACTCGTTGTAGATGCTTACAATGCCAATCCTACAAGTATGAACGCTGCGCTGGACAACTTCGCCATGATGACGGCGGAGAGGAAGGCCCTGATACTCGGAGACATGCGCGAACTCGGAGAATACAGTCAGGACGAGCACAAGCGTATAATCGGCAAGATCAGGGAAGCCGGCTACACTTTCACGGCACTGGTCGGTCAGGAATTCGCCAAAGCCACCGAAGGCCATACTGCGGATAACAGGTATTGTTTTGAAGACGTGTCCAAATTGAGAGAATGGCTAATACAGAACAGACCGTCAGGTCTCACGATACTTGTAAAAGGCTCAAACAGCATAGGTCTTACCAAAATTATTGACGTGCTCTGACACACAATATGTACACTAAGATAGCCGGCATTCTGAACCTCACGCCAGATTCCTTCTACTCTGGGTCAAGGCACATCAGAGAGGATGACATTCGCGCCACCGCACTACGTATGCAGGAGGAAGGCGCGGATATGCTTGACATCGGCGCATGTTCCACCAGACCAGGCTCAACGCCTGTATCCGCAGAGGAGGAAATCAGCCGTATGGAGGCCGGCATTCCGCAAATCACCGATGCCTGTCCATCCATCGCACTGTCCATTGATACTTTCAGACCGGAAACAGCGCTATTCTGTGTCCGGAAATGGAATATCTCATACGTGAATGACATTTCAGGAGGGAGCGAAGAAATGTTCGCTACCGTGGCAGACCTGGGTACAGGCTATATCCTGACCTACAACCGGCCTGTCATAAATAACGCGACAGAGGAGATGATGTCATTCTTTGACCGTAAGATAGAGCAATTGGGAAAAAACGGCATCAATGACATAATACTTGACCCGGGATTCGGTTTTGCCAAAGACCTGTCCCAAAACTATGAGATTCTGGCGAACCTGTCGAGAGCAAGAGAATTCGGATTGCCCGTAATGGCCGGACTTTCCAGAAAATCCATGGCATACATTCCTACAGGTCAGACTCCCGAGGAATCATTGGACGCGACAATAGCGCTCGACACCCTGGCAGTTGCAAACGGAGCTGCGTGGCTCAGGGTTCACGATGTAAAAGCCGCCGTCAACACCGCTATCATAGCCGAAAGATATAACGCAATAAAGAAAAACTGATATGGATTATTTTACGAGTTTCAGTATAAAGGACTTTGCTGACATACTGTGCGTAGCCCTGCTGCTATTCTACATCTACAAGATGATGAAGCGTACAGGCTCGCTCAATATGTTCATCGGCATCATCATATTCATATTTATATGGATGGCAGTATCACAGGTTCTGCAGATGCCGATGCTCGGAGCCATTCTTGACAAGTTGATTGATGTCGGGGCACTGGCTCTGATCGTACTGTTCGCCGATGACATACGCCGCTTCTTCCGAAGCCTTGGAGCAAGAACCAGGACAGGCAGAATGTACCGTTGGATGTTCCAGCATAAGATGAAGGGAAACACATCATCCCTACACCCGATTGTCGGAGCCTGCAGCCATCTGAGTGCAAGCAAAACCGGAGCTCTGATTGTGGTGAAGAGGAACGATGAAGTGGACGGCCTCATCCAAATCGGAGAGAAACTTGACGCAGACCTGAACCAGTCTCTGATTGAGAACATTTTCTTTAAGAACACCCCTCTTCACGATGGCGCAATGGTTATCAGCAACGGACGCATAGAGTCTGCCGCCTGCATCCTGCCTGTGTCACACAAGGAGGACATACCCAAGCAGTTCGGACTGCGCCACAGAGCCGCGCTCGGCATCACACAAGCGTGCGATGCAATAGCGGTAGTCGTTTCAGAGGAGACAGGAGGCATTTCCGTATTCGAGGGAGACAGGTACAACATAAATATCAAGCCAGACGAATTAGAAACATTCCTGACAAATCACATTTAGTTGCATCGGAAATGTGACAAGATGTCACGTTTCATGAAAAACAGGCACATTGACACACCATACTGCACTTTGGCACAGTTTTCGTCTGATTACTGACGGTGTGATTCGGATATAATTTGAATTTAAATAGAAACAAACCGATAAAAACAATTGTTATGAACATTAAACCATTGGCAGACAGAGTTCTGATTCTTCCGGCAGCAGCTGAGGAGAAGACAATCGGCGGCATCATAATCCCGGATACCGCAAAGGAGAAACCGCTTAAGGGCGAGGTCGTGGCAGCAGGAGAAGGCACCAAAGACGAGAAGATGATACTCAAGAAAGGTGACACTGTTCTCTATGGCAAATATGCCGGTACAGAGATTGAGATTGAAGGAACAAAATACCTGATAATGCGTCAGAGCGATGTACTGGCCATTTTAGGATAACCATTAAAGATATTTGGATATGGCAAAGGATATCAAATTCAATATGGATGCCCGCGACCTTCTGAAGCAGGGCGTCGATGAGTTGGCAAATGCAGTTAAGGTGACACTTGGACCGAAGGGCCGCAACGTCATCATCGAGAAGAAGTTCGGTGCTCCGCAGATAACCAAGGACGGTGTAACCGTAGCAAAGGAGGTTGAGTTGGCAGACTCTTTCAAGAACACAGGCGCACAGCTCGTCAAGTCTGTAGCGTCAAAGACCGGTGAGGATGCAGGTGACGGTACCACCACAGCTACCGTTCTCGCACAGAGCATCGTAAACGAGGGTCTGAAGAACGTTACCGCAGGTGCCAATCCTATGGATCTGAAACGCGGTATCGACAAGGCTGTCGCAGCTGTCGTAGAGAGCATCAAAAAACAGGCGGAGACCGTAGGCAACGACTTCAACAAGATTGAGCAGGTCGCTACCATTTCAGCCAACAACGATTCCGAGATAGGCAAGCACATTGCCGAGGCTATGAAGAAGGTGTCCAAGGACGGTGTCATCACAATCGAGGAGGCCAAGGGCCGCGACACATACATTGACGTCGTAGAGGGTATGCAGTTTGACCGTGGCTATCTGTCATCATACTTTGTGACCGATACGGAAAAGATGAGTTGCGTAATGGAGAATCCGCTCATCCTCATCCACGACAAGAAGATAAGCAACCTGAAGGATTTGCTTCCTATTCTGGAGCCGGCAGTACAGACTGGCCGTCCGTTGCTCATCATCGCTGAGGATGTTGACAGCGAGGCCCTCACTACACTGGTAGTCAACCGTCTGCGTTCAGCTCTGAAGATATGCGCAGTCAAGGCACCAGGTTTCGGCGACCGCAGAAAGGAGATGCTTGAGGATATCGCCATTCTGACAGGTGGATTCGTCATCAGCGAAGAGCGTGGCGTAAAGCTTGAGCAGGCCACAATGGAGATGCTCGGTCAGGCCGAGAAGATTACCATCACCAAGGACAATACCACCATCGTGAACGGTAAGGGTGAGAAGGAGAAAATCAATGCCCGCACAGCACAGATCAAGTCTCAGATCAAGACCACGACATCCGATTACGACCGCGAGAAGCTGCAGGAGCGTCTTGCCAAATTGGCAGGCGGCGTGGCAGTTATTCACGTAGGTGCTCCGTCGGAGGTTGAGATGAAGGAGAAGAAGGACCGCGTGGATGATGCTCTGTGCGCTACACGTGCAGCCATCGAGGAGGGTGTCGTAGCAGGCGGCGGTGTGGCATACATCCGCGCTATCAAGGCTATCGAGAAGCTGAAAGGTGACAACTCCGATGAGCAGACAGGTATCCAGATTGTACGCCGTGCCATCGAGGAACCTCTCCGTCAGATTGTTTTCAACGCTGGCAAGGAGGGTGCAGTTGTAGTGCAGAAGGTTGCAGAAGGCAAGGGTGACTTCGGTTACAACGCACGTATGGATACATACGAGGATCTGAAGAAGGCCGGTGTCATTGACCCCGCCAAGGTTACACGCGTAGCTCTTGAGAACGCAGCATCAATCGCAGGTATGTTCCTGACAACCGAATGTGTAATCGTTGAGAAGAAGGAGGAGAAAGCAGCTCCGGCAATGGCTCCAGGTATGGGAGGTATGGACGGAATGATGTAATCCCCCACCTTAATATAATTTGAAAGCAGGTATGAGGCACACCACCCCATACCTGCTTTTATTTGCAAAAATAGTACTATGCGATACAAGGTACTAAAATTTATATATATCTTTGCAAAAGAAATTACCTAAGCAATGAAAAAAGTTATAAATGCCAGTGTAGGCGGACGCAACTTCTGCATAGAGGAAGATGCATACGAAAGGCTAAGCCAATATCTGGAAAACTTCAGGGAGGCACTCGCCAAAGATAACAGTACATCCGATGAAGCCCAGGATAAGGAGATTATGAGCGAAATCGAATCGCGTATCGCAGAGCTTCTCTTATCCCGTATGGCAAATCCTGCCTGCGCCGTCAGTCTTGACTGCATCAACAGCATAGCCTGTCAGCTCGGTATGCCGGATGGAAGTTGTGAGCCCGTATCAGAACAGACAGAGAACTGTTCCAGTGCCGTCCAGGTGCCCCTGTCGGTAAAGAGAAGACTCTTCCGGGACCCTGACAGCCAGATATTGGGAGGTGTCTGCTCCGGGCTGGGATATTATTCGGGATGCGACAAGACAGTTATCAGGATAATATTCTGTCTGGTAGCGATTACACTCGGTTTCAGTTTCAAGTTGGGATTCGGAACCTTTTCGCTGTCATTCGGTATCGGTGCAATCTCACCGATAATCTATCTCATACTATGGCTGGTAATACCCAGGGCCAACACTCCCGCAGACAAATGCATTATGAGAGGAATACCTGCAACCGCTGAAAATATGCGGAAATTCAAATAAGACTTTGAATATGGAGAATATAACAGAAAACATACGCCAGCAGATGCGCAAGGGGCTCATTGAATACTGTATTCTTCTGACGCTAAGCAAGGAAGAGGCATACGCATCAACCATATTGGACAAGCTCGGTGACGCCGGTATGACAATAGTCGAAGGCACACTCTATCCCCTGCTCATACGCCAGAAAAATCAGGGACTACTCACTTACCGTTGGGAAGAATCCACACAAGGTCCTCCCCGTAAATACTACGCGATAACAGACAAGGGGCGGCAGCAGCTTGACGAGATGGAAAATATATGGAACGATATTACGAATTCAATTAACATACTGAGAAATGGAAAGAACTGAGAAAATCAGCATCGGGCACTATACCTTCGCATTGGAAGAGAAGGCATACGCAATTATTAAGGAATACATCGCCACTCTGGAAAACAACTATCTCGGTCAGAGTGACGGAGCCGAGATAATGGATTCCATAGAGGCACGTATCGCAGAACTGCTCTATGAACGCTGTGGAAAGGACGGAGTAGCTGGCGAATCAGACATACGCGCCATAATAGAAATTCTGGGATATCCCGACAATGGGAACAGTACAAAAACGACAGAAAAGGAGAACCGGAACAAAAAAATGGAATCCGATGATGCGGCATACGCAAAGACAAGCCGCAGATTGTATCGCGACAGATCCAACAGGATAATAGCCGGTGTATGCGGTGGTTTGGCACAATGGCTTGACATTGACCCTATATGGCTGAGATTTGGTTTGTGTATAATCAGCATAGCCCTGATGTTCATATCCGGATCCTGTTGGTTTCTTCTTCCTACCGCACTCTACATAATCTTATGGATCTGCATCCCGAAAGCCACGACAGCAAAACAGCGTTGGGAAATGCGTGGAGAAAGCGGCTCTGTGAACGACATAAACCGTTACCGCTATGAACGCGAACACGACAGGATAGATAATTACCCCACACAGAAACAAGGGAAAGGCTGCCTGTCTGTATGTCTCGGAATCATTTTATTGCTGATAGGTCTGTCCGGCCTTGTCACAAAGCTTTCCATTTTCGGCGGTCTTCTATTCACCAGTTTTTCAGGCAATATCGCATTGGGAATGCTGGATTGGATGCCAGGAATGGGACTGATACATTCCATGCTGACATCGCTGCCAATCACCAGACTGTTCCTCAATCCCGCGATTCAGATACTCTGGACACTGATCTGCATTATCCCATCAATACTCCTCATATACGGAGGCATCCTGCTCATATTCGATGTCCAGACACCAAAATGGAGACCTGGGCTCTGCCTGTTTGCACTATGGCTTATACTGATAGTCGGGATAATCCCGATATCATACATTCCAAGCCGCAGGGCTATAAAGAACATTGAGAATGTATCAACTTCCAATGTCACATCGTTACTTGACAGCATCGACAGTAACATTCCCAAGATCAAGTTGTGGCTGGAGGAACACAACTTCGATGATGACGACGTACAGGATCTTCAGGTATGGCTGGAGGAACATAATTTCAACGATGGCATGGAAGTGATTATCCGGGATTCCATAACCATTCACGGAGACTCAATCACCATATCCCATTACAAATCAAATTCCCTTGATGAATAAACGCCAAAATTATATACTTTTGCAGGCAACAGTCAATACGAAACGGACTAATTATGAAACGCTTGCAGATTATCCTGCTATTGCTGTCCCTGTTGGCAGCCAACAGTGCCAGGGCACAATGGCAGATTGGAATTAAAGGAGGAGTCAATACCACCAGCATCACCCGCTCCCAGGCCGGACGGGTTGATGAGAGTTACAGTTGCCTGACCGGATACGATTTCGGCTTTATAGGACGATACCAGTTCAACACCTGGATGGCCATACGTGCCGATCTGGGACTGATGCAACGCTCTTATCGCATGGACAGGAACATCAACTATCTGCAACCGGTTTACACCGAGCACCGCAACACCTACCTGATGCTGCCTGTTATGGCAGATATGTCGTTTGGAGGCGCGAGACTGCGAGGACATCTGATGGTTGGAGGATTTGCAGGATACTGGCTTTCAGCACGGCAGAAGGGTACGTCCTTTTGGATGACCGATGACTACATCTATTTTACCGATTTCAACGAAAAGATGGAATATACCGCAGACAACAGGCGGTTTGATGCAGGTATCGCCGGCGGACTGGGATTGAGCTATGATATGACCACACACTGGGGCTTGCAAGTGGACGCTCTCTATTATTACGACCTGGTGAGTCATCAGAAAGGTTATCCTCACTTGAACGACCCACGCTATTGGAATACCATTTCCTTCACTTTAGGTGCAATCTATAAATTCTGAGTCTATGAAAAAGATTTGTATTCTCGCAACCATACTGTTTCTCTGTGTCACGTGCCGTAAAGAAGCAGACTTTTATCCATACTACGGAGAAACGCATAAACTCGCATACGACAGTTATGCCGGACAGTTTGAGACCGTCTGGAAAAACATCAGCACAGGCTACGTATTCTGGAGCCTGGATACTACCGACTGGGATGCCGTTTTTGACCGTTATATGCCAGAGTTCATGGATTTGGATTCGCGTTACGCCAACGGTGAAACAATAGAGACCAAAGAACTGGAAGCGCTCTACACATCTGCTATGGGTGGCCTGATTGACCACCATATGAATATTCGTATCTACAACATACACAATTCAACCGGCAGTACCCAATTCTTCAGTTTACGTCCCGGCCGTATTGAAACTGCAAAAAGAGACTATTACATTGAGAACGACACTCTGAGTATGCTCTCGTTCTTGAACGGCATTGAGGCGGAAGAGGATATTACCATTGGGAATCATCTTAAGGCCGATGCCAACATCAATGGCACGGACGTGGCTTACCATTACTTCAAAATACTGTTGGACGATGGCAGAATCATCCCCTATATGTGGCAGTCAAAGGCCTACATCACACCTGTGATTCAAGCCATTGACAAGCCAGAGGATTCCAATTGGAATGCTGCCGTACTGATAGACACCTGGCTCAAGGATGTCGCCACCACGCCAAGGGACAGACTGGCTGGGTTCATCCTGGACAACCGCAGTAACAGAGGCGGCTATCAGGATGACCTGGACCTGCTGGTGGGCAGCTTCATCAACGAAGAGAAGATTATTCTGCAGACACGCTACAAAGAGGGGCCTGGGCGTTTGGAATACTCCCCTTGGGTGGATTACAAACAAAAGCCCGATATGCGCTACCATCGCGATATCACCGCCGAAAACATTCCATACGTGATACTGTGTGACATAAACTCAATCAGTATGGGAGAAATTGAAACTATTGTAGCCAATGCCGTGCTGCCTACGGTTTACACCATAGGAGAAAGGACTTATGGCGCTACAGGCCCGTTGCAGAGCGATATGATTGACTTGGTGTATGACGGTATCTTTGGAAACAGAAACGAAGGTCATTACGTCTATACCTCCACCTTCCAAGCCAGACCTTATGGTGGAGAGATTCTGGAAGGCAAAGGTTACACCCCGGATCAGATTGTAAACCGCAAAGACTACAATGGCAACTACGCCCCACAACTGAAAGCGGCCATCAGCTATATCGCTCAGCACTGATCGCAGTAACACGCGGTATAATGCAATACAAAGTGACAGAGACTGGGAAACCAGCCTCTGTCACTTTGTACGGGCGAAAGGAGCACAAATAATGAATTGAGCTGAATTTCGATGAATTTTATTGAAATTGAATATCAATATGTTACAAAGATAAATTTTTAGAGCCACAAAATCTTTATCACTTCAAACGGTATTCTGTCGGGCAAATTTTTGTATATTTGCCCGACAGAATACCCTTTGAGGTGATAAAATTTTGCCACCTGTACGGTTGAAATTTTGACAAAATTATGCAGATTTCTTGAAAAAGCTTTCAAGAGATCCCTCTTTTATCCAAGTTTCAAGCATTCCGTTCCTTTGCATCGCCGATATTATGGCAAGGGAACCACTGCCAGATTTTGACCAACTCATTCCATTATGCTTTTGACGATTGGCAACAATCAGGTCGTTACTCTTTTCTGCTGGACCACTTGAGTTTCTGTATCCCAGTTCCTTACGTAATGCATAACAATCAATGTAAGGTTC
>JAZRYP010000032.1:0-18065 GCA_045600825.1 Bacteroidaceae bacterium
AAAATGTTATGAAAGATTTTCGAGATGAAAATTTGGTTATTTGAAGGAGTGATGGGGTTCCATCATGACTGAAAAGAAACGAATTTTCAGCCGGAAAGATTTTATAAAAGATTAATTGGAACATTTCAAAACAGCTTCTTAGATGTCACCGTGTTTTTCCAGCAGATCAATGCAAGAGAACATGAAGCGTACGCAGGCATTTGTGTGCTTTCCGAAATGCCCGAAGTTGTATGTCACGTTGTACCCTTCCATTTCCTTCGCCAGATTGTAGGCATTTACAAAAGGAACGACCTTGTCGTCAATGGAATGAAACAGGTATAATGGGCTTTCAATAGGCCATTCATTGACTACAGAATTGTCAACCATAGCCTTGTACAGCTTGGTCATTCCCTCTCCGGACTTGTCGCGTGCTTCCGGTGTCAATATGGAACTGGTGTAGTTGGAACCGATAAGCGTTGTGATGTTGGCCATCGTGTATTTCTTGGAGTTGATCCATTCGTCAATATTCTCAACCATTCTCGGTAGGAAGAAATAGCTGTAATCCAAACCCAGATTCATTCCGAAATCCAGACCTTGGATAATCATCGGAATGGCACACGGATAATCTGTGAAGTCATTCTCTATCAATTGGTCGTAGGTAGCGCATATATCGTAAGGTCCGCCGCCTGCCATAACCAGCCTGATATTGACCTCCGGATGGTTGAACTCGAATTCGTGTGCCACGGACATCGTGACTGCGCCACCCTGGGAGAAACCGAGAAGAAATATGTCGTCATACTTGGGCTTGCAGTCTATTGCCTCGAGGAATGGCAATGCTGCCAGATACATATCAACGACATTGCGCGCTGTAACGTCCGCGCATAGATAAGGGTGGATCATATTGGCTGTCAATCCGTATCCGATATAGTCCGGTTCTATTACAGCCAGACCGCGTGTCGCGAAAATGCTTTCTATCGGCAGTTCCTTGCTCGGAGCCTCGTAATTGGCACCCATCGTGAAATGGCTCACTACCATTATTCTGGACACCTCTCCATCTGCCGGCAGTATGATTCTGCCGGACAGGCGTATCTTTTCGCCGTTATGGTCGGTGCTCATATAGCTGCCGCAGTATGAGCGGATTTTCGAGTGACCCCACATTGACAGAATATTCCTGCCTATGGATGTCGCGTATGTGCTTGTAGTCTTTGTCGGCGCTTCCTCCTCCGCTATGACTTCGTTCAATGTGGCACCGCCCGGAAGCTCGCAGTCGCCTATGTCAGAATGGTCGATTGCACCGCCAGTACCTGCAAAAGGCATAAAGGATGTATTCGGATCAAGATTCGAGAAATCCTCAAGGCTGATCCATTCCTCCGGGGAATGAGCGCATCCTGCCAGTATCACCGCTATTATTGATATTCTTAATGCCTTCATTTTTCAGAATTTATATGATACACCGACCTTTATCAGCTCGCTACCTAACATATATATTACACTCTCGCTCTTGAGCGCGAGCAATCCTCCAAACTCGGCAAATCCCCACAGATGCCCGTCGCCGACTTTCATACCTATCAGACGTATGTCCGCCGCGAATCCGCAGGCTGTATTATGACCGAATCCGTCTTTCTCAGAGCCTCCGTTGATGTCAAGTCCCGGAGCCAGCGATGAGTACAGCCAGAAATGCGGGTGGCGCAGATAATTGAACCGGACATTTGCCACGATACAGAGATTGAAGAAATTCTCATTTGTGTAATACTGCATTACATCGGTATTGTTGTAATATTCCCTATGCCACGATGTGTTCTGGAAATCGAGTACGCCTCCGACAGACATCCACGGCAGTATATGATATGCATATTCGGCGGAGAAGTGTGGCGTATATAGGTAGTGCCTGTCTTCATAGAACAGTACGCCGTCCGGCGATCCATAGTAGCAGCTGTGTACCTGATTGTGCCATATCAGGGTCTCAAAACACATATCTCCTATGCCCAGCCTGAGTTCCTGTTTCTCCTTGTCGAATTTCAGAGGTGCGGCACAGAGAGTATTCTGACATACGCATATCAGTGAAATTGTAAGGCTGAAAATATAAAGTGCTCTTCTCATTATGATTGTTGCATTACAGCACGCAAAATTACAACTTAAGTTTCATTTCGCAATATGTCAAATTGTCGTTATTACGTGTGACTATCAGGACATTATGTCACTTGTGCCGTCGTGGCCGGATTGTTGCACATCATTTTCTGAAAATAAAAATGAACGGAAATGCAGTACAATCAAAGTAATACGCAGACGGCTCAGAATCTGGACCAGTTTGCAATCAACCTGAATGAACGCGCCCGGCAGGGGAAGCTTGATCCTGTAATCGGACGCGATGATGAGATAAGGCGTGTGCTACAGATTCTCAGCAGACGTTCCAAGAATAATCCGATACTGATAGGCGAGCCCGGTACCGGTAAGACTGCCATCATTGAGGGACTTGCCCAGAGGATAGTGCGTGGCGATGTACCGGAGAACCTGAGGTCACGCACAGTGTATTCACTTGATATGGGTGCGCTCGTGGCGGGTGCGAAATACAAAGGTGAGTTTGAAGAGCGTCTGAAGGGGGTTATAAACGAGGTGATACAGTCCGACGGCAACTTCATACTTTTCATTGATGAAATTCACACACTGGTGGGTGCCGGGGCCGGCGAGGGTGCGATGGATGCCGCCAACATACTCAAACCGGCACTGGCGCGCGGCGACCTGCGTGCAATAGGTGCCACGACATTGAATGAGTATCAGAAATACTTTGAAAAGGACAAGGCTTTGGAACGCCGTTTCCAGACCGTAATGGTCGATGAGCCGGATGTACAGAGCTCAATATCCATACTGCGCGGACTGAAGGAGCGTTATGAGAATCATCACAAGGTACGTATAATGGATGAGGCCGTAATAGCGGCTGTGGAACTATCAAACCGGTATATCACGGAACGTTTCCTGCCCGACAAGGCCATTGACCTGATGGATGAGGCTGCGGCAAAACTGCGTATGGAGCGTGATTCGGTGCCGGAGGAGCTGGACGAAATCAGTCGCAGATTGAAGCAGCTGGAGATTGAGCGTGCTGCAATCAGGCGTGAGAATGACAAGATGAAACTGGAACAGCTCAACAGGGAAATAGAGGAACTGCAGTCTGAGGAGAAGACGATGCGCTCCAAATGGGAGGCCGAGAAGCAGCTTGTCAACCGCATACAGCAGGACAAGCAGAGAATCGAGCAGCTCAAGATAGAGGCGGACAATGCCGAACGTAACGGAAACTACGGACGCGTGGCTGAGATACGCTATGGTCAGCTGAAGGAACTTGAGTCGGACATTGAGCATATACAGGCGGAACTTCATTCCCGTCAGAACGGTGAGGCATTGGTGAAGGAGGAAGTTACGGCCGATGATATTGCAGAAGTGGTTTCACGCTGGACAGGAATCCCCGTGAACCGTATGCTGGAGAGCGAACGGGAGAAGCTTCTGCATCTGGAGGACGAGCTGCACAAGCGTGTAGTTGGACAGGAACATGCCATCAGCGTAGTGGCAGATGCAGTGCGTCGCAGTCGTACCGGACTGCAGGATCCTAAGCGTCCTATAGGAAGTTTCATCTTTATGGGTACTACAGGTGTCGGTAAGACCGAACTTGCCAAGGCACTGGCAGAGTACCTGTTCAACGATGAGAAGCTGATGACGCGTATTGATATGAGCGAGTATCAGGAGAAGTTCTCCGTGACACGTCTTATCGGAGCGCCTCCGGGATATGTCGGATACGACGAGGGTGGTCAGCTTACTGAGGCCGTGCGTCGCAAACCGTATTCAGTGGTGCTGTTCGATGAGATTGAGAAGGCTCATCCCGATGTGTTCAACATCCTGCTTCAGGTGCTTGATGACGGTCGACTGACGGACAATAAGGGTCGTACCGTCAATTTCAAGAACACCATTATCATTATGACGAGCAATCTCGGCAGCGATTACATACGCGAGCGCTCGGCTCATATCGGCGATACTCCGGTGGCGCGCGAGGCGTGGCTTGAGGAGACCGGCAGGCATCTGTTTGAGATGCTCAAGCAGACTATCCGCCCGGAATTTCTTAACCGTATTGACGAGACCGTAGTCTTCACTCCGCTCTCAAAGCCTGAGATACAGCGCATTGTAAGGCTTCAGGCAGATGGAGTAGTGCGTATGCTGGCGGATAATGGAATCCGTCTGACAGTCGATGATTCGGCGATTGCCTTGATAGCCGATGCCGGATTTGATCCTGAATTCGGAGCGCGTCCGGTGAAACGTGCAATGCAGAGTATGCTGCTGAACAGACTCTCAACATTGATGCTGTCGGGTGAGATTGACAGGGACAGACCTGTCACGGCTTCCGATGGTGGAAACGGCCAGCTGATTTTTACCTGACCGTTATGTGGAGGCAGGATTGCTGTTTCTCGTATTTGACATAGCACCGCCCCTGCTTCCGCATATCATACATCACCTGCATAAGTACCTGACGCATTTTCTCGACTGATGCCGTGCGTCCGTATTCTGGTGTCTGGAAAGTGTAGTATGATATATCGATTGTCGTTCCGTAGCAGTGGCAGGAGTTCTCGGTGGAATTGACATTACTCTTCCTCAGCTGGGTGACCTGTTCGCGTGTGCGCAGAACGCTTGTGACCGTAATCCGGTGATTGCGGTTGTAGCCGCGGTTGAAGAGCGAGTCCTGGAAGGCACGCCCTATGTCCTCCACCAGGTCGGCTGCCTTAGGTACCAGATAAGGCATTGAGTGTGTCAGTTTCTCCACTGTGTAGTAACGGTTCGTCTCTATCTTGCGCAGCTTGCGGCTCTCGGCTACATCTTCCTGCCTTATTGCATCCCGCAGACCGTTCTTCTTGGCCGCCTCAAGCTGTACATCGTTCAGATCGTTGAATATGCGGTCATACTGGCGGAATGGCTCCGAATGGTCCTTGTTGTGGTTTATCTCTCCTTCAGTGCGCAACTGGTACAGATCCAGACCCTGCTGTCCGAGGCATCCGTTCAGTCTGTAACCTCCGATGAACAGAAATACGAGCAGGATTCCGAGTACCAGGAATGCCCCTATGAACCATGCACTGTGCGTAGTCTCAAGATGAAAAAGCCTTTTTATACCGGTCCCGTACCATTTGAGGAATTTCCTGGTCGTCAGGCATATCAGGCTTCCTATTACAGGCAGCAGCGTGACTGATATGCGGTATCCCGACAGGTTGGCATTGCCAAATCTGTAGAATCCGCACAACTTCAGTATTATGAGGTACAGTATAAAGAACGTGAGCGCTGCCGCGATTTTCATTCCACGGCTTTCAATTTTCCTGTAGCCATGGAACAGTATGAATCCCAGTGCAATGGATATGCACCATATCGTTACGGAAAAAAGTCCCGGAACGCTTTCTCCTGTGGGGACAAACCACTTGCCTATGATGTCGGCGAACAGGAATAATATGATTCCCAGAAGAAGAAACTTGATTGTCCTGATCTTCCTCTTGAAACTGTCGTCATACGGTATGGGTCGGCCTGTCTGCTCTTCCATCGTTATCAGTTGGATGATGTGTCAACAGCCTGTGTGGCCGGTTTTTCGTTGTTGCGGCGGGTGGTGCTTTCAACAAGTGCGCTTGCCAGTGAGTCAAATGCCCTGCCGACAATGGAATCGCGGTCCAATGCCACAGGATATCCGCTGTCGCCACCCTCACATATACTCTGAACTATAGGAATCTGCCCGAGCAGAGGCACGTCAAGCTCTTCTGCCAGACGCTTGCAGCCTTCCTTCCCGAACAGGTAATAGCGGTTTTCAGGCAGTTCGGCCGGTGTGAACCAGGCCATATTCTCCACGAGTCCAAGTACCGGAACATTCACTTTCGGATTGGTGAACATATCAATACCCTTGCGGGCGTCTGCAAGCGCCACCTCCTGCGGTGTGCTGACCACTACGGCTCCTGTGAGTCCGAGCGTCTGCACCAGCGTCAGATGTATGTCGCTTGTGCCCGGAGGCATATCGATAAGGAAATAGTCTAGCTCACCCCATTTTGCTTCTGCAATAAGCTGCTTGAGCGCATTGCTTGCCATAGCTCCGCGCCACAGAACCGCCTGACCTGGCTCGACGAAGAAACCTATTGACAGCAATTTGATGCCGTACTGCTCAATCGGGACTATCAGGTCACGTCCGTCAATGTTCTCGGCGTACGGGCGGGCATCCTCAACCTGGAACATCTTCGGCATTGAAGGACCGAAGATGTCGGCATCCAGCAGACCTACCCTGTAGCCTTGCTGGGCGAGTGCCACAGCCAGATTTGCAGCCACCGTTGATTTTCCAACGCCGCCTTTGCCTGATGCCACAGCAATGGTGTTCCTTACGCCGGGAAGCAGTTCTTCCTCTTCCTTCGGCTGCTGGCGTGTTCTGACATTGATGCTTACCTGCACCCCGGCTCCGGCTTTCAGCTTTATGGCTGTCTCGGCCGATTTCAGTATCGATTTTATGAACGGATCGGTGGGCTTCTCGAATATCAGCGAGAATGATACGCTGTCTCCGTCTATGCGTATGTCATCGTCAAGCATCTCCATTGCAACGATATCCTTTCCTGTTCCGGGATAGCGTACCGTAGCGAGTGCCTCTTTTATAAGGTTGGGGTATAATGCCATATCTCTGTCTATTTGGATGTTTCAAGTCCGCTTCGCTTGTAACGGCCGTAGCTGCGGTAGTCATCAAGCTCTATCTCCACGTCAGGCTCTTCCAGCTTGCCTTCCGCCGGCAGATTGAAGCGTATGTATTTGATTGTCTTGCCGCGCTCACGCCATTGCTGCTCGTAGTAGGTCTGTATGTTGAGTGCAGTATCCTTAATCTCTGATGCGTACAGGTCATTTATGCGCACATCGCTGTGCAGACCGTTCCTGTCAACCAGCAGGGTAGTGTAGGTGTAAAGGAAGTTGCTGTCAGTCTTGAGGTTAATCTCGCCTCCGTCCTTCAGAATGTTGCGGTAACGCTCCAGAAACCACGATGAGGTAAGCCTCTTGGTGGCCTTCTTCATCTGCGGATCCGGGAAAGTCAGCCATATCCCGCTGACCTCGCCGTGAGCGAAGCAACGGTCAATAAGCTCAATCTCCGTGCGCAGGAATGCCACATTGCCAAGTCCCATATCAAGTGACTGCCTGGCACCTGTCCACATCCTGGCTCCCTTAATGTCAATGCCGATGAAGTTCATCTCCGGGTACAGCTGCGCGAGTCCTACGGTATATTCGCCGCGTCCGCAGCCCAACTCCAGTACAATGGGGTTATCATTATGGAAGAAGGAACTGTTCCAGCAGCCCTTCTTCTCATACGGCACATTGTCCTTGAACGATATCTCCGGCTCAAAGACGTTGGAAAATGTCCGCATATCAGCGAACTTTGCCAGCTTGCCCTTGCCCATCAGATGTCAAGAACGGTTACCCAGTTGTGTGTGTCCGGTATAACACCGTACTGTATTCCACGTAAATGTCTGTACAGCTTTGTGAGTACAGGACCCGGCTTGCCGTCCTTTGCTATGACATAGCTCTTGCCCTCCTCAATATCATCAATACGCTCGATAGGCGAGATTACGGCTGCCGTTCCGCAGGCGCCGGCCTCATCAAGCTCAAGCAGTTCCTCAAGCGGAACGGGGCGTACCTCAACCTCCATACCGAGGTCCTGCGCTATCTGCATAAGACTGCGGTTGGTGATGGACGGAAGTATAGATTCCGACTTGGGTGTGATGTATTTGTTACCCTTTATTCCGATGAAGTTGGCCGCACCGCACTCGTCAATGTATTTCTTCTCCTTGGCATCGAGGTAGAACTCGCTTGAGTAGCCCTTCTCGTGTGCAATACGGTTGGCATAGAGACTTGCCGCATAGTTGCCACCGACCTTGTACTTACCCATACCGAGTGGTGCGGAACGGTCATACGAGCGTACCAGAGCATACGGGGTAGTCTGGAAGCCTCCCTTGAAATAAGGGCCTACAGGGGTTACGAACATCACGCAGAGATACTCGTTTGCAGGCTTCACACCGACCTGCGCGCCTGTACCTATCATAAGCGGCCTGACGTAGAGTGATGCACCACTCTCGTATGGCGGGATATACTCCTTGTTCAGCGTTATAACCTTCTCTACCATCTTGCAGAATGTTTCTGTCGGCAGTTCCGGCATCAGCGTGGCACGGCAGGAACTCTGCAGGCGCTCTGCATTGGCCTGCATACGGAATACACGGATTCTCCCATCCTCGCTTCTGAAAGCCTTGAGGCCCTCGAATGCCTCCTGACCGTAATGAAGACAGGTAGCGGCAATATGCATCGGAACATACTCTGAATCCGACACCTCAATCTCACCCCATGCGCCGTCCTTGTACCATACGCGCACATTGTAATCGGTCTTGATGTAGCCGAAGGTGAGGTTTGACCAATCTAAATTTTTCATAATCACTGTATTTTATATCATTATTTTATCTGCGATTCTCATTTGCGTTTTGAGGACTTGCGCCTGTCATTCTGCTGGAAGAACCTGCGCCAGTCGCCTCCGGTGAACTCGTCTATCTCATCGTGACGTTTCAGATTCACCTCAGGGGCACGTGAGGCGGAATGCTTCTTTATCTTATCCTCACGGCGTCTGGCATCTTTCGGCCTGTCTTCCTTACGCTTCCCGTCCTGGCGCTTGTCATCCTTATGTTTCTCTTCTCTGCGCTCAGAGTCCTGCTTCGGAGTCTCGTCTCTGCTTGCCACCTCCACGTGTACCTCGCGTTTCTTATAGACATATCCTGCGAAAGCTGCAATGACTTCCTCGGTGAACTCCTCTGGAATCTCGAAGAATGAGAAACTCTTCATCAGGTCTATGCGGCCTATGTCAATACGCGGTCCGGCAAGTCTGCGGTTAATCATCTCCATTATGCTGGTAGGCTTGATTCCGTCCAGTTTGCCGATGTTGATGAACATCCTGTTGAAACCGTTGCGGGCAATGCGCTTCTTTTCCTTTTTAGCCTTCTTTTCTTCCTCAATCTTCTGTGGCGTGACGTTCTCTATCTCCGGAGCATTGCTGTAATACTCGGCGAAGCGCATAAACTCACGTCCCACCACGCGCTTTATGATATCCTCCTTGTCCAGCCAGTCCAGTTTGCGCATTATATCCGGCAGGAACGGTGCAATCTGCTCCTCATTGACCTGGAAACGCTCAATGTCGTCCATCACCTTGTAGAGCTGCTTCTCGCAAATCTTCTCGCCCGAAGGCATCTCGCCAATCACGAACTGCTTGCCTATAGCTTTTTCAATGATGCGTATCTTGCCCTTCTCGCGAAGGTTGATGATTGATATTGATGTGCCGGTCTTGCCTGCGCGTCCTGTACGGCCGCTGCGGTGAGTGTAATTCTCGGTGTCGTCAGGCAGTCCGTAGTTGATCACGTGCGTCAGGTCGTCAACATCAAGTCCGCGTGCGGCAACATCGGTGGCTACCAGCAACTGCAGCTGGCGCTTGCGGAATTTCTGCATAGTCAGGTCACGCTGTGCCTGTGACAGCTCTCCGTGCAGGGAATCTGCATTGTAGCCGTCCTGTATGAGCTGGTCTGCGACTTCCTGGGTCTCCACCCTTGTACGGCAGAAAATTATCGCGTAAATGTTCGGGTAATAGTCAACAATGCGTTTCAGTGCCAGATACTTGTCTTTCGCGTGCACCATATAATATATGTGGTTCACGTTCTCGGCTCCCTCATTGCGTGTGCCGATGACAATCTCGCGTGCATCGTGCAGGTATTTTGCGGCTATCAGGGAAATCTCCTTGCTCATCGTGGCGGAGAACATCATTGTCTGACGGCCTTCGGGAACTGCGGCGACAATCGCTTCCAGATCCTCGGCAAAGCCCATATTGAGCATCTCGTCAGCCTCGTCAAGTATAAGCTTGCGTATGGTCCCGAGCTTTACCACGCCACGGTTCATCAGATCCAGCAGACGGCCTGGAGTCGCAACTATTATGTGGGCTCCGCGCTTGAAGTTACGTATCTGGTTCTCTATTGACGTGCCTCCGTACATAGGTATGATGTGCAGACCTTCAATGTGTTTCGAGAAGTCGGCCAGATCGCCTGCTATCTGTATGCACAGCTCGCGGGTAGGGCTGAGTATCAGGGCCTGCGCATCGTGGCAGCTGATGTCGGTCTGCTGTATCAGCGGTATTCCGTAGGCGGCAGTCTTGCCGGTTCCTGTCTGTGCCAGTGCTACGAGATCTCCGTTGTTTTCCAGAAGGCAGGGTATAGCCTCCTCCTGCACCGGCATAGGAAACTTGAAACCTAATTCCTCAATCGCCTGCAGTATATCCTCTCTGACGCCAAGTTCCTTGAAACTCTTCATTGCCTTGTCTATAGTTCAGTACCTTCCAATGTGATTATTGCAATTCAAAACTGCCGTCGCCTATCATCACGCCGTCAACAAAGACGTATATGCTGTATGTACCTGCATACAGGAATTCCTCAACCGGCCAGTACAGCATAACGCTCTGCTGCTCACCGTCGTATTCTATTATTTTCTTCATTGAATACTCCAGGGATGTGTTCTCATACGGGAAAGTCTGGGGCTCACTCTTGGTCAGAACCTCTCCGTCCGGCTTCATTATCTGGACATAGACGGTCTTTTCGCCAGTCCTGGTGGTGATGTTCTTGGCGATTGTGAAATCAACAGTGATGCTGGTCACGTGCTTGATTTTGTGCTCTTCCTTGTCACGCTTGTTGCGCGGAGTGGCTGTAACGCCTACTGCGTCGAGCTGCGATGCCAGCTGCACCTGCTCCTCAGCCTTCTCCTTGGCCTCTGTCAGGACAGTTATTACCTGTGTGGCTTCCTTATACTGCTGGCGTACCTGAGTATTCTCCTTCTCCAGTTTCTTGTTGACCTTGTCAAGAGAGTCAATCTGGGCGACGTACGAGCGCATTACGGTTCTGACTGTAGCCAGTTCCTTCTTCAGACGTGTTATCTCTGCCGTGTTGGTGGCTTTTGTCTGGCGCAGTTCTTCAAGAAGCTGCTGGGTACGCAGTTTCTCCTTCTCCAGCTGATGTGCCAGTGAGTCATTGGAAATCTGCACCTGCAGCTCATCGTACTGCACGGCGAAACTGGAGTACTCATTCTCCATCTCTTCCTTTTCAATCTCGAAAAGCTGTGACATTTCCTCGTTCTCCACCGTCTTTTCGCGCAGGAACCAGGCGAGTACACCTATCGCTATGGCCAGAACGGCCAATATCGGGATTATGATACCTTTTTTCATATTGTTGTAATCAGCAATTTCTTCCTAACCGTCTCATATTCTCCTTGACCGTTGCAATCTTCTGCTCGGCATCGGACTGCTTCTTGCGCTCCAGCTCCACTACTGCTGCAGGAGCGTGAGCCACAAAGTTCTGATTGTTCAGCTTGGCCATAACACCCTTCAGGAAACCTTCCAGATGTGCCAGCTCCGCATCAAGCTTTGCCAACTCTGCGTCCACATCGATCAGACCGCCCAGGCGGACTGCGAACTCGGCTGTGCCTACCATAAACGGAGCCGTGCCGTCGCTCTTCGCATTGACCACCTCAATGCTGTCCAGACCTGCCATCTTCTTCATTATGCTGTTGAGACGCTCCAGCGGATTGGCGCATATAGCCTCGACGGTCAGGGCATCGCGCATTGCTATATTCTTCTGCTTGCGGATGGAACGCACCTCTGTGACAAGAGCCTTGCAGGCCTCGAAGTCGGCAATGACCTTCCCGTCGTACGGATGTGCTATCTCCAGTATGCTCTGGTTCATAATGCTTTCGCCGTTTTTGCGTTCACGGACATTCTGCCAGAGTTCCTCGGTGATGAACGGCATAAACGGGTGAAGCAGGAGAAGCAGCTTCTCGAACAGGTCCAATGTGGAATTGTAGGTCCTGCTGTCGATAGGCTGGCCATAGACAGGCTTGATTATCTCCAGATACCAGCTTGCAAACTCGTCCCAGAACAGCTTATAAACTGTCATCAGGGCCTCGCTGATACGGTACTTGGACATCAGGTCGTCAATCTCTGCGGCCGACTTTGCCAGCAGTGCGTCGAACCACTCGACTGCCAGACGTGAGCTCTCGGGTTGCTCCGCATCTGCCGATACAGTCCAGCTTTGTGTCAGACGGAATGCGTTCCAAATCTTGTTGTTGAAGTTGCGGCCCTGTTCGCAGATTGCCTCATCGAACGGAATGTCGTTGCCCGCCGGTGCTGAAAGCATAAGTCCCATACGCACGCCGTCAGCGCCGTATTTCTCAATCAGACCTATCGGGTCGGGGCTGTTGCCGAGTGACTTGCTCATCTTGCGTCCGAGCTTGTCACGCACGATACCTGTGAAATATACATTGCGGAACGGCATATCGCCACGATACTCGTATCCTGCCATAATCATACGTGCCACCCAGAAGAAAATGATGTCCGGTCCGGTCACAAGGTCATTGGTGGAATAGTAGTATTTTATTTCCTCATTGTCCGGGTTGTTGATACCGTCGAACAGGCTGATTGGCCAGAGCCAGCTGCTGAACCAGGTGTCAAGCACATCTTCGTCCTGACGCAGGTCTGCGGCAGTGATGGTGGCGTCGTGATTCCTGGCACGAGCCTTCTCCACAGCCTTCTCTATTGTCTCGGCTACCACATAACCTCCTCCGGGCAGATAATAGGCCGGAATGCGGTGACCCCACCAGAGCTGACGGCTCACACACCAGTCCTTGATGTTCTCCAGCCAGTTACGGTAGGTGTTCTTGTATTTCGGCGGATAGAACTTCAGCTCGTCGTTCATCACTGGCGGCAGAGCCATATCTGCGAAGTGCTGCATCTTGAGGAACCACTGCATTGACAGTTTCGGCTCGATTGCCGTATCGGAGTTGCGCTCGCTGTAGCCTACCTTGTTGGTGTAGTCCTCCATCTTCTCCAGCAGTCCGGCATTGTCCAGATCAATGGCAATCTGCTTCCTCACGGCAAAGCGGTCCTGTCCGACGTACATTCCTGCGGCCTCGCTTATGCTGCCGTCGTCGTTGAAGATGTCGATGGACGGCAGATTGTATTTCTCGCCCAGCATATAGTCGTTCACATCGTGTGCCGGTGTGACCTTCAGACAGCCTGTACCGAACTCAATGTCAACGTAGTCGTCCTCTATGACCGGAATCTCGCGGCCTACCAGCGGAACTATGACTTTGTGCCCGCTCAGCCAGCGGTTTTTACTGTCGTTCGGGTTGATGCACATTGCGGTATCACCCATTATCGTCTCCGGGCGCGTGGTGGCGACAACTGCGTACCAGCCCTTGGAATCCTTGTGCAGAACCTCTCCGTCAATGCCGGTAGGAGTGACCTCGTCCTGATCCACGATGTAATATCTCAGGTAATAGAGCTTGCTGTGCTCTTCCTTGTAAATCACCTCCTCGTCGCTGAGAGCCGTCTTGGCCTTCGGGTCCCAGTTCACCATACGTACACCACGGTAAATGAGTCCCTTGTCGTAGAGGTCGCAGAACACCTTGATGACGCTCTTGGAACGTATCTCGTCCATTGTGAATGCGGTGCGGTCCCAGTCACAGCTGCATCCAAGACGGCGGAGCTGCTTCAGGATAATGCCTCCGTGCTCCTCCTTCCACTCCCAGGCGTGCTTCAGAAACTCATCGCGTGTCAGCTCGGTTTTTTTGATACCCTGTGCGGCGAGTTTGGCCACGACCTTGGCTTCCGTAGCGATGGATGCGTGATCCGTTCCAGGTACCCAGAGAGCGTTCTTGCCCATCATACGGGCACGGCGTACCAGAATATCCTGTATAGTATTGTTGAGCATATGGCCCATATGCAGGACGCCGGTCACATTTGGTGGCGGAATGACGATGGTGAACGGATCGCGGCCATCAGGCTTTGAGTGAAACAGCTTGTTATTCTCCCAGTACTCGTACCATTTCCCTTCGACTTCTGCAGGGTTGTATTTGCTCGCTAATTCCATAATCAGACGTGTTGTTTTCGTTTTAATCCGCAAATTTACTGATTTTATATCTATTTTTGCAGAAACTAATAATAAAACAATAATGAGCACTAGGGAAGAGCAGATGAAGGCGTTCGGACGTCTTTTGGACATAATGGATGAGTTGCGCGTGAAATGTCCGTGGGATAGGGTACAGACCAATGAGAGCCTCAGACAGAATACCATAGAGGAGACATTTGAGCTGTGTGATGCGCTGATGAAGGACGATAAGGCAGAAATCTGCAAGGAACTGGGCGATCTGCTGCTGCACGTGGTGTTCTATGCGAAGATAGGCAGCGAGACCGATGATTTCGACATAAAGGATGTGTGCGACAGGATATGTGAGAAACTGATATATCGTCATCCGCACGTGTTCGGCACTGTTCAGGTGGACGGGCAGGAGCAGGTGCTCCAGAACTGGGAACAGCTCAAGCTCAAGGAGAAGGGCGGAAACAAGCGCGTGCTTGCCGGCGTACCTGATGCACTTCCGTCAATTGTAAAGTCTTTTCGCATTCAGGAAAAAGCCTCGCACGTGGGATTCGACTGGGAACGTCCGGAACAGGCTATGGACAAGGTCTATGAGGAACTGGACGAACTGAAGGCCGAGATGGCATCAGGAAATCACGATGCCGCCGAGCTGGAACTGGGTGACCTTCTGTTTGCCGTGGTTAATGTGGCGCGTCTGGCAGACATACATCCTGACAATGCTCTGGAGAAGAGCAACCGCAAGTTCATCAGCCGCTTCAACTACATAGAGGAAAAGGCAATAAGTCTGGGCCGCTCACTGAAGGATATGACCTTGGACGAGATGGACAGCCTCTGGAACGAGGCAAAGTCCTTGGAAAAGTAAGCTTTATTCTGCTATCCTGTCGGCGATGCGCTTGCAGAAATGCTCGTGACGGCGTATGAACCAACGGCAGTAAATCTCCATAATTGTAACTTCGAATACAACAAAGTAGAGTGAAGGCAGGTCTGCCAAAACGAGGATGATGAAAATGGCTGTACGGAAATTGAATGCAAGCAGATTGTTCAGTTTCATCATTTTCAGAGATCCTGAATGCAGTTCCCTGCGTACATCGTCCGGCATATCGTTTGCCGAGCCGTATTTATCACCCAGCACCTTCATCAGACGCTGGAACTCGGGGGTCGTCTGTTCCTGTTTGCTTGTGTATCCTATATATGTTTTCAGGAACATTCTCCAGATGCGGTTTCCCTCAACTGGCGTATTCTCGTATATCTGACGTTGTTTTGCAGAACTGTCCAGCTCACTTCCTTTCTCGCCTTTCTGAAAGAACAGATGTGCCTGGATATAGTAGTCGGCCACCCGCTGCTGACCGCTATTGCAATGGAAACCGGAGTATAGTATGAATGCGAACAGAATGGCGGTGGCTATTATCGTATTCTGCTCCGTATCTGCGATTCCGAACCATCCGAACTCTATGCTGTGATATTTGTAAAAACGATATGCGAGTGAGATGTAGATAGGCACGTACCAGACAAATCCTGCCATACCGTCCAGAATGCGGCCAAGTCGTGATGTCTTGCCTGTCATTCGGGCCAGCTGGCCGTCGGTGCAGTCATAGACGGCGGCCCATAGAAGCAGTATGATTGCCAGAATATTGTAGAGCAGTCCGCTGGCACCTTCGTAGTGGTAGCTGCCGTGTGCGAACAGAAAACAGCTTCCTGCTCCGATTATCATTGATAGGATAGTGATAGTGTTCGGGTGTATGTTCAGCTTTGCAAAACCGAGGGCACAGTAATAGGATAGGGGCCTTACGAATTTAAGATCAAACCAGTCATCAGTTTCCAGAGACTTTAGCGATGACAACATTTTCTCGTTCATTCCATTATATTATTTATCAGTCATTTATCAGTTTGCGGTAGTGTATGCGCTTGGGCTCGGAATAGCCCAGCTGCTTGATTTTGTAGTCCTCGTATTCGCTGTAGCTGCCTTCGTAGAATACCACTTGGCTGTCACCCTCAAATGACAGTATGTGTGTGCAGATACGGTCCAGGAACCAGCGGTCGTGGCTCACTACAACCGCACATCCAGCGAAATCCTCAAGTCCTTCCTCAAGAGCACGCAGGGTGTTTACGTCAATATCGTTGGTCGGCTCGTCCAGGAGCAGCACGTTGCCTTCCTCCTTCAGCGCCATGGCCAGCTGCAGACGGTTGCGCTCTCCTCCGGACAGCATTGCGCATTTCTTTTCCTGGTCACCTCCGGAAAAATTGAAGCGTCCCAGGTAGGCGCGTGCATTTATGTCGCGTCCGCCCATACGGATTATCTCGTTTCCGCCACTGACCACCTGATACACGCTCTTCTCCGGATCAATGTCCTTATGCTGCTGATCCACGTATGCAATTTTTACCGTCTCACCAATCTCGAAGGTACCTGCATCTACCTGCTCAAGTCCCATTATCAGGCGGAATAGGGTAGTCTTGCCTGCTCCGTTCGGGCCTATCACTCCGACAATTCCGTTTGGCGGAAGCATAAAGTTCAGATCGTCGAACAGCAGTTTGTCTCCGAATGCCTTGCGCACGCCCTTTGCTTCTATCACCTTATTGCCGAGACGCGGGCCGTTAGGTATGAAGATTTCCAGTTTCTCCTCCTTCGCTTTGACATCCTCGTTGATGAGCTTGTCGTATGAATTCAGACGGGCCTTGCCCTTTGCCTGACGCGCCTTAGGTGCCATACGCACCCATTCCAGTTCGCGCTCAAGTGTCTTGCGGCGCTTGCTCGCCTGTTTCTCCTCAAGTGCCAGACGCTGTGATTTCTGCTCCAGCCAACTTGAGTAATTGCCCTTCCAGGGAATACCCTCACCACGGTCCAGCTCCAGAATCCAGCCAGCCACATTATCCAGAAAGTATCGGTCGTGAGTGACGGCAATGACTGTTCCGGCGTATCTCTGCAGATGCTGCTCCAACCAGCCTATGCTTTCTGCATCGAGGTGGTTGGTAGGCTCGTCAAGTAGCAGAATGTCAGGCTGTTGCAACAACAGACGGCACAGCGCTACGCGGCGGCGCTCACCTCCGGACAATACACCTGCTTTCTGGTCCTCCGGCGGACAGCGCAGTGCGTCCATAGCCTGTTCCAGTTTGTTGTCGATATTCCAAGCATCGGTGCTGTCAATGATATCCTGAAGCTCTGCCTGTCGTGTCATCAGTGCATCCATCTTGTCCTGATTTTCGTAATATTCGGGCAGTTCGAACTTGTGATTCACCTCATCGTATTCCCTGAGCGTGTCGTAAATCTGCTGTACTCCCTCCATCACTGTCTCCTTGACAGTCTTGTCTGGATCCAGCTGTGGTTCCTGCGGCAGATATCCTATGCTGTAGCCGGGCGAGAAAACCACCTGCCCCTGATAGCTCTTGTCAAGTCCTGCAATGATTTTCAGCAGTGTGGATTTACCGGATCCGTTCAATCCTATGATACCGATCTTCGCTCCATAAAAGAACGATAGATAAATGTCTTTCAGAATTTGTCTGTTGTTCTGGAAGGCCTTGCTTACGCCCACCATAGAGAAGATTATCTTCTTGTCATCGGTTGCAGTCTGTGCCATAGTGATGCCGGATTTCGTTTGTCAGGCGAAGATAATCAAAATTTATCGGTCTGGTGTATTTTGCCGGCTTCTTTAGAAATCTTCAGGTCGCAGTCCGGTACATTGACTTATGGTCTCATCCGGGACTCCTGCGGCCTTCATGTTTCTGGCAACCTGAAGCATAGCGGCTTTGCTACCTTCTGCTCTGCCAGTTGCGATGCCTTCAGCTCTGCCTGTTGCGATGCCCTTTGCGATGCCGGCTCTGAAGCCTACCTCGCGACCGGTGCGGGTGGCACAGAGGAGCTGTGCGCGTTTGTCGATTTCTGTCACCATACTCTTTATGTATATCTCTTTCAGTTCTGGGGGCATCTCGCAGATTCTTGACTGTTCTGCCAGCCGGGCTACAAGTCCTGTGGCCATTCCTGCAGGAAGAGTCTCGTACTCGTGCAGATGCTTTATGCAATAGTATATCCTCTCTCTGTCACTCACGGTTTCCTCCCACCTTTTATCAAACCTGTCCAGCTCTATGAAGATGAAGTGCAGGTTGTCGGTC
>JAZRYP010000033.1:0-69881 GCA_045600825.1 Bacteroidaceae bacterium
ACAGTCTTTGCAGTTGAGCTGTAAATGTCTATCAGTCTCTTGAATGCTGACAGCTGGAACTGCTCACGTGACTTCTTGTTAACGAACGTTGAACGGTTAACGGTAAAGATGCTCTTGTGTGTAGGAAGTGGAATAGGACCACTTACAACAGCACCGGTAGCCTTTACAGTCTTGACAATCTTCTCTGCTGACTTATCAACCAGATTGTGGTCGTAAGACTTCAGTTTGATTCTGATTTTCTGACTCATAATACCTTATTTTAATAATACATTATACATTGCGCTCAGAATAAGAGTCATTTGCTATTCCGACCGCGTTAATTAAATCATCATATCAGAGACGCGTCACCACCCTGCGACTCGACCACCTGTCTCGCCAGCTGATCCGTCATAGCCACATGACGCTCATACGTCATTGAGGATGTGGCACGTCCCGAAGTTATAGTTCTCAAAGCCGTCACATACCCGAACATTTCTGCAAGAGGTACGTGGGCCTTTATGATCTTTGCGCCGTAATGGCTCGTCTCCATACCGTCTATCTGACCACGGCGTCTGTTCAGATCCGCTATTACATCCCCCATATTCTCCTCGGGTGTAACCACCTCAAGGGTCATAACAGGCTCCATCAATATCGGAGAGGCCTTCAGGCAGGCATTGCGGAAAGCATACGAAGCACAGACTTCAAAGCAAAGGGCATCTGAATCGACAGGATGATACTGACCGTCAAGCAAAGTAACCTTCATTGAGTCCATCTGCGCACCTGTCAGTACACCAGTTTTGAGGCATGCCGCAAAACCTTTCTCAACAGCCTGGATGTACTCTTTCAAAAGCACATCGCCCTTTATTGCATTGACGAACTGAAGACCACCCTTCCAATCAGGATCAGCAGGGCCTACCTCGACCGAGATACTGGCAAAACGGCCTTTTCCTCCCACCTGTCTCTTGTACTCCTCGTCCACGCGTACCGTCTGGCGTATCATTTCCCTGTATGTCACCTGCGGACGCCCCTGATTACACTCTACGCCGAATTCTCTGCGAAGACGGTCAATGATAATATCCAGATGAAGCTCGCCCATACCGGAAATTACCGTCTGACCACTTTCCTCATCAACATTCACCGTAAATGTAGGATCCTCCTCTGCAAGATGCTCAAGACCCTCGTTCAGTTTCGCCATATCGCGTTCAGTCTTAGGCTCTACGGCGACGCTTATCACAGGCTCCGGAAAATCCATACTTTCAAGAGCTATCGGCGATGACTCATCGCAAAGAGTATCGCCGGTACGTATATCCTTCAGCGCAACGACAGCACCTATATCGCCAGCTGCCACCTCATCAACCTGAATCTGCTTCCTGGAATACATCTGGAACAGGCGGGTTACACGTTCCTTCTTCCCCGAACGGGAATTGAAGATCATCGTACCGGCCTTGACGACACCTGAATATACCCTGAAGAATATCAGCTTGCCTACATACGGGTCAATGGCAATCTTGAAAGCCAGTGCCGCAGTCTTCTCGTCGGATGACGGATCGCGATGTGTTTCCTTTCCTGTCTGTGGTACTATTCCATCCACTCCGTTACAGTCTATAGGAGAAGGCAGAAACGCGCACACGGAATCAAGCAGTGTCTGGACACCTTTGTTCTTGAATGATGATCCGCAGAGTACCGGAACAAGTCCGCGTGACAATGTGCCTTTCCTCAAAGCGCCAAGAATCTCATCCGGGGTAATGGTGTCTGGACCTTCCAGATATTTTTCCATCATCGCATCGTCGAACTCAGCCGCATTCTCAATCAGTTTTTCACGCCAGCCGGCAGCCTCATCAGCCATGTCTGCTGGAATTTCACCGATCTCGTATTCAGCGCCAAGTGTCTCATCCTTCCAGATGACAGCTTTCATATCAATAAGGTTTACAACCCCCTTGAAAGTATCTTCGACTCCGATTGGAATAACTACCGGACACGGATTGGCTTTCAGCACGTCAGATATCTGACCTACCACGCCATAGAAATCCGCACCCGTCCGATCCATTTTATTAATGTACGCGACACGCGGGACACCGTACTTGTCGGCCTGACGCCAGACGGTCTCCGATTGTGGTTGTACACCACCAACCGCACAGAAAACGGCAATCGCACCATCAAGCACTCTCAGGGAACGTTCCACCTCTGCGGTGAAATCCACGTGCCCCGGAGTGTCTATCAGATTGATTCTGAATGTCTGACTGTTCCAGGTCCAGTTAGTTGTCACCGCAGCTGAAGTTATAGTGATGCCGCGCTCCTGCTCCTGAACCATCCAGTCCATCGTAGCAGAGCCCTCATGCACTTCACCGAGCTTATGGGTAAGACCGGTATAATACAGAATCCTCTCCGACGTAGTAGTCTTACCGGCATCAATGTGAGCCATGATGCCGATGTTACGTGTCAGGTGGAGATTCTTGTCAGACATTCTCTCTCAAATGATAAGCGATTAGAATCTGAAGTGTGCAAATGCACGGTTGGCCTCAGCCATACGATGCATATCCTCCTTACGCTTGAAAGCGCCGCCCGTGCTGTTGAATGCGTCAACAATCTCTGCGCAGAGCTTATCAGACATTGACTTACCGCCACGCTTACGTGCGAAGGAAATCACATTCTTCATTGAAATGGACTCCTTGCGGTCAGCCCTGATCTCAGTAGGAACCTGGAATGTGGCGCCACCTATACGGCGTGATTTGACCTCAACCTGAGGAGTCACATTATCCAGAGCCTTTTTCCAGATCTCCAGAGCAGACATTTCCTCATTCGGAAGTTTTGCCTTAACCTTCTCAAGGCTCTCGTAGAAAATCTCGAACGAAGTGTTCTTCTTGCCATCATACATCAGATGATTGACAAACTTTGTCACTGAAACGTCGCCGAATACAGGATCCGGAAGAATGATACGTTTCTTTGGTTTTGCTTTTCTCATTTCATTAAAGTTTTGTTCGGGCTGTGATTTTATTGTTCTTCAACTTCCTCGCCAGGACGTTTACTCAACCAACGACTATCAAACCAAAACTGTTAGACAATTACTTTTTAGCTGCTTTCGGGCGCTTGGCTCCGTATTTGGACCTTCTCTGGAGACGGCCGCTTACGCCTGCCGTATCAAGAGTTCCACGCACGATGTGGTAACGTACACCTGGCAGATCCTTTACACGACCGCCACGTACAAGCACGATTGAGTGCTCCTGAAGGTTGTGACCCTCACCCGGGATGTACGAGTTGACTTCCTTCTGGTTCGTCAGACGGACACGTGCTACTTTTCTCATAGCCGAATTAGGCTTCTTAGGCGTAGTTGTGTAAACTCTCACACAAACGCCTCTCCTCTGCGGGCATGAATCCAGTGCAGGTGACTTGCTCTTATCCTCAAGCACCTGACGGCCATTCCTCACTAACTGCTGAATTGTTGGCATGTTGTTTTGTTTTTAATAATTATAATAATATAATAGTTTGTCGATTTTTGGCCTGCAAAGGTACAAACTTTATTTTGAACCACAAGCGAATCCGGCACAATAATTAAAACAAAATATGTCCTGACCACGCATCATTCGGTGGTCAGGACATATCATTAACTAATAAATATCCTTACAATTTACCCACGAATACAGGGTCGTTCGCGAGCAGATATTCAGCTATCTGTACAGCATTGAGAGCAGCGCCCTTTCTAATTTGGTCACCGACGATCCAGAATACAGTCACATTCGGATTCGCTATATCCTTACGCACCCTGCCGACATATACAGGATCTGTTCCGGAAAGCATCAGAGGCATAGGATATTGTTTCTCCGCAGGGTTGTCCAGAACCTCAAGA
The DNA here is from genome assembly GCA_045600825.1 of Bacteroidaceae bacterium. GTDB lineage: Bacteria > Bacteroidota > Bacteroidia > Bacteroidales > Bacteroidaceae > Colenecus. The sequence goes on from JAZRYP010000033.1 coordinate 3,824, forward strand.
CCTTCCGCCTTTTCAAATGCGGCATACACTTCGTCCAGCGACAACGGGCGCTCCGTTTCCGCCCATATCGCTTCCGAGTGGCATCTGAGGGCAGGAACACGTACGCAGGTAGCGCTGACCTTCATATCCTCAGTATGGAACATCTTTTTGGTCTCGTAGAACATCTTCTCTTCCTCCTTGGTATATCCACTTGGTTTGAAAACATCAATATGCGGAATGAGATTGAACGCCAGCTGATGTGCAAATTTCGAGACAGTGACAGGTTCGCCGGCAAGCACCTGGCGATACTGCTGCTCCAGTTCCGCCATAGCCGCCGCACCGGCCCCGCTTGCGGCCTGATAGGTAGAGACCTGCACATTCGTAACTTTCGACAGATCATTGAGAGCCTTCAGTGCAACCACCATCATTATCGTAGAGCAGTTAGGGTTAGCTATTATTCCTTTGGGCCTGTTCAAAGCATCTGTCGGATTCACTTCGGGAACCACAAGCGGAACATTGTCATCCATTCTGAATGCACTCGAATTGTCGATCATCACAGTACCGTACTTCGTAATTGTCTCAGCGTACTCCTCCGATGTACCGCCTCCTGCCGACACAAAGGCAAGATCAATGTCCTTAAAATCGTCATTATGCCGCAACTGCCTGACCTGCAGTTTCTGTCCCCTGAAAGTATAGTACGAGCCCGCGCTCCTCGACGAACCGAAAAGCACCAATTCTCCAACGGGGAAATCACGTTCCTCCAATACGCGCAAGAACTCCTGTCCGACAGCGCCACTTGCTCCAACAATAGCTGTTCTCATATCATTTTGCATTAAAAACAACGCAAAATTAGTTATTTTTGTAAACAAATCGGAGTCTATGATAAAATTGGAAGGAATAACCAAGAGTTATGGCTCGCTCCAGGTTCTCAAAGGCATCGACCTGGAAATTGAGCGGGGCGAAATAGTCAGCATTACAGGTCCGAGCGGTGCAGGCAAGACTACCCTGCTCCAGATTATGGGCTCGCTGGACAAGCCCGATTCAGGAAGCGTCATGTATGATGGTACGGAATTGTCCGGAATGAAGGACAAGGAGGCGGCGGCATTCCGCAACAGACACATCGGCTTCGTGTTTCAATTTCACCAGTTACTGGCAGAATTCACGGCATCCGAAAACATCATGATACCCTGCCTTATCGCGGGAATGACAAAGGCCGGAGCAAAGGCAAGGGCGGAAGAACTGTTGGACATATTAGGGCTGGCAGACCGGAGTTCCCACAAGCCATCGGAACTGTCAGGAGGCGAAAGCCAGAGAATCGCAGTAGCCCGTGCACTGGCCAACAGACCCGACGTGATACTCGCCGACGAACCGTCGGGAAGCCTTGACAGCCGCAATAAGGAAGAACTCCACAAACTTTTTTTCGAACTAAGGGAAAAATTCGGACAAACATTCGTCATAATAACCCACGACGAGGCCCTTTCCAAGACAACGGACAGGACAATACGGATAACAGACGGCATCATCTCATAACAACAAGAAAAGAGATGGAGCCCGTCCAGGTTCCATCTCCTTGTATAAGCAGATCAAGCGTCTGATTACGCGTTGACTCTCTTCTCGCGGATACGTGCCTTCTTACCGGTCAGCTCGCGCAGATAATACAGTTTGGCACGACGTACCTTACCTATCTTATTGACCTCGATATTGTCGATAGCCGGAGAATTTATAGGGAATATACGCTCAACACCTACAGTGCCGGACATCTTGCGCACCGTGAAGCGGCGGTTATCACCGTGTCCACATATTTTAATAACTACACCACGATAGAGCTGAGTACGCTCTTTGTTACCCTCAACGATACGATAAGCCACAGTCACTGTGTCTCCCGCCTTGAACTTAGGGAACTTGCCCTCATTACCGGTGGCAAATGCCTCCTCTGCGATTTTAATAAAATCCATTGTCTTGAATTTAAATTAATTACGTCCAACGCAACATATCAAGTTACTCTTCCTGTGACAGCGATTGCGACAGAGCGGTGCAAAGGTACAATTTGTTTTTCAAACGACAAAGGCTTTTTCAAAAAAGCGATATCACTGACGTACTTACTCAAAATAAAATGTGAGTGCCACCATTCTGTTATGGACACTGTTCATCGATTCAGTATATTTCAGCATTGACGGTTCCGTAATATCGGCACGGTCCCTACGCAGAATATCCGTAAGCCCGAAGCAGAACTTCAGCTCCGGTATCAATTTAAAGTAGCGGAAATACAAATCCATACCAAGTCCGACCTCCAGCATACAATCAAAACGCCTTACAAGCATCTCCTGCTGTTCCTTCACAGTAAGATCCACCATCGGCATCACACCGGCCATAATATATGGTCGGAAATTATTGAAACGTGGAGCGCTGACCTTAAAATCGACAGGTACCGCCACGTATGTCGATTTGACAATCTGACGAACCTCGTCACCGGACTTCAAGTCATGGTAGCGGACTTCCTTATCGCCGAAATACATCGTCGGAATAAGCCGCGCTGAAAGATATTCACTGATTCGGACTTCCCCCAGTACCCCTACTGTAAATCCCGGAGAATACGACGGCACCTCAGCATACCAGCTCTCCTCCTTACCGTCCGCATTGTATATAAAGCCATTATTGGCAATATCCTGATCCTGGAGATGAACGCCGAACAAAAAGCCGTAATGCCATACACGGGTATCAATGAAAGGCCGGTTCATGACCTTTCTTTCCTGCGCCACGGCACATACGGACAACAATGACAGCAGCACCGTCAAAGACAATGCCCGTACGACATGGAAGGCGTTTCTTGGTTTCATCGCTTAAATAACGTCAGAAACACATCATTATTGCAATGATACACATTTGAATTGAAAAGTCGCACGACCACAGAAACAGTTTAGAATATTTCTAAATTAGAAAAAACAATCCGCCACATTAGACGCTCACGGGAAAAAGGCGTAATTTTGTGCAACAATAACCAACAAACATACAACTATGGCATATGTAATTAGTGATGACTGTATCGCTTGCGGTACATGCATTGATGAGTGCCCGTCTGAGGCTATTTCAGAAGGTGAGAAGTATTCAATTGATCCGGACAAGTGCGTAGATTGCGGTACATGCGCAAGCGTTTGCCCATCTGAGGCCATTCACCCGGGAGAATAAGATATCACTCCTCAAAAAACAGAAAAGAGAAAAGGCATCGCATTGATGCCTTTTCTCTTTCATTTATTTCAAGCGTGCCAGCGTTTCCTTTACCCGACGGAAAGCCTCTGTTATCTTGTCTTCGCTGGTTGCATAACTGAATCTTATGCACTCAGGCGCACCGAACGCCGTTCCCCCGACAGTAGCCACATGTCCCACCTCAAGCAGATACATCGCCAGATCCTCTGCCGAATTGATGACACGGTCGCCATCGCACTTGCCGAAATACGAATCGCACTTAGGGAACAGATAGAACGCGCCCTGCGGCATATTCACCTCGAATCCAGGAATTTCCTTTGCAAGAGACACAATAAGATCCCTGCGCTTATTGAAGACCTTCCTCATCATTTCCACATCATCCTGAGGTCCGTTAAATGCCGCTTCAGCAGCCTTCTGGGCAACAGAGCACGTACCGCTTGTATATTGTCCCTGCAATTTATTGCAAGCCTTGACCAGCCATAAAGATCCTGCCATGAATCCAATGCGCCATCCCGTCATAGCGTAAGCCTTTGAAACGCCGTTTATCACAACAACGCGATCCGCCACTTCCTTGAAACTTGCAAGGCTGGAATGAGATCCTATGAAATTGATATGTTCGTAGATCTCGTCCGATATCACATATATGCCAGTATGGGTTTTCAGAACCTGCACCAGAGCGGCAAGCTCGTCATGACTATAGACAGATCCCGTCGGATTAGATGGAGAGCATATCATTACGACCTTGGTCTTCGGTGTAATGGCATTCTCCAGCTGAGATGCCGATATCTTGAAATCCTGGTCAATGCCTGCCTTCACAACTACAGGAGTCCCCCCTGCAAGCTTTACCATTTCAGGATAGCTCACCCAGCATGGAGATGGCAATATCACCTCATCGCCAGGATTCACCAGCGCCATAATGGCATTACATATAGCCTGCTTTGCACCGGTTGACACAAGAACCTGCTCAGGCGCATATTCAAGACCGTTCTCACGGCTCAGTTTGGCAGATATGGCCTTTCTCAAAGACATATAGCCCGGTACAGGTGAATATTTTGAATAATTCTCCTCAATTGCCTGAATTGCAGCCTTTTTTACATAATCAGGAGTATTGAAATCGGGTTCACCGACACTCATGTTAATCACATCCACTCCTTGCGCCGCCAGTTCTCCGCTCTTTTGAGACATAGCAAAAGTCGCAGAAGTGGCAAGACTCATAACTCTATCAGAAATCTGTCCCATATATGTATGTTTTAATAATTTCCTTTTAATTTTCCTGTTTCCAGATAGCATTTCAGATCCGAGGCAATATCGGCAGCAGTCCCTGCCTGCCTATGCAGTTTTGCCGAGAACAGCGTAGCCCTCACCCAGAAAAGTAAGCCCAACGGCAGTATATACCCGATTGCCATATTTACGCTCCTATTCACGAAAGGCGGTTCAACTCCATACACAGGCATCACAGGAAAGGCATTCAGAAGTTCTACAACAACCTTATCCCGAGTATTAGCCAATTCTTCCACCAGCCGTTCTATATCATCCGACAGCACACGGATATCCGACGCATCGGTTTTCTCACCCCAAAACAAATTTACATAGCCAGGCAGCATCCTGCGGTTGCCCGCCAGTTCATCAGCACACTTCAGAATTCCTTCATTCAGGGCTGAGCACCTTTCCATATCAGGATCTTCTATTACGACATCCTTCAAGGCCAGATTACGTTTCACCTTACCGCCAAACCAATGACGGAAGAAATCCTTATATACATCCACCTCGAACACCGTAGAGTCTTTATTCGCCGAAACAGTAAAGAACACACTCAGCGGCAGCAGGACTATTGTACTCAACCAGCAGCCAACCATGCCCCACTCTCCCTCTCTGTATAGTTTCTCCCCGGACACTGAAGTTATGTAATACAATATGAATGTAAGCACGGACACGATAACAGGCACGCCAAGCCCACCTTTTCTTATTATAGCCCCCAAAGGAGCCCCTATGAAAAAGAAAACCAGGACTGAAGTACACAGTGATATTTTCTTCATCCATTCTATCCAATGGCGTCTGATATTCTCATCACCTACAGCCATGGAAGTCTTTTTGAACGACAGTTCGCTCTGCTGTGTCCTGATACGGCTCTGCATGTTTTCCATATATCTCAGCTGATCCTGACGCGATGCAGACTGAAACATACTGTCAATGTTTATTGATGTTGCAGGACTTGAAGCAATCCTGTCCGAATCGCGTTTTGAGGGAACAAATCCTTTAGCAAGCGCAACAGCCTTGTAATCATACAAGTTTCCCTTTCCCAAACTGTCCTGCTGTTCAGACAACGAATCTATGTCATATTTGATTTTTCTCATATCCTTGCTTGTAGCCTTGGAACTGACAAACTGCTCGTCTATGAGATTGAAATCCGAGTTGAACTCTATCAGAATATGCTTTTCCCTAAAGCTCTCACGCCTGTAAGGATTATTCTTCCGGTCCATTTTCTGCGCCTCCATATTTTCGAACTGCTCGCCACTATACAGATGCAGATACAGATGACCCTTGTCCGCAGTCGATTCCATACGGCCGGAATCGGCCGCAATAACCGCTATTTTCTCAAAGCCCTGACTGACATCATAAATCACGACGTCATATAACATACCGGTTTTCGTGTCCTTATGCTTTACATACATATCATAACCGGATATTGCATCATAGAACGTTCCCTCGGGAATTTCCAGTTCAGGAGATTTCTGGTACATTGAATAGGCAAGAACACCCAATTTTTTTGATGCATTGGGTCCTATGACATTCTGGAAATAGAATGATACCAACGCCAGTCCCAGACAAAGTATCATCAAAGGGCGCATCACCCGCAAGAGCGATATCCCCGCTGTTTTCATAGAAAGCAGTTCATAGCGCTCACCAAAATTTCCGAATGTTATCAATGCTGCAAGAAGGACAGCCAAAGGCAATGAGACAGGCACCAAAGTCAATGCCGACTGAAAGAAGAAATCAGCCAGAATGCCTAACGCCAGTCCTTTTCCCACCATTACATCCACGTACTGCCATAAGATGTTCATCAGAAAAAGGAACAGGCACAAGAAGAAAGTTCCTGAAAAAAGCAGCAGGAAACTCTTCAATATGAATATATCTATTTTCTTCAGCCGCATAGGCACTGCCAATCGTACCAAACGGCAAATTTATGGAAATATGTGCAATCAGCGCAAATATTGCAACACGATTTATTCACAGCCGTCAAAGACCGCACCTATACAGATTATCCATCGATGTATTCCAGAGGCTCCTGACGTCCTCTTCATCACCAGGCTCTGCAAAATCAGTCACCTCCAGGAGGAAAGTACCGGTAAGTTCGTTTTTGATTATCCTAATCTCGAAATAAGAGCCCGGCATCTCGTCCTCCCAATGAAAGCGGACGTACGTATTCTGGCGGCAGTTAACGAGAACCGCAGTTCTGCATTCGTGCTTCCCCCAGGAGAATGTAAATGTCTTGTCATTCTGAGTTACATCATCTGCAAACCAGGCTGCCAGTCCGGGTGCAGTCGCAATTGAATCCCAAATCATCGGAATAGACGTTGAGTTCAGCTGATATTCCAAGATGACCTTGCTCATCGCATTTGAAATCCTGTCATTTGCCATATACGCCACAATTGTTTTTTTTGATTAATACCTCTTTCGCAAAATAATAAAAACCAAAGTCTTTCTCCAAATTTTCGCTGGAAGTTCTAACCATCGGCATACAGTATTTAAAATTAATTCCGTATTCACTTGTAAAATTCAAAACCTAATGTTACCTTTGCGCCGCTTTAGGGCGATGGCGGGATAGCTCAGATGGTTAGAGCGCATGATTCATAATCATGAGGTCCTCAGTTCAATCCTGAGTCCCGCTACAATGAACGGAATCGGCTTTATATCGAAGGCCGGTTCTTTTTTTGCCTTTATTTATTTTTCAGGTAACGGGTTTTTAGGTAATTTCGCATTATAAAATATAGGAAGTATATGGAATTAATGGAGCAAATCATACAGCACGCGAAGCAGGACAAGCAGCGTATTGTATTACCGGAAGGAACAGAGGAACGCACGCTCAAGGCCGCAGACAGGGCAATAGCCGATGAAATGGCAGACATCATCCTAATAGGTGACCATTCTGAAATTGAAAGACTCGCAGACAAATGGGGACTTTCCAACATAAAGAAGGCAACAATCATTGACCCGGTCACCAATCCGGACAAGGAATTCTACGCAGACCTGCTGTATAATCTGCGCAAGGGAAAGGGAATGACAATGGAAGAGGCAAAGGAGAAAGTGCTTGACCCCTTGTATCTGGGTTGTCTCATCATAAAGGCCGGTAACGCAGACGGACAGTTGGCAGGGGCCATGAACGCCACGGGCAATGTACTGAGGCCGGCCCTGCAGATCATCAAGACCGCGCCTGGAATCAGCTGCGTGTCAGGAGCATTCATAATGCTCACTAAAGCCGCCCAATATGGCGAAGACGGCATTCTTGTATTTGCAGACTGTGCAGTCACCCCTGTGCCTGATGACAGGCAGCTGGCACAGATTGCCGTAGCATCCGCCGGTACAGCCAAAGCTGTGGCAGGATTTGAAGACCCCAGGGTAGCATTGCTCAGTTTCTCTACGAAAGGTTCCGCGAAGCACGAGGTCATAGACAAGGTCACCAGCGCACTGCATATAGCAAAGGAAATGGCACCCGGACTCAAGATAGACGGAGAACTTCAGGCTGACGCAGCACTGGTACCATCCGTAGGCGCGTCAAAAGCCCCTGGTTCAGACATTGCAGGAAAGGCCAACGTGTTGGTTTTCCCGAATCTTGAAGCAGGTAATATCGCATACAAGCTGGTACAGAGACTTGGCGGTGCCGATGCAATAGGCCCCATACTCCAGGGAATTGCACGCCCGGTGAACGACCTGTCACGCGGATGCTCAATCGATGATGTATATAAAATGATTGCTGTGACAGCCAATCAGGCTATTGCAGCTAAAAAGAATTGACAGAGATGAAGATACTGGTACTGAACTGTGGCAGCTCGTCTATCAAGTACAAGCTGTTCGATATGGACAAGAACGAAGTAATCGCTCAGGGTGGAATTGAGAAAATCGGAATGAAAGGCTCATTTCTGAAACTCACAAAAGCCGATGGCGGGAAGGAAGTCATCGAGAAAGAGATTCCAGAACATACCCGTGGCGTAAAATTCATATTTGAGATACTTACCGGCAAGGAATTCGGTGTAATCAGCTCTCTCAACGAAATCAATGCAGTTGGCCACAGAATGGTGCATGGAGGCGAGAAATTCAACAAGAGCGTTCTGCTTACACCGGATGTGCTTAAGGCTTTTGAAGCATGCAACGACCTTGCTCCATTACACAACCCGGCCAACCTGAAAGGTGTGAACGCTGTCAAGGAACTGCTTCCCGACATTCCACAGGTAGGAGTATTCGACACAGCATTTCACCAGACCATGCCGGATTACGCCTATCTGTATGCCATTCCGTACGAATATTATCAGAAATACGGAGTACGCCGCTACGGATTTCACGGAACGTCACATCGCTTTGTATCCGGAGAGATTTGCAAGTATCTTGGAATCCAGGCAGAAGGTTCGCGCATCATAACCTGTCACATAGGCAACGGAGGCTCGATTACAGCGGTCAGAGATGGCAGAAGTGTTGACACTACAATGGGACTTACCCCATTGGAAGGCATTATGATGGGTACCCGAAGCGGAGACATCGACGGAGGTGCAGTTACATTCCTTATGGAAAAAGAAGGACTTGACAGCACAGGTATGTCCAATCTCCTGAACAAGAAATCCGGACTGCTCGGTATCTCCGGCGTATCGTCAGACATGCGCGAAGTCAGCGCCGCGGCAGAATCCGGCAACGAGCGCGCAATTCTGGCCAAGAAGATGTACGCATACCGCATTAAAAAGTACATAGGCGCATTCGCAGCCGCAATGGGAGGTGTGGATGTGATAGTATTTACCGGCGGTGTCGGTGAGAACCGTGACGAGATACGTCAGGCAGCCTGCGAGGGATTGGAATTCCTCGGTGTGGAATTCGATGCAAAAGCTAATGCCGAAATCAAATTCGGGAAAGACGGCATAATCTCAGCTCCGGGCTCAAAAGTAAAGGTGGTAGTACTGCCCACTGATGAGGAGCTTATGATAGCCTCCGACACGCTGGAACTTGTAAAATAGCCTGCTATACCGGCTCACCCTCAATGTAGTCACTCATTCTGAGGGTGGAGCCGTCATATACAACATACGTGAATTTCTGCAGCCAGTCCCCGATTATCATAACCTTACACGTATCAGATATAGGCTGCTCCAGTTCAATATGGCGATGACCGAACATAAAGACATTTATGTCGGGATGTGATTTATAGTACTCCTTAGCAAAAAGGACTGTATATTCCTGATCCTCTCCGAGATATGGATCACATCCGTCGCGTATGTGTTTCTGCATACTGGACTTTGCCCATCTCATTCCCAGATACATACTCCATCTGGTAGGCAGCAGCGAGAACAGGAACTGACAGATACGGCTATGGAAGATGTGGCGCAGCAGTCTGAACGAACGTGACGGATCCCCCATCCCATCACCGTGTGAAAGGAAGAAGACCTGTCCCATAATCTCGGTAGTAAATGACTCCCGGTGCATTATGACACCGCATTCCCTTTCCAGATAGCCATAGTTCCAGATATCGTGATTACCTATGAAATAATGCACTTCAATACCGCTGTCTGTCAGTTCAGACAATTTGCCAAGGAACCTGGTATATCCCTTCGGAACGACATATTTGTACTCATACCAGAAATCAAACATATCGCCAAGCATATACACGGCCTCTGCGTCTTTCTTCGCCTCGTCAAGGAAGCGTACCAGACGGCGTTCCTGCATTCTGCGCTGTCTCATAGCCCAGGAGCCCAGATGAGCGTCACTTATGAAATATACCTTTTTCATATAAAACCAAGTTCAAGCTTTGCCTCCTCGCTCATCATATCCCTGTTCCATTCAGGTTCAAAAACCAGATTGACTACAGCCGACTTCACTTCCGATATCCCCTCCACTCTCTGACGCACATCCTCTACGATAAAATCAGCCAGCGAGCAGCCGGGAGCTGTAAGAGTCATTGTAATGACAGCATTGGAGTCGTCATCAACTTCTATTGAATATATCAGTCCCAAATCGTATATATTGACAGGTATCTCAGGATCAAATACGGTCTTGAGAACTTCCACGATTCTTTCTTCAATTTCAAATCTGTCAGCCATATCCCAGCTTAAAGTATTCCCTCATCAGCGTAGCTGTAATAGCCACGGTCTGTGAAAATCACATGATCAATCAACCGTATGTCCATCAGCGAAGCTGCCCCGCGCAATTTTCTGGTCAGTTCATTATCAGCCTGGCTCGGGTGTCTGTTTCCTGACGGGTGGTTATGACACATCGCCATAGCTACAGCCCGCTTCAGTATAGCCTCGCGCAACACACACCTCACATCAACCGAAGCGTCGGCTATTCCTCCGGTACATACTTTCATACTATCTATCACCACGGCTGCCTGATTGACGAACAGCACGTGACATTCCTCATTCTGCAAGTCTGCCAGAAACGGATAATAATAATCATACACATCCTGCGAGTTGTGAATGACCTTCCGTTCTGCAGGCTCCTCATTTTTTCTTCTGCGTCCGAGTTCGCAAGCCGCCAGTATGGAGACGGCCTTCGCTCTGCCTATCCCTTTGAAAGAGCAAAGCTCCTCGACGCTGAGTTTTCCCAATTCGGAAAGACTGTTGCGGCAAGAAGCCAGAACTCTCTGAGTCAAAGCCACCACCGAATCCTCAGTGTTTCCCGTGTGTATCAGAATCGCCAGCAATTCGGCGTTTGTGAGTGCCTTGGCACCCTTAAGCATCATCTTTTCCCTGGGCCTGTCTTCAGGAGCCCACTGTTTCAGATTCAGCTTTAATGGCTCATTCATTAACTAATTTCAGGCCTTCACCCTGCCCTGATAGGAGCCGTCGCGGGTATCGACCTCAATCAGCTCGCCCTCGTTGATAAACAAAGGCACTCTGACCTCGCAGCCGGTCTCAACCTTGGCAGGCTTGGTGGCGTTTGTAGCAGTATCGCCCTTCAAGCCAGGCTCTGTATATACGACCTTCAATGTAACCTTAACCGGAAGTTCAGCAAAAAGGATATCACCGGTAGTAGCATTGGTGACAACCTCTACAACCTCACCTTCCTTCAGATAATCGACACCTGTAATCAGGTCCTTCAGCAGAGTAATCTGCTCAAAATCCTCCTGATTCATGAATATATAACCCATATCATCTGAATAGAGATACTGGTACGGGCGACGCTCCACGCGAACATCCTCAAGCTTGAAACCAATCTGGAATGTACGTTCCAGCACGCGACCGTTGACAACATTCTTCAACTTGGTGCGAACGAATGTATTGCCCTTGCCCGGTTTCACATGCAGGAAGTCAATGCAGAAATACAGCTGACCCTCCAGATTGATACAAGTTCCAATCTTAATGTCTTGACAAAGAATCATAAATCTATCTGTTAAATTAATATTTGTTCTTAACCGCAAAAGTAGTATATGAGAGCTAACGGACAAAATCTTTCATCAAAAATTGTCTGAGCTATTTGCCATTAATGAAAAAAAAACTAATTTTGCAGTCCGATACTGAATAATAATCGAAAAAACATAGAATTATGAAAAGGACATTCCAGCCGTCAAACCGGAAGAGAAAGAACAAGCACGGATTCCGTGAGAGAATGGCAACCGCCAACGGTCGCCGCGTATTGGCTTCACGCAGAGCGCATGGACGCAAGAAGCTGACAGTATCAGACGAGTACTGCGGAACAAAGAAGTAAACTTCATATCGTTATATAACGGAAGTGGCCGGCAAATTTATGATTGCCGGCCACTTCCGTTATATACAATAATCGGGAAACCCATATAAAAAAAATCAAGCCCTGAAGAATTTTCTCCAGGGCTTGTTTTATATGACAGATTATTAGAAATATTCATTCATAAAATCTACGTACTCAGCCAGATCTTCATACCAACCGGTATTCTTCATACCTGAAATTCTCCACTTCTGAGTCTCCTCGCCATCATCACTGCGTGTATAAGTCAGTTCAATAGCACTGGCTTTCATATTACCGCCAGTAGGTACAGCGTTGAGTGCCACCTTTCCACCCTCGATTGTAGCCTTACCTACGTGAGAATTAGCCTGTCTGCTCAAATACCACTCGTATGAATAGTACTTTCTTTCCTGATACGGATTCCAGACAAACTGCGGAGCAAGTGTCTCAGAGTCCTTGCAGCTGAAGTTCAAGCCCTCAACATTTGCCAGGAAACGTACACCGTCAAGATATGGATATGTAGCGGAATTCATATCTGTAACAGTAACCCACACTTTGCTGGGGTCATTGTAAGTAGTGTTGGTAATCTCAAGATAGAATACCGTACTATCACCTGCCTCGTCAACGCCAAAGCAAACCCAGTTACCGTCAATATCACTGACAGCGGTCATACCTGGCTCATCGACCTTGTATGTCTCGCAGGAGACTGCAAGCGTAACCGCCGTAACGGCCAGCAACAAATTTCTTAATATATTTTTCATATTGATTTACTATTAAATTATTTTCCTGTTGACTTTTTACTTATGCCACCACATTTTGACATCAACTGCCACTGGCGCTGGTGAATTCGGGTTATAGTCAGCAGAATTCTTAGCGTAAATGAAACGGTATGGATAATGACCGGTCTCAAGTACACCGCTAAAATCGGTAATGGTCTTACCGCGCTCAGGATAACCTGTACGGTTCATATCAAACCAGGACTCAATAGCCATTGCACGTACATTCGAAGCCCACTTCTGATTGATGATCTGCTCTATCATCTGTTCCGGCGTTCCTGCCACGAATTCATAAGCGCCACCTTCACCTATAAAATCCTCAGCACCTCCGCCTACAGTACGATTAAAAGCAGCTTTCAAGGCATTCTCATAAGCCTCCTTAGCGGCTCCAGACGTATCGCCTATACGGACGTATGCCTCAGCCTTCAGGAACTCAACCTCATCTACTGTTGAGAAATATACCGGGTCGGTAGCACCTAACTGCAGTCTTGTTGACTCATTAGGATCTGTAGTAGTTCCATATCCTTTACCTTCGCATCCACCTTCATAATAATATTCGAGACGTGGATCTTCTGCATCAAGTACATTCAGAATATCTGTGCAGGCACGTATATTATGCGGTGTATTCAACTGACGACGGTCATTCTCATAAAATGGATTGGACTTATCGGCCTTATCCTCAAAATTGTCGAACGCAGCATCAATCTTCAGGAAATTATCTTCCGCAAGAAGTTCCTTGATAGTCTCCTTGTTCTTATCGAACTCACGCATAAGAACTTTCAGATAAATGGTATTGGCAAACTGCATCCAAGCCTCATTGTTTCCTTGGAAAATCATATCTCCCTTGGCTGAATTATTTACCAGCTCGGAATTCTCAATAGAATCAGGATCCATTGAACGAATCACCTCAAGCATATCGACAAGCTTTGCCTGAAAATCTATGCCCTTATCAAAATGAGGAGCAGTGGTCTCTGTCAGGAAGCCCTCAGTATATGCTACATCCTCAAAAAGACTGGTAAGAATATAATATGTATATGCCGTCATTGTACGAGCCTGCAGAAGATAGTTCTTGTGACTCTCATCCTGTGATTTGGCAATGACCTCCTTCAGAGTCGGCAGTGCAAAAGAATAGAAGTACTGCCATGGTCTGGTAAACGATGAGTTTGTGACATCGTATGTCATATTGGTATAATACTGATTCGTATTCTTGTTCTGATTGACATACTGCGCCCAGAAATGGCCGTACAATGAAACATTAAATCCCATCTCGTGAGCTACAGCAAGCTCTGCAGACGGCATAAGGAGTGATACATCAGCATCACTTACATAGTTAGGGTTATCGTTTACATCTAACCAATTCTGGCAGCCTGTAGCAAGTACCAGTGACGCTGCCAAAGCTATAAATAAAGACTTTTTCATAATTCTGTTCATTATTGATTAGAAGACAAGCTTGATGTTACCACCCATAGTACGTGTGGATGGGGATGAATAATACTCACCGTACTGAGAAGTAAGGTCGTTACCATAGTTAGTCATATCAGGATCAATTATACCCTGATTAGGAGTCCACATCAGCAGGTTTCTTCCAACAAACGATATCTGGGCAGCCTGAAGCCATTTAATCTTGGACATCACCTTGCTCGGGATATTGTATGTAAGACTGAGCTCACGCAGTTTCAGATAACTCTTGTCCAGAAGACAGTCACGATAGCGGACATAATTGTAATTGTCATACCACTCACCGTTCATGTTATATCCGGGATAGTTGTTGACTGGAATATTGTTCTCGTGATACTGTCCGTCAGCACCCACATAGACAGCGTTCGGCTCAACCCACGGGTCACGCAGATTGTACATCGTAGCCTCAGCATTTCCGTTGAAATATACAATTGAACTTGTAGCTGAGTACATCAGACCGCCATGACGCCAGTCCAAGCCGAATGACAGCGAAAAGTCCTTGTAGCGGAAGTTGTTTGTAAGACCCATAGTAAAGTCAGCGTCAGCCTTACCGATGATTTCCGTCTGTGTTGCATCGTATGTCGGGAAACCGGTCTGAGCATTGACGATAGTCATTCCGTAGTACGGACTTGACTCATCCTCAACCTTGTTTATCTTGTAATCCTTCCATACACCCATAGGCTCACCTACCTCAGCGACAAGCTGCGGACCTGATGAAAGACCATAGATATTATATTCTGTAACATCATCCCAAAGAGCACCGACCGTGTTTTTGTTCTTGGTGAATGTATAGAGCATATTCCACTCAAAATTCCTGGTACGTACAGGAACAACACCTACCGTAAGCTCAATACCCTTGTTCTTGATACTACCTACATTGCGGACAGCAGATGTATAGCCCGACTCGTAGGGCAGCGTAGCGGTCATAATCTGATTGGTGGTCTCCTTGCTGTAATAAGCCAGATCTATAGTGATACGGCTGTCAAAGAAACGTGCATCAATACCGACCTCAGCCTCAGTTGAAATCTCAGGTTTCAGCTCAGTGGCAGGTATGCGTGAACTCTTGCGAAGGCCTGCATAACCGTTCAGAGGGAATGTGAGATCTCCAAAACCGCCGCTGGCGCTTGCCAGATAATAATATGACGAAGTCAGATATGTACCGGCATCATTACCAGTCTTTCCGTAGCCGCCACGAATCTTAAGGAAATTCAGGACATTGTTCTGCATATTAGGGATAAGATCTGTCAGAATTACAGAACCGTTCACACCCCAATAGAAGAAGGAGTTGTCGTTCTTTGGAAGAGTTGACGACCAGTCATTACGGGCAGAGAATGTCAGATAGGCAGCATCACGGAAACCGAGGTCAGCCTGTGCATAGAGACCTACCAGACGTCTCTTTGACAGAGAAGAACTTGCTTCCGGAACTGCACCGCTTGTATTGCTGAAACTAGCCCAACTGCCTACTGCCAGGCCGGAGAGAGTACCGTCAAGGCTATATGCATTACGCTCGTTCATATTGAAACCGGCCACACCGTGGATGGAGAAATCCTTGCCAAGCTTATAATCGGCATTCAGCAGGAAATTCACATCATACTGCTTTGACACTCCGCTTGTTTCACTGAATGAGCCGTTCTCCGGAGAGCCGCCCATATCCTCAGTCCATGAACCGGGAGAGAATGTCCACAAATCGTTATAGTAGGACTCACGATAGTTGGTGACATCAAGACCTCCGCGTGTAATGAACTGCAGACCCTTGATAATGTCTATTCCAAACTCTGCGTTACCATATACACGGTCATCCTCGTAGGTAGCATAGTTGTGATCAAGAATCCACCACGGGTTCTGAGCGTATGGGGTATAGAAGTTATCCGCATTGTTGTAAATGCTGTTATAATCCTTCATATCCGCATAATCAAGATTGACCGGGTACTGGAGAATGTCCTGATATATGACAGAACCGCTGCCACCCTGACCGGTCATTCCGTTACGAACCTTCTTGTTCACGTATGTAAGGCTGTAGTTGATCCAGCCTCTATCCTTGAACAGCTTTGTATTGCCACGGAACGAGAAGTTGTTACGCTTGTAATAATCGTTAGTACCTGGCAGAATACCGTTCGATGAGATATTTCCGTATGTTGCCACAAATCCGCTGTTCTTGGAACCTCCGGAAATCGTGATATTGTTGTTGGCCTCAAAACCTGTTGAGTAGAAATTGCTCAGAGAATTCTCCTTATAAGAGAAGTCCGTGTATGACGGATCGGCACCTGCATACCAGCTTGCACCCGGACGCCACTCTACAGTACGACCGTCAAGCAGGTTACCCCATGAGCCATTCTCAGCCATAGCATAGTTCTCAAACAGATATCCGTAATTGGAATAATACCAGCCCTGACCGAACTTGTTCTGAAGCTGCGGGATACGCAATACCGTACTGGCCTGGAAAGTACCGTCGTAAGTGACAGACACTTTCTCGTTCTGCTGTCCGCGCTTGGTTGTTATAAGGATTGCGCCATTTCCGGCACGTGATCCGTAAAGAGCTGTAGCAGAAGCACCTTTCAGGACAGTGATTGACTCGATGTCCTCCGGGTTGATATCACCTGCTGAGTTACCGAAGTCAATTGAGTTGTTCAATTCCTGAGTACCTCTGATGTTGTTGGACATTGGAACACCGTCTATTACATACAACGGCTGGTTGTTTCCAGTCAATGATGAATAGCCACGGATAACAACTTTCTGGGAAGTTCCAGTACTGCCTGAAGATGAAATCTGCAGACCGGCAACCTTTCCTGCCATACCCGAAAGGGCATCAGCAGCGTGTGCACGGACAATCTCATCCGACTTGATTGTTGATGATGCATAACCCAGAGCCTTTTCTGAACGCTTCAGACCAGTGGCTGTAATAACCACATCATCCACCACGATAGATCCCGGGGTCAAGGTTACATTGATGACCTTTCTGCCTTCTACAGGAACAGTAAGAGTCTCATAACCCATAAAAGAAAACACCAGTGTTCCGTTTGAAGGGGCTGAAATCGAGTACGCACCGTCAATATCGGTAATGGTACCACCAGTTGTCCCCTCCACGGCTACTGCAACACCGATCATCGGACTGTTGTCGTCCGCTGCGGTTGCAATACCTGTGACTTGCAGATTCTGAGCCGAGACAAATCCCGCACACAGAACAGCAATCAAAGAAAATACAATCTTTCTCATAAAAAAACTGTTTGGTTAATTAATATAGTTTCATCACGTTTAATTCCAATCTGTTTTGAAAGTTGGGGCGCAACTTTCAAATGACACGTCTTACCGCACCCTCTCACACACTATACGGCGTATCATTCGGCAAAATTACAAAAAAAAGTTAAGCAATATCGCCATTACGTGTAAAAATGGTGCGAAAACCTAAAAAATTATATCAAAATGAATCTTATTGCAACGAATTTTTGTAAAAATGACCCCTTGCGTTTTATTCAGTTCTGCTTGAAAGCCGGCAGAATCAACAAGTACGGGTGTACGTCAATTCAGGTAGAGGCTAAACTGAATCGCAGAGTAAAACATTATTCAACCCATATAGCCGTATCCCCGGAACAATGGGATTCCAGGAAGAGAATCATCATAGATCATCCACACGCAACAGAACTTAACGTTCGATTGAAGGAATGCATTGCATTGTTTGAAACATCTCAGATAGAATTATGGAAGCAGGGACTGCCGATATCTATGGAATCAATGGAACAGTATCTGAATGGTGGTATGGATTTCATTGAGTATATGGATATGTCAATCAGATCCGGTAATGGCAGAGACAGCACAAAATCAAACCGTCTGACTACGGTAAAGTTACTTAAACGCTACACTGACAGTTTGGGGATGCACTGTATTACATCCGAATGGCTGCTTGGCTTTCGGCAATGGCTGATTCGACAGCAGATGCATACAAATACAGTGGCAAAGCACCTGTCTCACATACGTATTTATGTCAACATGGCAATATCGGACGGACTTATGAACGATTGTGGAAATCCGTTCGTTGGATTCAGAATCAGATCTGTTCCTTCGTCACACACATACCTTCAGTCTGAGGAACTTATGAAATTGGAACATTACGCCGCAAGCATCAGAGATACTTTTTCCATACAGAGCCACTGTCTGGACGCTTTTCTTTTCTGCTGTTATACCGGATTGAGATATTCTGATTTCATCAGTTTGAGTCCCGCAAAATATCATATAGAAGATGGAATATGTTGGCTCTCATTCATCACAAAGAAGACTGGAACATCCGTAAGAATACCTGTCAGTCTAATGTTTAATGGCAAGGCACTACTTCTTGTCAGTAAATATGAACGGCACGGCATAGACTTTTATAAAATATCGTCGAATCAGCTTACAGACTTCTATTTGGGGCATATTGCCCATAATGCCGGACTAGCAACTTCCATCTCATTTCATACGGCAAGGCATACAAATGCCACCTTATTAATAAATAAAGGCGTCAGCATAACAACAGTGCAGAGTTTATTGGGCCATACTAGTCTGAGAATGACGGAAAAATACTGTAAGTTGTTGGAAAGCACCATCATAAGAGAACTGAAACAAGCTTTTTGAAAGTTGCGCCCCAACTTTCAAAATAGAATTATAACTAAAAGTAATGAAACAACTATTTATTAACCAAACAGTTTTTTATGAGAAAGATTGTATTTTCTTTGATTGCTGTTCTGTGTGCGGGATTTGTCTCGGCTCAGAATCTGCAAGTCACAGGTATTGCAACCGCAGCGGACGACAACAGTCCGATGATCGGTGTTGCAGTAGCTGTTCAGGGAACTAATGGCGGTACTATTACCGACATTGACGGTGCCTACTCAATCTCCGCACCATCAAATGGATTCCTTGTTTTTTCCTTCATGGGATATGAGACTATCACAATCCCTGTTGAAGGGAGGAAGGTCATCAATGTTACTCTGACTCCTGGATCCATCCAGGTCGATGATGTAGTTATCACTGCAATGGGTATATCCAGGGAGAAGAAAGCCCTCGGTTATGCAGTTCAGGACATCAAGGCTGACGAATTGACACAAGCCGCAGCTTCAAGTTTCAGCTCTGCCCTTCAGGGTAAAGTTACTGGTGTTGACATCAATCCGTCATCAGGTATGCCAGGTGCATCCGCCAAGATAACTATCCGCGGTTCCCGTTCATTCGACGGGAACAACACCCCGCTATACGTTGTTGACGGTATGCCCATCGCCTCCACAGCCGATATGGATACCGGCAACTCCGTAACAGGTTCTGACTATGCAAGCCGTGCTCTCGATATTGATCCAAACGACATTGAGAGCATCAACATTCTGAAAGGTCAGGCTGCTTCCGCACTCTACGGTATGCGTGCTTCCAACGGTGTCATCATCATCACCACAAAGAAGGGCTCATCAGTTCAGAAAGGTGCACCGAGAGTGACATTCACAACAAACCTGTCATTCGATAAGGTGTCAGTCACTCCTGATTTCCAGAAGACATACGCGCAGGGTTCATCCGGCAGATTCAATCCTACAGCATCCACTTCATGGGGACCGAAGATTGCTGAGCTTGCAAATGATCCTTCCTATGGCGGCAATATCGATAATGCGTACACTCAGGCATACGGCAAACATGAGGGTATGTACTATGTGAGACAGAGAGAGCTCGCAGGAATTGACCCGTGGGCATACCCGACTGCTTACGACAATGCAGGTAACTATTTCAACACAGGTAGCACATGGAACAACTCTCTGAGCGTTGCAAAGAACAATGACAAGGGAAGTTTCATATTCTCTATGGGTAACTCCACATCTAAAGGTATTGTTCCTGAGACCGGTCTCGACCGCTACAACGCAAGAATGGCTGCCGACACCGAGCTTTCAAAGCATTTCAACATGGGTTTCTCCGCAAACTTCGTTATGTCCGAACTGAAGAAAGCTACAGGTGCCAACGATGGTGTAATTGCAACTGTTTACGGCTGTCCTCCATCATACGACTTTGTGGGTATTCCTTATCACGTTGCCGGAGACCCTTACACTCAGAATACATATCGTAGCACCTCCGGTTTCGATGCAGCTCTATGGTCGGCTGCCAACAATGAGCACAAGGAAAAGTCACAACGTTTCTTCGGTAATGCCTACATCGACTTCCATACAAACTTCGGTACTGCAGGCAAGCACAACCTGGTTGTCAAATATCAGCTGGGCGAGGATGCCTACTCTACTATTTACACAGACATTTGGGGTTATGGTCATTCCAACGGTACTGGCGAGATTGACGAGAACACGTACACAAGCAATGAAGTGAACTCTCTGCTCACGGCGAACTACACATGGAAGATTAATGACAACTGGAATTTCGGAGCTCTGTATGGCAATGAAATAGTTTACTCAAACTATAAGGCTGTCGAAAGCTATGGTGCAAATTTTAATTATGGCGGCTTCAACAACCTCAGTAATGTCACAACATATCTGGGTGGATCCGACATAGGAAAGAACCTGACTTTCGGTAACTTCCTTAACATTTCGGCAGACTACAAGAACATGCTCTTCCTGAATGCCAGCAGTCGAATTGACAGAGTTTCTTCCATGCCGAACGGCAACAGAACATTCATTTACCCGT
The DNA here is from genome assembly GCA_045600825.1 of Bacteroidaceae bacterium. Lineage (GTDB taxonomy): Bacteria > Bacteroidota > Bacteroidia > Bacteroidales > Bacteroidaceae > Colenecus. The sequence goes on from JAZRYP010000033.1 coordinate 24,769, forward strand.
CAGTCTCTGCAGGCTTTGTGTTTACAGAACTTGAACCGTTGCAGAACAACGTTCTTACTTTCGGAAAGGTAAGAGCTTCTTACGCAGAGGTCGGACAGGCCGGTACATACCGTGCATCCTATTACACCACTCCCAGTTATGGCGGAGGTTTTTCAAGTGGTACACCTGTAATGTTCCCGATTGGAACTGTCAGCTCATATACTCCAAGTTCAACAATCTACGATCCTAACCTGAAACCACAGAACACCAAGTCCTATGAGTTCGGTCTTGATCTGGCATTCTTCGAAGGGAGAATCACATTCAACTACACCTACTCACGTCAGAACATCAAGGATCAGATTTTCGCTATTCCAATGCCTTCTTCAACCGGTTACGCTCAGAAGGTTACAAACGGTGGCAGGATGCATACAAACGCTCATGAAGCAAGCATCGAGTTTATTCCTGTTCAGACAAAGGACTGGGAATGGAGCATCGGAGCTAACTTCACAAAGATTGACAACTACGTTGACGAGCTTGCTGACGGTGTTGAAAGCATTATGTTGGGCGGATTCGTAGATCCTCAGGTACGTGCAGGTATCGGTGACAAGTACCCTGTCATCTATGGTACTTCATACGCTCGCAACGATGAAGGCAAGATTATCGTTGACGAAGACGGTCTGCCGATGGTAGGTTCAGACAAGGTTCTGGGGCAGGTTTCTCCTGACTTCCAGATGGGCTTCAATACAGCTCTAAGATGGAAAAAGCTGAATCTGAATGTAGTGTTTGACTGGAAGAAGGGTGGTTACTCATACTTCGGAACATCCACAACACTTGACTATTACGGTGTTACCCAGTATTCAGCCGATCTGAGAGAAGCTGACAGCTTCATCTTCGATCGCGGTGAGTCTGTAAAGCAGGTATTTGATGAAGAAGGTAATGTAATAGGCTATGCCGAGAACGACATTGAATTCACCGGTGCAGATGCACAGGCTTATCTCAGTGCTATCAGTGATATCAGTGAAGCTGCCGTTACAGATGCATCATACTTGAAGTTGCGTGAAATAGCTCTCAGCTACAACATTATCAACAAGGCAAAGTTTGGTCTGACAGCTAACGTATTCGCACGTAACATTCTCCTCTATTCCGGAACAAAGGGATACGATCCTGAATCAACCCAGGGCAACAACAACATGTCCGGTGGTTTCGAGAGATTTTCTCTTCCGAGTACTACAAGTTTCGGTGCAGGTTTAACATTTAATTTCTAAGGAGGGAATAATATGAAGACAAATAATATTTTCGCAAAAAGTGCTTTCATGGCAATTGCAGCTCTCTCTTTTGCAGCTTGTTCTGAAAAGTACATGGATGACATCAACCGTGATTACAATCACTCAACTGATGCCAGCGTGAAATTCATCATTCCGGATCTTGAGCTGCGTACCGCTCAGGATGTTGTAGGTGGAGACCTCAACACGTACTTCGGTGCTTATGTCGAACATTGGGAAGGTTGTCACAACCAGCTTCACAATGCTGAGCACAGAGGCAACCAGATTATTGCAGCATCAACATACAATAACAACTGGTCAACGATTTACGAGAACATCAGGAATGCAAAAATCATTGTAAACAAGTGCTCGCAAGGTGGTTCCGAAGACGGCGACGACTTGGCTCTTGCCATAGGTGAGATTATGCTAGCCTACAACGCAGCTGTTGTAACAGATGTTTTCGGAAACACCCCGTTTTCACAGGTAGGCGACTATTTGAATTTTCCTAATCCCGACCTGGACACACAGGAAAACATCTACAAAGATATTTTCGGCCTGCTGGATAACGCTATTGAACTTCTTGAAGAGAACCCGGCCAACACAGTTGGTGCAAGCGACTTCATTTACAATGGAGATGCAGAATCATGGATGAAGTTTGCGTTCGGCCTGAAGGCACGTTACACAATGCGACTTATAAATCGTTCAGCAGACAAGGACGCTGATTACGCAAAAATTATTGAGTTCGCTGACAATTCATTTGAAAACGCAGATGAGGAAGCAAGTCTGAATGTTTACGATGCAAGCAACTGCAACCCTCTGTTTGACTTCCAGTGGAGCCGCGATGGTATCTGTTCAAGTAAGAGCATGTATAACAAATTGAAGGATCTCAATGACCCGCGCATCAACCATGCATATGAGGATGGTTCCGATTGGTATGCTATGAGTGCTGAGGAAGCAGGAGAAAGAATCGTTACTAACGGTACAACTGATCAGTGTCAGGGATTCTATCCTTACGATGTCTTCTTCTTCTCAGAGCTTGCCGATGTCAATCTGCTCAGTTACCATGAGTTAATGTTCATCAAGGCTGAAGCCCAGGTTGCATTAGGTCAGGATGCTACAGACGCACTGAAAGAAGGTATCGAAGCAGGCCTTTACAACTTCAATGAAAATGTCGTTGCCGCAAACAACGCACCGTCAGTGCTAATCTACGGAGGCATTGAAGATACAGGCATTGTACCTGATTCAGAAATTGAAGCTTACTCAGCAAGTATTTCAGGTAAATACGCAGCTGCTGATGATAATGACAAGTATTCAATTGTTATGATTCAGAAGTATATTGCCATGTGGGGTGCAAATGGTGAATCAACCGAGACTTATAACGACGTACGTCGTCTGAAGTCTCAGAATAATGACGTTTACTCATTCCTGAATGCCGGTAAATTCCCTCTGAGAGCTGGTTATGGTACTGATGATACTTCATCTAATCCATACGTTCAGAAAGCATTCGGTGACGGGTATTATGTATATACCGAAAATGTCTGGTGGGCAGGCGGAAGCCGTTAATACTTGATATTACAATAACGGAAACGGTGCGGTAAATCATATTCCGCACCGTTTTTTATATATTAGCCATGCCTGTTGATTGCGATATTTTTCTACTTTTGCCTTCACAACGACAATCGTGATGAAAGAGAATAACACTAGGAATCCATGGTGGGTACAACTTCTGGTCAACCTTGGAATTATGACAGCAATAATTGCCGTTCTGATAGTGGTGCTACTCAAATGGATGGACGGCTATACCAGACACGGACAGCATATTACCGTGCCCGATGTGTCCGGGCTCAGCATAGATATGGCTTCGCAGAACCTGGCAGGTTGTGGACTGAGGTATGAGATCAGTGAATACAGATACAACGCAGAGCTAGCGGAGGGAGCCGTAATCGAGCAGACGCCGAAGGCCGGTTCGGGCGTAAAAGAGGGTCGTATAATTTATCTGACCCTGAATTCCGGCAAGATTCCTACCATAGCACTCCCCGATGTTGCGGACAACAGTTCCCTACGGGCTGCTGAGTCAAAGCTGACCGGAGCAGGATTCATACTGACCGAACCTGAATACATACCGGGAGAAAAGGACTGGGTATATAAAATAGTGTATAATGGCGATACAGTAGCCACCGGAGATTATATTCCAGAGGGAGCCACGCTGACTATCGTGGCAGGCAATGGAGAAGAGGCTTTGGAAGAGCTTCCGGACTCTCTTGCCGGGGCCGGTATGGATATGGACTTCTTCAGCGAATAAACCAGATGCGGACCATAGAGGAGGAACTTGAAGAATCGTTCGACGACATTGAACCTGAAAACGGATCAATTGAGTTGTACGAGCATTTCCGGGTGGTGGCCGACCCCGGTCAGTCACTTATCAGGGTTGACAAATTCCTTTTCGACCATCTGGAACACGCATCCAGGAACCGCATACAGAAAGCCGCCGATGCCGGGATGGTAATGGTAGGCGGCAAACCGGTGAAAAGCAGCTACAGGGTAAAGCCTATGGACGTAGTGACGGTTATGATGGACCGTCCGCGCTACAGTACTGAGATAACCCCTCAGGATATCCCGCTGGACATCGTGTATGAAGACGATTTCCTGATTGTGGTCAACAAACCGGCAGGACTCGTGGTACACCCGGGATGCGGCAATTACGACGGAACGCTGGTCAATGCACTGGCCTGGCATCTGCGCGACAATCCCGAATATGACCCGAACAGTCCGCAGGTCGGTCTTGTACACCGCATTGACAAGGACACATCGGGACTGCTGGTTATCGCCAAGAAACCTGATGCAAAAACCAGTCTTGGCAAACAATTCTTTGACAAGACAACAAAGCGTGCGTACCAGGCACTTGTCTGGGGGCAGCCGGATCCTTCCGAAGGAACAATAGAAAGTCAGATAACACGCGACCCTAAGGACAGACTTCGTATGGCCGTATCATTTGACCCGATGCAAGGCAAGCACGCTGTCACTCACTACAGCACACTGGAACGCTTCGGATATACCACACTCGTGGAATGCAGGCTTGAGACCGGGCGAACCCACCAGATACGCGTCCATCTGAGCCATTCAGGGCATCCGCTGTTCAGCGACGAGAGATATGGAGGAAACGTCGTGCTGAGAGGAACCACATTCGCGCCATACAGACATTTCGTGGAAGAATGCTTCAAGACATGTCCAAGACAGGCCCTTCACGCCAGGACACTGGGATTCGTACATCCTGCAACCGGAAAAGAGATGTTCTTCACTTCCGAACTTCCAGATGATATGAGCACTCTTCTGAAAAAATGGAGAGATTACACCTATTTAAATATAATATAGAAAGCAACAAGTATGAAAAGAAATATTGCAATACTGGCCGGAGGAGACTCTTCGGAAAGGGAAGTATCACACAGAAGTGCAGCCACAATACTGAAATATCTGGATAAGGACCTGTATGTTCCCTGTATTGTGGATATTCACGGCAAGGATTGGGAGGCACAGACAGAGGACGGACGTCATTTTCCGATTGACAAGAATGATTTCAGCTACACGGCCGACGGAGTAAAAACCGTATTTGATTACGCATACGTGATAATCCACGGCACTCCAGGCGAAAACGGCATTTTTGAGGGTTACCTGCAGCTTATGGGCATTCCCTTCTCCACCTGCGATGTTCTGGAATCCGCCCTCACATTCGACAAGTACAAGCTGAACCGCTATCTGGAGAGCCTGGGAATAAACGTAGCCAAGGCGATATTGCTGAAAAAGGGAATGACAATCAGTGCAGACCAGGTCAAGGAGAAAGTGGGACTGCCATGTTTCATCAAACCATCGGCAGGAGGCTCAAGTTTCGGTACTACGAAAGTGACATCGGCCGGACAGGTAGAGAAGGCCATTGCAGATGCATTCCAGGAGAACGATGAGATTGTCATTGAATCCTTCCTGGATGGCACAGAAGTGACGTGCGGATGCTACAAGACCTCCAAACGCGAAGTGACACTGCCGGTGACCGAGGTTGTTCCCCAGACAGAGTTTTTCGATTACGATGCAAAATACAACGGTCTTGTCTCTGAAATTACCCCGGCTCGCATACCGGACACTCTGCGCGACAGGATTCAGAAGATGACATCAGAAATATACGACCTTGTGGGATGCAGGGGAATAATACGCAATGACTACATCATCACGGCTGGCGACCGGATTAATCTTCTGGAGATAAATACAACGCCGGGAATGACCCCCACCAGTTTCATTCCACAGCAGGTCAAGGCAGCAGGAATGAATCTGACCGATGTCCTTACAGAGATTATCGAGGACAGTTTCAATTGACACCTTAATTCATAATATGTCAGACTTTGACTCCATAAGGGCATTCAACAAAGATGAATTTCCGCAAAAGCTGAGGGAACTGCTTGATGACAAAGATTTCATCAGGGCGATAGATTCCTCCATCGGATGGCTACGGCGCAAAATCATGTTCCACATTGCCGGAGGATGTTCCAATGTGGAAGAACTGCAGGAGAGAATCGTCGCACCGGCAATAAGCGGAATGCTCAAGAAACAGGGCTGCACCCTGACTGCGGATTTCAGCAGTATGCCGTCCATCAGCGGGCAATGCGTTTTCATAAGCAACCACAGGGATATTGTACTTGATCCCACATTATTGGCATACCTGTTAGTCTCAAACGGCGGTAAGGGAATGGGAATAGCCATCGGGGACAATCTGCTGATTCATCCGTGGATAGAGAATCTGGTCAGACTGAACAGGAGTTTCATTGTAAAACGCTCCATCACCTCACAGTCTGAGTTCCTGGATTTCTCCAAGTTGCTGTCTGCGCATATTCACGACATCATATCGTCAGGCGCATATCAGATCTGGATTGCACAGCGTGAAGGAAGAGCCAAGGACTCTAACGATCTGACACAGCGCAGTCTGCTCAAGATGTTGTCAATGAGTGACGGAAATGATGTCGCACAATCATTGGAATCACTGCACATAACACCATTGGCTATAAGCTACGAGTATGACCCGTGCGACTGGCTCAAGGCAATGGAGTTCCAGATGAAGCGCGACAATCCGGATTATGTGAAGACACGCGAAAATGACCTTCTCAATATGAAGACAGGCATATTCGGTCATAAAGGAAGAGTACATTTCCAGACAGCGGCCTGTATAGACAGCCAGATTGAAGCTCTTGACAAATCACTGCCGCGAAACACACTGCTGGACTCTATCGCAGGAATCATTGACAGAGGCATACATAGCTGCTACCGGATTTACCCGGGCAACCGCATTGCTCTGGACATACTTAAAAACGACAATACCCAAGCCCGGTATTACACAAAAGAAGACAGAACCACATTCGAGGGCTATATGGAAGGACAGCTCTCAAAAATCACCCTCAAGAATCCGGATATGGACTTTTTAAGAACAAAATTCCTGGAAATGTATGCCAACCCTCTGATAAATCACCTGAAGGCTACACAGGCATAAAGTCAGCCGATAAGACCCTCCAGCATTCTTTTCAATACGACTGTCGCCGATATTTCCCTGTTGGCAGCCTCCGGTATCACCAAGGAGCGCGGTCCTTCTATGACATCGTCTGTAACAATCATATTGCGACGCACGGGAAGGCAATGCATGAAATAAGCATTATTTGTAACCGCCATCTGTCTCTCACCGACCGTCCACGAGCGGTCCATGGATAATATCTGGCCGTAATGATCGGCTGACGCGGCAGACCAGTTCTTGGCATACACGAAATCCGCACCCTCAAAAGCCTTCATCTGGTCGTACTCTATCCTCGCACCTTCAGTGAACTCCGGTTCCAGTTCATAGCCTTCCGGGTGAGTTATCACAACATCATATCCTACGTATGTCATCCACTGAGCGAATGAGTTAGGCACGGCCTGGGGCAATGATTTCGGATGCGGAGCCCAGCTCATCACTACTTTCGGACGCTTCACGGTCTTATGTTCCTCTATCGTAATCCAGTCGGCAAAACTCTGAAGAGGATGGCCTGTAGCCGCTTCCATTGAAAAGACAGGCTTGCCTGAATATTTGATAAACTGGTTCAGAATACGTTCCTCGTAATCCTCTGCCTTGTCAGTAAGATGCGCAAATGAGCGTACTCCTATCACATCGCAATAGCAGCCCATCACAGGTATGGCCTCCAGCAAATGCTCGGATTTATCGCCGTCCATAACCACACCGCGTTCTGTCTCCAGCTTCCAGGCTCCCTGATTCACATCCAGGACTATGACGTTCATACCAAGATTCATCGCAGCCTTCTGGGTACTCAGTCTTGTTCTGAGGCTGGAATTGAAGAACACCATAAGGAGTGTCTTGTTTTTTCCTAATTCAGAGAACTTGAATCTGTCATTTTTTATCTCGAGGGCCTCACGCAATGCCAAATCCATATCACCCAGATCATGCACCCTGGTGAAAGTCCTCATAGCCTCCGCGTGAGCATTGTCACTGTCAGACAGGAGTGCTACGGCGGCCGCCTCGTCAGATGCGTTCACCATTACGCACACATCGCCTGCCGTATATGTATATGACGAAAACACGGCACTGAGGGAATTATTCTGTATCATAGCCGGTATGCCGGAATCCTCAAGCCTTGAACGGACTATCTCCGATTCAAACGTCTGTCCCTTGAATACGCATTTCAACTCATCGTCTGCCATATCACATACATTTAAAATGTTATACCAAACCTGCCACAAGCATATCCCTGTCACCCGGAAGCAGGTCTATCACAGGAATCTCTATCATAGTATAGCAACCGGGCGACTGTCTTACAGCAGCACGTGCCGCACAAACCAGAATCTGACCTGTAAGGGCCGGATTGTTGATCTTCATATCGTATTCAAGAAGCTGGTTCTGAGTCTTGCCACTGACGCCCTTACGCACCAGATTCACGCCATGTCCCATATCCTTCAGAGCTTCCACTGACTCTACCTGCATAACGTGTGTCTCATCATTTGCAAAGTAAGGATCTTTCTTGATTTTTTCAGCGACCTCGGCCAGCTTATAGCCATCATCCAACTCAACATACACCATACGGCGATGTATGCCGGTGCCGACTGGAATCGTCATTGACAGAGCCGCTTTCACGCCCTCAATGGCTTTCACGGCAACAGTATGTCCCATTGACATTCCGGGGCCGAAATTGGTGTATGTGATTCCATTAGGAGTCATAGCCTGCATCAGGGCACGTATGATGGAATCGCTGCCCGGATCCCACCCCGCGGATATGACAGAGACCCTGCCAGCCTCACGCGCCACTTTTCCGATACGCTGCCGCGTCTCCGGAATCAGGGTATGAATATCAAAGCTATCTACTGTATTAATACCAAGCCTCAGCATCTTGCAGGCATATTCCTCGGTCTTCCTGCTTGGAACCGCAAGAATTGCCACATCGGGATTGTCCAGTTCCGTTATATCGCTTACCACCCTGTATCCTGCCAGTTCTGACGGCATATTTCCAGAACAGTCACGTCTTACAATACCGGCAATTTCAAAATCCGGTGCCGTCTGAAGAGCCTCCAGAACATACTTTCCTATATTGCCATAGCCTACTACGGCTGCCTTTATCTTATTCATATCGATGCTATTTGTCACAAAAATAGTCATTTCATTCAATACGTACGCACGCGCATACACAATAAAAGCGTTCCAGGTACGTTTTTATTAGAAAACAGGAAAATATGATAGAATTCATACAAGGAAAAATTGAGGAACTGGAGCCAGCCTGGGCAGTCATAGAGACGGCCGGCGGTGTAGGATATATGATGAACATCTCACTGAATACATATTCGGCCATACAGGGTAAGAACGAGACAAGGCTATATGTGTATGAAGCCATACGCGAGGACGCATACGTACTGTACGGATTTTCGGACCGCAGGGAAAGGGAACTGTTCCTTATGCTGATATCGGTTCCCGGCATAGGCGGTGCATCCGCCAGAATGATATTGTCGGCATTCTCGCCGTCAGAACTGGAGAACATAATCAGCACCGGCGATGAGAGACTGCTCAAGCAGGTCAAGGGCATAGGTCTGAAAACCGCCCAGCGAATCATAGTGGATCTGCACGACAAGATAAATATCAGCGGCGTCACACAAAGCACTCCGAGCGGCACAAAAGTATCTGTCAGCGAGGATGCGGAAAGCGCAATTGCCGCACTCACCATGCTTGGATTCCAGCAGGCTGCCTCGGCAAAAGTCGTATCCGCGATTTTCAAGGAGAACCCCTCAATGAGTGTTGAGGCTGTAATAAAGGAAGCTTTGAGAAGAATCTGAAAAAGATTCCTGATTCTTGAGAATGAGGAAAAGTCTCCGCATATTGACAATTTCAATCATTATTGGCTCCGGTATATGCTGGAGCCATAATCCGCTTTATGCTCAGACCACAGACGATACTCTCAGGGTAGCACGTTACCGTGTCAGCAAGACATCGGCACAGGACAGCGAGGATCTGAACCGCAACAGCACGGCAGACCTACGCAACCCTGAAAACCTGACGCAGCAGGCCGAATACGAGGAGAACAGCGGCACTTACAGGATCGGCACCAAGTTGGGAGACAATTATCTTGATGTGCCGATGCTGATGACCCCGGAGGAATACAACAAATGGAGCATGAACAAGTCCATGCAGTCTTATTTCCGACAGAAGAACGAGACAGAATACCAGTCTGCCGGCAAGGACAAGTTCGACTTCACGGATATGCACTTCGACCTCGGACCGGCAGAGAAGATTTTCGGCCCGGGCGGAGTACGCATCAGGACTAACGGATCCGCCTCGGTAAAGATCGGGTTCGACGGCAATACCATTGACAACCCCTCATTGTCTGTCCAGAACCGCAAGACCTTCGGCTTTGACTTTGATGAGCAGATAAATATAAATGTCAATGCCACAGTCGGAGACAAGATCAACATGGACCTGAACTACAATACCGAGGCCACGTTCAATTTCGACACCAAAAACATACGTCTGCGTTACGAGGGTAAGGAAGATGAGATAATCAAGCTGTTCGAAGCCGGCAACATCAGCTTTCCCAGCAACTCATCGCTCATCAACGGTGCAACATCGCTGTTCGGTATCCGCGCCGACTTCCAGTTCGGAAAGCTCTCCCTGCAGACAGTCGTATCGCAGAAAAACTCCTCTTCGACTACCGTCAGCTCGCAAGGCGGGGAACAGCTGACTGATTTCGAGATTGACGCCAGCTCGTACGACGAGAACCGCCACTTCTTCCTGGCACACTATTTCAGAGACAACTACGACAAGAATATGTCAATGCTGCCTTCTGTCGTATCCGGCATCAACATAACCAGGATTGAGGTCTGGGTGACTAACAAGAAAAGCAGCTACGACAGTCCCAGAAACATATTGGCATTCACAGACATAGCAGAATCGGAGCATCTTACCAACATACGGTGGCTCAACTATGGTGATCCTGAACCCGACAACAATTCCAACACTTTGTACAGAACCATCGTAGAGCAATATCAGCCGGCACGATATGCAGACTCGGCAGAGATAGTACTCCGTCCGATTATGAATGGTGGTACTGAATACGAGAAGATATCAAATGCCAGAATGCTGAATCCGTCAGAATACATTCTTAACCAGACATTAGGCTATATCTCCCTGAAAACCACCTTAAAGCCAGACGAGGTGCTGGCAGTGGCATACGAATACACGTACGGCAACAGGACATACCAGGTCGGAGAGTTCTCGTCCGATATTCCTGATTCCAGACAGACCTTATATCTGAAACTGCTCAAGTCCAGTTCAAACACACCGTCTTCCGGCACTTGGGACCTTATGATGAAGAACATCTACTACATAGGTGGCGGCAACATCACGCAAAAGAACTTCAAGATGAAGATTTTCTATGCGTCAGACAGCGTCGGAAGCCGCATAACATATCTTCCGGAAGAGTCTCTCAAGCAGCAGACACTGCTCCAGATAATGAATCTGGACCGCCTTGACGACAAACTCTCGCCCCACTCCAACGGCCAGTTCGACTACATCGAAGGATATACTGTCCTATCATCGTCCGGACGTATAATTTTCCCTGTTACAGAACCTTTCGGCAGTCATCTGAGGTCGGTCATAAAGGACAAGGCCATAGCTGACAAGTATGTATTCCAGGAATTGTACGACACAACCATGACGGCGGCAAAGAGAATTGCCGACAAGGATAAGTTCTTTCTTCAGGGACAATACTCCGGAACATCCAGCAACCTGATAGAGTTAGGTTCATACAACATTCCGCGAGGATCCGTCTCCGTATCGGCCGGAGGTACGACACTGGTTGAGAATGTCGATTATATCGTGGATTACAGCCTCGGTACCGTGACAATAATCAACCAAAGCATTATCGATGCCGGTACCAATGTAAGCGTATCTCTGGAAAGCAACACGAATTTCAGTATGCAGCGCAAGACGATGCTCGGAATGAACTGGAAATACGATTTCAACAAGAATCTCCAGATAGGCGGTACTGTAATGCATCTCAACGAGAAACCACTGACAAGCAAAGTCACAATGGGCGACGAGCCGCTTGTAAACACGATGTTAGGTTTCAACATCAACTGGAGGGCAGAGAGTCAGGCCCTGACAAACCTGTTTGATATGCTGCCATTTGTCAATGCGACAGAGCCGTCAAGGATAACATTCAATGCCGAATACGCCCGACTCTTCTCCGATGTATCAAACGAAGTGCAGGGAAACGCGTCATACATAGACGATTTTGAGGCAGCCGAAAACGGGATAGACATCAGCAATCCAAGATCCTGGTCGTTGTCATCACGTCCTTCCACCTTAACGGGCCAGGCATCAGGAATTGAGAGCGGTTACAAGCGTGCCCTGCTGAACTGGTTTACCATAGATCCGCTATTCACAAGACGGAACTCACCTCTGACGCCGGCACATATCAAGAACGACCTTGAGCAACTGTCAAACCATTATGTCAGAGAGGTCTATGAGCGCGAACTTTATCCTAACAAGGAATCAATATCTGGAGAGTCTTCCACACTTCAGATTCTCAACCTGGCATACTATCCCGATGAACGTGGTCCCTACAATCTGAATCCGGATATCAACAGTGAAGGAAAACTGAAAGATATAAAGGACAATTGGGGCGGCATTATGCGCAGTCTCTCCGTTACGGATTTTGAGACAGCCAATGTCGAATACATTGAATTCTGGCTTCTGGACCCGTTCATCTATAATCCGCAATCGGATGGAGGAGATTTCTACATCAATCTTGGCGAAGTATCCGAGGACATATTGAAAGACGGCAGGAAATTCTTTGAGAACGGACTGCCGGTCAATGGAGACAGCACCAAATACATAACCACGGAATGGGGCCGCGTCCCTAACACTACAAGCCTCATATACGCATTTGACAACAACGATGCCTCCAACCGCAGCAAACAGGATGTAGGACTGAACGGACTGTCCAGCGAAGAGGAGCGTGAATTCCCCACCTACTCCAGATATCTGAAATCCCTGGAAGGGCTTCCCAGCGAAATATATAAGACATTCTACGACGATCCGGCCGCGGACAACTACCATTATTTCAGAGGGGACGACTATGATGAGGCAAGAATGCCTATCCTGCAGCGCTACAAGCTGTATAACGGTACGGAAGGCAATTCACCTAATGCTGACGACACGAACCAGCAGTACAACACATCTGCCAAGACTACCCCCGATGTCGAGGATATCAACAATGACTACACGATGGACGAGTATGAGAGATATTTCCCATATCACATCTCTTTGCGTCCGAATGATATGAAAGTAGGCTCAAACTTCATCGCCGACAAGCGTGAGGTGCAGGTCAAGCTCCGCAACGACAAGACTGAAACCGTTACCTGGTATTGCTTCCGCGTACCTATCGACCAGCACGACAAAGCTGTCGGCGGTATCAATGATTTCAGTTCAATCCGTTTCATGAGAATGTACCTGACGGGATTTGAGGAAGAGGTTCACCTGCGTTTCGGAACACTTGAACTTATGACAAGCCAGTGGCGTACCTACGAGTCACCTATCAGTAATCCTTCCACCAAAGTTGCATCGCTGTCAGGAACAATAACAGCGGCATCTGTCAATATTGAGGAGAACGGAGACCGCCACCCTGTCAACTATGTAGTTCCTCCAGGCATAACGAGGATCCTTGATCCTAGCCAGACACAGCTAATTCAGGACAATGAGCAGTCCATGAGCCTCAAAGCCAGGGAGCTGCACGCAGGCGACGCACGCGGCATATACAAGAAATCGTCCCTTGACCTGCGCAAGTACGAGCGGATTCAGATGTTCGCCCACGCCGAGGCTCTGGAAGATGATATCCAGGGCATTGAAAACGGAGAGATGTCAATGTTCATAAGAATAGGAACCGACTATACCAGCAACTACTACGAATACGAAATTCCACTGAAGGTAACGCCTCCGGGATACTACGATGGAGCAAGTGACAGTGAACGCAGGAAAGTATGGCCTGACGAGAATATGCTGGACGTACCTCTCGGCGTATTCACAGCTATAAAAAACAAGCGCAACAAGGCTGCCAACACGTATGGTTCAGACACCAGCATAGGAACAATCTACTCCGATTATGACCCGGAACATCCGGAAAACAGGATCAGCATTATCGGAAACCCGTCAATCGGCAACGTAAGAGCCATAATGATAGGTACCAGGAACAATGCAATGGGGACACGTTCTGCCGAAATATGGGTCAATGAGCTCAGACTTGTCGGCTATGAGAGTCACGGAGGCTCTGCCGCGCAGGGAGACCTTAACGTACAGGTGTCCGACCTGGCGACCCTCAACATGAACGGCAACTACAGCACAACCGGGTTTGGAGGTCTGGAGCAGGGAGTGGCAGAGCGCAGGATGGACAACAGCTACAAGTATTCCATAACCACCAATTTCAACGTAGGACGTTTCCTTCCCGAGAAGGCTAAGATATCAATACCGTTCTATTACTCATACACCCGCGAGAAGACATCTCCACGGTACAGTCCATTTGACACCGATCTGGAGCTGGACGATGTCATAGAATCCTACCCTGACGATTACAGCCGTGACTCTATAAAGAACATCACACAGGAAATACATACGCAGAACAATCTCAGCATATCAGGAGCCAAAGTCAATATAAGTTCCAAGAAATCAATGCCATACGACCCGTCCAATTTCTCAGTGAGCTATTCAAGGGCCACCCAGAACACTCAAGGCGGCACAACGGACTACGAGAAAGACCTTAAATGGAAGGGCTCCCTGAACTACAACTACACATCCCCGATAGAAAATATACAGCCATTCAAACTGGAGAAGCACAAATCGGAATGGTATGACATCATCAGAGACCTGTCCATAGCTCCTCTACCGCAGAGCATAACATTCAATACAGACCTGACGCGCAACTATCACGAATATCAGGAACGGGACCTTAACAATCTGTCAGGTGGTAATTCCGTACCGGTGACCTTCTCCCAGCAATTCTACTGGAACCGCAGTCTAAGCCTCAGATGGGACATCTTCCAGAGTTTGAAGCTGTCAATAACCACGAGCACACAGGCCGAGATCGAGGAACCGTACGGTGCAGTCAACAAAGATCTCTATCCTGACCAGTATGAAGTCTGGAAAGACTCTGTAAAAGCAAGTCTGGCTCGTTTAGGCAGACCTCTGGACTATCGTCAGGATTTCACCGCGACATATCAGGTCCCGATAGACAAGATTCCGGTATTTGACTGGACCAGTCTCAGCGCGACATACTCTGCACAATACAACTGGAATCGTGGAACCACATACGCAGACGGTTCCACATTCGGCAACATAATAGCCAACCGGCGTGTACTCAACATCAACGGCAAACTGAACTTTGAGTCTCTTTACAACAAGAGCAAATACCTCAGTGACATAAACCAGCGGTATTCAGGCAAGAACAGCAGATACGAGAGCGCAAAGCGGGAATCCAACCTGAAAAAGAAATATGACCAGGAAGTGAAGCTATTGCCTGGAGAAGTAATCGAGGTTACCCACAACCTGAATACCCTGACCCCACAGATTACCACCGTCACTCAGGACGGTACTCCCTACAAATTGAAATATAAGGTCAAAGATGCCAATACGATAACAATCAATGCGAAAGACTCCATCGCTCTCAGGATGACCGTAAGGCACAATCCGAGCAAGAGCAACAATACGGAGAGAACTTCCATGAAGGATGTCGGAGATTTCTCTGTACGCTTCCTGATGCTGCTCCGCAACATATCCGTCACATACAAGAATGACTATTCAATGTCTCTACCTGGCTTTATGCCCGGTATCGGTAAAGTATTCGGCCAGCAGAACATGGCTGCCGGTATGGCTCCGGGACTTGATTTCGCTTTCGGATTCATAGACGACAGCTATCTGCAGAAAGCTCACAACAGAGGATGGCTGCTTGACAATGACAGTGTAGCTTATAACGCCACAACCAACAGTGCCCGTGACCTGCAGATTAAAATGACTCTTGAACCTGTCAGCGGACTCAAGATTGACCTCAATGCAAGCTGGACTATGAGCGATGCCAGAAGAATACAATATATGTATGCCGGCATGCCGCAGACAAGGAGCGGTACATTCAATATGACCACCATATCAATAGGCAGCGCATTCGAAGGGAGGAAAGCATCGGACGAATATTATTCTGCCACATTCGAGCGGTTCCGCAACAATCTGGATGTAGTTCAGAGCAGACTGGAACAGCGTTACAAAGGCAGCCGTTACCCACAGCAGAGCACACGCCCGGGGCAGCCGTATGATCCGGCTAACGGAGGAGTAGGCAAGTACTCGGCAGATGTAATGGTACCGGCATTCCTGGCCACCTATTCAGGTAAAGACGCATCCACGTCAAGTCTGGACCTGTTCCCTTCGATATTCTCAATACTGCCCAACTGGAGCGTCACCTATAACGGTCTGGCAAAGATTGACTTCTTCAAGAACAATTTCAAGAGTTTCAACCTCACACACGCCTACAAGAGCGTCTATTCAACCGGGACCTACAGCACATACTCCACTTATATGGAATATATGGACGGCATCGGATTCGTACAGGATATCTCCACCGGCAACCCTGTACCAAGCGGAATGTACGATATCAGTTCCGTATCAATCAACGAATCATTCTCACCGCTTGTAGGTGTCAATATGACCATGAATAACGGTGTGACGGCCAAGTTCGAAATACGCAAGACGCGCGTTATGAATCTCAGCATGGCCGCGATACAGATGACAGAGACAACCTCAGACGATATCGTGGTGGGAGCAGGATACAAAATTGTGAACCTCAAAATGCTCGGAGCCCATCCAGGCAGTGGAAGGAACAAGATAAGCAATGATCTGAACATGAACTGTGACATATCGTACAGGAACCAGAGTGCCATCTGTCGGAATATCGCAACTATCGCCACACAGGCAACAAGCGGCAACAAAGCCGTCAAGGTGGCATTCTCAGCAGATTACACGTACAGCAAGTTCCTGACGCTGAACTTCTATTATAACTACCAGAGCAACTTCCCGGTAGTATCCACATCGTCATTCCCTACATCCACACACGATTGCGGATTCACAATAAAGTTCTCCCTGACCAGATAATTTTTAACTCAAGTTTCACCTTGACAGCCCCTAAATGACAGAAATTTGGAACTTGCGAAACTTGAATAATTCTTAACTTTGCAGCCATGAAATCATTCAGCAGAGAATTATTCGGAAGTAAGTTCGGAGTCCTGATGGCTCTGGCAGGCTCGGCCATAGGACTTGGGAACCTGTGGCGTTTTCCATATCTTGCAGCCCAGAACGGAGGTGCGGCATTCATCCTCATCTACATTGTTCTCCTGCTGCTGGTAAGCATACCGACAATGATTACGGAGTACCTTATCGGACGGCGAAGCAGAACAAGCATAATCCTAACCCCGAACCGTCTGGGACATCCGAAAATGAAGTTTATCGGAATATTCGCCATAATCAGTGCTATTTGCATTATGGGATTCTACAATGTAGTTGGCGGATGGACGATCAAATATCTGACCTCTTCCATTATGTTGCAGTTCGGTTCCGACACTGCTGACTATGCCGGACAATTCTCCGAATACATCTCGTCCCCCTATATGCCATTGATACACACATTCATATTTACAGGACTGATTGCATTCATATCATTCAAAGGTGTAAAGAAAGGTATTGAGAAAGCCTCCAAGATAATAACACCGACACTGTTCATCGCAACGGTACTGATTGCCATACGCGCTATTACCCTGCCCGGAGCATACGAGGGTCTGAAATATCTTTTGGTTCCGGATTTTTCAAAAGTCAGCATTGACACGATACAGAATGCGCTCGGTCAGGGATTCTTCACCCTAGGTCTTGGCGCAGGAACAATACTGATTTACGGTTCCTATACAAAGAGTGATGAGAATATAACCAATTCCAGTATCTCCACCGCTGCACTTGATCTGTTCTTCGCCACTATCGCAGGAATAGCCATAATACCGGCCATTTTCGCCATTTCATACGCAAATGGAAGCACACCGACGCTTGATGCAGGTCCCCAACTGGTCTTCGTGACATTACCTTCTGTATTTGCATCAATGCCTTTCGGGGATATAGTGGCAATACTCTTTTTCTTCTCGCTTGCCCTTGCCGCACTGACTTCGGCAATGTCAATCTTTGAATCCATCACGGCATTCCTCATAGATGTGACAGGAAAGAGCCGCACCAAGTCTGTATGTATCGGCTACCTCATCTGCCTGATTCCGGCAACGTTCTGTTCCCTCTCGCAAGGTGTCCTGTCCGATGTCCGCATTTTAGGATTGAATATATTTGACCTGCTGGATATGCTGTCAGCCAACGTGTTCATGACTTTAGCCAGCCTGTTCCTGCTTATATTCGCAGGATGGATACTTAAGAAGGAAGATATTATTGACGAGCTGTCAAATCACGGGAAGGCCACCACACCGATGTGGATACTGAACACCATCTACATACTTATCAAATACGTAGCTCCACTGGGGGTAACCTCAATATTTACATACTGGCTGTTATTCTGACACGACGGCAGAGTCTGCCTTTGCCATATTTGCCGACACAAAACGCTTCTTGCGCAAAGCCTCGTCACGTATTGACACAGCCTCCTCTATTGACGAGAGAAGTAACGAGAATGAATATACGTCCTTCACAGCCTTTTTATCAGCGGCGCTCATCTTATATCTGACAGTACGATCTCCGTTCAGCATAACCTCGACAGTATTCTCTGAATTCACAGCAATGAATGAAGCCAGATTCCCGTTATCGTCACCGACAAGGTTGCACTTCTCATAGCAGACTTCCAGATCCTTGAACTCATAGAAATTATCTGAGCTGGCAGATTCCACATAACTGTCACCTGAAACAAGCTTTATTGAACGGTGATGAATGTACGCAGATCCGTTATAATTGGATACCAGAGTCAGCCTGCCCTTCTCGTCAACCTGGGCACGTATGTAATTCCGTGAATAATTCTTCCCAACCGCCTGCGATGCCACGGAATATATTCCCAGATCCTGATATTCCGCATCCTTCTCAAACACGAAATTCTTCTTCACGTCATCAAGGCGCTCTCTCAGATGCAGGATTACACTGTCCTGGAACGCAAGCGTCCTGTCAGCCTCGGCAAGTTCAACCTCCTGAAGCAGGCGTATGCCCTCCTTCCTTGCCTCAAATGCCTTCGGATATACGATTTTCACGCTGTCTATCAGAATCTTGGCACCGGCGAAATCACTATTCTCCATACTGGCACGTGCGGCATCCAGAAAGCGTCTGGCAGAAGCATCGTCACTCTGTCTGCACGCAGACAATATCAGGGCTGCCAGAGCAGCAAAAACATATTTACGCATACCACATATATAATTTACGCATCAAAATTACTCTTTTTTTTCCCTTTTGGCGCGTTAAAGAGTAACTTTGCCGTACGAAACAGTTTCGGATATGAAGCTATACAGTGACAAAGAACTTGCCGAGCTATTGGACAAACCAGAATTCCGGCTATTGTCTGCAACAGCTGACAGCCTGCAGATGGAGTGCTATGTCGTAGGCGGATATGTCCGGGACCTGTTTTTGGAAAGGCCTAACCAGGACATAGATGTAGTCGTCGTCGGGAGTGGGCTTGAAATGGCCAAGGCATACGGGAAGGCATTGGGACGCGGAGCTCACGTGTCACTGTTCAAGAACTTCGGCACAGCCCAGGTCCGCAAAGGAAACCTTGAGGTGGAATTCGTAGGTGCACGCAAGGAATCATACAGACGTGACTCACGCAAGCCTATCGTTGAGAACGGTACTCTCCAGGATGATCAGAACAGACGGGATTTCACAATCAATGCTATGGCCATCTGCCTCAACGGAGACCGTTTCGGAGAGCTGACCGATCCCTTTGACGGAATATACGATCTGGAGGACCGCATTATCCGCACTCCGCTTGATCCGGACATAACCTTCAGCGATGACCCGCTGCGTATGATGCGCTGTATCCGATTCGCCACCCAGCTGAACTTCTACATCGACGATGAGACATTCGCCTCACTCGAGCGCAACAGGGAACGCATCAGCATAATATCGAAAGAGCGCATAGCCGACGAACTTAACAAGATCATACTGTCGCCCATACCATCGAAAGGCTTCATCGACCTGGACCGCAGCGGCCTGCTCCAGCTGATATTTCCTGAGCTGGCAGCACTGGAAGGAGTCGAGACAATCAACGGAAAAGGCCACAAGGATGTATTCCTGCATAGTCTGACAGTTCTGGACAATGTCGCCCGGAAAAGTGACAGTCTGTGGCTCAGATGGGCTGCACTGCTGCACGATATAGGAAAACCGCGTACAAAGAAATGGGATCCAGCGCACGGATGGACATTCCGCAATCACAATTTCATAGGCAGCAAAATGATTCCGGTCATTTTCAGGAACATGAAGTTCCCCCAGAATGACAAGATGAAATACGTACAGAAAATGGTTGACCTGCATATGCGTCCGATAAACATTGTTGATGACATTGTCACCGACTCGGCTGTACGCAGGCTTCTGTTCGATGCCGGAGACGATATTGAAGACCTGATGCTACTCTGCGAGTCGGACATTACATCACGCAACGAGCAGAAGAAGCAGCGCCTTCTGGATAATTTTCAGATTGTCAGGCAGAAGCTTAAAGATCTTGAAGAACGTGACCGGATCAGAAACTTCCAGCCACCGATTGACGGAAATGAGATTATGACAATATTCGGTTTGGACCCGACCGCAACAGTCGGAGAACTGAAGAGTGCCATAAAGGACGCGATACTTGACGGAATAATCCCGAATGAGCGCGATGCCGCCTACGCCTTCCTCCTGAAAGAAGCCGCGGACAAATACGGCCTCACTCCCAAGGACCCTACATTATATTGAACAGTCTGAGGACATCGTTCAGATTGGCGACAATCAGCAAAGCAAGCAGTATAATCATACCTACCGTATTGGCACGCTCCAGGAATTTGTCGCCAGGCTTATGACCTGTCACAACCTCCACAATCAGGAACAGCACATAGCCACCATCCAGTGCAGGAATCGGCAGTATATTCATAAATGCCAGAATTATCGACAGGAACGCCGTCATAATCCAGAATGCATGCCAGTTCCATTTGGCCGGGAATATGCTTCCTATCGTTCCGAAACCGCCCAGCGATTTGGCACCCTCCTTCGTGAACACATAGCGGAAGTCACCGACATAACTCTTCAGGGTCTTGCAACCATATTTAATGCCAGCAGGTATTGACTGGAAGAAATTATATTCAAGTTCCCTGTATGAATACTCATCTGCAAAATGCACTATTCCAAGCTGATAATTCTCATTCGATGCAACGGTAAGGGTATCCAGTCCGCCATCCCTGCAGACAACTACGCTCAGGTCGTGGGAACTGAACTCATCCGCAGCTATCTGCGCAAGTGTCACCTGCAATGCAGTCCACGTGGAGGCATCCCGGCCATTAATCGTTATGATACTGTCACCTGCCAGCATTCCTGCCAGAGCAGCACCTCCTCCCGCCACAACGCTGTCCACCACCATCGGACTATATACCGATATGAAAGGATAGTCACGGGTGAAGTCGAACAGCGATAATTCCTCCGGAATATCTATCGTCACCTCACTGCCGTCGCGCAGAACGGTAACAGTAGCAGCCTTGGCAATATCACGATAAAGGTCTGCATCAAACGACACAGACTTATGGCCGTCAGTCGCAACGATTATGTCACCATTGCGGAAGCCGATAGACTGTGCATATTCATTGAACTCATATCCATAAACCGGAGCCTCAACCGGAATATAAGAGTCGCCCCACTTCAGAAGCACCATCGAATAGATGAAGAATGCCAGAATCAGATTGAAAAGGACTCCGCCGACCATAATCAGCAGACGCTGCCACGCTGGCTTTGTACGGAACTCCCATGGCTTGGGCTCCTGCTGCATCGAGGCCACATCCATAGATTCATCAATCATTCCGGCAATCTTGCAATAACCGCCGAATGGTACCCAGCCCACGCCAAACTCCGTATTCTCAGGATTCCGGCGCCAGTCATCCTCAGGCAATGAATCTATATCAACCGGCTTGTAAACCACCTCTTCCTTGCCATCATAATTATAGCGTTTCTCCGCCTCGTAGCTGTCGGGGACATTCGGAGCAAAGAACCTGCAACGGATTTTCCCATTGACTTTCTTTATGCGCAGCAGGGAGAACTGCGGATTGAAGAATGCGTAGAACTTCTCTACACGCACCTTGAATATCCTTGAGAACAGGAAATGACCGAACTCATGAAACACCACAAGAATTGTGAGTGACAATATAAGTTGGATGAGACGTATCCAGAATGGTGACATAGCTGATATTTTTTAATTAAAGGAAAGAGGTGGCCACACGACGCGCCTCTGCATCTATTCTTACATAATCGTCAAATGACGGTGACTTCTCAAAAGGTATGGTGTCCATAGTACGTTCAATGATATCGCTCATTCTGAGGAATGAAACCTTATCGTGCAGGAAAGCCGCCACACATACCTCATTGGCAGCATTAAGTACACAAGGCATACTGCCCCCGGCACCAATGGCCTTGTATGCCAGTGCCAGGTTGCGGAATCGGGATGTGTCGGGCTTCTCAAACGCCAATGTCCCCAGTTCCGTGAAATCCACGCGCGGGAAATCCGATTTCAGACGGTTCGGATATGCCAGCGCATACTGGATAGGCAAATGCATATCGGGAGCACCGAGCTGGGCCTTGACGGCCCCATCCGCATACTGTACCATGGAATGGACTATCGACTGCGGATGAACCACCACCTCGATCCTGTCATACGATACTCCGAAAAGCCATTTTGCCTCAATAACCTCAAAGCCCTTGTTCATCATCGACGCGGAGTCAATAGTGACTTTTGCTCCCATATCCCAGTTCGGATGCTTCAATGCCTGGTCTTTTGTTACAGAAGCAAGCTGCTCCATAGAGAGATTACGGAAAGGCCCGCCTGAGGCCGTGAGAATAATCTTCTCGACAGGATTCATCAGTTCACCCTGCAGGCACTGGAATATGGCGGAATGCTCTGAATCAACAGGTACGATAGGCACCTTGTACTGATTGGCAAGCGATGTTACAAGTTCTCCCGCCACGACCAGGGTCTCCTTATTGGCCAGGGCTATCGGTTTGCCGGCCTTTATTGCCTCGATAGTCGGTCTCAGGCCTGCGAATCCGACCAGCGATGAAAGTACGACATCAATAGGAGAAGCGGTAACAACCTGACAGATGGCATCGGTACCGGCATACACCTTGACAGGCATATCAGCCAGCGCCGTCCTGACCCTGTCATAATGAGCCTCATTCGCTATGACGACAACCTCCGGCCTGAATTTACGGGCCTGAGAGACAAGTTTCTCCACATTATTGTTCGCCGTCAGCGCATACACCTCGTATAAGTCAGGATGCGTCTCAATAATATCAAGCGCCTGACTTCCTATTGAGCCCGTAGAGCCCAGTATCGCTATCTCTCTCTTCACTAGAACACTATATATTTTTGCGGGTCCAGAGGCTGACCCTCGTACCATAACTCAAAATGCAGATGCGAACTGGAATATGTGCTGTTGACAGTACCCACCAGAGCAATCACATCGCCGGCCTTCACCTTGTCACCTTCCTTCTTCAGCAGCGAGCTGCAATATTTATACACCGATACCATATCACCGGTATGATACACGCATATCATATATCCGTCCTCTGCCGTATAATTACTCATCAGCACAGTCCCGTCCGTCACTGACACCACACTCTCGTTCGGATTTGCGGCAATATCCACACCGTAATGTCTCTTCTGCGTGTCGTACGGCTCAGATACCATACCCGTAGTCGGACGGAACAGATTTCTGCTCTGCAATACACTGACCATTGTAGCCGATGTGACATTGTATTTCTCCTTCTCTTCAAACTCCTCCACAAACGCATCCTCTACATCTGAGCGCTCATCCAGAATATGACTGCCATTTGCCACCAGGGTATCCAGCGATGGGACAGAATCGGCACTTTTCCTGCCAAGAAACACATCCTGCATATTCTTGATATATGACTGCTGAATGGAAAGCACATCCTCCAGAGAATCCAGCCGCAACATATCATCCACCATCTGCTGACGCAGCAGATAATCCTTCTCAACCTCTTGCATGTAAAACGGCGAATGGCGATACAGCATCACAGACAGTACCGCTATCACAAGCACTAGCATCACCACAGACAGCGTAACACCGAGTTTGGAGAATCTGACAGAGCTCACCTCTCTCAGCTCATCCTCATCGATAACCTGCATACGGAACCTATGAATCAGCTTCTGCTTGAAGCTTTTCTCAGCAGCCTTCTTTCTTTTGCGGTCCAGACTATCCATAACGAACTATATCTCCGTAAGTCCGTCCGGCAAGTCAAAACTGACAATGCCCTTGCGGACGCTCACATTCTTTATAAACTCCTCACAGGCTGGCAGAATCAATTCACGCCCGTCCGTTGCACATACTTTCAGAAGCACGTTCGGAGTAGAGTCATCAAAATCGGTTATCACGCCCAACCTTCCTTTTTTCCTGTCAACCGCAGACATCCCCACAAGCATATTGAATGGGACATCACCGCAATCCTCCAGATTCTGGATATATTTCTTCAGCAGCCACACTCTTCTGCCTCTGAGCGTATCAGCCTTCTCCATTGAATCAATGCCCTCCAGCCTGACTATCGACGATGATGCTCCGCGCATCCGTACCCCAGTTATATAGAAGGGAACGAGTATTCCATCCATCTCCAGGACAAGGAACTGCATACCGCTGTCCTTTATCAGTTCCGGCGACACAAGAACGACAAGTTCTCCCTCGGTACCGTGTGAGTGGAGAACCGTGCCACATTTTGAAACCTCATCGAAACTTATCATCTGCTCTCACGAATGATATTGGCTCCCAATGCATTGAGGCGCAGGTCAATATTCTGGTATCCTCTGTCAATCTGGTCAATATTGTCAATCCGGCTGGTACCTTCTGCACTCATCGCGGCAATCAGCATCGCAATGCCGGCACGTATATCCGGAGACGACATCTTACGTCCGCGCAGCATAATACCCTTGTCGTGTCCGATCACTACAACCCTGTGCGGATCACACAGGATGACCTGTGCGCCCATATCAATCAGGTTATCGACAAAGAAGAGACGGCTTTCGAACATCTTCTGATGAATAAGCACACTACCTTTTGCCTGAGTAGCCGTGACCAGCAGCACACTGAGCAGGTCCGGAGTCAGCCCGGGCCAGGGAGCATCAGCCAGAGTCATTATTGATCCGTCAATGAAAGACTCTATCTGATAATGTTCCTGCGCAGGTATGAAAATATCATCGCCTCTCTTCTCAAGATCAATGCCAAGACGGCGGAAACTGTCGGGAATGATTCCCAGATTGTCGTACGAGACACCCTTTATCGTAAGCTCGCTCGAGGTCATAGCCGCCATTCCGATAAAGCTTCCTACCTCTATCATATCCGGCAATATCGTGTGTGTAGTACCGTGGAGATGATTGACACCGGTGATTGTCAGCAGATTGCTTCCTATACCGCTGATTTGCGCGCCCATATTGTTAAGCATACGGCAGAGCTGCTGCACGTACGGCTCACACGCGGCGTTATATATGGTAGTCACTCCCTCTGCAAGCACTGATGCCATGACAATATTCGCCGTTCCCGTAACCGAGGCTTCATCGAGGAGCATATAGCACCCTTTCAGCTTATCGGCGTATAGTTCATAACATTCCTTCTCCTCATTGAGAACAAAAGATGCGCCAAGAGCCTTGAGGCCGTTAATATGCGTATCAACACGACGCCTGCCTATCTTATCGCCTCCAGGCTTACTCACCACGGTGCGTCCGGTTCTGCCAAGCAGCGGTCCGAGCAGCATCACCGAGCCTCTCAATGTAGCGCTCTTTCTTATCATCTCGCTGCCCAGGGCAAAATCCATATCAATCCTCTCAGCCCTGAGGCTCCATTCCCCCGGAGCACCTGCACGCACCGTCACGCCAAGCGAAACCAGCAGGTCAAGCAGGTTTCTCACATCCAATATATCAGGCACATTGCGTACAATAACCTCCTCATCGGTAAGCAGTACCGCACAGAGAATCTGCAGGACCTCATTCTTGGCGCCCTGCGGAACTATCTCACCTTTCAGCCGGTGTCCGCCTTCAATAATGAATGATGACATATATCAGTACCTTTTGCGGTTTTTCTTTTTCTGGAACTGTCTCTGAGGTCTTTGCTGGCCCTGACCAGCAATATTTCTGGACAAATCGACATTCAATGCCTCATCATCTGCCTGCAGCACTCCTTTTGAGAAATAATCCAGATCCTCACGGATTCTGTCATCGGTATTCATTTCCTTATTCCAGAGGACAAGATCCTTTCTCATCTGCATCACAATCAGTCTGACCAGCTGGGTACGCTCAGGCCCGTTTTCCATTGACACAGCCTTATCTATCAGTTCAGGAATTATGCGGCCGTAATGACGGAATTTAACGTCACCTTTAGAATATCCTATGCCCTCCGGCTTCTGCTTATCCACATCGATTTTCGTCACGGGATAAGGATAATCCACATCAAGACGATAATCTGACATATATGCCAGGTGATCCCACAGTTTTGCCTGGAAATCATCCACATCCTTCAATGCCGGGAACATACCCTGCATGATGCTGATTATAGTCTCTGCACAACACTGTCTCTCAGACCTGTCCTCTATGCCTGTCGCATAATCCACCATTTCCTGCACAGACCTGCCATATTCCGGCATAGGCAGATGCTCACGTTGCGTATTGTATTCCATCAAATGAGTTTTTTAGGTTTTACAGCTATGAAATCTTTCAGATAAAACGGCTCGAAATATGCCACATCAGCATATTCGCCATCTGACAGCAAACGCTCCGCCAATGGGAACATCCATCTGGCCAACGGTCTGCAATCCTCCACGAAACGCGCATTGGGATGATCTATGCTCTGTCTGCACTTTCCGGAACCATTGCCGAGGAAATAGACCACGTGAGTATCAAGGTACGACCTGTACGTATTCTCATCAACAATATCCGCCCCTGTTTCGCGCACGGCAGTGAGTCCACGGTCATAAATTGCGGAATAGACCTCCATCCTGCGCGCATCTATCATAGGACATAGCAGCGCATCATCCGGCAGTTCTTCATTCAGCAGCAGAGGCACGCACAGCAGCTTCAGTGTAGGAACCGCTATCAGTCTGGCATTTCTGGAATAACATATCCCTTTCGCCATTGACACGCCTATACGCAGTCCGGTGTAGGAGCCCGGACCTTCGCTTACTGCCACGGCCACCATCTCAAGCCCGCGACTGTCTATAAGAGACAAAGCCTCATCTACAAAGACCCCCAGCGTAACAGCATTGTTATGCTCAGTATGGTCCTCCTTGTGGAAAAGCAACTGACCTTCCTCGCTCACGGCGACCGAACAGCCGTCAGTCGCAGACTCTATATGTAAAATACAGCTCATTATTTCCGCAGTCCGTCTTACCACAGCAAAAATACAGAAATATTCCCGAAAAAACGTACTTTTGTGACAGCATATAAGATTCTCAGAAAAGATGATACAATCAATGACAGGCTACGGCAAATGCACCGTAGAGACAGGCGCTTTGAGCATTACAGCCGAAATAAAATCGCTCAACAGCAAATCTATGGACATTTCCACCAGAATAGCCCCTGCATTCAGGGAAAAGGACCTTGACATACGTTCAAAAATTGCCCTTGCACTGGAACGCGGCAAGTGTGATTTCTCATTGTCCATAGAAAACCACGGCGGGAATACATCCGGGCGCATCAATACCGAGGCTCTTGAGTGCTACATCAGTCAGATACGCGGCATATCGGACAAGCAGGGCATAGCACTTCCCTCTGACTGGTTCCAGACGCTTCTCCGGCTGCCGGATGTCATTTCGCAGGAAAGTCAGGATATGCTCTCCGATGATATGTGGGAAGCCGCAGCCAATGCCACCGATCAGGCCATAAGCCGTCTGATGGATTTCCGCACGCAGGAGGGCAAGGCTCTTGAGGCCAAGTTCCGCGAGAAAACAGACAACATCCGCCACCTGCTCGACTCCGTGGAGCCGTTCGAGAAAGAGCGCGTTGAGAAGATAAAGGAGCGCATGCGCGAGAATATGCAGAAAACGGTCGGCCAGGACTATGACAGGAACCGTTTTGAGCAGGAGCTTATCTACTACATAGAGAAACTGGACATAAGTGAGGAGAAGCAGCGTCTCACCAATCATCTGAACTACTTCATCGAAACACTTGAGAGTGGACACGGACAGGGCAAGAAACTCGGCTTCATAGCCCAGGAGATGGGACGCGAAATCAATACCTTAGGCAGCAAGAGCAATCAAGCGGAGATGCAGATAATCGTAGTCCGGATGAAAGACGAGCTGGAACAGATCAAGGAACAGGTACTCAACGTAATGTAGTCAAGGGGCTATGGCAGGAAAATGTCTTATATTCTCAGCGCCGTCAGGTTCAGGCAAGTCAACCATCGTCAACTCACTGCTGACGCATCCGGAGCTCAAGCTCACATTCTCGGTATCCGCCACCAGCAGGAAGCCCCGCGGTACGGAACGCAACGGAGTGGAATACATCTTCATCTCCGAAGAGGAGTTCCGCAGGAAGATTGCGGCAGATGAGTTTCTTGAATATGAGGAAGTCTATCAGGGTTGTCTGTACGGCACACTCAAGGAGCAGGTAGAGCGCCGTCTTGCAGAAGGACACAATGTGGTGTTCGATGTAGATGTGGCAGGAGGATGCAACATTAAAAAATACTTTACAGACAGGGCCCTGTCAGTATTCATTATGCCGCCATCGGTCGAGGAACTGCGCAGACGGCTGGTAAAACGCGGTACCGACTCAGCGGAAATGATAGAGAAGCGCGTGGCCAAAGCCGGGCAGGAACTTGAATTCGCCCCGAAATTCGACGTTACAATCATCAATGACGATATGCAGAAAGCCATCGGCGAGGCGTATCGCACAATAAGAGAATTTCTCAATGTCTGACAAAATCAGGACAACAGTTTTCGGCGGCACGTTCAATCCCATACACAACGGTCATCTGGCCATTGCCCGCAGCATCATAGAAGAAGGACTGACCGATGAACTGTGGTTTATGGTAACACCACAGAACCCGTGGAAAGCCAACCTGTCGCTGATGGATGACAATATCAGGCTCCAGATGGCAAAGACTGCTACAGAAGGGATGAGCAGGATTTACGTATCAGACTTCGAATTCAGCCTTCCCAAGCCATCTTACACCGCAGATACCCTGAGAAGTCTTGATACGGCATATCCGGATCGCGAATTCAGTCTGGCAATAGGAGCAGACAACTGGGAGAAATTCGACAAATGGTATGACAACGGCAGTATCATTGAAAAATACCGCATTATTGTATATCCCAGGAATGGTTACAATATGAAACCGGCATCTTCACCCAATGTGACTTTCCTGCAGTGTCCACTGCTGGATATAAGCTCAACTGAAATACGTGAGAGAATAAGGAACGGACTTCCAGTCAGCGGAATGGTTCCTGACAAGCTGATACCGATGTTAGGATTCTATCAGACAAACGGCGTAAGCTGATATTCCTTCCTTACGCCCGGTAAATCCCAGTTTCTCCGTAGTAGTAGCCTTTATTGACACCGCGTCAATATCCACCCCCATACAGGAAGCCGTCACAGCGCACATTTCCGGAACATACGGATTCAATTTCGGTTCCTCAGCACAGACTGTCACATCGATATTTCCCACACGATAGCCTTTCTGTGAGATGAGAGCGACACACTCTCTCAGCAGAATCTTACTGTCAATGCCCTTGTACTTCGGATTCTTATCCGGGAAATGATAACCAATATCCCTCATATTCGCAGCACCGAGCAACGCATCGCAAACGGCATGAATCAATACATCGGCGTCAGAATGTCCCAGCAGTCCCCTTTCGTATGGAATATTCACGCCGCCCAGCCATAGTTCGCGTCCTTCTGCGAACTGGTGCACATCATATCCAAATCCTACTCTTGTCATCTTCCTCTTCCAACAAGCCCTCTTATTCCGTCCAGATCAAACGCCAGAGAGAAACGCAATGTCTGATCCAGAGGATTATTCTGAGCCGTAGATATCAGATAAGCCGCATCAAGAGAGAACACGCTCATCCTGAATCCCGCACCTACCGTAAAATACTTACGGTTACCCTTGTATTTATCCTCATAGTGATATCCGGCGCGCACAAAGAACTGGTCATTGTATATATACTCCAATCCCACGCCGAAATATATCTCGCGAAGCTCTTCTGCGAAACCACCCGGTGCATCGGCAAACGACTTGAATATACCGGCGATAGGCGATATGTCATTATAGCCTGTCGATTCCACCCAAGTCGCATATTCGGCCGCGTAACGATACTGATCATCAGTCTCTCCCGGATGTTTTTCCTCCATGAACTGGGCGTATGTCGGTTTCGTAGGCACCAGCAGCTTATTCAGGTCAGCATTGATGGATATTGAGTTATACCCGTCAATCGGAATCAGCAGCGAAGCGCCGAACCTCAAGTTTGTAGGTATGAACTCGTTCGTCTGTCCTCCATTGTACGATATCTTGGTACCTATATTGGAAATGTTCATTCCCAAGCCGAACATGCAGTCACGCCGCCCTATGCCCACATACCGGTTATGATACCAGGAAATATCGGCAGCAAAAGACTTGCCCGGTGTAACATCATCACTGTAGCTGTACTGCAGGTCAGAATAAATGAAACGCAGTGCTACAGCTAATGAGAATGTCTCGGAAAGCATTCTGGAATATGCCAGATCCACAGAGAACTCATACGGACGTATGGTATAGCCGTTCGCTATCACATCTCCAAGTGAGAAATAAGTCAGAGATCCGCTCAAAGCAGAATAGTCGTCAAGCCTGCCATAACCGGTCAGATAGGCCAGATCTATATCACTGACAAGTTTCCTCAGCCACGGAGTGTATGAGAGGGAGAGACCGGCGGGACTCTTGGTATAAGGGAACTTTGCCGCGTTCCAATACTGGTTATTCGTATCGTAATACGGATCAGTGGCGCAACCGACATCGCCCATTGCTCCGGCCCTCGGATCAGGTGCTATGGACAGCGATGTCACACCGGTATATACCGGATTGAACATATCCTTCTGAGCCAGAGCAGGCAATGCTGCCACAACGAGAAGCACATATATCGCAAAAAACTTTCTCTTCATCCGAATATAAAACAACTAATCCCGCCTTTTATTGTCCTTGTTATCCGTTTTAACATTATATCACGACAAACTTGCCGCACTCCTGCTGTGACGCGCCATCCGTATCCACAAGTGTCACTTTGTAAATGTACATACCCGGATTCAGATGCTGTCCGGAGTTGCTGCATACATTCCAGTCAATAATACTTACCCCCGAGTGTGCATTGTCATTGACGAGCGTATTCCACAACAGACGTCCACTTGTATCTATGACCTCCAACGAGACTGACACCAGACTGCCAGGACGGTCGTGATTTATCACAAACGAAGTCCTGTTTCTGGCCGGATTCTCTGTCAGGCTCACGCTTCTCACCTTAGGGCTCACACCGTCAACCACCTCAAATCCAAGTTCGGCCGTCGATGAATTATTCATGATATCCCACGCGCGGAACACCAGAGTATGCTTCCCGACAGGGAGTTGCGGTATCTGACAGACAATTCTTCCACGCTTATAGTCACCTTCCGCAGCCGAATAGCAGCCGTTCAGCACATACGAGTACCTGGTATTATTGTCTATCTGAAGTATCAGGTCGTGCCCCACACCATTGCCGGAGGAATTAATGCCGGATTCATCCTCAAGCTCCGCGATAAAGCAAGGAGTAGTATTTACCTGACCCCAATATGGAAATTCAGGATAATTCAGATATAAGGTAATCTTCGGCCCCAATGTATCAGACTGTTCCGAAGATGCTGTCCCGCCGACAAGAAAATCATTGAAATAACCATTTGCCGTCCTGACATCAGACCTTGCATACATGACTAACCGTCCTGCCTCACCGGAATAATTGATATCCTTCGGCACAGGCATCTCAAATGAGAAGCGGCCATTGCGCACCGAATCCGAACCACTGAAAAGCAATCTGTTATAATCAGAATACCAGAATGCAGTATCAGCCTTCTGATTATTTTTTGTCACAACCTTCTCACAACTGTCATAGAGTCTCGGATATATCAGTCCATTGAACTTGCTGCCGTCAGGAGTCTCCAGATGTCCGGACACGCGCATCTTGCCACCGGCCTGGGCTATGGGCTGTGACCCTTTCGTCTTGCCCGTAGATACCGAGTCAACTACAATACGGTATTCAGGAATTGCAAGATGCAGGGCAGGATCTCCCAGCAACACATAATGCAGCTTATTCGCCGTCAAATCTCCTCCTGCCGATGCAAGCTGCACCTTTGTCAATCTGAGTGCATCGCCAAGGCTGTTCTCTCTTTTCAGAACGAACGAGTCGAACAGATTGTTTATTTTCTCGTTACGGTTGGAATATACAGTACGGGTAGTCGTAAGCATCGCCATAGCACCGCCCGTCTTATTCAGCAACGCCATCTTACCGTTCATCTCACCGGTATTGTCAAATGGTGTGATATCGCACGAAGCGGTCACCCAAAGCGGAAGCCTCGGCGATGTCAATGATGCAAAGTCACTCATACCGAGAACCATTTCGTGAGACAGGAGGCTCTGGCTTCCATGACCGGTATAATTGACCAGCAACGCGCCGTAGTCAAGTTGACGGAAGATTTCATCACGGACTGCAGGATATGTGTTTCCTGCTGCTGATGTCTCCATTTTATAGGCATCCCAATATATTTTCTTCACATTCAGCGACGGATTCTCCTTCAATATCAATTCCGCCAGACGGTCAGCCTGAGCCATATGCAGATTATTGTCACCGTCATCGCCAAGAACCACAATATTGTTCTGCCAGTCACCCGCATAATCGCCATTCATGTATGAGATTGTCTTATCCACCATAGCGGCTGCATCAGTTACATTCCACACGGGAAATCTGCCGACACCTATATCAACCTTATCCGATAACGGTTTTCCTCCCTTGCCATCCTCTAGCAGCCCGTAATAATCTTCCGCAACATACGAATCAATCTCGCTTACGCTGTTCTCCGACTCATAGCAGAGCAGATAGTCATCCGGAGACATATTGCGCCAGGCTATGGTCAGCATACGGTTATCCCAGGCTCCATCGCCGAACAGCAGCAGATAACGCAGCCTGTCATCACCCGTTCCACGGTCATATATCATCTTCAGGAAACGTCTGTATGCAGTAGCATCCGGAGTACCGGAGGAAAACTCATTGTATATCTTATCCGCCGGCACGACCACTACAGACATGCTGTCAATCCTTCTGTGCGCCTCGGCAAGACGCTGCGCCTGTGAAGTCAGTTTACCGCTTGAAGGAACAATAATCACCATATCTGCCGACTTTATGCCATGCAGATTCTGATTCTCCACCGTCCCCACTCTCTCAGGCTCGGGAAAATCCGCCTCGGTATTGACAGCCACGAACTCGCTACCGGCTGTACAACTTACCGCAGATGTCAGACAATAGCCGTCTGATATTGCAGAAGGAACCAGACTTATACTTCCGTTGACTCCTATATTCCACACTACAACATCACCCGGAACGGATATCCTAAAACTGGCTTTTACTCTGGACGCCGTCCTGAATCTCATAGAGGAACCACGCATTACAAGATTTCTGATATAGTTCAGACGTATGTAATCCAGCCTTCCGGACACGCCGTTCTGCCTCTTATGATATAGCTGGACCATATTGTCCTCTGCAAACTGGCTCGGACAATAAAATGTCGATTTCGTCTGTTCTGCCACATCATTTGCAATCAGTCCGCGGACATTCATCGTACCGGCCATAGCGTCATTAACCTTCACCTCTACCGAACTTGCAGTTACTCCGTTTGCAGAAAAAGACAGATCCATACGTACCGTACCCCCGATTATGTCGTCTAATCTGAACCTGTATGACTGTACCGCACCGTTCACATAATCATAATCGTCAAAGAAAGTGCGTCCGGAATGATACCAGCTGAAGGCATCCTTTTCGTACAAAGCATAATCAGGCGTAGTGGAAATGACGTCAGCACTGCCTTCATACACAGGCATCACAGGCACCTCCATAGGTATCACATCGTTACTTTCCGTTATGAAATAATAACCATATCGTGAATACGTATTCCACTGATGCGAATAAGTGCCGGAGGAATATGACCAGGACAAAGGTCCCTGTGCGTAAAACAGCAGCGAGCCATTCTCACGCCACAATGGTATTTCCTCCAGGTCGTCAGTCAGTTTTTCTATACCCTGCTCCGGCAACATTGCGCCTCCGTAGCCGTACAAGCGGACTTTTGATGGATCCGAGAATCCCGCCTTTGCCAGAAAATCCGCCGTCATTCTATAAACGCCGGAATCAGAAACCCTGATCTTATACCATTTTCCGCTATTCAGTACAGACTCATCCTTGTATCTGGCATCCGCCTCCTGCGATGCCGCAGCAGACAATCTGAGAGGCCGGGGAGTTCTCTCTACGGCAAGCTTAAATGAATTGATCTTATACCAGACTCCATTACGCAATGCCAATGGGATAAAAGACACATCAAGCAAGCCAACGTCCCGACTGGAGCCTACCTCAGCCGATATCTCCGGCCACGCTCCTATCTCCGAAACATACCGGTCCAACTTCCAGGCAGACATTTCCCGCTCACTGACCGGGACGAACTCCGGATATTCAATTCCGGCATCGTATCTGTATTGTCTGAAATCATCTTCCAGAACCAACTGATGCTCAAAATACGGCAATAAGGTATCGCTGTCCATTGAAGTCCAGTCAACATTGATGAAATCCTGGGACAAAGCCCGGACGGGCAAAGCCACAAGACACGCAACAAACAACAATAGCCTTACTGACACATTATCTTATATGAAAATCCAACACCTTCTCACCCTCAAGATATCCCTGCAGATGCTGACCTACACTGACAGGTCCCACGCCATCGGGAGTACCGGTAAATATAAGGTCTCCTGTCTTCAGAGTACAGAATCCGCTCACATACCTAACCAGCTTCCTGACAGGAAAGATCATATCACCGGAATAACCGTTCTGAACAGTCTTTCCGTCAATGTCAAGTCTGAATCTGAGGTTATCCATATCCTTCCCATAATACTCCAGAGGCTTCATGTCACCGGTAACAGCCGAAGCATCGAATCCCTTGCTCAAGGCCCAGGGTTGTCCTTTCGCACGTGCCTCATTCTGCATATCGCGGGCAGTGAAGTCTATGCCGACCGTCACCGCATCAATATACCTGTCAGCGAATCTCTCACCTATACTCTTACCCAGCCGTCCTATCCTGAAGACCAGTTCCGCCTCGTACTCCACCCTGTCCGAAAAATCAGGCAGGAAGAACGGTCTCCTGTTCCTCTGATAGGCTGAATCCGGTTTGAAAAACACGACAGGAGCCTCACCTTCCTTTAACGTATATCCAAGCTCTTTATTGTGTCTGGCATAGTTCCAGCCCACGCATATAATCTTCATGTACGCCACAAATTTTTACCACTATGCGAAAATACAAAAAGATTTAACTCAAGTTGCACATGTGCAACTTGAGTTCCAGCCGTTCTCGGCTGGGTCCTCCCCTGAGGGGAGGATGTAGGTGGGGGTCATATAAGGATATTATTCAAGTTTCGCCTAGGAAGGTCCTGAATGACAGTTATCAGTAACTTGCGAAGCTTGAATATTTAAACTAACTTTGATGCACTATGGGAAAGAGAGACAATGACTGGAAAGAACGGCTGGGAATGGTCTATTCCACCAATCCCGATTTCAGATACGAGACAGAGGATACTCCGCAGGAGGAGACACTGCCGGCTGAAAGGCAAAAGCTGCGTGTATCGGTAGAGAAGCACGGTCACGGCGGCAAGACCGTGACAATAGTACGCGGATTCTCAGGATCCGAGGAGAACCTGAAAGAGCTGGCACGTTCACTCAAGACTTTCTGCGGGACAGGCGGCGCCGTCAAGGACGGAGAGATACTCATACAGGGTGACCTGAAGGAGAAAATCGTCAACCGTCTCAGAGAGAGCGGCTACAGGGATACAAAATAAAAGGGTCAGAATCCTTCAGGACCCTGACCCTCATTATCGTTGTAACAGAATTACTCTGACTTGAGTGTGAAGCGGCGGAATGCCTTTACTGTCAGCTCCTTGTCAAGAGCCTTCAGATAATCGGCAACACTCTGCTTCTCATCGCAGATATACTTCTGGTTGAGCAGACAACTCTCATCGTAGAACTTCTTCATACGACCCTCAGCAATACGCTCAATCATATTCTCAGGTTTGCCCTCCTGACGAGCCTTGTCGGCAGCGATTTCCTTCTCACGTGTGATGACGTCAGCAGGAACTTCCTCCGGACATACGGCGATTGGGTTCTGGGCTGCAACCTGCAGTGCTACCTCGTGAACATAATCCTTATCAGCAACCTCCTTGTTGAATGCTACCAGCACGCAGAGGAAGTTCTTACCCTGATGGTTATATGATGCAATCTCAGGAGCCTCAATCCAGTTGTAACCGTCGAGTTCCATCTTCTCACCTACAATACCGGTGCGCTCCACAACAGCCTTCTCAACTGTGGTATCACCTAACTTCAGAGCCTTCACCTCGTCGAGAGACTTGCAGCGTGCAGCTACGGCAGCATCCAGGATGTCGCGTGTCAGCTTAACGAAATCAGCGTTGTTTGCAACAAAGTCGGTCTCGCACTTGAGAGCGATGATAGCACCGAAGTTGCCGTCAACCTTCACAAGCACACAACCCTCAGAAGCCTCACGGTCAGAACGCTTTGCTGCAACTGCCAGACCCTTCTTGCGGATAATCTCAACTGCCTTCTCAAAATCGCCCTCAGCCTCGGTGAGAGCCTTCTTGCAATCAACCATACCGGCACCGGTCTTGGTGCGCAGTTTGTTAATATCAGTAACGGTTATAGCCATTTCTTTAAATTTTATCGGTTAATGAACATTAAGCCTCTGCCTCATCAGCCTTAGCCTCCTCTGCAGGAGTCTCCTCTATATCCTCAGCCGGTTTCTGCACCTTGCGGATACGCTCACGACGCGGACGCTCCGGTTTGTCCTCCTGCTCCTCAGCAGCAGCCTCGTCAACCTTCTCTGCCTTACGCTCCTCCAGGCCCTCTGCTATAGCGGCGCAGCAGGCATCAAGGATAGCCTCAACAGACTTCGTAGCATCATCATTTGCCGGAATCACATAGTCAATCTCAGAAGGATCAGAATTGGTATCAACAATACCGAATACCGGGATACCCAAACGGTTAGCCTCACGTACGGCGATGTTCTCCTTGAGTACATCGATTACGAAAAGAGCTGCCGGCAGACGTGACAGGTCAGCGATTGAACCGAGGTTCTTCTCGAGTTTTGCTCTCTGACGTGATATCTGAAGAGTCTCACGCTTTGACAGATTTGCATACGTACCGTCGCTTGTCAGCTTATCGATGGTAGCCATCTTCTTCACAGCCTTGCGGATTGTCGGGAAGTTGGTAAGCATACCACCCGGCCAGCGCTCGATAACGTAAGGCATACCTACAGCCTTGACCTTATCCTCAACAACATCCTTAATCTGTTTCTTTGTACCTACAAAAAGAATCTTCTTGCCGTCACGGGCCATCTTCTTAAGTACCTCGGCAGCCTCGTCAATAGCGGCTACAGTCTGATTCAGATCAATGATATGGATGCCGTTGCGCTCCATATAGATATATGAAGCCATTGCAGGATTCCATTTACGGCGCAGGTGACCAAAGTGACAACCTGCCTGCAGGAGTTGTTCGAAATTTGTTCTTGACATAATAATTGTTAGTTTACTTTCCTTTTAATTTTTACAACCAGCTGCCTGGTAGCCGAGAATAGACGGATCCAGGCAGTTTGGATACTAAACCGATTGAAGCGCGAAATTAACGCTTGCTGAACTGGAATCTGCGGCGTGCCTTTGGCTGACCCGGCTTCTTACGCTCAACAGAACGTGCATCGCGGGTAAGGAAGCCTTCGGAACGGAGAGTCTTCTTGTCATCAGGATTGATCTTGACAAGAGCACGCGCAATAGCCAGACGCAAAGCGTTAGCCTGACCATTATAGCCACCGCCATCAAGATTCACCTTGATATCATATTTTTCAGTAACATCCAGTTTCTTCAGAGGCTGGAGAACAACATACTGAAGCAGTGGAGATGGGAAATATACATTCAGATCTCTCTTGTTGATGGTAATCTTACCTGTTCCTTCAGTAACGAAGACACGTGCTATGGCGCGTTTACGACGGCCTAATGCATTGATTACTTCCATTCTCTTTCAGTTAAATAAGTGAATTGATATCGATTGCTTTCGGAGTCTGAGCCTCGTGCGGGTGCTCTGCGCCGGCATAGACAAACAGATTGTCGATGAGCTGGTCACCGAGTTTTGTCTTTGGCAGCATACCTCTTACAACTTTCTTCATTAATCTCTCTGCGCCGTTAGGCTTCTTCATCAGCTGGGCCGGTGTCATCTCGCGCTGTCCACCAGGATAGCCGGTGTAACGGAGATATATCCTGTCGGTCCACTTCTTGCCGGTCAGAACGACCTTGTCGGCATTGATGATAATCACATTGTCACCGCAATCTACGTGCGGGGTGAAATTCGGTTTGTATTTACCGCGGAGCAGCTTTGCCACCTTGACAGCAAAACGTCCAAGGATCTGATCTGTAGCATCTACTACGACCCACTCCTTTGTAACGGTGGCCTTGTTGGCCGAAATGGTCTTGTAACTTAAAGTATCCATTCTTTAAATCATTAATAATTCATCTTTCTCCTGCAAAACCTCCCGTTTCACAACGGAACGGAAACTCCCTCAAACGCTCGTTATTGGCGGTTACGCTTTGCCTCCAATCCCTTACTCGGGGGTTTAACTCGCTTTCTATTAATCTTTTATCTCAAAGATTGATAATAATCGGCGTGCAAAATTAGTATTTTACTATTAATCGACCAAATCT
This sequence comes from Bacteroidaceae bacterium, assembly GCA_045600825.1. Classification (GTDB taxonomy): domain Bacteria; phylum Bacteroidota; class Bacteroidia; order Bacteroidales; family Bacteroidaceae; genus Colenecus. The sequence goes on from JAZRYP010000033.1 coordinate 63,807, forward strand.
TTTACAATTAAATTAATTTACCGCAAGCGGAGCCACACCGTAGCCGATGGTATAGATATTGACCTTGCCCATCTCCCACACGCCTGAAGCAATCACCGCCTCCACCGTGGCATCGCCCATATTCTTAAATGTCAGAACCGCAGTGACAGAGACATTGTCAGTCGCAAGTGACTGCGGGATCAGCAGGAAAGCGCCGCTGTCTTTTCCTATGAACATATTCCCATCAACCTCAAGTGCCATTCCGCCGTTGTCCAGTGTGGCACTGCCGCCATACGTACCGCCGACGGTCCAGGAGCATACACCGTCACCGTTCATCTCCGCGCTGCCACTGGTTGCCAGACCACGCAGCGTTATGCTCCTGACGGTCACATTGTCCCCCATAGCCGCGTCACGTCTGAACCGTACGGCTGTAAGAGGATGTACGAAGTCTATCCTGGCAGTGCCCTTGTCGCCTTTACCTTTATAATAGCCCAGAAGTATGTCGTGATGGTTCTTCGCATTGGAAGGGAGCCCGTATGTCAGCCTCTGTCCCGTTCCATTGTCAAGCAATGTCATAGAGGCGGCACTGGCATTTGCAAATGCGAAGAACGTCTTGGTCTCCGGTTCGTTGCCGTCCAGCCTCCAGATATACTCGTCATCGGCAACTATGGGAGTGCCATTGAATGTATAAGGCTGTACCGTCGTCCAATACGGTTTCACCAGACTTATGCCACTGACATCTTTTCTGCGGTAAATCACTTTCTGGTAGCCTCGGGATGTAAAGCCGCTGATATTCTCATCTATACCGTACGGAATGCATTTAGTCACGGGATCGGTATTGTTCCACGCGGCAACCATAAATGTATCGCTGAGTGCAGAAGCCGAATATGCCGTAACGGGAGTGCCTTTGGTAAATGCATAGTCCGCATCCATCGTAGTGAGACTCATCGGAATGACAATACTTCCATCTTCGCTTACAAGCGTCAACGTCCGGCTTCCCTCCACCGGCAACTGCGATCTGACACCGTAATCGGGTGATGCGGCACCGGGAACAAACCTCACCACGCCATCCTGCAACGCACCGGGCACGATGATATCGCGCTGGCAGCCGCACAGAAGCATTGTCACGGCTGCGACCATATATAATAATGTGTGTTTCATATTTATATCCAAAATGTATGTTATACCTTAAGAACCTAGTTTCATCACCAGACGGACGGCTCTGCCGGTCTGACGCCAGTTCGCTATAGCGGCATCAAGACTGCCATAATCGGCCAGACCATACGGAACATAATATGGCTTGGTCTCATCATTGCTTCCGTATGTATTGGAAAGGCTGCGCGACCAGTAATAGAAGTAGGGATTATATTCCGTACTGCTGTGAGACGACTTGGCGCCGTTGCGATAACCCGCCGAAGGGAGGAACAAGGCCCCCGCATTTTCTGCGGTAGTCCAGGCCTCTGCAGTATATGAGCTCTTCAGCGTCCCTGAGCCCGGAAGGAATGCGATACCGGGAACACCGGCTACGGTACATTTCCGGTGGGTGTGATTGGTCAGGAGATTCGCCCACTCTGTTGTTGTCAATGTAATAAAAGTTCCGCCAGGGATAAAACTGATGATATTGGCACCCCAGTCATCACTCTTGGTCAAAGCCGCCTTTGCTGAACTTGTATTGATATCACCGCGGTAATTCTTGTCATCTGCGCCATTACTGCCACTTGAATATTTCCAGAATGGAACAGGCGTATGGCCTGACGATGCCTGGCCGGTCGCACCCCACGCGAACAGGTCATACCAGCCGTTGCTCTTGTATTTGGAGATATCCTGGGACCCTATCACGGTATATTGATGCTCTGCAAATTGCCATATCGGGTTGCCGTTGTTGTAACAGGCCTGAAGATTGCCATTCGTGAAATGCACATATACCGGCTTAGCGGAAGTCCCGACATTGAACTTGCCGGGAAGGAGATGATTATCCAGCAGGAGCTGCAGATTCCCCTTTACGCCTTCCTGCCAGGGAGTGACAATTGTGCCCGTACTCTCATCATCACTATATCTGACCGTCCACTGAGCGCCTTCCGGAACAAGCACACCCGTCACGAAAGATTTCCTGTGGCACGGAAATACAATTCCGCTGCCATCGGTATAGCCCAGACGAGTCTGAAGCCAGCTGCCGTCACTTTTAGTGATTCTGAAAGTCAGGTCATCTACATCTATCGCCCTGGCAGGCGTATGGTTATCATAATCCGGCTTCAAGAAAAAGGTGAAGCGCAGAGTCTGACCCTTCATCACCTTTATATCAGACGTAAAGACTATCCTGACAATGTTTCCGGCAGATGCCGATCTGCATACCGGATACTTGCTGCCGTCAGTTGCCAATCCTGTCAGATCTGCCGTGAACTGCCCCGCAATACTGTGACTTTGGGAAATCAGCTGTACATCCTTTATCAGAAGGTCGCCATTGCCTTCAAAATTATTCCTGATCGTAAACTCTATGGCAGTGGTTACAGGCTTGAAGCTGAGGAACACCCCATCGCCACCAACCTTGTTCCAGGCATCGGGATTGCTCTGCCGGATAGAGTTCCTGGCAACCATATACAATGAAGTCAGGTCTGGGACAGCCGTAAAGTGCGGCTCTGACATCGCAGCAATGGAATTGACGCTCAGTGGCCTTTGCTCAGCCGGAATATTGCCCGTCATAATAGTCTCGTGACCGGCAGTACCAAATTCATCCGCACTCTTTCCTGCCGTTCTCTGGCTCGGATAGACCGCGTAGAAATCGTGTTGGACGGCCACATCACCCCAACGGAGCCCCCTGTCATCAAGGCCTACCTGCCGGATAGTGGATATGGAGATGGCACCGCTGGCACTGACATCGGCATTGACCACATAGTCTGCAAACTTTGATTCGGGTTCACTTGCCGCAGCGCAATAGACACGTATCATATCGCCTTCCTTCCAGTCAATGCGTTCCCTGCCGCCGGATGTCACGCCGGAATAGGCAGTCCTTGTATCGGCAGGACTGCCCGAAGCACCGACTGTAAATGTTACCGTTTCGCCCGTTCTTATAATAAGAGACGAGCCAGCCCTGTCGCACGATACACATACTGCAATCAGTAATGTCAGCGCGATAAGACCAGTTATATATACGTACTTTCTCATATCAAAACGTGTTTTAGTTATAAACCGCCACCGGACTCCCATTCATGGCTGAAGGTCTTGCCGGTGTTAAAATCAATCTCCTTGGACAAATCGTACGTGTAACCTATGTCCTGACCCACTGATTCTATTTTAGAACCATTCACGACTGATGCCGCAAGGATAAAGTCGGAATAGGCAATCTCCACCATCTCTATAGACAGCTGACTGTACTTTCTTTTCCTGTTTTCCGTCACGCCCTTACTTTCTGTCACATTCAGAATTGCGTGCTTTCTGTCTCTATTTTCTTTCATCGTATTCTGCTGATTAAAATGTTATTGAAATTATTTTCACCATCCGCGGTCAGGTGAAAAATGGTATAAAATCTGCTTTCCAGACAGCGCAAATTTGATACATTAAACAGCTCTGTGCAAGCGCTTTAACCATTTTAAGCGCTTTTTATTATAACCCCCGGGGCGCTTAACAGAAAAAGGAACTCCGCGGGGTTCGCGGAGTTAATAAACTATAATGACGCAACTTTGCGATGCTTACTTGAAGAACTCTTCTGCTATCTTTCTGCCAGGGTGTCGGAACAGAGGGCTTTATTATCCGTTACGAAGGACATTCAGCCGACTGTCCAGCAGTACATCATATGCGAGTTTCAATTCTTCCGGAAGAAAGGATTCTGATATCAGTTCCTTCCAAGCCGTTTCGTGGCTACACATTTCAAAACAGCTTCTAGAACTTTCCAAATGCAAGTGCCGAATGTAGAATGAATTATGAGCGTTTTTTTGTTTCGATGTTGATTTCCGGAAAAATTGTGTACTTTTGTGAGGTTATATGCTTACTTGCACATCAAATAGAAGAATATTCTATCCTTTCCTTGGTTCAGGGGGGGTATAACTTCGTATATTTCAATAACTTAGATTTTCAAGGTGTGGCAATCCATAAACGGGTTGTCACGCTTTCGCTATCTACACACTTCAGTGTAGAGGTGCCAAACAATGCAATATAGGAAAGACAGAAATACAAACAGATAACATCAAAATTAACAATTAACACCCAAACACATGAAGAAATTACTTTCATTACTTTCCCTTGCGGCCCTGACAATCGGGCTTTTGGGCTCTTGTAAAAAGGAAGACCTTAAAGTTTCCGTTTCGAGCGTAACGCTTGACAAGCCATCTCTGGAAATCACTGTCGGCACCCCTGACGTGAAACTTACTGCCACAGTCGCTCCTGACAATGCCACCGACAAGACCCTCAACTGGAGCAGCGACAATACTGATGTCGCCACCGTTGACAATGAAGGCAACGTGCACGCCATAGCGGAAGGCACAGCCACAATCACCGTCACCACAACGGATGGTGGCAAGACAGCCACCTGCACCGTCACTGTCGTTATGCCTGTCAAGGTGACCAAGATTGCCGATTATCTGTATGAATATACGGCTGAAGGCTACAGCACCGAGGCTCCCTCAGAACTTCTGTTTGACGATGGCCCTGTTCCGATATTCGGTTGCAGCGCTGTCAGAAACGGCAATTTCTACGGACGTAATCTGGACTTCAACATCAACGAAATCTGTGAATTTGTAGTTAGGACCAAAGCCACCGAAACGCGTCCTCACGCTTCCATCGGTGTGGCGAACACCTGCTTCCTGAACATTACCAATGATATGGTAAAGGCCGGACTCAGCGAAAAACTGCTCAAGTACATTCCGTGGATGACTTTGGACGGTATCAACGATGCCGGGCTTGTCTGCAATATCAACGTTGTGAATGCGGCTGACACCAAGAAGAATCCGCACAAGCCCACCAACGAGGGCGCACCGCAGATTATGGTGATGCAACTTGTCCGCGCGCTTCTTGACAACTGCGGAAGCGTTGCACAGGCCAAGACGTATATCGAGAGCCACGACATCAGGGAGATTCCCACGACTTGGGACGGTCATATAATGGTTGCAGACCCGAAAGAGACCATGATTGTGGAATTCACGGGCGAGAAAGGCAATGAAGTCAAATTTGTGGTGCAGGAGCAGATGATTATGACAAACTTCTACAATCACCTGTTTAAAGAAGAAAACTTCTTGCGTGATCGCAGCATCAATAACTTCCCTAAACACTCCTGCGGTATGGAAAGATACTTTATCCTCTCCGACAATTACGCCACCGGCAATTCAATGCAGGGTATGTGGGATCTGCTGAAATCGGTCCGCTACACCCAGTCATACGATACGAGCGTCGATCCTTTCTGGTGCTCGGAATATTATGACACTCCCAAGATTCCTACATTCGACGACCATCCTATGTCCTATTGGACCAAAGAAAAGGTACTGGCTGAGGAAAAACCCAAGAAAGAAGTTGAAGCTTATAAGAAATATGCCGCTACAGGCGAGTACAATGAGGAGGACGGCTTGTGGTTCACATCCCACAACAGTACCTACGACATCGCAAACAAGGCCCTTTGGGTGACCGTCCGCGAGAAGTACAAAGACGTCTATAAATTCGAACTGAAATAACGCTGAATCAGCGAACGACAAATCCCGGGGTTCATGTCAATCATTCATCCCCGGGATTTTTTATTCTCGCCATTTTAACAGTTCGGAGCTACATCACAACAGCTCCCCATTGCATCCAAAACGGAAGCGGTCTCTACGTCCACCCGGAGGCGCTTACCTTACAGAACACTGTCAGTTACGGGTTGTGTCAAAATCAGCATTCGGCAGCAGCAGGTAAAATGTACTTATAATACTCTGTTTGTTAGTGTGTTGCAACGTTCGCAGCACGTCAAAACCGTTGATACTGACGGATGAATGCAGGTGGCCAATATGTATCTTGAAGAATGAAACTGTTTATTCTTCGATTATTGGGAAGAGATGCTGAAGGTTGCGTATGTTCACAATTTTGATTTCACCGGCCTCGTTTTCGAAATCCCCATTATAGGCAACAATTTTTTTG
>JAZRYP010000034.1:0-16525 GCA_045600825.1 Bacteroidaceae bacterium
AGTCCTAATGACTTGGGGTACTCCATACGTCTAGTCTGGGATTATGCTCCAGCAGCAAATCAAGAATAATGACTGCAAGTTGAACACAGTCGTCGAAAATGACTTTTGCTTACCGTCCAAAAAACAGATATGTTTAACGGCTCTAACCAAATTTGAAGACGGACAACATTCATCCCAAAAAGGTTTGAGTTGAAAATCTTTACTCTTGTGGAACAAAAATCAGAGGGTAAAGGTCTTTTTCAAGTCTTATTGTGCAAAAATGTCAAAATGTGCATGCTACCCCAATTTACCAACATTTTTTGTAGATGACAGCAGACCTTGCGCCAGGTATTTCTCTTAACGGCTTGCCCATAGTTCCTGCGCTTTTGTACAAATATACATTTATTTTGGAAAGTATTCCAATTCTGTGAAAGTATTTTACAGATCCGGAGATTCCCTGATATCATACTATTACCCGAAATAATCAACATTTTGATTTGCCCGTTAGCGGATAATGCCATACTTTTGTAGGCATCGGTTCTTATCCGTAAAACACATGAAATCTAATTTTTGAAAGATATGGTAGAAATTGCTAATCCCATTTTTGACATTGTCTTCAAGTACATGATGGAAGATGAGAGCATTGCCCTCTCTTTTCTGTCAGCGCTGCTGAAGAAGGACGTAATCTCAGTGGAGATGCGCCGAAACGAGTATTCGAACCAGACCCGCGACAACCTGTCCAACTTCAGGATAGACTTCGGGGCGAGAGTCCGCGAGACGGACGGAACAGAACGGCTGATACTGATAGAACTGCAGAAGACCTGGGTAGAAACAGAAGTCATGCGATTCAGACAGTACGTGAGCGTTCAGTACTCGAATACAGAGAATATGGAAACTGGAGGGGATTCGCACTACGCCATCCCGATGGTGAGCGTCTATCTTCTCGGGCACAGGATACAGAATCTGAAGGAGCCGGTGCTCTACGTACACCGTAAATGCTTTGACTACGACGGCAACGAGGTGACGGAGGGTCTTCCCGACAGGTTCATAGATAGTCTGACCCATGACAGCATAGTCGTCCAGATACCGCGTATCACAGGGCGCATACAGAACAGACTGGAAAGTGTGCTTGGTGTCTTCAATCAGTCGTTGGTCGGCGAAAGCCGCCAGATACTGAACATAGACGAGACATTATACGGCGATGACCCCGAAATGATCAGGATAATACGCCGCCTTCAGTCAGCAGCAGCAAACAAGGAAATACGACAGAATATGACAGTAGAGGAAGAGTTTTTCAGTGCGATAGACACCCGCGATGCCACGATTGCAGATCACGAAGCTACTATTGCCTCTCAGAAAGCCATGCTTGCTGACAGTTGCAGATTACTGCTTCAGGCAGGACTGCCAATGGAAGAGATTGCCAAGTCTTTGAAATTGAGCATGCAGCAGCTGAAAGATTTACTGGATAAGTAGAAATGGGAACTGTCCCCACTTGAACAGTTCCCATTTTAGTTTTTTTATGCGCCGAAGTTGTCAAACATGATATCCTTCGGTTCTACGCCGAGTGAATCGAGCAGATCCAGCACGGTCTTGGCCATCATTGGAGGTCCGCACAGGTAGTACTCGATGTCTTCCGGAGCCTCATGCTGCTTCAGATAGGTGTCGCCCATAACTGGAGCAATGAAGCCTGCGGTATATTTGACACCCATTGCATCGGCCTTCGGATCCGGACGGTCCAGAGCAAGATGGAAATGGAAGTTCGGATACTCCTGCTCCAGAGCCAGGAAGTCGTCCATGAAGAACACCTCGTCAATTGCACGGGCACCGTAGAAGTAATGCATCTCGCGGTCGCGTGTGTGCAGAGTCTTGAGCATGTGCATGATCTGGGCGCGCAGAGGAGCCATACCGGCACCACCGCCGACCCATATCATTTCCTTCTTCGAATCGAAGCGCGGATGGAATTCTCCGTAAGGACCGCTCATTATTACCTTGTCACCCGGTTTCAGGCTGAAGATATAGGTTGAAGCGATACCGCACGGAACATCCATAAAGCCAGGACCCTGATCCTTTGGCTTGAACGGAGGTGTGGCAATACGTACCGTAAGGGTGATGATATCGCCCTCGTCAGGATAGTTGGCCATTGAATAGGCACGGATTGTCGGCTCTTCGTTCTTCTGTTTCAAGTTAAAGAGACCGAACTTCTCCCATGCCGGAATGTACAGGTCACCGATAAGTGAGCGGTCGAAGTCCGCATAGTTGATGTCGTATGTCGGAATCTTGATCTGTGCGTATGAGCCAGGCAGGAAATCCATGTGCTCGCCGGCGGGCAGCTTGACCTTAAACTCCTTGATGAAGGTGGCGACGTTCTTGTTGGAGATAACTTCGCACTCCCACTCTTTCACGCCCATAACACTCTCAGGAACCTTGATTGAAAGGTCGCCCTTGACCTTGCACTGACAGCCGAGACGCCAGTTCTCCTTGATCTGCTTACGGGTGAAGTGACCCTTCTCTGAATCGAGAATCGATCCGCCACCGGCAGGTACCTGACACTTGCACTGACCGCAGGAGCCCTTGCCACCGCAAGCTGAAGGAAGATAAACACCGTTCTCAGCAAGAGTGCTCAGAAGGCTTGCGCCTGAATTCACCTCAAGCTCCTTGTCCCCGTTGATTGTAATCTTAACCTTACCTGATGGAACCAGATAACGCTTTGCAACCAGCAGTATAACCACCAGCAGCATGATTACAGAGAGAAAAACTATAATACTTGATAAATAGATATTCATAACTTCCTCCTTATTTTAGATTGAAAGACCTGAGAAGCACATAAATGCCATAGCCATCAGACCAACGGTAATGAATGTGATACCGATACCCTTCAATGGCTTTGGAACATCGCTGTACTCCAATTTCTCACGTACTGCAGCCAGGCAGACAATTGCAAGAGCCCAGCCGATACCTGAACCGAGAGCGAATGCTATAGAGTCACCGAAGCAGGCAATGGCCTGTGAATTTGACGGCTCCATACCGATTCTCTGCTGCATGAACAGCGAACCGCCCATGATGGCGCAGTTCACGGCAATCAGCGGCAGGAAAATACCCAGAGAGTTGTAGAGTGACGGTGAGAAACGCTCCACTATCATCTCAACCAGCTGGACGATACCTGCGATTACTGCAATAAACAGGATGAAGCTGAGGAAACCGAGCCCCAGCGGATCCAGTACCTTAGTCTGAAGCAGATAGTTCACCGGAAGTGTGATGAGCTGTACAAAGATGACAGCCACACCAAGTCCGAGAGCAGTCTTCACATTCTTTGATACGGCCAGGAATGAGCACATTCCCAGGAAGAATGCGAATATCATATTGTCAACAAATATTGACCTTACCAACAAATCGAAAAAGTGTTCCATAATTCTTTTCTCCTTTTAGATTACTTTTCCTGAAGGTCTTTGTTCTTTGAACGGTGTACCCAAATGACACATCCTACAAGGATCAGTGCCATAGGAGGCATCAGCATAAGACCATTGTTCATATATCCGTGCTCATAGCACCACTGCGGAATAATCTTGAATCCAAGTAATGTACCATTGCCGAGAAGTTCACGGACAATAGCGACAATTACCAGAATCGCAGCATAGCCAAGGCCGTTACCAATACCGTCAAGGAATGAGTCCCAAGGCTTGTTCTGCATAGCAAAAGCCTCCAGACGTCCCATAAGGATACAGTTTGTAATGATAAGGCCGATATAGACTGACAGCTGTACGCTGACATCGTATGCGAAAGCCTTGAGAATCTCACTTACTATTGTCACCAGAGCGGCTACTACAACCAGCTGGACAATAATACGGATACGGTTTGGAATAGTATTTCTCAGAAGAGAAATGATTACGTTCGACAGAGCCACGATGATGGTGACAGAAAGACCCATCACGATTGCCGGCTCAAGCTTGGCCGTAACAGCCAAAGCAGAACAGATACCCAGAATCTGGACGACAACCGGATTGTTTATCCAAAGCGGCTGTTTCAATACCTCATTATTCTTGTTTGCCATAACTGCCATTATTTATTATGTTTCTCACAATTGGCGTGATCACCGTCGCATCCGGCATCATTGCCATCACACTCAGCGTGATTGCCGTCACACTCAGTCTCCTCCAACCCGCAACAGCCACTTCCGTCTTCGCAAGCACCCTGATGCTCCTTGCAGCAGGCCTTGGTAAGGAACGGCATATACTCTGCCAGAACAGTCTTGATCATATTGTTCACGCCGTTTGATGTCATTGTGGCAGCGGTCACACCATCGACCTCATACTGGGCATCGACAGCCTTGCCGTTCTTTGTCACTGTCAGGGCAATGTTACCATCCTTGACCACATTCTTGTCAATGAAACGGTTCTGGAAATACTCGGCTGCAATCTCTGCGCCAAGCCCCGGAGTCTCACCCTGGTGTGAAAAATATGTGCCATAGACGGTATTGCGGTCATCATTGAGAGCTATATACCCCCAAATCGGTCCCCATAGGCCAAGTCCGTTCATCGGGATGATGAACTTGCGCTTGCCGTCAACCTCAGCGACGAATATGTGCAGACGGCCCTCGTCGAACTCTGTCTTGTAGCTGGTCTTGAAATCAGCCTCATCGACCTGCTCCGACGGCTTGCCGTTCTCATCCATCAGATAATCACTCTTGATGACCTCTGCGTAAGTAGCGGCTACATCCTGCACTTCAATGAAATTGAGAGCAGAGAGAATCTGCTTCTTCGTATCGTTCTTGACATTGGCATCCTGACGCTCTTTCAGTACTGAAGAAACGAATACCAGCAGGAATGCAACCAAAATTACCATAACAGCGGCATACACAATCGTATATACGTTGCTGTTGGTGTTGAGTCCCTTCTTGGCCGGAGCTTCAGGAGTCACCTCCTCGAACTTGTCTGCCGGAGCCTGACATACAGGACATTTATCCGGAGCCTTGTCTCCTTTGTGGACATAGCCACAAACTGTACATTTGAATTCCTTTGTAGCCATAACCTTATTTATTTACTCGTTTTGCACGTTTGTTTACGTTAGCCTGAACCACACAGTAGTCGATGAGCGGAGCAAAGCAGTTCATCAGCAGGATTGCAAGCATCATACCTTCAGGATAGCCAGGGTTCATCACACGGATTGTGATGGCCATCGCACCGATCAGAAGACCGTAAATGAACTTACCTGTCTCGGTACGGGCTGATGTAACAGGATCGGTAGCCATGAATACAGCACCGAAACAGAAACCGCCGACTACGAAATGCTCATACCAGGGCATTGCAGCCATAGCATTGTCAGGACCAGCCACATTGAACAGGTATGCCACAAGACCGCCACCTACAAAGACAGACAGCATTGTTTTCCAGCTTGCAATGCCAGTGTAGAGAAGAAGCAGCGCGCCGAGAGCGATTGCAATGACGCTTGTCTCACCTACCGAGCCCGGAACGAAGCCCCAGACCATATTCCAGTCAAAGGCAGGAGCCACAGCTGCAGTAGAGGCCGTTCCTAAGGTCGTAGCCTGAGTGTATCCATCGATAGATGCGCCCAGACCACAGATAGCGTGGTCAACAACCCATACGCTGTCACCGGAAATGACCGACGGATAGGCAAAGAATATGAACGCACGTGTAATCAGTGCCACATTAAGGAAGTTCATACCTGTACCGCCGAAAATCTCCTTTGCGAAAATTACAGAGAATGCCACAGCGATTGCAAGAATCCATAGCGGGCATGTGGCCGGGACAATCAGAGGGATGATGAAACCTGATACCAGATAACCCTCCTGAATCTCCTCGTGCTTCCACTGGGCGACTGTGAACTCAATTGCAAGACCTACCACGTATGATACTATCAGTCTTGGCAGTACAGCCAGGAAACCGAAACCGAAGACCGGCCAGAAATCGGTTGCCAGACCAGCTGCGGTGAAATGCTGGTAGCCTACATTGTACATACCGAAAAGAAGTGCAGGACAGAGGGCGATGACGACCATAATCATCATTCGCTTGCTGTCGAATGCGTCACGGATATTTGTGCCACACGTTGTCGTGGCATTAGGGACATAGAGGAAGGACTCAAATCCCTCGTAGAGCGAACGGAAGGCATGCAGTTTGCCGTCTTCCTGGAAGTTCGGTCTGATCTTATCAAGATAATTTCTTAGACTCATATCTTTACCTCCTATCCTTTAGGCCATCTCGGCACGAAGATTATCAAGGCCCTCGCGCACGATACGCTGGAGCTCAAGCTTCGATGAATCCACGAACTCGCAAAGTGCGAAGTCCTCGGGAGCCACCTCATAGATTCCGTAAGCCTCCATCTTGTCAATATTGCCAGTGATGATGGCCTTGATCAAATACTCAGGATAAATGTCCATAGGGAATACCTTGTCGTATTCTCCGGACATAATCATATGGCGCTCGCTGCCCTTGATGCGGGCATCGATGTCGTAAGCCTTCTTTGAGCAGAACAGGCAGGACAGCCAGGAGAAGAACGTGCGGCTCACGCTGTAAGTTCCGAATCTCGGCATTATCCAGCCCATGAACTCATTGACATCATTTCCTTCCGGAATAACGGTTATCATATTGGAGAATGCTCCAAGATATCCGTTGATGTCTGTCTTGCTGCCGGTCAGCACGTTTCCGTTGATGATGCGTGCGCCGTCCATGTTCTGGATACGGCCCGACAGTATCGCCTCAAGCGATGTGCCTATCAAAGCCTTGCAATAGGAAGGTTCTGCAATTCTTGAACCGCCTACTGCAATCAGACGTGTCATATCGACCTTGCCTGTATTGAAAAGACGTCCTATGAATATTACAATCTCAGGATCGACGGTCCATACAATCTCGCCCTTGTTTACAGGCTTGATATGATTGATCTGAACTCCTACGTTTCCGGCAGGATTGGCACCCTTGAATACATATACATCGACATTCTTTGCCTCTGTCAGGGCCTTCGCAGTCTGCTTTGCGCTGATGCCGAGATATGTCGGAGCTATCTTGGCGAGAGCGCTCAGACCGGTCTGGAAATCAAGTTCATTGCCCTGGAGCACGAACTCGAAATCAGGAGCAAGAGGTTTGGAATCGAATGCTGATACAAAAATGCTTCTCGGAGTGTCTTCCGGTGATGCTATAACATCGTACGGACGCTGACGGAAGAAACCGAACAGACCGGACTCCAGGAGAGCTGTAAGCACATCGCGTCCCGAAAGTGACTGGACACTCTTGACGCCGAACTCAACATACTCCTGAGTAGCATCCGGGGTAACTACCACAGATAAAACCTTACGGCGGGCACCTCTGTTGACAGCAGTGACCTCGCCGCTTACCGGAGAGACGAACTTGACTTCGGGATGGTTCTTGTCTATGAACAGAGCCTCCCCTGCCTTGACTTTCTGCTGCTCCTTAACTGCAAGCTTAGGAGTGACGCCGGTGAAATCGCCCGGACACAGAGCGTACGTCTTTGGAGCACGCGTGTCAACGATCTTACATTCCGGATTCCCGAGCAGACGGATGTCAAGTCCTTTTCGTAATCGGATAATTTCAGACATTGTTTAACTATATTTATTAAAGAATATTATTCCAAGTCGCAAAATTACAAACTTAAAACGTAAATTTTGTATAAAAACAGGGCTTGTTATCAACATAGAGCATCATTGCAGACATTTCCATTATGCGGAATCTATAAATTGCATTATTCACTCCAAAAATATAATTTTGCAGTTTCGTACCTATCTATAAAATAGATCTGAGGTATAGAATTGTGAGGCATGGCAAGATAACCCATATTGTCGTTCTGTTGCTGTTAGCGCTATATGTAGGCTGCAGCATACTGATTCATAGCGATAAGGCATCCGATATCGCTGCCAGGTACGTGTCTTTGCAGGTGAAGAAAGTCCTTGGCAGTGACATATCAGTCGGAGACATACGGCTGATACGTCCTATGGGACTGAATCTGGAAAATGTCATTCTGATGACACCGGAGAATGACACTCTTGCCACCATGTCATCCGCAACAGTGAGAATGCGTCTGATGCCGCTCCTCCGAAGTCATATAGAATTGTCCGGAATACGTTTCCTGAATCCGGATATCAGACTGAAACGTGATTCTGTCACGGGCAGGACCAATTATCAGTTCCTTCTGGACAGGCTGTCATCGGACAGGGACAGCAAGTCCGGAACTCTTCCGTATATCAGTGCCAACTCTGTAATCCTGAAGAACGGCCGTGTCAGATATGATGTCATTGACAGTCCAGACAAGCCCGGCGTGCTGGACAAAAACCATCTGGATGTGCATCATATAAATGCCAACATATCGCTCAAGGCATTGTCGGCCGACACTCTTAATCTGCACGTACGCAGTCTCGGCTTTGAGGAAAAATCAGGTCTGGCCTTGCGCAATCTTGAATCGAAGGTAATCATAGGCGACAGACTCACTCAGCTGACAGGCTTCCGTATGAATACGGATGAAAGCCATATTATGATAGACAATCTGACAATGGAAGGAGATTCCGCTGATATGGCAGACGGTTCATATACTCTCAGGCTGCAGCATCTTGACTCGCGCGTGATGCCTTCCGATTTTGCGGCATTCATACCAGGGCTTGCAGGATTCAAGGACAATATTATACTGGCTCTCTCACTGTCAGGAAGGACAGACAGCATCCATATTGACAATCTCAGGATAAGGACATCCGAAAATGTACTGTCTGCCAGAATGAAAGGTGCGATTCTGAATGCGGCAGACAATCCCTGGCTGCAGGCTGTCGATCTGCAGATTAATACCAATGCGGAGTTCTGCGAGTGGACAGACCGGAATCTGTCCGGGTTAGGTTTCCAGCTTCCGGCCGTGGTAAAGTCCATAGGTAATGCAAATATAAATCTGATTGCTGACGGTAATATCAGAGACAATGACGTCAGAGTATTTGTCAAATCGGGCAATGCCGGCAACCTGGATGCCTCATTAGTCACGGAGAATGGAGTTCACCGGCTGGAACTTGCATCAGAGTCAATCAATATCGGAACTCTGACGGGAATGGACGAAATAGGCAGAGCCGCAGTTGATTTTGCCGCTACCCATACAATGTCGGACAGTGTGACGCATATCGGTGATGTGAGGCTTTCCCTCCCCTTCCTGGAATATAAGGGATACAGATATTCAAATATCGATGCCGGTCTGAGCGCAGACGGGACAAAATACATCCTGTCCCTGAATATCGCCGATGGGAACGCAGACGTAAAGGCACACATTACCTACGATATTCAGAATACATCATCGGCGCTTGCGGTCAATGTGGACAATTATGACCTGGCTGCCACGCACATAATCCCTTCGGACAGCATATCCAGGATTTCCGGTATGCTGACAGCTGATATCCTGGGTACTGAAATAGACAGGATACGCGGCAACATTGTCATTGACAGTCTCCGATATATCCGTACGGACGATACCATAAATCTTGGCAGGACACTGCTTTCGGTGAGCGACATGTCCGATGGAGGAATCATATCATCGTTGAACTTCGGCGACATCGTCAACGCTACAATATACGGCAAGTACAGTCTGACCACAATTGCGGAATCATTCAGGAAAGTTGTGAATAATGTATCACCGGAACTGTATCAGTATATCAATTCCGGGAAGCAGGCCAATCATGCGAAGTCCGGCAACAGTTTTGACGCATATCTTTCCGTAAGACAGAATGACCTGGCACAGAGGATACTCGGCCTGCCGCTTTCCATAGAAGATATGGTGACATTGCACGCCCGCATAGATGACGGGGCTTACGAGTCATCGCTGACTATGGACGCTCCGGCGGTATCGTATCGCAACAACAGAATCTCCGGATTTAATCTGAATGTCAATGGAGACAAGGATACGACATCCGTCAGTATGAAGGGCACATACCAGTCCGGAAGCGGGAATCCTGTGATGTTATATGGTTTCGTGTCGGGCAGCGACAATCTGCTGAATACATTCTTCTCCTGGACTGACAGCAAATTGAATGCTCCTGGGGGCAATGTTCTGGCCGATGTGACAGTGGGACCATACAACAGGAAGACCAAAGATATCCGCGTAAGGCTGGACATACACAATGCCGATTTTGATATAAATGGAAGGAACTGGCACACTGAGAACACCGTCATCGTATCGGATTCGGGAATGTATTCCATTGACAATCTGGTGATATCGCATGGACGTCAGTCGGTAAGCGTATCTGGTGTCGTAGCCGCAGACACATCGCATACCGTAAGTGTCGTGCTGAACGATATATGCCTGGATGACATAACCGCCCTGCTTGATAAGAAAAGCGGTGAGCCGCTGATGTCCGGCAATGCGTCAGGAGCGATAAAAGCCAGTTCCGTATTGGACAAACCGATAATCTATGGCCATATCGAAACCGGCGCAATGTCACTTATGGGTACGGATATTGACAGTCTGAGGGCTGTCGCGGACTGGAGCCGTGACAGGCAGGTAGTGGATATCAGACTGGATATCCTCAGCGATGATACGTGTCATACAATGGCGCAGGGCGTTTTCGTCCCAAAGGATGACAGTCTGGATATAAGCCTGCACGCAAGTCATCTGAATATGTACTTCCTGAACAGGATAATCCCGAAGAACACGATAAATGAGATAAAGACTTACCTCACAGCCAATCTGAGAGTATATGGCAATTTGAAGAGGATTGATTTCCTTGGCGATGCATACATTGAGGATACATACGTGGATGTCACTCCGAACAATGTCACATATTATATTCCAGGGGCAGTGATGAATCTCAGGCCTGGCCTGTTCGCCTTCAGGGATATGGATACGTACGATATGTACGGCAACTATGGTATAGTCGATCTGAATATAAGACACAGCCATCTGAAACGTTTCAGGGTTAATCTTAACCTGCAGAGTAACGGCATTGAGGTATTTGACATACCGGACAAGGAATACTCGCAGATACGCGGCCGCATATTTGCCGGAGGTACCCCCAGGCTGTCAACGCAGCCGGGACTCGTATCAATCACAGGCAACTGCATCACAGCTCCAGGTACCTGGCTTGATATCAAGTCGGGAGTGAGCAATGCTGCAAATTACAGTTTCCTTACCATCAAGGATGCATCGGTATCATTGGAGGATTTCTATGATATAAAGGAGAAAGAATCTGTAGCTAAGAATGTTAAGAAAAAGAAATCCGTATTGGACATAAATCTGGATGCTGAATTGACTGACAATGCTGTCGTGTATGCTCAGATGAGCAGCATCAACGGTTCTATACGCGGAACCGGCAATGTGGCATTCCGATATGACACTCACAATGGAGTGAATATGTCAGGAATCTATAACATCACGCGTGGCGACTGTGTGCTGTCTCTGCAACAGATATTGCGCAAGGAATTCACGATACTTGATAACAGCCGTGTCGCATTCAACGGAAAACTGGAGAACACCAATCTTGCAATACACGCCTCGCATACCGTGAATTCGGTATCAATGTACGATCTTGATGTAAAGGCAAACTCATCTTCAAGAGTAAAGGCCAGATGTCTTATGGATGTTACAGGAACGGTAGCATCTCCGCAACTGACATTCAATGTGGATGCTCCTCAGGCATCTGTGGAAGACCGTGAGCTCATTGCCAGTGCAACCAGTACTGACGAACAGCGCAACATGCAGTTTATGTACCTGCTTACATTGGGAAGGTTCTATACGTATGACTATTCCAATGCTGCCAATTCATCGTCAAATCCGGTATCTGCAATGCAGTCACTTCTTAATTCCACAATAAACGGACAGATAAACAATCT
Source organism: Bacteroidaceae bacterium (assembly GCA_045600825.1). Classification (GTDB taxonomy): domain Bacteria; phylum Bacteroidota; class Bacteroidia; order Bacteroidales; family Bacteroidaceae; genus Colenecus. The sequence goes on from JAZRYP010000034.1 coordinate 11,796, forward strand.
TCTGGGATATGTGCTTAACAGCAACTATGTATCGTTGTCAAGCAATCTGAGTACAAGTTATCTGTCAGATGATCCCACATCATTTACCAATGACACGTTTGAGGGAATATTGGAAGCACACCTCTTGAACAACCGTCTGATTCTCAATGGCAATTTCGGATACATGAAAAACAATCTGAACCAGACCTCAAGCGTGATTGGAGACTTTGAACTGAAATGGCTGCTGTTCCCGAAAGCCGGTATCAGTCTGCTGGGATATAACCGTAACAACCAGCGCTACTACACCAAGACAACGCTTAATACACAAGGCTTCGGCGTAGCGTACGAGAATGATTTCGACTCGTTCTGCGGTAAGGACAAGCAGAAGTCAGAAGCGACAGAGAATAAAAAGAAGCGTAAGCGCCGTAATCAGTAGGAACGGGCGAACAGTACGCGTCTGGCAGAAGGCTTGCCTGTATATACACACTTGCCGGGAGTCTCTTCCATTCCGAATGGCAGACAGCGTATCGTAGCCTTGGTCTCTTCCTTGATTTTAGCCTCAGTCTCGGCTGTACCGTCCCAGTGAGCAAGTACGAAACGGCCGTTCTCAATCTGAGCCTTGAAATCATCGTAGGTATCGACTTCCGCCATACGCTCGTTGCGGTACGCGAGAGCCTTCTGATAGATGTTCTCCTGAATCTCATCGAGCAGGTTCACTACCCTATCCTCAATGCCCTCAAGCGGCAGGGTTTCCTTCTCCAGCGTATCGCGGCGCATTACCTCAAGAGTACCGTTCTGAAGGTCACGCATACCAAGAACCAGACGTACAGGAACGCCCTTGATCTCATAGTCTGCGAACTTGAAGCCCGGACGCTTGTTCTCGGCATTGTCATATTTGACGCTGATGCCCTTTGCCTGCAGGTTCTCCACGATGCCTGCCACGCGCTCATTGATGGCGGCAAGATCCTCGTCTGACTTGTATATAGGGACGATGACTACCTGTATCGGAGCAAGTTTCGGAGGCAATACCAGACCATTGTCATCGGAGTGAGCCATTATAAGCGCACCCATAAGACGTGTGGATACGCCCCAGGATGTTGCCCATACATAGTCCAGCTTATTGTCCTTGTCAACGAATTGTACATCGAATGCCTTAGCGAAGTTCTGGCCCAGGAAGTGCGATGTTCCGCACTGCAGAGCCTTGCCGTCCTGAGTCATCGACTCAATGGTATATGTGTCTAGAGCACCGGCAAAACGCTCGGTCTCTGACTTCACACCTTTTATTACAGGCAGCGCCATCCATTTCTCTGCAAAGTCGGCATACACGGCCTGCATCTTCTTTGCCTCGGCCTCAGCCTCCTGGCGTGTGGCGTGAGCGGTATGGCCCTCCTGCCACAGGAACTCGGCAGTACGCAGGAACAGACGCGGACGCATCTCCCAGCGCATCACGTTTGCCCACTGGTTGCAGAGAATCGGCAGGTCACGGTATGATTTGATCCAGTTCTTGTATGTGCTCCAGATGATGGTCTCGGATGTAGGACGGATAATCAGTTCCTCCTCCAGCTTGGCAGCCGGATCGACAATCACGCCCGAACCGTCCTCGGCATTCTTCAGACGATAGTGTGTCACCACTGCGCACTCTTTGGCGAAGCCCTCCACGTGCTCAGCCTCCCTGCTCAGGTATGACTTGGGGATAAGAAGCGGAAAATAAGCGTTCTGGTGGCCTGTCTCCTTGAACTTCCTGTCAAGAACCTCATGCATCTTCTCCCAGATAGCGTATCCGTACGGCTTGATTACCATACATCCGCGTACCGGTGCCTGCTCGGCCAAGTCTGCCTTGACCACCAACTCATTATACCACTGTGAGTAATTCTCACTTCTCTTAGTCAATCCCTTAAGTTCTGTTGCCATTACCTTGCCTTTTTATATCGGACTGCAAAAGTAATAAAAATAAAGGACATCATATCATAGCGGAATGCGATAGACGAACGAGATTGAAGCGTGATCCAGGGTGAAGCCTTTGAAACTGTCTGTATTGATCAGACGGCCGTTGTCGATGTTGTAGAATCTGTCGTATTCTGTGGAAAGGTATCCGCCTCCTATGCTGTACTCCATCATCCAGTTGCCGGAACGGCCCAGGGTGTGGCGGAAGCCGACTGAGACACCGGCATTGAAGAACGGAGTGTCACCATCCTTGTCCTGATAGTGGTATTTGCCGGACGCCGCACAGACATCATAATATCCGGTGCCGATGTGGACAGCAGAGAACAGCCCGCGGACAGACTGATAATACCATCTGAATTCCGGCTGCAAATACATACAGCGGAATTTTGTCGTTGATTTGAAATAATCCCATCCGCTGTAGTAAAACGGTACGCAGACCGACCATTTCCCGTCCTTCTCGTATTCTATTCCTATGTTTGCAGCGAGCAGCCCCCATCCTATCGCATTTGTCTTAATGTTTATGGATTTAATTCGTTCCGGCCGGGCAATCACATCTGCTACAGGTTCAGGCACTATCATAACAGTGTCAATCTCCGGCTCTTTCCGGACGGGTGCCGATGATGTATCAGCCAGGACAACTGCAACCTTAACGTATCGCTGCTCATGGAATATATTTGCCGTCATCCAGTTCCACGTTGCTCCGTCGTTCAAATCCATAAGCTGTTTTTTACGGCTGTCAATGATATTCCCCTGCGCGTCATACACCCATTCGGGCATACCTGTTATAATATCAGTCACAATCTCCTTGTCTTCTTTCGAGAGGCCTTCTGCAAGTGATACCTGGAGTAGCAGGTCGTTCCAGTCAATGCCGATATGATTTGTCGTTATCCAGTTTGCCGGTATGTTATAATGTTCTATCAAATAGTCATATAGGCTATTGGCGCGTTGTATGCTGATTTCTATGTTCCGTGTTGAGACACCATCTGCTGACGCACTTCCTGAGACAATGATTCTGAGGTCTGGCCTTTCCTTCAGATGAATACTTTCTACGAACCTGTCCAACGATATGGCATTATCCTTGTATGACGGATCAAAAGTATTGCTGTTCAGGGCGTAATAAAGCTTTATACTGGCGGTATCTCCGTTAAGGACATATTGTGCGGATGATATGACAGGCATCATCAATAGCAATGCAATCAGGAATATTCTGGTTTTCATGAACGGTTTATTTAAAAGGCTGGTTCCACTCCCAAGAACTCTGTGTCTATCGAGACATTTGCCTTCCCTTTCCAGGTCAGGAAATTTCCCCTGATATTTGTACGATAATTGCTTTTTACGGGAACGTTTGTCAAATCAGTGCTCATAAGCACCTTGTTTGATATAAACTGCATATTGACATCTTTCGCCATATCTGCATCAGTAAACGCCGGTTTCAACTTGTAAACGCAATTTTTGAGAAAGAATCTGTGAGATAAAGGTTTATATTAAGAATAAATCTTTACATCAGGGCGGTCTGCCCGCAAAACAGGTTCAAAAATGACGCATTTAAGAGAGTGGCAGCGGTACCAGATCGCTGCAAAACTGGAGGCCGGGTGCACGAAGAAGGAGATAGCAAAGTATCTGCACGTCCATCCGTCAACCATCACAAGGGAGATTCAGAGAAATGGTTACAGCCGGTACAGGTGTTATAAGCCAAGGATAGCGCAGGAGAGGGCCGTCCACCGATGGCGTTGCCGCAATCTGCCACGCAGGTTCAAGGAAGATGTCAGGAAGAAGGTGGACGAGATGATTCTTATGGATTACAGCCCCGAGCAGATAGTGGGAGTATGCCGTTGGCAGGGTATCAAGATGGTGTCGCACGGGACCATATATCAATATATCTGGTGGGACAAGGCCCACGGCGGCGAACTGTACAAGCATCTGCGTCATCGTGGCCGTAGGCACAAGAAACGTGGGGCGCTGAGAAAGAAACGGGGCACAATCCCGAACAGAATCGACATTTCCGAAAGGCCGAAAATCGTTGACAGAAAGAAACGAATCGGTGATTACGAAGTTGATACGATTGTCGGAGCAGCTCGTTCCCTGCATATTCTCACGTTGAACGACAGGAAGACCGGGAAAGTCTGGCTCAGGAAGCTCCAGAATCCGACCGCAGCCGAGGCCGCCGACCAGATTATCGGCATCCTCGAATGTCTCAAGCAGTATGACCTTGTGAAAACCATCACCGCCGACAACGGCTTGCAGTTCGCCGAACACGAACGCGTCTCAAGAGTAACGGATGTCGGCTTCTTCTTTGCCAGACCTTATCATTCCTGGGAGCGTGGTGCTAACGAGAACACCAACGGACTCATCCGTCAGTACATCCCAAAAGGCTCTGACTTCACGAACATCACGCAGGAGTTTCTATATGAAGTTGAGCGTAAGCTGAACGTGAGGCCGAGGAAGAGACACGGCTTCTTATCACCGAATCAGGTGTTCAGCAAATCAACAGGGCTGGATGCCGGGGCGTTTATGTAAAAACCACAATTGATGTTAAGTGTAAACAATAAATTTTGTAGTCTTATCTCAAGACAGATATGCCTAAGCCGCCTAACCATATTTGTTTAATACGCACAGGTATTTGGCTGGTTTGAACTGAGAATCTGGAATTTTTACTAAATTTGTGCACTTTTAGGCCGAATTAAATAGAATCATAAATAATCAACAACAAACTGAAAAAGATGAAAAGAAAACTTTTGACACTTGCTCTTGCCGTCCTCACAGTAGTTCTTCTGGGCTCATGCACAAAAAATGATCCATCCCCGGAA
>JAZRYP010000035.1:0-76319 GCA_045600825.1 Bacteroidaceae bacterium
ATCAAATATCTGCTGGACAAAAATTGGAATGCAAACAAATCCTGTTTCAAATAATAGTTGTATCTTCGTATCATAAACAATCGGCAGAGCCGCCCGGCTCAAATTCTTCTCCCCGATTGCGTTTCGTGTTTGAACTCAGGATTGAAAACTATATATTTATAAACTTTTAACAAACTATTGTTATGAAACAAAAGAAATTAATTTATGACGTAAAAGTCATTTCGTTCCGCACGGCAACAAAATGGATCAAGAAGCAAGGGAAAGAAGTTGAATTGCACTCTCTCGGAGGACGGACAGAAACAGTATATTATGCTTCCGTCTTTGACGGATGTATTCTACTTCATTATCAGGCAAAAAATACACACGAATATATTTTACGAAAGGAAGAGTGGGACAAATTTCTGGCATTTTACAAAGAACACGAGCATACCGCCAAAGAGTTGGGCATGCGTTTCAAAGAATGGGGCTGTCACGAAAAATCCTTCTGGCCCTGCATTCTGGTGATTTCCAAAGCTTATAGAGACAGTTTAGCTAAGTAGTATCGTTAAGAACCTCACTGAGCCTTGCATCAAGAGTTTCGGGCTTGCCTTGCGCACACGCTCTGCGCGCAAGGCAACATATTTGCTTGTGTCCATACCTGTTCTCAGCTTGACAATCTCCTCATTTATCTCCGTATGGTTCTGCAAAAGATAGACTTTATCGTCAATTTCCGCAATTCTATTCACTTCTTCCCTGTGGTGCCGAGTTTGGAGAGTTTGGAGATGTCGGTAATCTTGAAATCGCCGATAATCTCCATTATCACTTCCTCGTCCTCGCGATGAGCTATCATAAGGAAGCGCTTTTCATCTTCTGCGGTCTCATTGATATAGAAGCCGGTCATCTCGGAATTTTCGTTCGTCATTGATATCAGTTCGTAATCCTGCGTGGCCAATTGCCTGGCAGAATTCAGCAGAACTGAATCGGAATGTTCTGTGGAAAGGATGCTGATCTGACGGATATTGTCAATCACGTTTGATTTTCCGCCACTCTCCTTCTGCATCATCGCAATCATCTTCTTCCCCATCACAACAGTCTTATATCCCTCGCGGCCGGAATATGCGGCGAACAGCTGGTCGGTATTCTCATACTGCGCCAGGATGGGCAATGTCAGCAGCAGAGACACCATTATTATATACAGTCGTTTCATCATATCAAAGGCAAATCAGGAATCCGGCCTCTATGGTGTGAATGTCATTGCCCACACCGGAAACAAACAGAGGAGTGATACCATAATCAACAAATGCCGCTATCCCACGATAGCCGATAATAACTTCAACGTTACTTCTGAAAGTATTAACACCCGAGAGCGGAAACTTGTCATCCTCGCCATTGTATCTGGTCCAGGAATTAGTAAGGAATTCCGCAGACGCTGTAGCCCGGAGTGTCATATGATGATATTCATACGATATACCTATAGGGAAACCTATATACGAGGTACGCAGCATCGATGTCGGGCGCGCATCGTCAAACAGAGGCATCAGACGGCCTGCACTGTCATCAGCAAGCCGCATATGGTTCATGAACTTGTAGTTGGTGATTGTCCATTTTGTACCGAACACCCAGTACAGAGTATGTCTTTGATTAAGCGAGACCGAAAGATTGCAGAAGCCCATACTGAAAGCAAACGCACTGGACACTCTGAGGAAATCGCCCTGTCCCTCCCAGTTGCCGTAATAGTTGGAATTCACCCAGTTGTTCCAGCCGAAATAGAAAGGTCCTATCAAATCGAAATCGACAGAAGCCTTTCTCCTTCTCTTGACTGAAAATTCAGTACTCCTTGGAAAATTCTCATGATGGTAATAGAATACCGTATCCTTATGCGACGCAGAAGGCTTGTCACTGCTACCAAGATTTATATTGAAGCCTGCAATGCTCAGCGAGAATTTATCCTCGGAAGTGTCAATGCTGACATCGTCAGGCTTCTGGGCATACGTTGATACAGCCATAATCATCACAAACAAAGTCAAAAGCACTTTTCTCATATCATTCATTATTTTATAATTTCACTAATCATAAAGATATCATCATCGAGCAGGGTCAGACACTGAAGGTATTCAGCGCTCTCCATAGCCTCGGCCTGACTGGTTATACGGCTGCCGTCATAGTCATAGCCATAGAAAGGTTTCCTCACCGACAACAGGACAATGACAAGCAGCGATGCAGCCACTGCAAGTATGGGATACAGCAGCTCAAAGCGCCTTTTCCGGGTTTGTTCAATGCAGAGTTCCGGCATACTCTCCTTTCTGATCAACGCCTCACCACGGAACAGTACGGCATCGGCCCGCATATCCGCCGGTATCTCATCCGGATTCACACCTGCGAAATAGTCGCGCAGCATCTGTTCCTGCTTTCCGTCCGCGCTGCCGTCATACCATGCGGCAAGCGCCCTTCTGATATCATCTGACACGTACTTCATAATCCGATTCCTTTTCTATTATATCACGCATCGCCTTTCTGGCTCTGCTGAGAATTGTTCTTACCTGACTCTCACTCACACCTGTCATCATTGCCACCTCTTCTGTGGAATAGCCCTCAATGTCTTTCAGATGCACCGTCATTCTCTGCTTATCTGACAATCGCGACATTGCAAACCTTACCAGCTCTCTGGCATCCGATCTGTCTATGACGCTGTCGGCAACCGTATCCGGAACCGCGTCATCGAGTTCCCTGCGCATTCTAAGTCTGTCAATACAGGCATTTCTGACAGCACGCACCAGATATGCATTCACATTGATTATCGGCAACGGACTTGACCAGACCTTCAGCATCACATCCTGCACGACATCCTTAGCCTCCTCCCCGTCATTCAAGACAGAAGACGCCAGCCGCCAGAGACTGTCTGTACGCTGTTTGCTGAAAATATTCCTCCTGTCCATAGACATATACACTAATAAGACGAAGCAATGTGGCAGAACGCAACATCGATGTTAACAAAATTACAAAAAAACAGTCCGGCATTGTACATACCGGACTGAATATAAATGGTAAAGACCTGCTATCAGTACACCTTAACCTTGGCTGCAGCAGCCTTGCACTTGTCGCGAAGCGCATTCAGGTCACTACCTTTCGGAGCATAGCATACCACCACGCCCATACGGCGGTTGACACGTGTGGATGGCTTGCCGAATATGCGCAGATATGTATTGGTCTCGGCGCAGACCTCCTCCTCGCCGCTGTAACAGGGTTTCTCCTGACTTGCTATCGGAGACAATATCACCGCACTGGCGCCACAGCGCTCAAGTGTAATCTCAGGAATCGGCAGACCGAGCACGGCACGAAGATGAAGTTCGAACTCGCTCAGATTCTGAGTACCGGCTAATGTCACCATACCTGTATCGTGCGGACGCGGACTCAGTTCCGAGAAATATACGCCGTTCTTGTTGCTCAGGAAGAATTCAACGCCCCAGATACCTGCTCCAGTCAATGCTTCTGTAACCTTGGCGGCCATTTTCTGGGCCTCGGCAAGCTGTTCCGGTGAGATTGGAGCCGGCTGATAGCTCTCGCGATAGTCTCCGCTCTTCTGAACGTGAGCGATTGGCGGACAGAACAATGTCGGACCATTCTGCTGGGTAACTGTAAGCAGTGTTATCTCAATATCGAAATTGATGAATTCCTCAACTATGAACTCACGGATATCGCCGCGGCTGCCACTGCATCCGTATTCCCAGGCGTGTTGCAAGTCTTCCGGAGTCCTGACAACGGACTGGCCCTTGCCTGACGATGACATCAGAGGTTTGATGACACAGGGGAAACCGACTTTATTTGCAGCTTCGGTCAGTTCCTCGAAAGTCTTTGCATAGAAATATTTAGCTGTCTTAAGACCAAGTTCCTTGGCTGCAAGGTCACGGATAGCCTTACGGTTCATAGTATAGTTCACCGCACGGGCACTTGGAACAACGTGTATGCCCTGCTTCTCAAAATCATACAGACGCTCGGTACGGATAGCCTCTATCTCCGGTACGATAATATCCGGATTGTGCTTTTTTACAGCAGCCTCCAGTGCATCGCCGTCAAGCATACTGAACACTTCAAACTCATCAGCCACCTGCATGGCAGGAGCACCTGCGTATGAATCACAGGCCACCACATACTGTCCCTTGCGCTTAGCAGCAATCACAAATTCCTTACCCAGCTCGCCTGAACCGAGCAACATAATTTTCTTAGTCATATTCTATCGTTTCAATAAAACCATTTTACGTAGCAGAAATCCTGACGGTGAGGCAGATCCGGATGCTTCGGATACATTCTGTAGCATACCTTGAATGCGCCGGACATATCATTCTTGAACTTAGCCTCGAACGTGTAGAGGCTGCCGTCACGTGATATCAGCTCAAACGGAACCACCTGCTCCACTTTCTCCTGACCGTTCTGCACCTTTATCATCACCAGCTCTACACCTATGGCATTCTCCAAGCCCTTCTCGTCAATTACATACTTGACAGAATAAGTCTTGCCGCTCTCCATAGACCTCTGGCCTATCTGCTCGCTCTTCTCACAGCTGACTACCTCTATCGAATCCCAACGCTCTGCAACAGCCTCCTTCCAGGCCGCAATCTCCTTTGCCTTGGCAAAATTGTCAGCTGTCAGGTAGTGTGAACGCTCGGCCTGCCGGCAATAGAACTTGCTGTAATAGTCGTCAAGCTGACGCTTCATAGTATAATGAGGTGCAATCTGCGCGATGGAGTTCTTCATTACCTGAACCCAATCTTCGGACATGCCGTCGCTGTTACGTTTGTAATACAGCGGAAGTATCTCATTCTCAAGCATATTGTAGATTGTAGCAGCATCCAGCCTGTCCTGATACTCCTGATTCTCGAATGTACGCTTGTCAGTCAGAGCCCATCCGGCACCCTTGCGATAGCCTTCATACCACCATCCGTCAAGAACGGAGAGATTTACTACACCGTTCATCAGTGCCTTCTCGCCAGATGTTCCGGATGCTTCCATAGGTCTGGTCGGCGTATTGAGCCAGATGTCAACACCTGATACCAGACGATGTGCGAGATGCATATCGTAGTTCTCCAGGAAGATAATCTTGCCGAGGAATTCCGGGCGGCGTGATATCTCAATAATCTGTTTGATAAGTCCCTGACCGGCGCCATCATGCGGGTGTGCCTTGCCTGTATAGAGGAACTGCACAGGATACTTCGGATTATTCACGATTTTAGCCAGTCTGTCCAGATCATTAAACAGCAGATGAGCCCTCTTGTAAGTTGCGAATCTGCGGCCGAAACCGATAATCAGAGCATTAGGATTGATTTTTTCCATCAGTGATACGACTGTTGACGGATCACGCTGGTCTCTCAGCCAGTTAATACGGAACTGGGCACGGATAAACTCAACCAGCTTCTCTTTCAGTTCCATATGCTGCTTCCATATAACGCTGTCCGGCACTTTATAGATGGCCTCCCACAGACGCTCATTTGACTGATCGCTCACAAACGACTTGTCGAAATAGCGTTTGTACAGATCCAGCCACTCCGAAGCAGCCCAAGTAGGCATATGGACGCCATTGGTCACATAGCCGACGTGGCTCTCCTCCGGATAATATCCTTTCCATATACCGGAGAACATTTTTTTCGATACCTCGCCGTGCAGCCAGCTTACGCCATTCACCTCCTGACAGGTATTGCAGGCAAATGTTGACATACAGAAACGCTCATTCGAGTCACCAGGATTGGTACGTCCCATATCCATAAGTTCGCCCCAGCTGATTCCAAGCTGCTGCGCATAGCCACTCATATATTTTCCGAACAGGCCCTCATCAAAGTAATCGTGACCGGCTGGAACCGGAGTATGCACGGTATAGAGAGCCGATGCACGTACCACCTCCATTGCCTGATTGAACGTCAGACCCTTGTTCACATAATCTGTAAGACGGTACAGATTGCAGAGAGCAGCGTGTCCCTCATTGCAGTGATATATATCCTTCTCAATGCCAAGAGCCTTAAGTGTCAGCATACCGCCGATACCGAGAAGAATCTCCTGTTTGAGGCGGTTCTCCCAGTCACCGCCATAGAGCTGCGATGTGATAGGACGGTCAAATTCGCTGTTCATGTCGTTGTCGGTATCCATCAGATACAGGGATATTCTTCCGACGCGGGCCCTCCAGATAGAGGCATATACGGTGTAATTTATATAAGGTACCTTCACGACAAGCTGCTTTCCGTCCTCATCAAACACTTTCTCTATAGGAAGCGTGTTGAAATTCTGGGGCTCGTAATTGGCAATCTGCTGACCGTCCATTGACAAAGTCTGGGTAAAATAACCATGTCTGTACAGGAAACCGATTGCGCACATATCTACATTGCTGTCCGAAGCCTCCTTCAGATAATCTCCGGCAAGCACCCCGAGACCACCGGAATAGATTTTCAGAGCATTTGCAAGTCCGTATTCCATACAGAAATATGCAACGGACGGACGAGACTTGTCTGGCTTGACATCCATATAGTTCCTGAAATCATCATAGACGGAATTCATAGTCTCAATAAGTTTTCTGTCCTTACTGAGTTCCTCCATCCTCTCATATCCCAGACGCTCAAGCATCAGCACGGGATTATGCTGCACCTCGCGCCACAAATCAATGTCTATGCTTGAAAACAGATCCTTGGCCGAAGGATTCCAGGACCACCACAGATTACGGGAAATCTCTTCCAGTTTCTTCAAGGATTCGGGTAAATTCGGCTTTACATTAATCTCATGCCAGACCGGTACATTGGAGTTACTTGTCTTGATTTTCATAATTCAATTATATTTTTTTCCATACTTTATCAATTGCAATCCTATATGCCTGCTCGTATCGGGCAATGAAATGCTTCCATAATGCCTTTTCCGCCAATGCCGCAGCAGCACGACGCATTTTGTCACGTCTTGCATTATCGGTAAGCAGCCATTCGACAATCGTGTCCTTTATCTCAGATGCCGCCTCATTCCAATTGCTGTCCGAACGATGCACGACCTTGACGCCATCCTCAAGCTCTGCGGAGCCTCCTATAACGGAATTGACCCATAGTCCGAACCCTGCCAGATCGGTGGTGACAGTCGGCACGTGGAAGGCCGTACTCTCAAGCGGCGTATAGCCCCACGGTTCGTAATACGACGGATAGACAGCCAGATCCTGACCAATCAGCAGGTCATAATAGCTCATATTGAATATTCCGTCATTACCATCCAGATAGCAAGGGACGAATATCACGTGCACATTATCCTGTATCTCATTACGCAATTCCCTGGAGGCCAGCATTCCAAGAACCTGATCGGAGTCGGTATTATGCAGCCAATGAGTTATGACAGGGTCGATAAGCGCAGACTTTGCCTTCCTGTTCTTCTTCAGACGCTCCTGCAAATCCAGTCTGTGCGCGAACACCCAAGCCGGCACATTAATGAAAGCCAGCAGATGATGTCCTTTCATATATTCATCGTCACGCAGCAGCTTAAGGGACTCTATGAACAGATCAATGCCCTTGTTACGAAGTTCGTAGCGGCCACCTATGCCGACAATGACGGTGTCATCCTTCCAGTCAGAGCCTGTCAACTGATTCGCCACCGTCAGAAGCCGTTTACGCGCTGCCTTGCGACAGTTTTCAAAATCCTTGCCGGATGGAACAAAATCGCCTTCAAATCCATTGACGGTAACCACATCGGGATTCTTCTCCAGAAGCTGTCGGCACTCACGCGCCGTAATATCACTCACCGTAGTGAAACAGTCCACACGCTGTGCAGTCTGTTTCTCTATTGAGTGCTTGGCCTCCATATTCAGTTCGTAGGCCATCTGGTCTCCGTGATAACCTTCGAAATAGTCGTACAAAGGTTTGCTGTTGCCTGCTATGGAACGGCCTACGGATGTAGCGTGAGTCGTGAATACAGTCGCTATATTCGGTATATAATACTTCAGGAACAATGCTCCCAGTCCGGTCATCCACTCGTGAGCGTGATATACAACAGTATTTTTCTCCGTCAGATAATAGCTATAGAAACTCTTCACAGCCATTGCCGCGGCAAACGAGAACATCGATGCCTCGTCGTAATCGCCATACCCGTGCAGTGAATCAACGCCGAACAGTTCCCAAGCCTTCCCGTAAATCCAGTTTTTCATCGGGTAATAAGGCAGGAAATCCACCAGAAATACTATCGGCGATCCTGGGATCCGCCAATGACCGATTCTGACAGCCAGCCCGTCTCGCTCCCATACATCATTCTGCCATGCGGCATACAGGTTATTGTCCTCCTCGAACAACGGATTATCACCTTCCCTGTTCAGGTCCGGTCCTATGTATATGACGGTAGCCTTCGTCTTCTGCTGAAGCGTCTTGGCCTGTGTGGAGAGCACTGTGTATATGCCTCCGACCTTATTGCACACTTCCCAGCTGGCTGCAAAAATGTAATCTGGCTTTCTCTGTTTCTCGGCCATTTTAAACTATATTATCCGATAATTCACAAAATTAAGCATTATCGGAATATGGCACAGGCAAAACAAATCAGTTTATATTAACAATGTTTTCAACAATACCACTATTTCAGGGGTATAGACAGTATCGCGCCAAGAGCTGGTTTCGGAGTATAGTCACGGTTCCAAAGCAGCGGATAATTAGTACGGTTAGGCACCGGCGAACCGTTCTTCCAGCTCATTCCGTCATCTACGCCCCAGAATGTCACACGGTCTATCTTGTCACGCTTATCATAAAATATCTGCATAATCTCCCTGTAGCGTTCTGTCAACTGCTTCTGCACATCATCAGGCAGACCATTCTTATAAGGATCCAGATATGTCTCAAACTCCTCAAGCTGATACAGCGGATCGTTCAGAGACTTTCCTATCACCTGTCCCTCACGTGAGAGCGGAAGTACGTCTATGTCAAACTCCGTAATCATCACCTTGACACCGAGACTGGCAAGCGTGTCTATACACGCCTCGATATACTCATTCTTCGGATAATTCAGCCCCCAGTGAGCCTGTATGCCGACACCGTCTATGCGTATTCCATCCTTCTGAAGCATACGGACAATACGGGCTATGCCGTCACGCTTCTCCGGCCGCCACACATTGAAATCATTGTAATACAGTTCGGTACCAGGAGCATACTCACTCGCATATCTGAACGCCAGTCGCACAATCTCATCACCGTCACCGTCAAAGCTCTCGGTCCATACTGTACTGCGGTAACTGCCATTGTTATCCACAATCTCATTGACAACATCCCAGGCATCGACCTGCCCTGCGAAATGCTTTGTAACAGTCTCAATGTAGCTGCGCAGCACTTCGCGCATCTCTTCGCGGCTCTTCGGCGTACCGTCACTGTGATTGAAGAAGAAAGCCGGTGTCTGATTATGCCAGATGAGCGTATGTCCGAGAATGAACATTCCGTTATCCTTGCCGAACCTGACATAACGGTCCGCAGCGCTGAAATTCCATCTGTCCTCCGCAGGATGAATCACTTCCGGCTTCAGGTCATTTTCCGGTGATATGGCATTGAAATGCGTCCGTACTATCTCTCCTGCCCTCTGATTCCTGCCCGATGCAATACTGCCATTGACAGCACAGCCCACCTTAAATGCATCTGCATACACATCTTTCAACACAGGCTGGCCGGCATTCTGTCCATAAACTGGCCACAGCACTGCCGCCACAGCCATAATCATAAGGATTCGTTTCATTTTCTGTAAGTTATTTCATGCTTTTCAGCAAATATACTAGAAGTTGTTTTTGTTGACAAACTGAAACTTTCAACATTTTGCATTGGCAGTTTCGTTTTCCGCCTGTACTTTTGCGAAGTGTCGGGTCGGAACGGAATACATCCGTAGCTGACACGATACTGCTGAATGAATCTATTAACCATCAATTCGGATATTATGACAGACACAGAAAGCAGACCGGCAATAGGACGCTACTGCGACCTGATGAACGACGTGGCGTTCCAGTGGATTTTCGGACGCGAGGAGAACAAGGACCTGCTCATTGCACTGCTCAGCGGGCTGATTACGGACAGGAGGATCAGGGATGTGATGTTCTACAAGCAGGGACAGATGCCGTTCTCCAAGGAGCTGAAGAAGAGCGTGTTCGACGTTTCGTGCAGGACTGACGACGGCTCGTACATTGATGTTGAGGTGCAGGTGAGGAAGCAGGACCGTTTCGCGGACAGATGCCTCTACTACTCGACATTCAACATACAGAGCCAGATCAGGGAGTCGGCAAGGGAATACAGGCTGAACCCGGTGTATGTGGTGTCGATAGACGACTTCACGCGCAGCCACGGAGACGGATGGGACGGAAGGGTGATTTCACACTACGTGATAGAGGAAAGAGAGATGCACGAACTGATGACGGACAGCCTGCACTTCATATACGTGGAGCTGCCCGCATTCAGAAAGAGCTGGGAAGAGATAGATAACGACAAGGACAGGTTTCTGTACTGCATCAGGCATCTGCACGAGATGGACGAGCTGCCGGAGGGATTCACCGACGGTATATGGGAGAGATTCATCAGGCAGTGCGAGCTGGCGGAGATGCCTGCGGAAGTAAAGAAAGAATATATAAGCACAATGACTACAGAAATAGACAGAAGGGCGCAGGAAAAATACGCGCAAAAGGAAGCACGTAAGCTTCGCGAGGAAATACGTAAAGAACGCGAAGAAATGCTCAAAGAAAAAAGTCAGCTTCACGAAGAAAAAAGTCAGCTTCACGAAGAAAAAAATCAGCTTTGCAAAGAAAAAAGTCAGCTTCGCGAAGAAAAAAATCAGCTTTGCAAAGAAAAGAGCCAGCTTCGCGATGAAAAGAGCCAGCTTCGCGAAGAGAAAAGAACCGCACGTGCAGAAGGCCGTGCAGAAGGTCGCGAAGAAGGAGAGCTCAAAGCGAAACTTGATGATGCAGGCAAACTGAAAGCAGCCGGCATTCCAATTGATATAATTTGTCAGTGTACGGGTTTAAGCCCGGAGCAGGTATCAGAATTGTAAGAACTGCACAAGGATGCGGAACACCTTGCCGGGAGCCTGATTCCAGCGTTCCATAGCATCGGCGGCGGTCTCCGGAGTCTCTACGCTGCTGATAAATTCGGAGGCAGGGAAATCAGATGTCTGCATATAATGTATCACGGCACGGAAATCCGAAGGTTTGGCATTGCGCGAGCCACGGATGTCAAGTTCCTTCTGGACAAACAGCTTCGTAAGCAGTTCGGTAGTACCGGGGGCGTAACCGATAAGCGTAACACGTCCGGTAAACGACACATTCTCAATGGCCTGCTGCTGGGTCATAGGGTTTCCTACAGCCTCTATCACAACATCAGGGCCGAGATTGGAGGTCAGTTCTATCAGCCTGTCGTGAATGTTCTCCTTCAGCGTATTGATTGTATAGGCGGCACCTACACGATGAGCCAGTTCCAGCTTTCCGTCATCAATATCCGATGCTATGACTGTGGCTCCGCGCAAAGACGCACGTACAATGGCACCCATACCGACCATTCCGCAACCTATTACCCAGACTATGTCCGTATCCGTCACCACCGCACGGTTCACGGCGTGGAATCCCACGCTCATAGGCTCAATCAGGGCTATGCTCTGCGGAGAAAGCCCGGGAGCCTGTATTATCTTACCCCAGGGAACGGCAATGTATTCACGCATTGCGCCGTCGCGCTGCACGCCCATAGTCTCGTTATGCTCACAGGCATTGCTGCGCTCGTTGAGGCAAGCCTTGCAATGGCCGCAACCGGTATATGGATCGACAGTGACCCTCATTCCGGGCAGAACCGCAGCCGGCACATTGCGGCCGGTCTTCACGACTGTAGCACTCACCTCATGACCTGGAATGACTTGAGGCTTGGCCATAGCATTGCGCCCGCGATAGGTATTCAGGTCACTTCCGCAGAAGCCCACATAATCGATTCTCAACAGCACCTCATCATCGCCCATAACAGGCTCCGGCAGGGAAATAACCTTGATGCATCCCTGTTCGGCAATTTGCAAAGCTTTCATTGTCAGTCTGTAATTTTATGTCCTTTCCAACCGTAGAATGCGCACACCGCGAAACATATCATCGGCACGATATATGCGATATGATAAATCTGCTCCGAGTAGTGCATTATGTATGCCGTGAACTGAGGCACGCAGGCATTGCCCACAATTGCCATCACCAGAAATGCCGATGCGCTCTTGGTCTGCTCGCCAAGACCTGCGATGGCCAGTGAGAACTGCGTAGGATACATTATCGACATAAAGAACGATACGGCCAGCATCGCATATATTCCCACCATTCCGCCGAACACGGTGATTATCACGCACAGCAGCACGTTGACAACGGCATAGATGCAGAGAAGTTTCTGCGGAGCTATCCTGACCATAAGCATAGTGCCTATCCAACGGCCCAGCAGGAAGCAGAGCATATAGATTCCGAAAAATGTGGTGGCCACGGACTCACTCAGTCCGGCGTATGTACAGCAATATACAAGGAACAGGCTGTTCACGGCAGTCTGACCTCCATTATAGAAGAACTGTGCGATGACGCCCCATTTTACGTGGTGACGGCGTAGCACGGAGAAGTCTATCAGCTTCTGCCCTGCACGTGCGGAATTGTCATTGTTCTCGTCGCCTATCTTCGGAAGCTTGACTATGATGAAGCATACGGCAACAATCAGCAGAACTGCGGCCAGTATCAGATACGGCAGCTTCATTGACTCCGTCTCAACATTGACAAAACCGTCCCATCCGCCCGGATAGTCTGCAGGAAGAGTTTCGCGTGTATAGTCGTTCCCACTCAGGACCAGCTTGCTCAGGAACATAGCCGAAATGAATGCGCCGAGGCCGTTGAACGACTGCGCCAGGTTCAGACGGCGCGGAGCGGTATCAGGATTGCCCAATGCCGTAACGTAGGGATTGGCCGATGTCTCCAGGAAACACATACCAGTTGCAATCACAAAGAATACACAGAGGTATGCCCAATATTCCTTGGTCATAGCCGCAGGAATAAACAGCAGACCGCCAATTCCGGCAATCAGCAGACCGCACACAACTCCGAACTTGTAGGAGTAGCGCTTCATCAGCATAGCGATAGGTATCGGGAAGATGAAATAGGCCAGCCAGTAGGCCGATTCGGTGAACGATGCCTCGAACGTGTTGAGTTCGCAGGTCTTCATCAGCTGGCGTATCATCGTAGGCAGCAGGTTACTGCTTATCGCCCACATAAAGAACAATGAGAACACAAGCGCCAACGGCAGGATATTCTTTTTCTCTTTCATATTTATGGAATTTTATTCGGACATATTCTTAATGTAAGGAAGTTCCACAAGGTCGTGGAATCCATAGAATCGCGCGGCATTGCCACCGAGGAACATTTCCTTCTCAGTATCAGCCAGTTCCTTTGATTTTACAATGAAATCGTACGACATCTTGTAGGTTATGGCACAGATGGTACGCGGATAGTCCGAGCCCCACATCAGTTTGTCAATGCCCACCAGGTCAATGGCCTCACGTATGGCACGTACTGCCGACGGATACGGATAGAACTCCGCATTGAAAAGCCAGGTGATGCCACCGCTCTCCACCATCACATTCGGATTCCGGGCAAGCTTTATCTGCTCCTGCCAGCCATCGCGCGTGACAAAGCCGAAATGGCCTATGGCAATTTTCAGATTCGGGCACTCTGCAATGACTTCGCGCATTTCCGCGAGCTGGGTCTCACCCTCCGCAAGATCAATCAGCAGAATCACTCCCCGCGATTCCATCAGGCGGAACATACGCATCATCTCGTCAGAGTTCAGCATTATGCGTCCGTGAGAAGTTTCCAGCCTGTGGGCAGGTATCTTCAACGCCTTGAATCCCTGCCCGATATATTTGCTTGCCTCCGCAAGGAAGCCCGGCTCATACGAGCTGCACATTGCCGACACCAGAAAGCGGTCCGGCCACTGTCTCTGAACAGTTCCCAGATATTCAGTCTGATTACCGTCAATGAACTCCTGTGTTATGACGGCCGCGCTGACCTGCGCATAGTCCATATTTGCGAGGAAAACCTCTGCGGAATTACGGCCGTCTATCATAAACGGCGGCAGCATCTGCACTTCCCCGTCCAGGAAAAACGAGCGGCCACGTGTGGTAGTGCGTATCGGTTTGCCGTCCCAGACCGTGTCCTGACGGAGCCACAGATGCGCGTGTGCATCGACAATCTGCATATCCGTCAGGAGTTCTTCCAGCGTGAATACATCTGGTCGCCTATAATCTCGCGCACCTTCGCCACCAGCTGCTCATCCAGAGGCTCACCCACCCAATCAATGTTTTTCTTCACATTCTCAGGATTGGCCGATGAGAAAAGTGTTGTGGTGATACGCGGATTGTTCGATGTGGAGTACTGCATAGCCAGTTTCTCAATCGGGTAGCCTACGCTCTCGCAATACTCTGCGGCACGCTTGCAGGCAGCCTGCAGAGCCGGTACAGCCGGGTGCCAGTCGGGAGCTCCGCGCTTGGTCAGCAGTCCCATAGCGACAGGCGAAGCATTGATCACACCTATTCCGCGTTCCTCGAAGAACGGCAGGTATTTCAGTATGAGGTCATCGTTCAGGCAATAGTGGCAGAAGCAAAGGATGCTCTCCACAGTACCTGCCGGCACGTGCTCAATCACCCACGTGATGTTCTCCGGCTGAAGGTCAGTGATACCCACGTGGCTGATCACGCCCTCATCGCGCAGCTCCACCAGTGCCGGCAGAGTCTCCTCCGCCACCTGATGCAGGTCAGCGAACTCAATGTCGTGAACATTTATCAGATCAATATGGTCAATGTTCAGGCGTTCCATACTCTCATAGACACTCTCTTTGGCACGCTTTGCCGAGTAGTCCCAGGTATTCACGCCGTCCTTTCCGTAGCGTCCTACCTTCGTTGACAGATAGTATTTGTCACGCGGAATTTCCTTCAGCGCCTTGCCCAGCACGGTCTCAGCCTTGTAATGCCCGTAATACGGAGACACGTCAATGAAGTTGATGCCGTTATCCACCGCAGTATGCACGGCCCTGATGCCTTCCTGCTCCTTGATATCGTGAAACACGCCCCCCAGAGAAGAGGCACCGAAACTCAGATTGGAGACCTTCATACCGGTCTTGCCCAGCTCATTATATACCATATTATTACTTGTTATAACATTGGCTACGAAGATATACAAAAATAACTATCTTCGCAATTAATATGACAGAGATACTTACACATCTGAGTGACTGCATCAGACAGCAGCTTGAAGTCTGGCCGGAAGCCAAGCTTTCATTCCAGGCTTTGGACAATGTAAAGACAAGAGTGATATCATCTTCCGGTCTGGCACTCCAGTTCAATCCGGCAAGAATAGGCTCCACGACAGCCGCAATAAGCAGGGAGGCCATACGGAAAAGGAAATGTTTCCTGTGCGCGGAGAGCCGCCGGCAGGAGCAGATTTCATTCGACCTCGGCGATGGCTACGAGCTGCTGGTCAATCCCTACCCTATATTGAAGGAGCATTTCACAGTGACAAGCCGCACACACTGCAGGCAGTCCCTGTCCGACTGCTACGGGAAGATGCTGTCTATCGCTGGGGAACTGCCGTCGGAATACATCATCTTCTACAATGGTCCGCGCAGCGGCGCATCGGCACCCGACCACCTGCACCTGCAGATAGGACTGTCCGCCGGCATACCTCTGGTGGACAAGCTCAAATCAAACATACTTCCGGAAAAGGCTCTGTTCACCATCGAGCCGTTCGGATACCCTGTCACCATAATGCGTCATACCACACCGGAGTCATTCAAGGCATATTACAACACGCTGGCCATACTTGACGATGAATACGAGCCGCGTCTGAATGTAATGGCAATGAATCTGAACGGCGAGGTGATATGCGTATTCATACCACGCGGCAAGCACCGCCCCGACTGCTATTATGCCACGGACTCATCCAAGCGCCTGGTCAGTCCGGGGGCCATTGATATGTTCGGCCTCGTAATCACGCCACGCGAGGAGGATTTCAACACTCTGACAGAAGACGATGTCCTGAAAATCTACAAGGAGGTAACTCCACGGGAACCGCTGCTGAACGTAGGAATAATGCAGTCGCAGCATATACGTTTCTCTCTTGACACACCATATTCCGACGGAAGGAACATTTACGAAGGGGAAAACGAAGTCTCCGTAAATGACGGCAGAATAATCTGGCAGGAAGAATCCTACGGGGAACTGTCCCTGCAGCCGGCATACGGCAAGGGAAAGTTCACCCTGCACGATGTCACCATTGGCCGGGACTTCCACTGGGAGCGCAACGAGGACCAGTCATTTTCAGGCTGTCTGAAGTTTGTCATTGACGGCGATTCGCTATGGGCTGTGAATACACTTCCGGTAGAGGATTATCTGACGAGCGTGATATCATCGGAGATGAATCCGTCCGCGCCCAAGGAGTTTCTGAAGGCACACGCCGTGATATCGCGCAGCTGGGTGCTGGCACAGATATCGGCTTCGCGCAGCAAAAAGGACGCTGACATATCCGAAACGGCAGAAAGTAACTGCATCACCACGCCAGACCGCATAATAAAATGGTATGACCACGACCAGCACACGCTTTTCGATGTGTGTGCGGACGACCATTGCCAGCGTTACCAGGGGCTCACCCGCATAGACAACCCGAATGCCGTGCAGGCCGTACACGATACTCACGCCGAGACTCTGGTTTACGACGGTCATCTGTGCGACGCGCGTTTCAGCAAGTGCTGTGGCGGAATCAGCGAACAGTTTGAGACCTGCTGGCAGGACAGGCACGAAGAGTATCTGACACCTGTGCGCGATGCACCGTTCACAGACAGGGCCATACCAGACCTGACCGACGAGGCCGAGGCGGAGCAATGGATACGTGCCACACCTCCGTCATTCTGCTCAAAGCCGTCGGAAGATATACTGAAAAAGGTGCTGAACGGCTATGACAGGGAGACCACAGGTTTCTACAGATGGAAGGTGCAATACGGCGCAGAGGAACTGTCCGAACTGTTCGCCAGGAAATCCGGCATCAGAATAGGACGCATCACAGCTCTGGAGCCTGTCCGGAGAGGTCCGTCCGGGCGCATTTCCGAATTGCGCATACATGGAACGGAAGGCTGTGTGACAATAGGCAAAGAACTGGAAATCAGACGTGTATTGTCAGAATCGCACCTGTACAGCAGCGCATTTGTAGTGGATACGGAGAATGATTCCGACGGCAATGTACTTACATTCACGCTCACAGGAGCAGGCTGGGGTCACGGCGTAGGCCTCTGTCAGATAGGCGCTGCGGTAATGGGAAGCAACGGATACGGCTATCGGGAGATTCTGTCACACTATTATCCCGGCACGACATTGGGAAAATTCTACTGATTGCCGAATGTTCCGTTCTCGCGCTGCGTAAGTTCGCGTATTATGCCTATGCAGAACGGCAGCGAAAGAATGAACGTACAGGTATCGGAAATGGCCATAGTAGCCTGAAGTCCACTGAGTCCCCAAAGATGCGGAGCTATGAGCAGTGCCGGATAGAAGAATATCCCCTGACGGCTGGCCGACATCAGAGTAGCCTTGACAGTACGGCGGATATTCTGCAGCAGCATATTCGTAGGCGATGTTACGCCTACAAACGGGAAAGCCACGCATTGCCAGCGCAATACCGTAGTTCCTATGCGAATGAGTTCCGGATCCTCCGAGCGGAAGAATGCGATGACCTGAGGTGCGAAGATATATCCGAACACCGACATCAGAATGATTACTGTAGTGCTGGTCTTCATCGTAAAGATATAAGCCTCCCTGACACGCCCGTATTTGCCTGCACCCCAGTTGAAACCGCACACCGGCTGGAAGCCCTGACCAAAACCCAGAATCACTGACATTGCGCAGAGCATCACACGCGATACTACCGAGAAGGCGGCTATCGTGGAAGCTTCACAGCCCGGCACTGCATACTTCGCAGCCGCCCAGTTCAGGCATATCGTGGAAATGCAACCCAGAGACTGGCGCATCAGCGACGGAAGCCCTACCGCCCCAATCTCACTGTAGCGCTCTGCCGACGGCGCGAAATTGCGCAGATGTATATGCACATTTCCCTGGAACGATGTGCCCCACAGCAGCATACACCACGACACGAACTGGCTGACAGCCGTAGCGAGTGACGCGCCCGCCACCCCCATATCCATACGGAAGATGAAAATAGGATCGAGTATCACATTCAGTATGGCACCCGATGCCACGCCTATCATAGCGAAGAACGCATTGCCCTGCATTCTGAGCTGATTGTTCAGAGACATCTGCGAGACAAGGAAAGGTGTGGCCAGAAACAGATAGCGCAGATAATCTTCGGCGTATGGCAGAACCTCGTCAGTAGCACCCAGGAGCCTTGCCATTGGAGTAAGTGCCGTCATTCCTGCAACTGCCACGATAATGGCAAGAATCAAAGACGTAAAGAATCCTGTCGCAGCCATCTTCTCCGCACCCCGGATATCCCTCGCACCCAGGGCACGCGACAGATAGTTGCCGGAACCGGAGCCGAAGAAGAATCCTATGGCCTGTATGAACGCCTGATACGCGAATGCCACACCGACAGCAGCCGTAGCACCCGTGCTGATATGTCCTACGAAATAGGAGTCAACAAGATTGTACATCGCGCTCACCGACATACTTATGATGGTCGGTACGGCCAGACGCAATACCAGCTTAGGTACAGGCGTACCTGTCATCTGCTCATATTTAGCCTGACGTTTCTGTATGTCATCCTGAGCGTCTCTCATCTGCCGTGCATATAACCCAATAGCAAAATTAAACATTAATCCGGTTCATCTGGCTATGGCAAGGGTAAAAACACTTACCCGGACATCAGCCGCCGCGCCCATCGTATCGATAAGCGACGAGAGTGTGGCTCCGGTCGTGATGACGTCATCCACCAGAAGCACGTGTCTGCCCTGCAAGGCATCCCTGTCCGACACGCCGAACAGGTTCACGGCATTGTCCCAACGCTGGAACAAACCCTTCTTGGCCTGGGCGGAATTACTCAGATTACGCTTTACAATATCGTTCCTGACCGGAATCCCAGTTACATCCGATATCCCGGCGGCAATATAGTCGCACTGATTATATCCGCGTTTCCTGTATTTGCGTCGGGACAGAGGAACAGGCACTATCATATCAATGCCGTCAAAGAAATGTTCCCTATCCAGCAGAAGCGCCGCATTGCGTGACAGCTGAAAGCCGACATCTGGATGACCGTAATATTTCAAATGATAGAGTATCCTGCTGTAATCACTCTCCTTGTAATAGCTCATATACGATGCGGCCCTGACAAGTTCGAGTTCCGAGACGAGCAATTGTTCTGTAGCATTGAGTTCACCCTGTCTGTACCTCATCAACGGCATCTTGAGGATACACGCCACACAGATATTACGCTCGCCAATGGACAATCTGCGCCCACAAACCATGCAGAAGCGCGGCATCAGCACATCTGCAACCGAAGAAAGCAGCTCCATCGGCTACAGTTCATTGAAATCCAGAATCCCGGCCACAAGTGAAGGTTCAAAGCCCCTCTGTACCGCAAAGCGCATAAGCTTGGCAGAGCGTTCATAGTCTGACGAGAACCTGAGGCCACGCATCTTTGAGGCAAGGACACTCCGCAACACCTCATTATACTCACGGCTGTCAATGTCATCAAGAGTCCGCTGTATTATATCACGCGGCACACCTTTATTTATCAGCGCAGCCTTTATCTTGATTCTGCCCCATTTGCAGAACCGGAGCTTGTCGTGCACGAATGCAGCCGCATAACGCGACTCATCCAAAAAACCTTCTTTCACCAAATGCTCCACGATGCCGTCAATACTCTCCGCGCCCAGTCCGTCACGTCCGGAAAGTTTCGCTACGACCTCGCTCCTGCATCGTTCTGCCGCCGAGCAGTACGCCTCGGCCTTCTTTAATGCTTCCTTATCGTTTATCATTGGTATAAGCTTTTGCCATACGACGGCGTCCGCTGATGTCATTTCTGAAAAGCACCTCATAACCCTGACATTTCAGAAGTTCAGCCAGACTGTCCGCATACAGCGGGTTAATCTCAAAATATATTGCTCCACGCGCACTCAGATGAGTACGTCCGAATTCACCTATCGCACGATAGAACACCAGCGGATCGTCATCAGACACGAACAATGCGGTGTGAGGCTCATATTCAAGCACATTGTTCTCCATATCCTTTTTCTCCGACAATGCTATGTAGGGAGGATTGGACACAATCACATCGAAGCTCTGCCCATTACAGCACGGACAGAGAATGTCCTGCCGCTCCAGCTTGACATTTACATTGTTCGCCGCGCAATTCTCACTGGCAAGCGCCAGAGCCTCCTCGCTTATATCCCAGGCACGGACATCCAACGAAGAATATCGCGATGCCATAGCTATTGCAATGCAGCCTGTACCGGTACCGATGTCCAGCAATGAGCCTGCACCGCCACTCTCCTCCATCATCCACTCAACCAGTTCGGTAGTCTCAGGGCGGGGTATCAATGCCCTTCTATCACATTTGATGCGCAATCCGCAGAAATCCGTATAGCCGAGGACATATTGCAAAGGCTCTCCTGCCACGATACGGTCAAGCCACCCATCCACCAGGCCCAGGCATCCATCATCAGGAGCCAGTTCCGGTTCAAGATAAAAATCGCTGCCACTGATGCCCGGAAGACTGTCACAAATGGCTTTCGTCATTATCCTGATTTCCGAAGCCTGGAAATGGCCGTCAAGGCGCTCCGCAATCCGTCGTTTCAGTCTGCGCATCAGTATGTGTTTTTCAGGCAAGCACTTATTTCACTTGGAATGTACTACCCGTAATTTTGGGATCAGCGGTTATCTGACCGGACGGAAGCGACATTGAAGCATTCAGAATTGCGCTGCAGGATATATTATATGTTCCACTCTGTGGCAGAGCAAAAGCATCATCCTCAAGAACAATCTCACTTCTTATAGGATCAATGACCTCTTTCGTCTTCGTTATCGTACTTTTACCCGTTATTGAAACATTATATGTACCCTTATAGAAACCGCTACCTTGCTCCTTAACTTCAATTATGACCTTAAATTTCTGGCCTGCCACCAACTCCGAAGGCGATACATACACCCTGCCATAAACAGGAATGACAGCATACTCCTTGGAACAGCCGCAAACCATCAGGAATATTGCCAAAAATGCCGTAAATATCAGAAAACGTCTCATCTATATTCTATTTTACCGTAATTACGCTATCTCCAGCGCTATCCGTATCATCTGGTCGAGACCGGTCTGCCGTCCCTCCACGCTCATTCTCTCACCTGTAGCCAGATGATCCGTCACGCTCAATATTGTCAGAGCCTTCTTTCCGCTCATGGCAGCATTCAGATAAAGCCCGCTCGCCTCCATCTCAACGCCCATCACACCGGCACGCGCCCACTCAATCTGTCTCGGATCGTCATAGAACGAGTCCGATGACAGGATATTTCCGACACGGTAAGGTATGTCAAGACGCTCAGCTGCATCTACTGCTCCGCGAAGCAGTCCGAAGTCGGCAATAGGTGCAAATGTTCCAGGGAATTTGTATTTATCCGCAAAATTGGAGTCCGTACACGCTCCCATGGCAAAAAGCACATCGCCCAACTTCACATCGGTGGTATATGCGCCACAGGTACCCACGCGGATTATCCTCTCCACATCGTAGCAGTTGAACAGCTCGTATGAATATATGCCGATTGACGGTATGCCCATACCGTGCCCCTGAACAGACACTTTTTTCCCTTTATAGGTCCCCGTAAAGCCGAGCATACCGCGTATCTCACTGTAGCATCTGGCGTTTTCAAGATATTTCTCCGCTATGAATTTCGCACGGAGAGGATCGCCGCACACCAGCACTGTCCTGGCAATATCATCGTATCCAGCCGCAATGTGCGGCGTAGGAGTCTGTTCCCTGCTCATATATTTTCACCTTTTATAATTGCAAATCTACTTATTCTTTGCGAATTTACCATTAACTTCGCACTACAGAATTGCAAATATGAATCCGACTGTAGCGCTGATGTACGATTTTGACGGCACATTGTCACCCGACAATATGCAGGAATACGATTTTATGAAAGCCATCAGGGTAGAGGACAAGAACCAGTTCTGGGACGAGGCACACCTGATAGCCCAGAACCAGCAGTCCAGCACCATACTCAGCTATATGAAGCTGATGATAGACAAGGCCAAAGCCGGAGGCATCAGCATACGCAGGCAGCAGTTCGTGGAGTTCGGCAAGGGAATAATGCTGTACCCCGGCGTAGAACAATGGTTTGATATGATTAACAGACAGGGCGCAGAGATGGGTGTCAGCATTGAGCATTACATAATTTCATCAGGCCTGAAAGAACTCATTGAGGGCACATCCATAGCACATTATTTCAAGAAAATATACGCCTGTTCATTCATGTACGAGAACGATGCCGCGGTGTGGCCTGCAGTGGCAGTTGATTTCACGTCAAAGACCCAGTTCATATTTATGATAAACAAAGGCATATACGACATCTGGGACAACGCGAAGATCAACGACTCAATGCCGGACGACAAACGTCCCATTCCATTCCAGAATATGATTTATATGGGTGACGGCGAGACCGACATTCCAAGTATGCGCATCGTGAAATCGGAGGGCGGCCACTCCATTGCGATATACAAGCCCACATCGGAGAACAGCCGTGCCCAGGCGCGCAATCTGGTCCGACGCGGACGCGTGAATTTCGCCTGTGCAGGCGACTACACTGAAGGTAGCGAGCTGCATCGCGCAGTACTCGCCACAATTGCCAAGATCAAGACGGACAGTGACTTCCGTACGATGGAATCGACCAACCAGCGCAATATGCGCGCCACACAGTAAGCCGATGTCAAAGAGATTCATAGTTCTGGCCATTCTGTTCAATGTATGTCTGATAGCCTCCAATCTGTTTGAGACCAAGATATTCACGGCAGATTCTCTGGTGCTTACAGGAGGTCTGCTGATATTTCCCATATCATACATCCTCAACGACTGTATCACCGAGATATGGGGATTCCGCAATGCACGCTTTGTCATCCATACTGCATTTATAATGAACCTGGTTGTGGTCGGAGTGGCACAGCTTGTGAGAATCCTGCCACCCGCACCGTTCTGGGATGGACAGGAGCATTTTGACTACATCTTCAGTACCGACCTGAGAATAACAATAGCCTCGATGCTGGCATTCCTGACCGGTTCATTGGTGAATTCCCTGATTATGGACAGAATGCACAAGGCTTCAGCCGAAGGGAAAGGCTTCGGCTGGCGTGCCATCGTATCCACATTGGGCGGAGAAACTCTTGACTCCATCATCTTCTTCCCAATTGCGTTCTGGGGTGTCGGGATCAGAAATATGCTGACAATGATGATAACGCAGATTGTATTGAAGACGATATATGAGATAATCATACTGCCGATAACATCAGCTGTTGTGAAAAGATTAAGAAAATGCGAGGCCTGAGCGTATGACACCCAAACGCAACTATCAGAAGGAACTGGAGCGCAGGATAGAGCGGTTCCGGAAAGACGGAAAGGTTCCACACCTTCTGCTTCACAGTTGCTGTGCCCCTTGCAGCAGCTACGTTCTGGAATACCTGTCGGAGTACTTTGACATCACCTTGTTCTATTATAATCCCAACATCACTTCCCGGGATGAATACCTGAAAAGAGTGGCAGAGGTAAGAAGGCTGATTGCCGGACTGCCTGTGAAGCACCCGATATCGTTTATTGAAGGTGAATATGAACCACGTGGATTCACTGCTGCCGTAAAAGGTCTTGAGAACGAACCGGAAGGAGGTGCCCGATGCGCCCGATGCTTTGAACTGCGTTTAAGAAAAACGGCGGAGACAGCAGCCGGAATGGCACGCGATACCGGAGAGGAGATACTTTTCACAACGACCCTGACAATAAGTCCCCTGAAGAATGCCGATCTGCTCAATTCAATCGGCGAGAAAAGCGCCACGCTCTACGACGGAATATCCTGGCTGGATTCGGATTTCAAGAAACGCGGCGGATACAAGCGCTCCATAGAATTGTCCGCTATCCATAAGCTGTATCGTCAGAATTACTGCGGATGCATTTACTCACAACGAAACAAGCAGGAGAACAGGTAGCAGATTCCGTTCACTGTACATTTTTCACATCAGCATTTCGACTTGCGGATTTGTCGGATTATTTTGGTTGCTAAGACTATGCCGCTGACGACATCGCTGATGATTCCGGATTTGCTTTCGTCAAGTTGTCTCTCAAGAAGCAGTCTTTCCGATTCGGCTGCGGCAAGATCACTTTTAACATTACCTGTGCCTGACCCCAGAGCACCGGCAATATTCTTTCCGAGCGTTCCGGCAAACAGACGCTTCCTGAGCAGGAAAAGCACTGCTATGACAATGACAAGAGCGCCAGCCGCAACGAGCGTACCATACGGCTGCCCGAGGATGTCATTGAGCCACTGCATCAGAGCGACATCAAGGATACACACAAGAATAACCAGCAGCATTGCAATAATCAGCAAGGATATAAGCTGCGAGACGACAGATGATACACCATCCGCCGCTTTCAGTCTTGCCTCCTCCAGTCTGGTATCGACATATCTGCGGATGCAGCTGAATGTCTGTTCCGTGTTCATATCATTCGGCATTAGCGTTATCAGCCTGATTTTCTACTGTATCTGCAGTTTCCCCCACGGGATTTCCGGACTTGCCCACCAGGTCGGAAACTTCCGAAACAACCTGGCCAAGTTCTTCATCGACCAAGTCAAGCCCCTTTCTGAGAATCTGTCTGCCTTTTTCAGTACACGTAAGATAAACGGTGGCTCCACCTGCAAGGAAAGCCAATACTGTTGACGCTTTCATAACACTATGTTTTTTGCAAAATTAAGAATCTGTTTTGAAATGTTCCAATTAATCTTTTATAAAATCTTTAATCGAACATTTCAAAACAGATTCTAAGGAAAACTGCGAAACTTCAATGAGAAATTGTAATATTGCAGCACAATGTTTATTTTTGAGAAATCAAGTCATTTCAATTCAGGATTCAAAATCTATCGTACAAGTTATCATATATATAATGAGGAAATTAGTATATGCAACAGTAGCGCTGACCTTGTTTTCGGTCAATGCCGGAGCACAGGCAATGAAAATGAAATTCGGGGGCAACTTCAATATTAACATTGACAAGGACATAGTTGATTACAAAGAGGGAGGTATCAGCTCTGACGTCAAAAGAAACACTTTTCAGGTTATTCTTAAACCGAAACTATACTGGTACATAAATGAGAGAATGCAGTTCGGAGCATTCATTGGAATGGGATATGGAAATATCATAACCGACCTTTCACGTAGCGGACTGGGACAGACCACGATTATCAATCCTGACGGCTCCACCACAATAACTACGGTGCCGGTCACCAGCAACGGCAACAGCCTCGGATGGTCACTGACTCCTTACTATGGATACAAGCTTTTCAATATCGGTATATTCGATATCTGGGTTGAGGCTAGCGCGTACTTCGGGATGTATTACAAAGTAAACGGAGGCGCGACCAGTGCAGATGCAAATGTTGAATGGAACAAGGATATGTTCTACGGCGTGCAGGTAATGCCTGTCGTTGATTTTGCATTGACCGACAATTTGGCCCTACAGGTTCACGCCGGTATCTTCGCCCTTGGATGGCGCGGAGAGAAGATGTTCTACGATGACTTTAATGAGAGGACAAGTTCACTTGATTTTCATAAAGGTGGAATAATGGGACTTTTCCAGAGCATAGGAGACTTCGGCATCGGCGTTGTCAAAAGATTCTGATATACAGGTTGTAGCCAGACATCAGCATGGCAAAGAAAAGGGGATTTCTCGGTTGGCTGTGGTGTACAATCACCATAATCATCCTGATTCCTGTAGCTCTTATTATCCTAATTGCCATACTTCTTACGATACCGCAGGTACAGCAGAAAGCTGTCACTATCGCCACGGAATATCTCTCAGATGCGACAGATATGAATATAAGCGTCGGGCATTTCGGCATACGCCCGCCCTTGGACATATCCCTGCGCGATGTACTGGCCTCTGACAGAGAAGACTGCGACACAATATTGTCTGTTGACAGACTTCTGCTGAGCGTCAATCCCAGCTCTTTGAAGGAAAAAGTCATCAACATCAAGGCTCTGCGTCTGCAGAAAGTGACAGCCGACACTCACGATTTGATTGACGGAATAAACATAGCAGGAGTCATAGGAGAACTGTATGTCCGCAGTGACTCCACCCTATTCAGTCACGGTGGTGTCAGCACCTTGTTCAATGATGTCAGGCTCCGCGACTCAAGAGTGGACATAGTACTGTCCGAAAATGACACTTCTGCCACCGACACGCTGGAATCCGGGATACCGGACTGGCGGATGAATGTCCGGAATGTAAGTCTTGACAATGTAGATGCAAGCATCATACCTCCCGACCTGCAGGCGCACATCGGCCATCTTAACACTACAGCCGCCATAAGTCTGGCGGATTTTCTTTACGATGTCCGTACACTGAATCTCACAGAGAGTTCACTGTCATTAGACGGCGAGGACATTAATATAAATGAGATTGAGGCAATTGCTGTGATTGACTCAACTTCCGTCAATGTACCTTCCATGCACATCAACGCCTCTGAATCCACCTTCAATACAGAGCTTGATGCAGACTTGTCCGCAAATCTCAATCTGAAGGACCTGTTCCTGAAGTGCTCTGCCTATATGAGCGCATTCGGCTCCAGAGTAAGGCTTGACGGCTGTTATGGCATACCGGAAGAATCGTACGATGCAGACATTGATGTGGAGAATCTCGTACTCAACAAAATAGTGCCGATTGATGAATACTGTATGTTCGACGGACAAATCAAGGCTACCGGACAGGGATTTGACATATTCTCGCGCAATATGTCGGTCAGCACGGACATACGCATAGACAGTTGCAGGTACGGTGCAGTCCGCACTTCCGACACACATCTGAGCGCAAAATTGCAGAAATCCGTTATAAGCGGCAGTACAGATATCAATGTGATGTATGCCGATACTTCCATAGCTGCATCCACTAATGGCAATGTCAGATTCATACTGTCAAGATGGAACACAGCTATGCCGGATTTTACCGTCGGAACCACGCTGAGAAACCTGAATCTGTGCATTGACAGCGACTCAGTCTCCATTCCGGAACTGTCATTTGACACATCCACCGACAGGCACTATGGCAATGTAAGCCTGAAAGCACCCGGCATAGATCTGGCAGCCGAAACAGGAAGCCACCTTCTGTCCGTTCCTTCCATATTCTCCAGACTGACCGCCGAAGTGAAAAGACAATATGATTCCCTGGACTTTGACATCAGTGCACTGAAGCCATATTTCCCCGAACTTGCTCTGAACCTGAACATCACTCCGGAGAACCCGTTGCACGAGAGACTGCAAGGATTCGGATATGATTTTTCAAGTATGAGCACATCTGTAAATATGTCGCAGTCAGACGGAATAACAGCAAATGCAGATATCGCAAACTTCCAGATGGACACATTCACCATCAGCAGCACATCACTACGCATACGTCAGGACGAGAGTGCAATGAACTGTACCGCTGACATAACATTTCCAGAACAGCACGCAATACCTGCATTCAGGACAATGCTTGAGGCGAACATCGGAGAACACGAGTCAGACGCCCACCTGAGAGTGACATCCGATATTAAAAACGGTATTCTTTCCGTAACAGACGTATCAGGAGATGTTGATCTCAATCTGGACGGGGCACTTACCGGAAACAGTCTGAACGTGACAGGCTCACTTGATATGCGTGACTTGAGATACGGACAATTCGCATTCGGGGACAGAGTTATAAACCTCGGCCTGAAATCTACGGATGAGGCCGGCTACCGGTATCAGGCATCAGCAGGCATCTCCGATTTTCCTTTGAGTATCATAACTTCTTCCATAGAACTGCCATCAGGACTTGAGGCCGGAGGCTGCATTGACGGAAAAATCATAGCAGACATCGATTCCTCCGGTGTCAGTTTAAGCGGAGAGGTACTCCCCAGAGACCTGCGTATGTCGTTCAATCCATACGGCGTTGAGCTGGCATTAGGCGAGGTTCCGATTCTCTTCAAGGATATGAGCGTCCTGCTGAACGATATGCCTGTGTATGGCATAGACAGCACCAGCCTTATCGTAAACGGATCGTTCGATGTCAGCAGGATGTATGCCGACATCACAGCAAACAGTGCCGCATTCAAACCGACAGCTCTCACCAGAAATGACAGTCTGCCATTCTACGGCAATCTGGAAGCAGGGATAAATGCCAGGATATCTGGTCCGGCAGACAGTCTGACAATACATAGCGACATAGACATCCTGCCTGTTACAGATATTACATATATAATTGATGCCAAGAACAGCGCCAACGCCAAAGCGTCCGGAACACTGGCTATGGATATCACTCCGGAAGGAGATATACGCGCGAATGGAATTATCGGCATCATTGACGGCGAGGTACGCTATTCACCACAGTACTATCCGCTGGAGCCATTCCTGATATCCAAAGACAGCTATATAAAGTTTGACGGAGATATCACCAATCCTATTTTGAACATCACGGCAACACAGCCTGCCAAAGCGACCGTCAAGACAAATGGGGTGTCACGTCAGGTTGATTTTACCGTGGGACTCCAGGTGACCGACAGAATTGACAGCCTTGGACTGGACTTTATCATTGAGGCCCCGAATGACAGGGAGGTACAGAACCAGCTTGCAGCATTCACTGAAGAGGAACGCAGTACCATTGCCGCAGCTATGCTGGCAACAGGAATGTACGTAACCGACTACAACGAGGCGGCAAGAAGTTCCAGTTATGCCCTGACCAGCATTATGCAGTCCAGACTGAATGCCTTAGCCGATAACAGGATGAGAGGCAAGGCCTTGGACATTGATTTCGGCATAGCGGAATCAACGCGCAATGACATCACCGCCACGGACTACTCTGTGAAACTGTCACGAAGCTTCATTGACGACAGGCTGAAGGTTACCGTAGGAGGACGCATCTCTGACAAGAAAACCTCAAGTGCGGCATCCATTGTTGATGACCTTCAGCTGCAATGGCAGTTAAAGCCCGAAGGCAAAACCTATCTGCGGCTGTTCCACAAAAACGATTATGAGAATATCATAGAAGGAGAGCTGATGAAAGACGGCATAGGCATCAGTCACGAGAAGCTATGGGATTCCGGAAAAATAAGCGGTGCCACCACGTCATTCACCGGTAATTTCTCCCACCGGAGCAATTACCAGATTGGCCCCGATGTCAGCGCCACTATATCCAAGACCAACCTGCTTGGCTGGAATGAGACATTGTCAGGCAGTATCCACGGCGCATACTACTGGAATTACAAAAACAATTCAATGACAACTGACAAGGATAACACCGACTCGTATCAGATTGGAGCAGATATGGAAATATCGTTCCCCAGAATACTGGTGCCTTGGAATTCCCGTAAAGGAACCGAAAGATTTGTGTCAACACGCATCGGACTCGGTTATACATTCGAGAATATAGCCGGAGGATACAAAATGAATGAAATAACAGCAGGCATATCATACCAGACACAAATTTCCAAATACCTGACGAGCTCATTCTCTCCTTTTACACTATCCGTCATAAGAAGTGCCAACAACGACTTTTCCGATGATCTGATTCAAAAGATACTGAACAACAAGAGCCTGTTCAAGAACTTCATCAAAGACGAGTTTGTGCCATCAATGCAATACAGCATATCTTACAACAATTCTTCGGACCGTTCACGTTCTGTCAGCACACGTCTGGATGCCTCCATAAAAGAGTCCGGTAATCTGATAGGCGGAATACAGGCTCTGTGTGGTATGGATTTCAACCAGAAGGGCAAGAAGTTCGTATTTGACAACTACTCCCAGTTCCTGAAATTCAATATCGAGCTCAGGAACAGGTTCAGACTGACTGAAAAAACTTCTCTCGCCACACGTATGCTGCTGGGGTCGGTTATAAGTTACGGCAACTCCTTCAGTGCCCCTCTGTCCGAAGCATTCTACAGCGGAGGTCCAAACAGCATCCGAGCGTTCCCGTCACGTTCACTCGGTCCGGGAAACTACCGCTCTACCTATAAAGGCGATGACCCATATTTCTTCCACGGAGGTGAGACGCGTATGGAACTCAACGCTGAATACCGTTTTCCTCTGGTGTGGATGCTGGAGGGTGCTGTATTTGTCGATGCCGGCAATGTGTGGAACAACAAAGCAATTGATCAGGGTCTGAACGATGCGGAAAAGGAATCATTAGCTGAAATCTTACGTATGATGGAAATCAACTCCGACTTCAGCGGAGGATTAAGTCACGATTTCCTCAACGAGATAGCCCTTGGAACCGGATTCGGAATCCGTTTCGTATTCCAGTCACTGGTAGTACGTCTGGATATGGGTATCGCACTGCACGCGCCTTACGACACAGGAAAGTCCGGATACTACAATATACCAAGTTTCTGGAAAGACGGGGTCAGGCTTAATTTCGCCATAGGATATCCATTCTGATATAAAAGCAGTAACTTTGCACCTGTAAATCAAAGAAACCAGCCATGGACCATATCTGACAAAGATTCATGGCAGTTGCTTAAAGCATCAAAGGTATGGGCATAAATGACTTGTCGGTAGGACAGACTGCCATTGTTGACAGCGTAGGGGGAACAGGCGCGTTACGCCAGCATTTCCTTGATATGGGACTTATTCCAGGTACGGAAATAAAAATGCTTGGAGCCGCCCCGATGGGAGACCCTCTCAAGATATTGGTGCAAGGCTATTCACTTACGTTGCGTGTGGCTGAAGCCCATCAGATTCAAATCAGGGAATCAGAGAAAAACGCGGTTGAGCCGGACTCACCGTTGGACGAGGTAGGTTATAATCCGAATGACCACGAGGAAGACCCTCACCCCGGCTTGGGTGAGGAGGGACGGTATCATTCACGCGAAAATGAGCAGCCGCTTCCAAAAGACACGGTACTGACGTTCGCACTTGCCGGCCAGCAGAACTGCGGCAAGACAACGATGTTCAATGTTCTGACAGGCTCCAGTCAGCACGTCGGGAACTTCCCCGGAGTAACCATTGACCGCAAGGACGGACAGATAAAGGGATTTGCAAACACAATAGTAACGGATTTGCCGGGTATTTACTCATTATCGCCTTACACGGCTGAAGAGACAGTCTCACGGAAATTCATTCTGGACGAGAAGCCCAGAGGAATAATCAATATTGTCGATGCAAGCAATATCGAGAGGCATCTGTACCTGACAATACAGCTTATGGAGCTTGGCATTCCAATGGTGCTGGCATTGAATATGATGGATGAGGTACACGGTAACGGCGGTTCTATCCGCGTAAACGAGATGGAGAGGATTCTCGGCATACCTGTGGTACCGGTCTCCGCCGCAAAAGGCGAAGGTATAGACGAGGTCGTAAGGCACGCCATTCACGTGGCAAAGTATCAGGAAGTACCCGTACGACAGGATTTCTGCAGTCCGGAGGACAATGGCGGAGCCGTCCACCGCTGTCTGCACAGCATAATGCACCTTATTGAAGATCATTGTAACCAGACCGGAATCCCGAGCAGATTCGCCGCAGACAAGATAGTGGAGGGCGATACGGAAATTATCAAGTCATTGGAACTCTCGCAGGAAGATATTGACGCAATCGAACACATCGTGGAGCAGATGGAGAAGGAACGCGGACTGGACCGCTCAGCGGCAATAGCCGATATGCGTTTCTCTTTCATCAGAAAACTGTGCGCCAAAACCGTAGTCAAGCCCCGTGAAAGTCGCGAGTACATCCGCAGCCGCCGCATTGACCGTATCCTCACCGGGAAATGGACTGCACTGCCCATATTCCTGCTGATTATCGGCCTGGTCATCTGGCTGAGCATCGATGTGCTTGGAGCACCGCTTCAGGAATGGATGGAGAGAGGTATCAGTTGGATAGCAAGATTATGCCAGGACGGTATGAGCCGGGTAAATGTGAGCCCCACCATACAGTCGCTGGTCATCAACGCCATCTTCGGAGGCGTAGGTTCAGTGGTCAGTTTCGTGCCAGTCATTGTACTGCTGTTCTTCTTCCTGTCAATGCTTGAGGACAGCGGATATATGTCGCGCGTGGCTTTCGTCACAGACAAGCTGCTCAGAAAGCTCGGTCTGTCAGGGCGAAGCATAGTGCCACTGCTGATAGGTTTCGGATGCTCCGTGCCGGCAATTATGGCGGCACGCACCCTACCCTCCGACAAAGACCGCAAGCGTACGATAATGCTCACTCCATTCATCAGCTGTCCCGCAAAGATTCCAATATACGCTCTCCTGACAAGTACATTTTTTCCCGGCCACGGCGGTATTATATTGATAGGTCTGTACCTCGGAGCCATCCTATGCGGCATTCTCGTGGCATTAGTGCGTAAATGGACAACCAGACATTCCGAGCCTGCCCCATTCGTAATGGAACTGCCTAACTACCGTATGCCGAGGATTTCCAATGTAGGACACCTTCTATGGGACAAGACACGCGACTTCCTGCAAAAGGCCTTTACGGTAATATTCCTTGCCACAATCATTATCTGGCTGCTCCAGACATTCGATTTCCGCTTCAATATGACGGAGAACGGCGAAGGCAGTATGCTGGCCTCCGTAGCCGGCTGGATAACGCCGCTGTTCAAGCCCATAGGACTGGGAGACTGGCGCATAATCACCGCTCTCATCTCCG
Source organism: Bacteroidaceae bacterium (assembly GCA_045600825.1). Lineage (GTDB taxonomy): Bacteria > Bacteroidota > Bacteroidia > Bacteroidales > Bacteroidaceae > Colenecus. Next base: position 32,834 of record JAZRYP010000035.1, read on the forward strand.
GCATTATGGCCAAGGAGAGTGTCGTGTCATCTATGGAAGTATTGGGAGCAATTGACATACTCACATCTGCAAGTGCCGTATCAATGCTCGTGTTCTGCCTGCTCTACACTCCCTGCGTGGCTGCCATCAATGCCGTGAGATATGAGATAAACGGCCGATGGGCCGCCATAATGGCCGTTTTCCAATGTCTTGTAGCCTGGATTGCTGCATTCCTCGCGTACAACATCGCAATCATCCTGCTATAATATCAGCATTTTCCTGCCGATATTTCCGGATAATTTGTTTTTTTTGCAATCACAAGTATTTCAGTGCATCCATAACGACGCACATATTAAGAAGCTGTTTGATTCCATGAATGCCGTTACTGTTCCTGCTCAAATGAAATCTTACGAACGCGCACGTGCCGATGTCAAAGCCGGGCTGATTTTTGAGTTTGAAAATGCAGATGCACTCAAAGCATACTGTAGTGCAGGTAAGGTACTCATCGGGGCGCAAGCCATCGCCAGTTACGCGCGAGCAAGCCTTAGCTCAGGTGGAGATGCTGGAGAAAGCCAAGCAGCAATACCAGTACAACTCCTGAAATCTCCTGCTATGACAGGAACGGCCAGAAAGTAAAAGTAGGAATTGCCCGTGAAATTTGCAGTGAAGGGCTACAGTTTTTGTACCTGCTCCAAAGCAAGTCCTGTACACTGGCAGATAATATCAAGTGCCACACCGGCGTTCTTGAATTTTCTGGCAGCCTCAATATTAGCAGTAAGCATACCTTCTGCTTTACCTTCCGCTTTTCCCTCGGCTTTCCCTTTTGCTTCTCCCCTTGCGAGACCTTCTAACAAGCCTCGTTCCAATGCCTCGGCAGTGGCCTCCTCGATGGCAAGTTCTTTCTCTGCCTCTATCTGAATTGAATCACGTACCATATTATCGTATATTGACAATTTGCCCTTCTCTATATTCTCTCTGTTAGCTGCATCAAACAGACGATCGAAATACGGCTCAAGCCCCTGAGGCTTCTCTGCCATCCTGCTCATATTGCCCACATAGTACGCCCACTTCTCAATGAATGTGGATTCTTCGGTCGGCTCTTTAGCAACGGACAACTGCAAAAATAACCAATTCGGTTTATCGGACAAAACAAATCCGCTTTCGTTCATCGTTACCGATGCACGCCGTAACAGCCTGTCGTGAAAATCCTTAGGCTCTCCGTTCACACGCAGATAACTCCCGAGCACGCTCACAATGTACAGCGTACGCACCTCACTGTAACTTTCCCTCTTCCTGAGCAGATGCATCAGAGGATCACCGGAATACACCATCAGCCGGTCGCGGAATGCCGTATATGGCTCCTTCTGCATCTCGGTAATGAAGATGTTGCCGTCGCTGTCAACACAGCGGATGTCGTAGCTCATCCGTTTGCCGTCCTCCTCCGATGGCAGGATCTCAGGATTCAGAATGGTCAGAGACACAATCTCCCGCTCAGGAATAATTGCGTTCAGAAATCCCAGCAGGAACTCCGTGTGGTCGGGGTCGGCCATCACAATCTTGAATCCGTAATCATACGTAAGGTCAATGAATGGAGAGTTTTTCACAGAATCGTTCTTCTCACTTTCGGTACTTTTCTTCATAATCATATTGTATTAGAATTAAACAAATGTCTTTCAGTTTGATTGTTGCGAACACAGCAACTGTATGCAAAAATAGTAAAATATTCTCAACCACAGAAAAGGAAATCTTCATCCACAGTAAAGGCGGCCTTCAAGCCGAGATTATTCGGAGCAGCGAAGCTGCGACCAAGCCCTCCCTGGGGAGGGTTTGGGTGGGGTATCAATAAGGATATCTTCACCCACAGTAAAGGCGGCCTTCAAGCCGCCTTTACTGTGGGTGAAGATGGATTCGAACCACCGAAGTCGAGAGACAGCAGATTTACAGTCTGCCCCATTTGGCCACTCTGGAATTCACCCGGGAACAAGTCCCCACCCCAAATTACTTGGAGGTGAGACGTGTTATATACGCTTCGATTGTCGCAGCCTCCTGTGAGGCAGGATAATCGCTCTTTATCTTGTTATAAAGTTTCAATGCCTGGGCAGGGTTATTCATTGACTCATATACGAGACCGGCATTGAACAGGTAGAGAGGTGTCTGCAAATCATTGTCAGCCTTGGAAGCGGCTTTCTCAAAAGTAGCCGCAGCCTTCTCCGGCTGACCTACTGATGCGTAGCAATCTGCCAGTGCGCTGATTACTGCAGGGGCAACCATCTGATCCTTACCATTGAACTTTGACAGATATTCTATGGCGAGCTCACAGCTATCCAGCTGAGCCAGACACAGTCCAGCGTAGGCATTGGCAAGCTTGCCGGCCTTGGTACGTCCGTAGTTGTCAGCTATCTCAATGAAACCCATATTGCCAAGTTCATCACCATCAAGGGCAAGTTTGTACTGCTCGTTCACAAAATAGTTCTCACTCGGATACATATACTCGGCAACACGTATCTCGCGAGGCTCGACAACCTTTGACTTGTACAGATAAAATCCTACAACAATCACTACGAGAGCCATAACTGCAACGATGACATTGGTCTTGTTCTTCTCAAAGAACTCCTCCCAGCGGTTCAGTCTGTCCTCAATAGTAACCTGCTGTGCCTGAGGCTCAGCAATAACCTGTTTCTTTGTATTCTTTTGTGCCATAGTGACGAATATCTAAACACCTTTTGTAATAAGTGGTGGCAAAATTACTTATTTTTTGTCTATAGCGAAACAAATCCGTCAAAAAAACGGGCATAACCGAAAAAGTAGCTTAACTTCGCTCAAAATTCACGTAGAGAAATGTATCTGGAGAGACTCTTTCTGATGAATTACAGGAGCATAGAGCAGGCCGACCTGCTGTTATCGCCCAAGATGAACTGTCTTGTCGGCTGTAACGGTATGGGAAAGACCAACATTCTGGATGCAATCCACTATCTATCTTTCTGCAAGAGCTCACTCAGTTTTTCAGATTCCCAGACAATCAGACACGGCACTGAATGTATGATGCTGCACGGTACTTACTGCTCGGATTTCGAAGAGAGGACGGAGATAAGCTGCACACTGAAATCGGGAAGCCGCAAGCAGTTCATGCGTGACAGGAAGGAGTACCGCAAATTCTCCGATCACATTGGTCTGATACCTCTGGTAATGGTATCGCCGGACGATATACAGCTGATATCAGGCGGAAGCGATGAGAGGCGTCGCTTTATGGACATAGTAATATCACAGTACGACAAGGAATACCTCGGACATCTGATAAGCTACAACAAGGCTATGGCGCAGCGCGGCGCACTGCTGAAAATGGAGTCACAGCCTGACGATGACCAGTTTCTGGTGTGGGAGACCATAATGGACCGCGATGCCGCCTTTATCTATGAAAGAAGAAGAGAATTCATTGACAAGGTCTCTCCACTCTTCCAGCAGTTATATTCACAGATAGGTGCTGACAGCGAGGAAGTCGGTCTGGAATACACATCGCACATTGAACGGGGACCGCTGATTAACGCAATGAGGGAATGGCGCTCCAGGGAGCGTATCATCGGATACACGCTTCACGGTATTCACAAGGACGAACTGGAGATGACCCTGGGCGGCTATCCGATAAGACGCGAAGGCTCCCAGGGACAGGGGAAAAGCTACCTCACGGCACTGAAACTTGCCCAATACCTGTATCTGTCGGAAGCGTGCGGCAAACGTAAGCCGATACTCCTGCTCGACGACCTTTTCGACAAGCTTGATTCCGGCCGCGTCGAAAAAATCCTCCGACTCGTATCAGGAGATGCCTTCGGCCAGATATTCATCACAGATGTCAACAGGGATCACATAGACGGAATACTCCAGATGATAAACGGAGAATTCCGCATTCTGAACGTGGAGAACGGGAACGTGATATGAAACACACCGAAAGTGAGACTCTGACGGACGTACTGTACAGATACCTGCGCGAGCAAGGTCTTGAGACGCCATTGAACGAATTCAGACTGATACAGGCCTGGAACAATGTAATGGGCAAGACCGTATCGAAATACACGTCAGATCTCAGGATATACAACCAGACACTATTCGTGACGATATCCTCTGCACCCCTCAGAAACGAGATTATGATGCGCCGGGCAGGTATAATAAAGGCCCTCAACGATCACGTCGGGGCCCAGGTTATATGCAGTATCTCAGTCCGCTGAACTATCGTCTTCCAACAGTTCCAGGGCCTTGCCAACCGTAGTATCAAAGGTATTGATATATGCCAGATACTCCTGCATGTCAGCGACATCGTAGATTATCCCGGCACGCAGAATCCGCTTCAGCTGCTCTCTGATTTCCGACGGTAACGATGACGGGCGCTCTATGTCTTTGGATCTGATATATGCCTCAAACTCTCCGTCCGCATTATGTTTGTCCAGATAACTGACAATCTCCTGCCAGGTATCAAGGGCAGAGAGCTCGCTTCTATGTGAATCAACATATTTCAAGGCAAAGGCGTTGGAGAGGCTTCTCCTTACAACTGATGCGTAGTACTCGTTATAAGGAAGAGTATCCTGCGGGACAAAGACATCGGGCATTATTCCACCACCGCCATATACCGTACGTCCGGCTTTGGTGGTAAACATCTGGCTTTCATCAAAACGCACACTGTCCGCAGAGAAGAACTCACCGCGCGACCAACGGTTCAAGATATCCATCTCGTAATCCTCGTCACCGCCGTACGGTTTCTGAATGCATCTGCCTGACGGAGTGTAATAACGTGCAATGGTAAGTCTGACACTCGATCCGTCGCTGAAATCAATCGGCTGCTGCACAAGCCCCTTTCCGAACGAACGGCGACCGACTATAGTACCGCGGTCATTATCCTGGATAGCTCCGGAGAAAATCTCGCTGGCAGAAGCCGATATCTCATCTATCAGCACCACCATCGGTATATTCTGGAACAATCCACGGCCATTGGCATACTCGGCCTCATATTCGCTGTGCAGTCCCTGCGTATATACTATCATCCTTCCTTTCGGCAGGAACTCATTGACAATCTGAATGGCCGCGCCAAGGAATCCGCCGGTATTGCCCCTGAGATCCACTATCAGTTTCCTGCATCCTTCATTCTTGAGTTTGGCAAGACCTGTCATCATCTCCGAATACGTTGTCTCACCGAACTTGTTGAGAACGATATAGCCTATATCATCGGAAATCAGATATGCGGCATCCACGCTCTTCACAGGAATCGGACCGCGCTCTATGGTAAAATCTATGATACCCTCATCGCCCGGACGAAGCACGCCAATCTTAACCTCCGAGCCTTCCGGTCCTCTGAGATTACGGACAATGTCATTGCTGTTCATCTTCTTGCCGGCAAACAGGGAATCGTCTATGTACAGGATACGGTCTCCGGCCAGCACGCCCACTTTTTCGGACGGTCCACCGCGAACGACGCTGTTCACGTGAATCGTATCTTCCTGCATTGAGAACTGGATTCCTATACCTGAGAAGCTGCCATGAAGTTCGTCATTGCTTTCCTGAGCCTCCACAGCAGGATAGTACGCCGAATGCGGATCAAGTTTCTCCAACAGCAAAGGCAATGCAGCCTCAATCAGAGTGTCCACATCGACTGAGTCCACATACATCCGGTCTATGGCGGATATCAGAGTACTGATTTTGTTGTTTGTGCCACCGCTTACACGCGTGATGTAATCCACCAATACGGCAGACTGCCTGCGATACGCCCTCGACATCAAATATGTTCCGGCCACGAAGCCCAAAACCAGACAGCAGAGCACTATCAATACGACATATCTCTTTTTCATTTTTCAGAAGGATCAAGGAAAAGCACTTCAACACCGGCACGCCTCAGCAGATCTACGCCGTCGGTAAGACGGTACTGCTCAGAATATACGACACGTCTGATGCCTGCCTGAATTATCAGTTTAGCACACTCTATGCAGGGAGATGCCGTGCAATACATAGTCGCGCCCTCGCTGCTGTTGTTTGACCTGGCCAGTTTCGTAATGGCATTGGCCTCGGCGTGCAGCACGTAAGGCTTGGATGTGTTGTTATCGTCCTCACATATATTCTCAAATCCGGTCGGAGTTCCGTTATATCCGTCGGATATTATCATCTGGTCCTTAACCACCAGCGCTCCCACCTTACGTCTCTCACAATACGAGTTCTCTGCCCATATACGCGCCATCCTGGCATATCTGGCATCGAGTTTCTGCTGTTTATTCTTCTCCATTGTCACTCTATTTCCATTACGAGCCTTTCCATTGACGGAACATCGAATCCTCCGCGCCTCAGAACTATTTTCCGTTCATCGGCAAGAGCGTTCAGGGCTCTTGATACATTAAGTCTCGTCTCGCACAATATCTCCGACAGGTCATCCATCTTTACGCGCACTTCCTTGGGACCGGATGACAAATCGCAAAGTCCGGCCACCAGTCTGACGATTCTTTCCCGCAGACTACCGCCACGCAGCTTCCACAGATCCGACTCAAGAGTCTGGATACGACCGCTGAGCATATTCAGGAGATTCATCCTGCAGATATTGTATTTGTACAGCTCTGAATACAGATATTGCTTGTCAAACCTGAGTACACCCACATTCCCGCAGGATGTATAGTCCTTTACAAATACCGGAAGGAATCCCGACATTGAATGCACCTCTATCATTGCCGGAGCATTGACAGTCTCGCTAATCACGAGCCGGCCGTCGTCCGAGGCGCGTCTGGATACTACGGATCCGTTCAGCAGGAAGACAAATCCGCCACACGGCTCGCCTGCCTTGATGAAAGTCACGCCGTCCTCCACTGTCGAGAAGTCGAACCTGACCTTCTCTATGATTTCCCCGAACTCACTCTTGGTAAGTCCCTGGAACAGCGGAAGCGTAAGCAGTATATTGTATATGGAGGAATCCATAGTGCCTGTCATACATTGCTAACTGCAAAAATAGCAATTACGATCGTTACGGCATATAAGATATGGTTAAAAAAAATTATTGCTGTCGGTAACATAAAAAACATACAGGACATCATTGGATTGACGGAAACAAAATATTATATTTGGGAAACTATTATCAACTTGGATTTATGTTTGATTTCTTAAGTACAATGGACACGACGCTGAGGATTTTCTGGATCATTGCAGGAATAGCGTCACTGATTTTCGCCATTCAGACCATACTGGTTTTTGTCGGCATTGGCGGAGACACTGATTTTGACGAGGTTACATCCGCAGAGACTGTCGATGACGGCGGATTTGGAGGTGTATTCTCTTTCAGGAACCTGATCAATTTCCTGTTGGGTTACGGATGGAGCGGAATCGTATTTTACGAAAGGATACAGTCATCACTGTGGCTACACATAGTATGCGTAGGAATAGGGCTGTTGTTTGTAGCTGCATTCATATTTATGTTCAGACAGATGATGCACCTGTCGCATGACGGCACATTCAAGACTGAGGAATGCGTCGGTCTGACAGCCGATGTTTATCTGCGCATCCCTGCAGGGCGTTCAGGACGCGGAAAGGTCCAGTTCAGCGTGAAGGGCAGCGTACACGAACTTGACGCAGTAACAGACGACAGCGAGACGCTTTCCACCGGAAGCCACGCAAAGATTGAGGAAGTCCTCGGCAGCGATCTTGTCAGGGTTTCAAAGGCAGATTAATAATTAAAAAACAAATAAAATGGATCCATCACTTATCATCATTATTGCAGTAATTCTGCTGTTCGTCCTTTTCGTGACCATCATACGCCGCTACAGGCGTTGTCCGTCAGACAAGATTCTCGTTGTATATGGAAAGACCGGAGGCGGTTCGGCAAAGTGTATTCACGGAGGCGGCAAGTTCGTATGGCCGGTCATCCAGGATTATGCATACCTGAGTCTGACACCTATATCAATTGATGCTAATCTGACTAACGCCCTGTCGCGTCAGAACATCAGGGTTGATGTCCCGTGTCGTTTTACAGTCGGTATCTCCACAGAGTCCGACAGTATGAACAATGCGGCTGAGAGACTTCTCGGCCTGTCAGCAGATGAGATACAGGAACTGGCCCGCGATATTCTGTTCGGTCAGCTTCGTCTGGTCATCGCCACGATGACAATTGAGGAGATCAACTCAGACCGTGACACATTTCTGGAGAACATTTCCAAGAATGTGGAAGTCGAGCTGAAGAAGATCGGACTTCGTCTGATCAACGTGAACGTCACTGATATCAAGGATGAATCGGGATATATCCAGGCTCTTGGTAAGGAAGCTGCCGCAAAGGCTATCAATGAGGCTAAGGTCAGCGTGGCCGAGCAGGATCGTAACGGTGAAATCGGTAAGGCTGATGCCGTAAAGGAGACACGTATCCGTACATCGCAGGCCAACGCCATCGCCGTACAGGGCGAGAACAATGCCAAAGTCGAAATTGCCAATTCCGAGGCATTCCGCCGCGAGAAGGAGGCTGAAGCCAACAGACTGGCTGTAACCGCAGAAAAGGTGCAGCAGGCCAAGGCCCTGCAGGACGCATACATTGCCGAGCGCGATGCCGAGCTTGCACGTGCCGAGCGCGAACGTTCCACACAGCAGGCCAATATCCTCGTATCGCAGGAAGTGGATAAGCAGCGAGTCATCATCGCAGCTGAGGCTGAGGCAGAGCAGAAGCGTATCAGCGCAAAGGGTGAGGCTGACGCAATCTTCGCCAGAATGGAAGCTGAAGCTAAAGGTTACTATGAGATACTTACCAAGCAGGCTGCCGGTTACGACAAGATGGTTCAGGCCGCAGGCGGTGATGCGGCCAAGGCATTCATGCTGCTGATGTCGGAGAAGATGCCGGAGCTTGTAAAGACACAGGTTGAGGCTATCAAGGGTGTCAACATAGACCACGTAACTGTATGGGATTCAGGAAACAATCCTGACGGGAAAGGTTCTACAGCCAATTTCCTGAGCGGGCTTATGAAGTCCGTACCGCCGATGTCGGATCTTTTCGACCTGGCAGGTCTCAGTCTGCCTGAGTATCTTGCAAAGAAGAAGGCTGAAGGCACAGTTGAAGCAAACGAAGACAACAGCAATAAAGAGTAAACTGATGAACGACTTATTCTCAATAGAAGGCCGTGTCGTTGTAATGACGGGTGGCACAGGAGTCCTGGGACACTGCATATCAGTATATCTGGCACAGCAGGGGGCAAAGGTCGTAATCATCGGCCGCAACGAGGAAACCGGCAAGTCCATTGTCTCTGAGATGCAGGACAAAGGAGGCACGGGAATGTTCATCAAGGCCGATGTTCTGGATGCAGGCTCCATACAGAATGCCTGCGATACTGTATTGGATAAATACGGGAGGGTGGATTCCCTGCTGAATGCAGCCGGCGGCAATATGCCCGGGGCCACGATTTCGCCTTCGGGAACCTTCTTTGACATTAAGGTGGAGGAGTTCGAAAGAGTTCTGAACGTAAACCTCACGGGGACCGTTATCCCCACACAGATATTTCTGAAGCCTATGGTCGATGCAGGAAAGGGCACTATCGTAAACTTCGCGTCAATGGCGGCATTCCGACCGCTGTCCAGAATAATGGGGTATTCGGCAGCCAAGGCCGGCATCAACAATTTCACTGCATTCCTGGCCAATGAGATTGCCACAAAATTCACTCCGGAAATCAGGGTCAATGCCATAGCGCCCGGATTCATACTGACAAATCAGAACCGTGCACTGCTCACAAATCCTGACGGCAGCCTGACACAGCGTGGAAACGATGTAATCAGACAGACGCCGTTCAAGCGTTTCGGCAAGCCGGAGGAATTATGCGGAACCATACAGTACCTGATAAGCGACGCATCGTCATTCGTGACAGGAACGGTATCTGTAGTTGACGGCGGATTCAACACATTCGCCATCTGATGAATATATAAAACAACACAATTAAAGATGATCTTATTTTTCAAAGCGCCTACGGGCACTATTCTCGCAACAGAGACAACAAAGCAGCCGGAAAGTGATGACATTAGGAAGCTGAGCTGGCTGTACGGTGACGCGCAGATGATTGATGCGGACAAGGTGAACGGTTTTCACGTCGGCCCACGCAGGGAAATGATAACTCCCTGGAGTACGAATGCGGTTGAAATCACCCAGAATATGGGGTTGTCCGGAATCACACGAATTGAGGAATATTTCCCTGTAAGCTCTGAGGATGCAGAATACGACCCTATGCTGCAGAGAATGTATAAAGGGCTCGACCAGGACATTTTCACTGTCAACATAAAGCCTGAGCCCATCATTTTCATAGAAGACCTGGACAGCTACAATGAGCAGGAAGGTCTGGCGCTTTCAAAGGAAGAGATATCCTATCTGCATCAGGTAGAGAAAGAGATCGGACGCAGCCTCACCGACTCTGAGGTATTCGGTTTCGCACAGATTAATTCAGAGCACTGCCGCCACAAGATATTTGGCGGAACTTTCATCATTGACGGAAAGGAGATGGAATCATCGCTCTTCCAGATGATAAAGAACACAACAAAGGAGCATCAGGGACATATCATTTCCGCATACAAGGACAATGTCGCCTTTGCCGAGGGACCTGTTATAGAGCAGTTCGCACCAGCCGATCACTCCACCTCTGACTATTTCATCATCAAGGATATTGAATCCGTTATTTCCATCAAGGCCGAAACCCACAATTTCCCGACCACAGTCGAGCCTTTCAACGGAGCATCGACAGGAACCGGCGGCGAAATTCGCGACCGAATGGGCGGCGGTAAAGGCTCCTGGCCTATAGCCGGTACTGCGGTATATATGACATCCTATCCGAGAAACGATGCCGGCAAGCCTTGGGAAAAACCACTTAAGGAGCGTAAATGGCTCTACCAGACACCGGAGCAGATTATGACAAAGGCTTCCAACGGAGCATCCGATTTCGGTAACAAATTCGGCCAGCCGCTTATCTGCGGTTCTCTGCTTACTTTCGAGCATCAGGAGGATGGCAGCCAGTACGGATATGACAAGGTGATTATGATGGCAGGCGGTGTCGGATACGGGACGAAGCGCGACTGTCTGAAGGGCGAGCCGCAGAAAGGCAATAAGATTGTGGTACTTGGCGGTGACAACTACCGTATCGGACTTGGCGGCGGTTCCGTATCGTCTGTCGATACCGGACGCTATTCATCAGGCATCGAACTGAACGCTGTGCAGAGGGCCAACGCGGAGATGCAGAAGCGCGACTACAATGTCACACGCGCTCTGTGTGAGGAGGATGTCAATCCTATAGTATCCATTCACGACCACGGATCGGCAGGTCACGTAAACTGTCTGTCAGAGCTGGTTGAGGAATGTGGCGGACTGATTGAGATGGACAAGCTTCCCGTCGGAGACAAGACTCTGTCATCAAAGGAGATTATAGCCAACGAGTCGCAGGAGCGTATGGGTCTGCTTATACAGGAGGAATCGCTTGACCACGTCAGAAAAATCGCAGAGCGCGAGCGTGCTCCGATGTATGTGGTGGGTGAGACCACAGGCGATGCCCGCTTCGCATTCGAGCAGGCAGACGGCAAGCGTCCGTTTGACCTCGCGGTAAGCCAGATGTTCGGTTCCTCCCCCAAGACTATAATGAATGATGTCACTGTAGAGCATCATTATGAGGATGTGACATACGATTCAGCAAAATTCGAGGAATACCTGCAGAACGTACTGCAGCTTGAGGCTGTAGCCTGCAAGGACTGGCTCACGAACAAGGTTGACCGTTCCGTAACAGGAAAAATAGCACGTCAGCAGTGCCAGGGCGCCATACAGCTTCCGCTTTCGGACTGCGGAGTAGTGGCTCTGGACTATCGCGGCAATAGCGGTATCGCCACATCAATAGGCCATGCCCCACAGGCCGGTCTTGCAGACCCGGCAGCAGGCTCGGTATTGTCTGTGGCAGAGGCTCTGACCAATATTGTATTCGCTCCGCTCACCGACGGTCTGGAAACGGTATCGCTCAGCGCCAACTGGATGTGGCCGTGTCGCGCACAGCAGGGAGAGGACGCACGTCTGTACAAAGGTGTGAAAGCCCTTTCCGACTTCTGCATTGAGCTGGGTATCAATGTTCCTACAGGAAAGGATTCACTGTCAATGACGCAGAAGTATCCGGACGGAAGCAAGATTATCAGCCCGGGAACAGTCATTGTATCGGCAGGCGGTCAGGTATCCGACGTAAAGAAGACGGTATCACCGGTACTGGCAGACGTAAAGGGAAGCGTACTTATGCACATAGACTTCAGCTACGACCAGCTGAGACTCGGCGGCAGCGCATTCGCACAGTCTATGAACCGTATCGGAAGCGACGTGCCTACCGTCAGGAGCGCAGAATACTTCGTTGACGCATTCAATGCCGTACAGGGGCTGGTTGACTCAGGTCTGCTGCTGGCAGGCCACGACATATCTGCCGGCGGTCTTGTCACCACCCTGCTTGAGATGTGTTTTGCCAACACAGAGGGCGGTCTTGACATAAATCTGGATGCTCTGCACTGCACCGACATAGTAAAGACAATGTTTGCAGAGAACCCAGGCATCGTAGTACAGATTGACAAGAAGAAACTGGACAAGGTAACAGCTGCGCTTGATGAGAGCGGTGTAGGATACGCCATCATCGGTCGTCCTGTAGCAGAGCGCGCCATAATTCTCCACTCCGGTAAGGAATGCAGGACCATAGATATAGACAGGATGCGGGAACTGTGGTACAGGTCATCGTACCTGATGGAGCGCAGACAAGCTTCTAACGGCTGTGCAGAGAAGAGATACTCCAATTATATGAAGCAGCCATTACGGATCAAGGTTCCATACACCTTCCAGGGGACTTTGGCGCAGTACGGATTGAATCCCGACAGACGCAACGCAAGCGGCATCAAAGCAGCCATCATACGTGAGAAGGGTACAAACGGCGAACGCGAGATGGCGTATTCACTGTGGCTTGCAGGCTTCGATGTAAAGGATGTGACTATGACCGACCTCGTAAGCGGACGAGAGACGCTTGAGGACATCAATATGATAGTGTTCTGCGGAGGATTCTCCAACTCGGACGTGCTGGGCTCTGCGAAAGGATGGGCAGGTGCTTTCCTGTTCAACCCTACCGCCAAGAATGCGCTTGACCGTTTCTATGCACGCAAGGACACATTGTCACTGGGTATATGCAACGGATGCCAGCTTATGATTGAGCTTGGTCTGATCAATCCCGAGCACAAGGATAAGAGCCGTATGCTTCACAACGACTCACACAAGTTTGAGTCAGCATACCTGGGACTTGACATAATGAATAACAGCAGCGTTATGCTCAGCTCGCTCAGCGGTTCGAAGCTCGGAGTATGGGTAGCTCACGGCGAGGGCAAGTTCCATCTGCCCTACCCGGAGGAGCAGTACAATGTTGTCGCCAAATACAGCTATCCGGACTATCCGGCCAACCCGAACGGTTCGGACTACAATACGGCGGCAATAGCAAGCGCCGACGGAAGGCACATCGCAATGATGCCGCACCCGGAGCGCGCCATCTTCCCGTGGCAGTGCGCATACTGGCCGGCAGACAGGAGCGGAGACGAGATTACTCCTTGGATTGAGGCCTTCGTCAACGCACGCAAATGGGTTGAGAAGAACAGACATTAAACGGCTATGCTGGGCAAGCTCTTCGCTACTTTTTTCAAGATAGGGCTGTTCACCATTGGCGGAGGCTATGTGATGATACCCCTGATTGAGAAAGAGGTTGTGGAGCGCAACAAATGGATTGACAGTCAGGAATTCGCTGACATTCTGGCAATATCTCAGGCAGCGCCTGGGATATTTGCCGCTAATATATCCATCTTCATAGGCTATAAACTGAAAGGCGTGAAAGGAAGCATTGCCTGCACTGCCGGTACCGTATTGCCATCTATAGCAATTATATTGCTCATTGCCCTGTTCTTTCAGAGATTCAAGGAGATACCACTTGTAGAGAACATCTTCAAGGGAATCAGGCCTGCCGTCATCGCATTGATTCTTGTTCCCACATTGAAACTTGCGGGCAAGGCAGAGTTAAGCCGTCATACTATATGGATTCCTATTGCTTCAGCTCTCGCTATCTGGTTACTGGGAGTATCACCTATTTATATTATAGCCGGCACCATAGTTGGCGCAATCCTGTATTATCCGTATAAAGAGAGAAAAAGATGATAATTTTCTGGCAGTTATTCTACACTTTCTTTGCCATAGGCCTGTTCGGCTTTGGCGGTGGATACGGTATGCTCTCTCTGATACAGAATCTGATAGTGGAGAAGTTCGGGTGGGTAAGTACCGCAGAATTCACAGACATAGTGGCTATAAGCCAGATGACACCGGGACCTATTGGCATCAACTCGGCCACATACGTGGGATATACGGCAATCATCAACGCCGGTATGGGAAAAAGCGCAGCAGTAGCGGGTTCGCTTTTGGCATCATTATCCGTAATGTTGCCGTCATTTATCCTGATGCTGCTGATAAGCATCTATTTCATGAGATACAGCAACCACCCTATGGTAAAGGATGTTCTGATCTGGCTACGTCGCGCGGTCGTCGGACTGTTGGCAGCCGCCGTACTGTCACTGATAAGCAAGGAGAATTTCGGTACGGATAAAATTCAGATTGCAGCAAGCATATTCATATTCGCGGCCGCCTTTTATCTTACTTACCGTCTGAAATGGAATCCGATACTCGTAATCCTGATTGCAGGCATATTCGGTGGAATATTCTACACTACTCTACAAGGAACTTATACCCATCTCTGATATTGATTCCTTTGCGAGGAGTACTCATAGGCTGACCGGCTACATTGTATATCATATCACCTTTCCACGTATCCGCCTGAATCTCATCGACTGCGCTCTCAGCCTCTATGACGTATGATTCCTTGCCACCTTTCGCATTTTCCTCCCCTACACAGTAGTATAATGTATTGAAGAGCAGAGTATTAGTGGATATATCATATTTTGAAGGTTCTACCGATGGAGAATATTTTTTCAAGTCATCGACTATTATCATATCATCGCTTGCCGATCTGAATCCACTGTCCTGAGAGCCAAACTCCAGTATTCCATCCTCTTTCCAGACAAATACGAACTCTGCGTCATTCTGCATAGGATACAGCCTCCAGCAAGACGGCCTCAGTGCATCCTGATAAAGCTTGACATTACTGCGCGATTGCTTGATATAGGTGCTGTAATAATATGTACCAGTATATCTTTCCTGCCATTCACGTTTCATATCCAATTGCAATACATCCTCGCAGCAAATATAATATTGACCGTCGTGTGCGCCAGAAGAATACACGACATACATGGAAATTCTTCCTAACGCATCATTATAGACACACGGATATTGCTCATAACTTGCAGATTTACTAAATGACGGACAATCACTTATTATTACCTCATCCGAATAGTTCATAAATCCTGTTGTCTGTTTCGGAACCCGGCACGCACCCGTCTGCAGATCAACATCTACCATCAATGACGTACCGGTGAACACCCCGTCAATTTTAATCTGCGCCTTATTACTGTCCTTATCAGACACGCGCCACAGCACGTTCACTTCAGACGAGCCGAAAATGTGTAATCCGCTTGAGTAATTCCCTGTTCCACATTCCATCGGTATCCACTCCGACCATTCATTCGTTGTATTTTCATCTGTTATGTGCGAGAACAGCGACCATGGCAGTACCGACGTATATGAGGAAACCTTACCGGAAGGTACAACCAATACGGTATTGGAATAAGCCTCATTGTCAAAAACGGAAACATCGCAGGACAACGGAGAATTCCAGTTTACAACCAAGGTATCAAGCTTCCTACAAGCAGAAAAGGCAGACCCGGATATTCTATTTATCGTTGAGGGTAACACGACTTTGGTTACGGAAGAGCCCATAAAAGCCCGGCTTCCGACAGAGATGACATTATATCCTCCGACAACAGCAGGGACCTCTATTTCTCCGGAATAATCAGGATACAATGATTCCGGATAAGAAATCTCGACATCACCCTTATTCAACGGATTATAGAACAACTTACCGGACTTATACTTTTGCCTATCAGGTACAATGTCACAAACAATCATCTGATTAAAGGCATATGAATCTGATAGGGACGAAAGGTAATAGCCGTCCGCAAGTCCACCCCATCCGAAATTAAAGTGGAAATATCCTTCGGAGTCAAATCCGTCACAAACAAACGCATGTCCTTCACCGCCGGCATCGGCATCGGTACCACCGTATATAACCGGTTGGGAATTAGACAACTGCTCTCTCAACAGATCATCCCAAATATCTGAATGCAGATCCCTATAGACGATGCTCGCAGACTTGTATTTGAAGTAGCTTTTCAGGGCATTCGGTATATCTTCCGCAAATGCTGAGCTGCCACCAAGATCATATTCCATATCAATCGCGATTCCACAGTCATACATAAGTTGGGAAATTGCATTAGCCTCGGCAGTAGATATCTGTCCAACTACATATCTATCCTTTATGACTGCCCAGTCATATACAGATTTGCTGAAATCTGAAGATAACGTCTCACCGTTCCATTTATAAGAATGACTTCCAACCGGATTCAATGGCCATTTGTAATAACACATAATTTGTCCCATAGCATTGGCAGCGCATCCGGTAGGACAGTTCTCATCCTTTTTTGATTCGGAGTTATATTTCTTTGGGGACTTATTATTGAACGGAAATGTCTGTACCCACTTGATAGCGCCAAGCAAAGGATAGACCTCAACACGCCGGCTTTCATCATTTTCCGAATTACGGGCTGTTCTCAAGACGACCTTATCCCTTCTAGCCTGCTCTATCTGAAGCTGATATTGGTGAAGCCACCATCTGGCATTATCAGGAAGATTGTCATAATTGAATGTTCCCTCATCGGAATAGCCCAGCACTATCTGCTCGCCGGAATATACATCTGCCGTCAGAATGACATATCCCTTATTGTCAGTCCTGTTGAACACATAGAAATCACTCAGACTGTCCGTCTTGGCAACGTAAGCCAAACAGGCATTTCCACCCAACATGGATTTCACACGGTTATTAGGCACAACCTGCGCCCATATACTCAAATACGAAATCAGACAAATCAGTATAGCCAGAAAGCGCTTCATCCAATTCTTGCTTTAAAAAACCAATAAAATTATCTGGCGTGAGTTCTGATCCTGACAGGTTTTGACTCAGCCTGAACCCGCGACAGAGCAGTTACGACATATACGCAATCCTTATCGGCACTGTCAAGCAGGAAATAAACATTATCAACGATGCCTGCTATATGAGACGCATCATTTATATCAATGGCTTCCTTTGCAGAAAACTTATATACCACATACTTACAAGCCCTATCCTCCACCGAATGACCTACAGGAGCTGTCCAGTAAAGTACATCTCCGTCAACCGTAGGTATAATACGGAGCTTGCGAACCTTTCCGGGATGTTCAAAAGACATCCTGACAGGCAAGGGCTGTAAAGCAGGTGTCGCGTAATATTCCTTTGCCAGAATATCCCTGTAGGCACCAGGATTGTCAACTACAGATTTGGCCGGCCACTGGCAGCTTCCTGACAGTTCGGGTCGGCTGCGCTGCAAATCCATTTTCAGACGTTCCTGATGCTGTGAAGAATTTCCCGGATCCTTTTCCTTTACCGTGCGTTCCACATCCTGACCTATGTACATCAGACAGCCGTATGCGTGATCGGCCCACCAGTTGACGAGCACCTGATAATCCGCCACCTTATATCCGACATTCCAATATAACTGAGGAATGCAGTAATCCATCCAACTTTGTTTCAGCCAATACAATACATCTGCGTACAATCCACTGTAATTTTCCAAACCATTCGTGGCACTGCCGTCCGGATATTCCTCTGTCGCATTCCTATAGATTCCGAATGGCGATATACCGAATTTAACCCAAGGCTTTATACTGCGTATTGTATCTGACAACTGCTCTATGAACAGGTTCACGTTATCTCTGCGCCAGTCCCCAATATCTGTAAAGCCACGCGAATCACGGATAAAATCAGCATTGTCATTGAATTTCAGCCCGTTCTCCGGGTAAGGATAGAAATAGTCGTCTATATGAAAACCGTCTATATCATAGCGCCGCACAATATCCGCTGCGACGGAACAGATATAATCCCTGTTCTCCTGCAAGGCCGGATTGAAAAGGGCCAACTTGCCATAACGCACGAAACGCTCCGGATGCATCGACATCTGATGTGTCAGTGCAAGTTTCTCTGTAGATACTGTCTTTGCCCTGAACGGATTGATCCAAGCATGCAGTTCCATTCCGTGACTATGGCATAAATCCAGCATAAACTGGAGTGGATCCCAATCCTCATCAGGTTCCAGCCCCTGCTTGCCTGTAAGGAATGCGCTCCACGGCTCAATGTCTGACTTATACAATGCATCACCCTCCACACGCACCTGAAACATAATCGTATTTATGCCGCAGGATGCCAAGCTCTCTATCTGGGATGTCAGCTCTGCTTTCAGTTTCTGTGTAGGAATGCCCTCGAACTGATGATTCACTGCCTGTATCCAGGCGCCCCTGAACTCTCTCTTCGGAGCAGTCTGACAAAAAGCACAAATACTCAGACTGAGCAGGCAGATTGTTGTGAGAAATCTTTTCATTCAGTCAGGCTGTTGTACTCCTCCAAAGCCTCTGCCAATAAGTGCAGTGCATCCTTCAAATCCTCAATATTGAGTACGTATGCCAGACGCACCTGATTTTTTCCCAACTTGGGATCTGAATAGAAACCTGTACCAGGAGCCATCATTATGGTTTTGCCATCACGTCTGAAATCGGTAAGACACCACTGACAGAACTTGTCGCAGTCATCTATCGGCAGTTTGGCTGTTGTATAAAATGCTCCCATAGGTATCGGAGAATACACTCCCGGGATCTTATTAAGTCCGTCAATCAGATATTTACGGCGTGTTATGAATTCCTCGTACGTTGCTGTCATATAATCACGGGGAGCTGATATTGATGCCTCCGCTACAATCTGTCCTATGAGCGGCGGGCTCAGACGGGCCTGGCAGAATTTCATGACGGCCTTGCGTACAGCCTCATTCTTTGTAGCGATGGCACCTATACGGATACCGCACTCGGAATATCTTTTTGACACGGAATCAATCAGAATCACATTATCATCTATACCTTCCAAATGACATGCTGATATATATGGGGAGCCAGTGTAAATGAATTCCCTATAGACTTCGTCAGAGAAAAGATACAGATCGTATTTCTTGACGAGATCACGGAGTTGCAGCATCTCCCTTCTGGTATATAGATAACCGGTCGGATTGTTAGGATTGCAGATAAGGATTCCTTTCGTACGTTCAGTGATAAGTTCCTCGAATTTCTCAATCGGAGGAAGTGCGAAACCGTCCTCAATTGTCGAGACTATTGGCTTAATCACCGCACCGGCAGATACAGCAAAAGCCATATAATTCGCGTATGCCGGTTCCGGGACTATTATCTCATCTCCAGGATTAAGACAAGTCATAAACGCGAACAGCACTGCTTCCGAGCCACCACACGTCACAATTATATCATCCGGATCAAATTTAATCTGATATTGGGCATAATACTCACATAGTTTCTTTCTCAGGCTCAGGAAGCCCTGGCTCGGAGAATATTCCAAAACGGTTCTGTCTATTGACTTCAAGGCATCAAGGCCTATCTGCGGTGTCGGCAGATCAGGCTGACCGATATTAAGATGATAAACTTTAACGCCCTCCGACTCTATCTTCTGGGCAATCACTGACAACTTGCGTATAGGTGAACTTGGCATCACCTCCGCTCTTTCCGAAATTCTCATCTACAACAATTATTTCAACACAATATCATTTTCCAGACAGATATCTCTCTGCCTTTCCTGTCTCCAGATTCTTGACTATGAACAATCCGCCCTTACCGGTAAGCTGATAGATTGCATCGGCAATCTCTGTCTCTGACCCAACGGTTATCCTGCCGGCACTTGCTCCAGTAAGAGAGAACACTTCGTAAGTACCTCCGGATGACTCAGGTATATCCTCCACATCTGTCGGAGACGTACAGGTCAGTTTTATTTTGTCCAAATTACAGGAAGTGGAACCATAGCCGGTCATAATGGTAACACGTATTATCTGCTGTCCTTCAGGCAACTCCGCAAGGAACTTGCCGGATTTGACCTGATATTTATTACTTCCTCCGGTATTAGGTATCTCCATAGTCGATAGAGTCTTGTATCCGGTGGAAGTCTTATAGGCTACCCTGATTTTGGAACCGGTAACACCAGATGCCGCTGTTATATCATATGAATATTTTCCGGCTTCCTTCACATTTACGGTATATTCCATCCACTCTTCGGATACTATGTATCCCACGCCATATCCGGAACCGATTTTAATAATATCCAGTCCCTCATTATCATTACGATAACCTGCTTTACCCTCATCTACATCGTCAGAATCGTGGAAGGACCAGCCGTCACCGCCCTTGTCAAAATTCTCAAACTCGATTGTGCCGGGAATATTCGTAGTCCTGTATGGAGCCCGTACATTGAAAGCCGTCTGGAAATACTCCGATTCACTGTCATCCTCCATAATAGCCACAGCCCTTACCGTATGATGCCCTACCGATGCATTGCTGATGATATATTCGTATGGCTCCGCCGTAGCAGATGCCGTCTTTTTACCATCAAGATAATAATCCACCGATTTCAGCACCACCTGCTCCGGTTTTGTCACAGCCGCAGAAATTATTACAGGCTCGTTTTGTACCGGAGATGCAGGACTCACAGACAAATTCAGTTTAACATCGTGATTTATTCCCCCTTTGATATGGGTGAAACCGACTTTGTCAATATTACAGTTTGCTCCGTCAATTGTAATGCGGAGTATCTGCTGGCCAGCCTCAAGCGGTATTGATATACGGTCAATGATTGTAGTGTATTTGCTCCAGTCATTATCGGCTGTCTTGGGAACATTGATACGTGCTATCTCAGTCTGCTTACCACCGTTATTAACACTTATCGAGAAACCTGAACCTGTAGTACCTGATGAGGCTACGGCTGAGAAAGTATAATACCCGGCCTGCGCCACATTGACCGTATATTCCATCCACTCTCCGGAGTTTGTATAACCGACCACCGCAGTCCCATTACCATGTACAATATCAACACCATCAGGACGGTACGAACTGTAATCACCCTGTCTGCTACCTGAATTGTGGAAAGTCACGCCTTCACCACCCTTGTCATAATCCGCAGCCTTCACGGTACCCGGTATGGCAATAGGCTCACCTTTGAACGGCTTGCGCTGCGGATAGACCTCGATATGCGAATATCTGGTATAGGCATCTCCGTCTGTGGTATATACAATCGCCTTCAGAGTGGACTTCTGTCCAACTTTTCCAGCTTTCAGCTTGACCGTGTAGGGAACTTCCTTCATAACGACAGAATCCTTGTCAATGTACAGCACCACGCTGTCAATGGTTTTGGTCCTCATCGAAGCGCGTACGGTAACTTCGTAATCATCGCCGGTACAAGGTTTCAGCGTAGAAGGCTTCACATAAACCGACGCTTCCTTGGTCCACCCGTTTTTGAACGGGAAATTCTTCCGGAATCCTGCTGTCAGAGCCTTGTCTGTCTTCATATATTCCCTAAGCCACTTCATGGCAGGGCGTTCTTTTCCAACCCCGCTGGAAATGCCGGAATTATCCTCCCAGGTCTTACCCTGTATGAAGCCCCAAATGGTAATTCCGGCACAGTAGTCACTCTCCCACATCAGAGGAATCTGTTCCTCGTAACGAAGCTTCTGTGTATTATCATTCTTCTGATTTATATCATACTCAGTGATATACATAGGAATCTGAAGAGCATTCTGAATCTTTGCCATAACAGTCTTGAGGCTGGCACCAGACATATCGTTCAAATCGTGCGACTGGCATCCGTAGGCGTCAATCGGAGCACCGGCATCTATAAGAGTTCTGACCAGCTCGATATACCTGTCCGTATCCCACTGGAAGGTATTGAAGTCATTGTATATCAGAATCGCATCCGGCCAGCGCGTATGTACAAGTTCGAAAGCATTGACTATCCAGTCATATCCGCTTACTCCGGCACCACCCAATGCCTCTTCAAAATATCGTGTGCCCTGCTGATGCCCCGAAAGAGCCTCATTGACGACATCAATCAGTTCCAGATTGGGATAATGATTCTTGGCAGCATCTATCCATTTCACAATCTCATCGTAACGTTCCTTTGCGGACAGCGTAGTAATCCATTCCGGATACTGCGAACCCCACGCAAAGCAATGGAACTTGAAATGCAGCTTATTGTTCTTGGCATAGTTGTACGAATTGTCGGCTCCATACCAGTTGAACGAGCCGCGTGTCCCTTCCACCGAAGACCATTTTGTTTCATTCTCGGGTGTTACCTGATTCCAAAGGTCGGAATATTTGTAACCATCCGTATCCATTGAACCATAGGTCGTGATATTCCCGAGAAACTTGTACGGATTCTTGGATATCTGAGCACTGCACAATAGTGGAGACATTGACATAAACAGCGCAGTCACAATCAAAAGTAGGCTTCTCTTCATAGGCTAAGTCTTCTATTAATATTCTACAAAGTAAATGATAATATGTCATTATTTCAAAATATCCGGCATTTTATTGCTGACGTGCAGAAAAATGCCACTAATTTTGCAGGAAACTGTAAATGATATGAGACAAAAGAGATTCTTTCTGACCGAGAACGAGATACCCACGCAGTGGTACAACATACAGGCCGAGATGCCCAACAAACCTATGCCCCTCAAGAATCCGCAGACAGGTGAGCCAATGAAGGCCGAGGATCTTTTCCCCATATTCTGCGAGGAGTGCAGCCGCCAGGAACTCAATCAGACAGATGCCTGGATTGACATACCGGAGAAAGTGCGCGAGATGTACACATTCTACCGCAGCACGCCCCTTGTCCGCGCATACGGACTGGAGCAGGCGCTGGATACTCCGGCACACATATATTTCAAAAACGAGAGTGTCAGTCCTGTTGGTTCCCATAAGCTCAACTCCGCAATAGCACAGGCATATTACTGCAAGCAGGAAGGTGTGACCAATGTCACCACCGAGACTGGTGCCGGTCAGTGGGGCACGGCACTGTCATACGCGGCAAAGGTATTCGGTCTGGAAGCAGCCGTATATCAGGTGAAAATCAGCTACGAGCAGAAGCCGTACCGCCGCAATATGATGCAGGTGTTCGGAGCGCAGGTTACGCCTTCCCCGTCAATGTCCACACGCGCCGGCAAGGACATTCTTACCGCCACTCCAAACCATCAGGGATCACTTGGAACGGCAATCTCCGAGGCAGTCGAGCTGGCACGCACCACACCGAACTGCAAATACACGCTCGGCTCGGTATTGAGTCACGTGTCTCTTCATCAGACAATTATCGGACTTGAGGCTGAGAAGCAGATGGAACTGGCAGGTGAGTATCCGGACGAGATTATAGCCTGTTTCGGCGGAGGCTCAAATTTCGGAGGCATAGCCTTCCCGTTTATGCGCCACACATTCAGCGGACTGCATAAGGAAACAAGATACATCGCCGCAGAACCGGCTTCCTGCCCGAAGCTCACGCGAGGCAGGTTCATGTATGACTACGGCGACGAGGCCGGCTACACGCCTATGATGCCGATGTTCTCTCTCGGCCACAAGTTCGCCCCGGCCAACATTCACGCCGGAGGTCTGCGCTATCACGGTGCCGGAGTAATCGTATCACAATTGATGAAAGACGGATATATGGAGGCAATGGATGTGAATCAGCTTGAGACATTCGATGCCGGAATGCTTTTCGCACAGACCGAAGGCATAGTACCGGCTCCGGAGTCCTGTCACGCCATAGCAGCCACCATACGCCGCGCAAGGGAATGCAGGGAAAGCGGAGAGAAGAAAGTACTGCTGTTCAATCTGACAGGACACGGTTTCATGGATATGTCGGCATACAACCAGTATCTCAGCGGAAACCTAACCAACTACACGCTCACGGACGAAGAAATTGAGCGTCAGATAAATAAATGAACATTGTCTGATTATGAGCGGTTACGGTTTCATCAGAGTTGCGGCCTGCATACCGGAAGTAAAAGTCGGAAGACCAGCCGATAATGCGGCGGAGATAATCCGCCAGGCGGAATTTGCGGCAAGCAAGGGCATACGGATCATCTGCTTTCCGGAGTTGTGTCTGACCGGCTGCACGCTCGGTGACCTGACAGACAGCCGCCTGATTCTGGAGAACTCCCTCAATGCCCTGTCATATATCAAGGACAGGAGTAAGGGAACAGGTATCGTAATAAACGCAGGGCTTCCATTGGAATACAACGGGAACATTTATGATGCCACCGCCACAATTGCCTGTGGCCACATTCTTGGAATCACGCTCAGCGGCAATCCTGCGGACAAACGTCATTTTTCACAGGCAGAACATATCTGCGGGGTGGCACGTATCTGCGGAGATGACATTACCATATCCGACAATCCCATATTCAGGCTGTCAGATGCCACATTCGCCATTCAGTCAGCCGGAAATACCGTCTATCCGGCAGCAGACATAATATTGTGCCCATCCTGCTATCCCGAAATTGCGGGAAGGACCGCAGAACTGCGTACGATGACCCGTCAGCACTCTGCCGACTGCAGGTCGGCCATCATTCTGGCATCGGCAGGAAGCGGAGAATCAAGTACAGACAATCTGTTCGCAGGACACGCAATTATCGCCGAAGATGGAGAGATAATCTGCGAAAGACATTTTGAAAAAGGAATTCTGACAGCCGATATTGACATTGGACTGCTCCGTAACAGACAGCAGGGCCGTATCGCATCAGCCGGCAACATCATTGACATTACGGAAATCCCGCAGACTGACAGCAACGATGATATTCTGTACCGTACCGTCAGCCCGAATCCTTTCCAATATTGCGATGAAGTCTATGCAGACACATTCCGCATACAGACCGGAGGACTGGCCACACGCCTCAGACAAACTGGCATAAGCAGGGTCGTGATAGGCATATCCGGCGGACTTGACTCCACGCTTGCGCTTCTGGTATGCGTGAAGGTTTTTGACCAGATGGGATTGGACAGAAAGCTCATCACAGGTATCACTATGCCGGGATTCGGCACTACAGACCGTACATATACAAATGCCGTAGGAATGATGCGCTCGCTGGGCATAGACTGGCGCGAGATAAGCATCAGAGAAGCGAGTCTGCTTCATCTCAAGGACATAGGTCACGACATAGACATACACGATTCCGCATACGAGAACACCCAGGCTCGGGAACGTACACAGATTCTGATGGATGTGGCCAATGAGATCGGAGCCCTTGTAGTCGGAACAGGAGATTTGTCTGAACTTGCCCTGGGATGGTGCACCTACAACGGTGACCATATGTCAATGTACGCCGTCAATGCCGGAGTACCCAAGACGCTCATACCTGGAATCATCAGGTATGTGGCAGATGCTGACCAGTTCTCAGCCGCAAAAGCGAACCTGCTGGATGTCATTGACACCCCTATCACCCCCGAGTTGCTTCCTTCCGACGGTAACGGCAGAATCGTACAGAAAACCGAGGACATAATCGGCCCTTACGAGCTTCACGATTTCTTCCTCTATCACACCGTAAGGAACGGCTTTACACCAGCCAAGATACTATACCTCGCCAAACACGCATTTGCCGGCAAATACGAAGATACTGTCATACGCAAATGGCTGACACTGTTCATCAAACGCTTCTTCAGCAACCAGTTCAAGCGTTCCTGTATGCCAGACGGTCCGGCCACCGGTCCCGTAAGCCTGTCACCACGCGGAGGCTGGCAGATGCCAAGCGACATATCATCCGCAGCCTGGCTGGAATCACTCGGATAAACTGAATATTGCGTCCTGCTACCCTGATGGGAAAATTCAATAATAAGACAGTATGGATAACCGGTGCCTCATCAGGCATAGGAGAGGCCGTAGCATACCGTCTGGCACAGGAGGGAGCGCGGCTTATCCTAACTTCCCGCACCAGGGAAGCACTTGAATCCGTGGCTGGCAAATGCAAATTGTCCGGAGCACCGGAAGTAAGAATTCTTCCCTACGACTTATCCGACACTGGCAATTTGGACAATCTCGCCAACACCGCCTGGCAGATGTTCGGCAGGATAGACATACTGTTCAACAATGCAGGGATAAGCCAACGCAGTCTGACAACCGAGACTGACGTGTCTGTAATACGTAAAATTATGGATATCAACTTTATGGCGCCCGTCATCCTCACAAAGAGAATACTTCCCCGCATGATTGGTCAGGGAGGTGGCCATATCGCCGTAACCAGCAGTATCAATGGCCTGTTCGGTTTTCCATTGCGTTGCGCATACTCGTCATCCAAACACGCATTGTACGGATTTTTCGAAACAGTCAGAGCCGAATATCACGATACAGGAATACGTGTCACGATAGTCTGCCCCGGACGTGTACGCACCAACATATCCATGAATGCCATAGATGCCAATGGCCTGCCGCACGGCAAGATGGACTCAGGACAGGCCGGAGGCATATCGCCACAGAAAGCGGCAGACAAGATAGTGAATGCCATCTATCGCGGAAAGCCAGAGGTCCTTGTAGGTGGGAAAGAGCTTATAATGGTATATATAAAGAGACTGTTTCCACGGCTTTGCGACTTTCTGTCAAGAAAAGTCAGTCCCACATAAATTTGCAGGAATCGCTAATTTTCCCTACATTGCACTGTCATTATAACATATAGTATCGAAATGCTACTATCCAAGGAAATCGCAGTCTATCTGAATCTTTCGGCCTGCAAGCTGAAGCAATATACGGCAGCTATCCTACGACAGAACAATGTAGGACTCACCCCCGAGCAGTTTCTGCTCATTGACCTGTTATGGAATCAAGGTTCAATGACACAGCAGCAGATGGCAGATGCCATGCACAAGGACAAGAACTCCATCACCAAACTTGTCGATGCACTTGAGAAGAAAGGACTTGTAATCCGTCAGCAGGACAAGACTGACAGACGTTCAAACAAACTGTTGCTCACCCCGGCCGCCGAGAAGATGAAGTCCGGTGCTAAAGAGTGTGGTATTTCAATGCTTGACAGCATACTTTCAGGCATTGACGAGGACGAGTTGCGCAGTTTCCTGACTACGCTCGGCAAGATAACGGACAATATGAGCAGGTGAGAGGTTTACCGCTAAGACACCTTTTCACGCATGGCAAGCCCCATCATCCTGAAAAGGAAACGCGGCAGCCTTCTCTCCGGATTTCTCTTCCTCATATCAAGATACCACCCTATTTTCTTTATGATGGGAATACGGTGCGTCTCTACAAACTCCAGCAAAGTTCCGTCGGGATCCTCTATATACGTGAAATGTCCTGATGCATCGCCCATATCAAATTCCGTATCACCAGGACAGCTGTCAACCGTAAACGGATAGCCCCTTTCCGCGCAGAAACGTCCGAATGCACGTATGCCAGTCACGTCAAAACAGACCTGAATGAACCCGGGATCACCCCAATAACGTCCCTCGTATATCTTTCTTGGAGTACGTTCCAAGGCCTGTACCAATTCAATTGAACTGCTGATAAAAAATCCGGAGAAAGCGCCCTTGCGCGGTTTCGATGTGGTCAGCAGCACCCTACGGAAATTCTGTTCTCCTGCAGGAAGCATGCCCCAGTCATCGGATTTTCCCGAATAATCATATACCACCTTGTCATATCCAAGTATCCCGCTATAGAATCTGACAGAGCTGTCAATATCACTCACACCAATCACAGCACCTTCCACGCCCCCGGTCAGGCGATGCTGCTCAATGAAAACACCGCTGGTCTCTACAATCTGGAAATAATTTCCATACAGGTCTTTCACGAAAAAGCACACCGTCCCGTCCGGTAATACCGACAATGGCCCCACGTCATGCCATTTGGCTGATATTTCAGCGTGAAAGGCCATCGCGTCACGACACTTTATCTTCGTCGCGAAAATGCCTAAATCACCGACAGATATATCAAAATCGCAGGTCTTGGGCTCACGTTCAGAATATTGCCATACTTCCAATCCACCCCCGCCCTGAAGGCTTACCGTAACACAGGCGTGGCGCTTCTGCGGAACTCCGCCGGTATAGCGCAGCATCCTCTCCGCCACAGTATTGTCCTCAAGCACCCGTATATCAATCCCGAACATCTCAATATACCAGTTCCAAGACTTGCGGAAATCAGTCGTACCAACGCCAACCTGCTGAATACCAGCAATCAGAAAGTTATCCATAACACTTACAAAGTATAGTTCACGCACAATTGCTCCGCAAATATAGTAAAAGGTTATACTATATCCGCTTTTATTGACAACATTTTTACCATTCAAGAATACAGCCTTGAAATCAGCAGAATCAAGAACCTGTTTTGAAATGTTCGATTAATTGGAATATTTCAAAAAACAGGTTCTAATACATGTCGGTGAAATATCTGGACCGCAAAACGCGTCCTGTATAAGATTCAGCGCAAGCCGCTACCTGTTCCGGCGTACCACAGACTACCACATTTCCACCCTTATCGCCACCCTCAGGCCCCAAATCTATCACGTGGTCGGCGCACTTGATAACCTCCAGATTGTGTTCAATGACAATAACCGTATGCCCGCGTCGGATAAGTGCATTGAAAGCATCGAGCAGTTTGCGTATGTCGTGGAAATGAAGGCCTGTGGTAGGCTCATCGAATATGAATATCGTCGGATTGGTCTTTTCCAGACTCAGGTAATACGCCAGCTTCACACGCTGACTCTCACCGCCGGACAATGTCGATGAAGACTGTCCGAGCTTGACATAGCCCAGTCCGACCTGCTGCAACGGGCGCAGACGGCGGACTATACGTTTTTCCTCTGCACCATCGGATTCCTCGAAGAATTCTATCGCCTGATTGACCGTCATTTCCAATATATCCCAGATATTCCTGTCACGGTATGTCACATCCAGAACATCCTTCTTGAAACGCTTGCCGTGACAACTCTCACATTCCAGCACCAGATCGGACATAAACTGCATTGACACCACAGTCGTTCCCTCACCCTTACATTCCTCGCAGCGTCCGCCCTCCGAATTGAAAGAAAAATGGGTGGCCTTGAATCCCATCTGACGCGATACCTGTTGGTCAGCGAACAGTTTCCTTATCTCGTCATACGCCTTGACGTATGTGACGGGGTTTGAGCGAGAAGCCTTGCCACTAGGATCCTGATCCACAAACTCCACGCCAGATACCATACGGAGGTCGCCATCTATAGAGCGGAATTCGCCCGGCCGCTCCCCGACATCATCGTAATGTCTCTTCAAACCGAGATACAGCACATCCCGCACCAGAGTACTCTTTCCCGAGCCGCTTACGCCGGTAACCACAGTCAGCACATTCAACGGGAACCTCACATCTATGCAGCGCAGGTTATTGTGACACGCGCCCTTAACCTCTATATAATTATTCCACGGACGTCTGGAAGAAGGTATCGGAATCTGTTCCTCCCCACTGAGATATCTGGCGGTATAGCCCACACCCTTCGCACAGATTTCATCGGGAGAACCCATACAGACTATCTCACCACCATTCCGGCCGGCCTCCGGACCCACATCGACAATAAGATCCGCAGCACGTATGATATCCTCGTCGTGCTCCACCACAATCACGGTGTTGCCAATCTGCTGAAGCTGGCGCAGCACTGCCGTAAGACGGGCCGTATCACGACTGTGAAGTCCTATGCTCGGCTCGTCCAATATATACAGAGAGCCGACAAGGCTGCTTCCGAGGGAAGTGACCAGATTGATACGCTGGCTCTCACCGCCCGACAGTGTATTGCTCAGTCTGTTCAATGTCAGATACTCCAACCCCACATCAATCAGCAAACCAATACGATGCCTTATCTCATGCAACAGACGTTCCGCAGTCAAAGCGTCATATTCATCCAATTCCAGAGTGTCAAAGAACGACTTCAGTTCCAGCATCGGCAAATCCACCAGATCCAGAATAGACTTGCCGCCGACCTTAACATACGAGGCCTCCCTGCGCAGTCTCTTGCCCTGACATTCCGGGCATACGGTCTTGCCCCGATAGCGGGCCAGCATTACCCTGTTCTGGATCTTGTACTGATTATGCTCCAGCATTTTGAAGAAATTGTCAATACAGCACTCAGGCCATTCCTCGCCATTGACGGTTATAGACTTTCCTGTACCGTGCCACAGGTAATCCTTCTGTTGCTGTGTCAGCTGGTAATATGGGGTGAATATCGGGAATCCGTGCTTCTCTGCCTCCAGAATGAAATAGTTGAGCCACTCGCCAAGCTTATCTCCGCGCCAGCATACGACTGCCCCGTCATACACGCTCAGGCTTTTGTCCGGAACGACCAACGCCTCGTCTATACCGACAATGCGTCCGAATCCTTCGCAGACAGGACACGCCCCCATTGGCGAATTGAACGAAAACAACTTGTCCGAAGGCTCCTCAAACTTTATGCCGTCTGCCTCAAAATGATAGCTGAATGTCTTCAGCGTCGTTTCCGGACAATCATATATACGCAGCATACATATGCCTTTGCCCTCGTAGAAAGCCGTCTCCGCAGAATCAGCCAGACGGTCCGACATTTCCTGTGAACCGTCAGCCGAAAGCCTGTCAATCAGCAGGCATACGGGATATGCGGCATTCTCCACTTCCTTCAGGCGTGACTCATCTTTCAGTACATCCTCTATGCGGATGAACTCGCCGTTACAGTCCAGTCTTGTGAAGCCCTCCTTCAGGCAAGTCTCAATCTGCTCACGGAAAGTACGCTCGCCGGAAACGTGTAATGGAGCAATCAAGGCTATGCGTGTACCTTTCGGCAACTCACCTACGCACTGGATAAGATCTTCTGTACTATGCTTTCTGACAATATCGCCGCTGACCGGAGAATAAGTCTTGCCTATACGTGCAAACAGAAGCCTCATATAGTCATATATCTCGGTAGATGTACCTACCGTAGATCTCGAATTTCGTGTGGTGACTTTCTGTTCAATGGCTATCGTAGGAGGGAGGCCTGCAATATTATCGCACTCAGGTTTCTTCATTCGTCCAAGAAACTGACGCGCATACGATGACAGGGATTCAACATAACGGCGCTGCCCCTCCGCATACAGAGTATCAAACGCAAGCGATGACTTGCCGGAGCCTGACAATCCCGTGATTACGATGAACTTGTCACGCGGAATGTCCAGCGAAACCCCTTTCAGATTATTGACTCTGGCATTCCTGATTTCAATGAGTTTGTCAGTATCACCCATACCCTTACGTTTAATCGCGCGAATTTACTCAAAAATCCGCTTATGGCATAGCAGCCCTAAAGCCAAATCCCGATATTGTCCACAAACGTTATAATAGCTATATTTGCAGTGATATTGACGAACCTATGCGTAACCTGAAATTTATATTCCTATCAATAATATTGTTATTCGCACTGCCTTGCTCCGCCGCGGGAAAGGCCAGTATGTTGGATAGACTGAAAGAGTCATTCTACAGCAACCTGATACTGGAAGACAGATATATGCTCATCCTGAGCGGATTGAAGACTACTCTGATAATCACAGTATTTGCCGTAATTCTCGGGACATTGCTGGCAGGCATCATCTGCTGGATGCGCATGAGCCGCAGCAGATGGCTGTCAGGTTTCGCCAAGTCATACATTTTCATAGTACGCGGCACACCTGTCCTGGTACTGCTGATGATCATGTTCTATGTCGTGCTGGCATCGACAAGTGTTTCCGGTGTATTTGTATCTATCATCACCTTCGCACTCAACTCCGCCGCATACTTCGCCGAGATGATGCGTACCAGCATACAGAGCATTGAGAAGGGTCAGACCGAAGCCGGTCTCTCACTCGGTCTCACCAAGGCACAGACCTTCATGCACATTGTCCTTCCCCAGGCAGCACGCAACGTCATACCGGTATATATCGGCGAGGTGATAAGCCTCCTGAAAGGTACGGCCATAGTTGGATATGTAGCTGTCATCGATATGACCAAGGCTTCAGACATAATCAGGGCACGCACGTTCGACGCGTTCTTTCCACTGCTGCTTACCGCCGGCATTTACCTGCTGCTCTCGTGGCTCATTATCGTACTGCTCCGTTACGCGACCAGAACGAAAAGTCCGTCCCCGCAAAAAAGCAATGGGAACTATGCCAAAGTCCTGTCCATTCTGATGCTGGTGTCGGTATTCACCTCGTGTGAAAGCCGGAACGGAAACGCGGAAATCACCTGCACGGAAGATTTGAAAGGGAAGAAAGTCGGAGCATTGATGGGCGCATATTACGAAAGTATGCTCTCCGACACATACGGCACAAACAATGTAATGCTGTTCAACAATTACCCTGACGCATACGAAGCCTTGCGGAAAAAGAAACTTGCAGGTTTCTATGATGATGACGCAATGGCAATCAATGTTCTGCGGGAATACAGGGAGTTTGACACAATATCAGCCGGTATGCCAATACTCCCTGTCGGTGCCGGATTCCACAAGGACAGCGTGGAGCTGAGTTCCCTTTTCCGGAATTTCATAGAAGAGTTCAAGGGCAGCCCAGAAGAACAGGAAATGCACGAACGGTGGTATAACCACCCTGTTGAGGAATGTCACAGGGATATTGAAGCAATCAAATACGGCAAGCCCATATTGGTAGCCACACTTGCCAGCGTACCTCCATTCTCATTTATGGCCGACGGTGAATTGGACGGATACGAAATTGAGCTGACACGGAGATTCGCACTATGGGCAGGAAGACCTGTAGAATTTGTCACAATGGATTTCAACGCCGTTATTTCAAGCCTCATATCCGGCCGCGTAGATATGTTCATGACACTCACAAACATCACGGAGGAACGGTTGAAAAGAATATCGATGGTCCAGTATATGGAAAGCCACCTGATTATTTTTATCAATACCGCCACTGATGAGAGCAAAGGCAATGCAGGTGCCACAGCCATATCCATCATCGCACTTCTGGCAATAGCAGGTTGTATTGTCATATTCCAGACAAGGAAACGGCATAAAAGACATATACCGGCAGACCACGGCAATGACAATGATACGATTGTCAGCATATCACACCTGCGGAAAATATACGAAGACGGAGTCACGGTTTTGAAAGACGTCAGCGCAGAAATACGGAAAGGTGAAGTGATTTCAATAATCGGTCCGTCCGGCACAGGCAAGAGTACGTTGCTGAGATGTCTGAATCTTCTCGGGAAACCGACATCAGGCAGCATTCTGATTGACGGTGAAGACATTCTGGCTCCTGACGCCGACGTGCCCCTGCTGAGGCAGAAAATGGGAATGGTCTTCCAGTCATTCAACCTGTTCAATGGCAAGACGATACTTGACAACGTCACACTGGCACCCGTACTTCTTGGCAGGAAAACCAAGGAAGAGGCTGAGACAAAAGCGATGGAACTGTTGAAAATGGTAGGTATGGCAAACAAGGCTTACTCATATCCGAAGCAATTGTCCGGAGGTCAGAAACAGCGTGTCGCCATTGCCCGTGCATTGGCAATGGAACCGGAGATACTGCTGTTTGATGAGCCCACATCGGCACTTGACCCGACAATGGTAAGCGAAGTCCTCGGAGTAATCCGCGCATTGGCACGCGAAGGAATGACAATGATGATTGTCACCCACGAGATGAGTTTTGCCCGCGAAGTGAGCAGCCGTGTATTCTATATGGACGAGGGTACAATCTACGAGGAGGGTACTCCTGAACAGATATTTGACAATCCTCAACGCGAGAAGACACGCATATTCATAAACAGAATCAGGGAATGCCGGTATCAGATAACGGAGACTCACAACGACTATTACGGAATGATGGGCAAGATTTACAATTTCTGCGTACGCTACAATATGTCATCGCAGGAGATTGACCACATCACACATACAGTTGAGGAAGGACTGCTGCTTCTCGGCACAAAAGACGGTACAAAAGTCGTGGTAACTCATTCCGAGAAGACATCCGCCAAACAGGTATGCATCTCCACACCGTGCAGAATCGAGGCATCCATACTCGACAGCGGCGAGAACGCCATTCAGACCGCCATTCTGCGTGGATTCTGCAAATCAGTCAGAATAGAGAGCGGAGACCGGGAGAGTCAGCTCTTATGCGAAATCTGAGGTTTTCATAATCTGATACGTATCGAATTTATGTTTCGACCGCATTTCGTTCCTTCGCGCCTCGCCGAATAGAACCTCTCATCCTCGTAAGTGCAAATATCGCAGGAGTGAATATTTTCAGGTCTGACACCTGCTCTTTCCAACAACCACCTGTTTGCTTCAATCAGGTCAATGTGATTACCGCCGCGCATTGTATGCTGTTCAGGTTCACCGTCCCACTCCCATATTGCAGGCATCGGGAATCCTGCACCACGGAACATATCCACGACCTCCGCCTCAACCTGAAAGCTGCTGCGGCTGATACCCGGACCTATCACGACATTCAGATCAGCGGGATTTGTATTGAACGTGCTGTTCATTGCCTCAATCGCGCATTTTGATATTTTCCGCACAGTACCTTTCCACCCCGAGTGAACGGCAGCCACAGCAACGTGCACCGGGTCATACATGAGTATAGGGATACAGTCAGCAGTCCTCACCCCTATCGCACAGTCCCTCAGATTGGTAATAAGAGCATCATACCCCTCCAGATCCTCGCGCGTCAGGTCAGCCCTGTCTATGACCGCCACCCTGACATCGTGCACCTGATGTCCGCAGATGACATTGTATGGCAGCACCGCATCGCGCAACGTGGTGAACGCCTCCACTCCATCGCCCAGCGAATAATACAGCAGATTATCTGATATCGGTTCCATACTTCTGTTACAATTATTCAAATCCTCTTCTCCGCATGCAGTTCAATCCTCTTTCAAGACTCTGAGGGTTATTACCGTTATCTCAGGACGTGCCTCAATACAGAACGGACCCGTGCAAACGAGACCGGGATTTACGTAATAATGTAAATTAGCTTTGTATTTCTTTATTGAGAAGATTTTTTAGTTTATTCTGTATTTGGCAGATTTTGTTATTAAGAGTTTCTGCCTTTTCGTACATTTCAACTAATTTCAATTGTTCCTCAATAGAAGGGATATCAATTATAACATTATTAAAGAAGCCTGTCATATTCCAAGTACCATTAGCCGACGATGAAGCATAGTTTAGGAACTCCATTTTATACTGAAGCGCAAGCCACTTCAAATTAATCTCATACGGACAATTCTCTTTCACAAATAGGATGTATGCGTCATCATTAAGAGTATATCTGCCCGGCTTCAAAAACTGAGTGCTACCAGCTTTTCCTTTCCTAATAACAAGTAAGCCAGGCTTGTTCTCAAACACTTTGAGATCGTGCCCTTCTATTTTGCACATTGGAACTGCTCCTAACATGTTTTCTTCCAATGTAGCACTTGAAAGAATCTTATATCTTTCACCAGGTAGTCCTATATTATTATAAAGAAATTCTTCGGTCAATCCGGAATTTCCACTAACACAACCTATACATGATGATATTTTTTTGTTTTTTACCTGATAATGCCTATCTGCATATACTTTTACCGATTCAGTTCTATTTGAAATAGTTTTTAATTGTTTAATGGAACTCTCAATATGAGATAATTCTTCAACAAAACTGGCTTCATCTACAAAATTTGGTTCATACGGACGCAAATACTTCTCAGGCAATAACGTGTAATACGTATCGTTTGTAATATCGTCAAACCGGACGAAGCCGCCTTTGCGTAATTTGACAGTTTCGCCCTTGTCTGTTATCCATTCCGTACCACATGAAAGAGAGTCATCATAGTTCATCCAACGTTGGACGAGCAAACTCTTGCGCTCTATACCCTTATTGTCAGAGTAACCGGATACTTCATCGTGAAGCCATTGCTGGTTTTCGTTTCTCAAGCGTGTGGGGAAGCGTTTGTCGCTATTGGCATAGCCATCGTTATCAATGATGTACATCCATACAGGGCTTGTCTGGAACTTACCAGTAGCTCGGTTCTCAATCACACCGCCACCATAGTTGCGATTATGCTTCTTAGTCAGGAATATTGCGTATGTCTTCTCCTTCGTGTAAGGGGCAAAGGCGAACTTGGGTAGCGAAATGATGGCATCAATTGTGCATACTGACATAATTTCCTCACGCAATTTCTTGAACGAAGGGTTTTCGAGTATGCCATCAGGGGTGATGATGCATGCTTTACCATTTATCTTCAAAAGATCGATATTTTTGCAGAGGAAAGCCACCTCCATTCGATAGGAATTGAGCATATCAGTAGATGCTATGATAGTACCTGCTCCGTATGGAGGATTAGTTATGATGTAGTCATATTGACTGTTCTGAAGCATCTGCTTACCAAGTGGCTTCTCCGGCACGAGTGAGTTGTCGCAGAACATGTTGGTGTGTCCATCGCCAACAAGAAACATGTTTAGTTTTGTCCTTGAGATGTTCTCTCCTTTTATATCAAATCCATAGAAACATTCCAGACTAAGGAATTTCTGTGCGTCATCACTCAATGTTCCCGAAGCATCATAGTTTGCACGGAGAACTTTGAAACTCTCTGTAAGCATTCCACCAGTTCCACATGTTGGGTCGGCAATCTTTATTTTGCGATTGCCATCATAAACATCTTCGTCTTTGAGAAGTAGTTCCGCAAGAACGTGCGCGTAATGACGACGGGTATAATACTGACCGAAATCCTTCTTCTCTTTACTGCTTGCGAACTGCTCGTAAACAGCACCAAACAAGTCGAATCCCGTGCCATGCATTGGGCGCATGGAATCCACAATACCATAAATGGATTGAAGAACCATTGGCTTCACTTTGGCATCTGCCCCGGAAATAAGGCCTTTCACAATTCCAAGCATAGTACGGAACTCTTCAAAACCTGATCCTTCTTCTGTCAGGCGGTCAATGTAAGTGGTGAGCAAATTACGAAGTTTATTTGCTTTGTTGACATCCTCTTCGCCATTGGAAGGCATGTACTGTCTTCCATCTGACCAGTATTCATAAGCATCGTTCTTCGTTTTATCTATTACAGCCTTTTCTTCGTAGTACTCCAATGCAATAAGACCAATGGAAAGGTTTATCTTTTCGTCATTGGTAATATTTATGGCACGATACTCCTCCTGTAACTCCCATAACTTCTTATTAAAGACAGCTTCTGATACCGAAGAAAGCGAGTCAACACCCATTTTAATATTCGTGTCGGATGGAGAAGCATCGAGCTTATTCTTGATGATACGGAAAACGTCAAGTGTTTGGAATTCTGAGATAAGTTTTCCATTGAGAGTGATTCGTTCTCCGTTTCGAGTGTTATAAAAGTAGGTAGTCCTGCAATTTGTAACGCCAAAGAATGGGATGCCTAATTTGGGCGCTTTTTCCATACCCTGATTGTAAGCATCCTGCCAATCACGGTCATCGACATTGCATGTTTCATCCTTCGCCTCAACATAGCATAAAAGATTTTTCACAAACTCATGATTGTTACCACTATATTCTATGTTTGAAATGAGCAAGTCGGGACGCTTGGAACCTGTAAATTCAAAGAATGTAGTATCATTAACAATCTGTCGAGCAGGAATGCCCAACTGGTTAATCAACACCTCTGTGACAAGACGTGCTACAGAAAGTGCTTCTTTCTTTACAGTTTTCTTGGCCATTGTCGTTAGTTGTCAATTAGTTACTTTATGCTTTTATTGAGCCATATTCTGCAATATTTTCGGCAACGATACAGATTGCCTCGTTTG
Organism: Bacteroidaceae bacterium; assembly: GCA_045600825.1. Lineage (GTDB taxonomy): Bacteria > Bacteroidota > Bacteroidia > Bacteroidales > Bacteroidaceae > Colenecus. Next base: position 70,667 of record JAZRYP010000035.1, read on the forward strand.
CCAATTTTTCTTCCATAAGAATCGAATAAACCTGTCCCGCTAACCAGTACTTGACAAGCTCGTCCGAGGGCAGATGGTAGATGTCTGCTAATTTCTCAACCATTTCCCGTCTCATATTTCGTTCGCCTTTTTCAAAACGATTGTATAGCGCAACATCTATTTCCAATAATGTAGCAAGCTGTCGCTGGGTCATTTCATGTTGCTCACGCAACTCTTTTATCTTTTCTCTAAAACACATGATTCTGTTGACTATTTTCGACAACGAAAATACGAAGAAAATCTCGAAAGGTCAAAGAAAATGCCATTTTGTTGACAAAATCGGTCAATTTCAGTAAATCAATCTGAACTATATGACAAGACAAAAGCCGGCAGAACAAATCCTGTCGGCTTTTTTAACAGTCTTTTTCAGATTTAGGGATTTACCACTCCATCTTGCTCATACGGATGTAAGAGGCGTAACGCTTCTTGGCCATCTCCTCAGCTTTGTCGAAGAGTTCCTGAGCCTCTGTCGGGTACTGCTTCATTACAGAAGCGTAGCGGACCTCACCCTTCAGGAATTCCTGGAACTTATCCCACTGCGGCTCCTTTGAGTCAAGAGAGAACGGATTCTTGCCCTCTTCCTCAAGAGCTGGGTTATAACGCCACAGATGCCAGTAACCGCACTCAACTGCGGCAGCCTCCTCGGCCTGTGCCTTACCCATACCCTTCTTCAGGCCGTGGTTGATACACGGAGCGTAGGCAATGATGATTGACGGGCCCGGATAAGCCTCAGCCTCGCGTATAGCCTTCAGACACTGTGCATTGTCAGCACCCATTGCAATCTGAGCGGCATATACGTAACCATAGGTGGTGGCAATCATACCGAGATCCTTCTTGCGGACGCGCTTGCCGCTTGCGGCGAATTTGGCGATTGCGCCGAGAGGAGTTGACTTCGAAGCCTGACCGCCGGTATTCGAATATACCTCAGTATCCAGAACAAGGATATTGACATCCTCACCGCTGGCGATAACGTGATCCAGACCGCCGTAGCCTATATCGTACGATGCACCGTCACCACCGATAATCCACTGGCTGCGTTTGATCAGATAGTCCTTGCAGGCCAGAATCTGCTTGCAGGTATCGCAGCCACAAGCCTCACAGCCGGCAATAATCTTCGGAGCAAGAGCCTTGGTAGCCTCTGCATCGTTCTTCTTCTCAATCCACTCGGTGAACAGAGCCTTCAGTTCGTCTGAACACTTCTCGCAACCCTGAGCCTCACCCATCAGGCGCTCCAGACGCATACGCATCTTGCGGTTTGCGAGCTGCATACCCATACCGTATTCGCAGAAGTCCTCGAACAGGGAGTTAGCCCATGCAGGACCGTGACCTTCCTCGTTCTTTGTATAAGGAGTGGAAGGAATCGAGCCTGAATAGATTGATGAACAGCCGGTAGCGTTCGATGCAATCTCACGGTCGCCGAAGAGCTGTGATATCAGTTTCAGATACGGAGTCTCGCCGCAACCTGAGCAGGCACCTGAGAACTCGAACAGAGGAGTGGCGAACTGTGAGTTCTTCGCGCTCTGCTGTATGTCGATAAGGTTCTGCTTTGACTTGACATTCTTCACACAGTATTCCCAGTTTGCAGCCTCTGCCTCCTGGCCCTCGAACGGAACCATTGTAAGAGCTGAGCCACCGAGTTTCGGATTGCCCGGGCAGACATCGGCGCAGTTGCCACAGCCGAGACAGTCCATAACGCCCACCTGCATACGGAATCTCATTCCCTTGAATGTGGCAGGAGCCTTCATTTCAAGAGTCTCAGCCTTGAAGCCTGCCGCCTCATTCTCATCCATTACGAACGGGCGGATACAAGCGTGAGGACATACGTATGCACATTTGTTGCACTGGATACACTTCTCAGAATCCCAAACAGGGACGAATGCGCTCACGCCGCGTTTTTCGTATGCGGCAGTACCTGACGGCCATGTACCGTCGATGCTCTCCTTGAATGCACTTACCGGGAGAAGGTCTCCGTTCTGGGCATTGATAGGACGGACCACATTGTTGATGAATTCAGGATCATCGTTTGCAACCGCCTTAGGAGCTTCAAGTGATGCCCAAGCCGGATCAACAGTAAGTTTCTTGTACTCGTCACCGCGATCTACAGCTGCATAGTTCTTGTTTACAACATCCTCACCCTTCTTGCCGTAGGACTTGACAATGAACTTCTTCATCTGCTCAATGGCAAGATCTACCGGGATAACCTCGGTGATACGGAAGAATGCGCTCTGCAGGATGGTATTGGTACGGTTGCCCAGACCAATTTCCTGAGCAATCCTGGTAGCGTTGATGTAATATACGGTGATATTGTTCTTGGCGAAATATGCCTTGACATTTGCAGGCAGGTTGGCTGCAAGCTCCTCCTCGTTCCAGATAGTGTTGAGCAGGAATGTGCCGCCCTTCTGGAGTCCACGTGTGACATCGTACATCTTCAGGTAAGCCTGAACGTGGCAAGCCACGAAGTTCGGGGTATTGACCAGATATGTGGAACGGATAGGGCTGTCACCGAAACGCAGGTGTGAGCAGGTGAAACCGCCCGACTTCTTTGAGTCGTATGAGAAGTATGCCTGGCAGTGCTTGTCGGTGTTGTCACCGATAATCTTGACAGAGTTCTTGTTTGCGCCTACTGTACCGTCTGCACCGAGTCCGTAGAACTTGGCCTCGAACATTCCCTTGCCGCCGAGAGCGATTTCCTCGCCCTGTGGCAGAGATGTGAAGGTGACATCGTCCTTGATACCCAGTGTGAACTGGTTCTTGGGCTGTGCCAGTGCCAGATTTGCATAGACAGCCAGAATCTGGGCTGGAGTGGTGTCGTGTGAACCGAGACCGTAACGGCCGCCTACGATGTCGGGGTTGATGGCCTACAGCTCCTCGCTCTGTGCAAATGCCTCGACGACATCCAGATACAGAGGCTCGCCGTTTGCGCCCGGCTCCTTGGTACGGTCAAGCACAGCGATACGCTTCACTGTCTTGGGCAGTACAGCGCTCAGATACTTGACTGAGAACGGGCGATACAGATGGACTGCCACGATACCGACCTTCTCACCCTTCTCTGTCAGGTAGTCGATTACCTCCTTGGCAGCCTCGGTGACTGTACCCATAGCGATGATTACTCGCTCTGCATCGGCAGCACCATAATATGTGAACGGCTTGTACTCGCGGCCCGTAATCTTGCTGATTTCCTTCATATAGTCAGCTACGATGTCAGGAACAGCCTCATAATACTTGTTGCATACCTCGCGGTGTGTGAAGAATGTATCAGGGTTCTCTGCCATACCGCGCATTACCGGATTGTTCGGGTTGAGGGCACGCTCGCGGAACTCCTTCAGAGCCTGCTGGTCAATGAGACCTGCCAGATCATCGTTCTCGAGAGCCTCAATCTTCTGAATCTCGTGCGATGTACGGAAACCGTCAAAGAAGTTCACAAACGGAACTCTGGATTTGATTGCAGAGAGGTGTGCGACACCAGCCAGATCCATAACTTCCTGGACAGAGCCCTCGCACAGCATTGCGAAACCTGTCTGACGGCAGGCCATCACATCCTGATGGTCACCGAAGATACAGAGAGAATGTGAGGCGAGCGTACGTGCCGATACGTGGAATACGCAGGGAAGCAGCTCGCCTGCTATCTTGTACATATTCGGAATCATCAGCAGAAGGCCCTGCGATGCGGTGAATGTGGTTGTCAGCGCGCCTGCCTGCAGAGAGCCGTGTACAGCACCTGCGGCACCGCCCTCAGACTGCATTTCCTGTACCATTACGGTCTCTCCGAAAATATTCTTGCGGCCCTGGGCAGCCCACTCGTCAACATACTCTGCCATCGTTGAGGACGGCGTGATAGGATAGATGGCGGCAACCTCCGAGAACATGTATGCTACATGAGCGGCAGCCTGATTACCATCACAAGTCAGAAATTTCTTTGCCATAGCTTGTTTTTTATTGTTACAATTTCATTTTCTACATTCTGCGCTTTTGAGCGGATAATCCTCAAAAGCTCCGTTCTCAGCATTATCCATACGAAGCGGGATGGAAGACATGCTTAATTTGCAAAGTTAACGAAAAAGTGGGATATTGCTAAATGGACATTACAAAAATGTCGTTGGCGCGATGAAATTTAACATCAGTAAAGGAAGCCGAAAAGCCAGAGAGGAATTACGTTCCCGTGGCCAAGATTCAGGTCATCTACGGCATAGAAACCGGCAGCAGATGTCTTACGGAAGCGGGCCTCGTCCGTGCAGACCTTGAAGTTGGTCTCGCCATCGACCAGAAAGCTGAAGCCTTTTTCGCCTTTATGCACCACGTGGTCTTTCCAGAGAGTATTTACAAAGAATGTCTCTATCACATCCTGCCGGTCAGAGCGGGGCGGATATATGGTATAAATCAGGTTCGGGTTATGCATCAGCACTCTGGCAGGCTTCTTCGGGAATGTGTCGCCCTTTGCATAGACCATATTTATAAGGCGGGCATCGGCGAGATACTTGATGTAATTCATCACCGTGGCGCGCGATGTACCGGTTTCAATGGCCAGCTGGCTCACATTAGGAGCGGAGGTGCCGGCAACAGCCATCAGATAGAACAGTTTCTTTACCCTGGCAAGATATTTCAATTCTATCTGCTTGATAAGGAGTATATCAACCTCCATCATCATATTCATTGTCTTGAGCAGATTCTCCGAGAAATTGCGGTTTTCCAGAAAGAACGGGTAGAAGCCATGGTGCAGATAATCACGGAAATACTCGTGAGGGCGCACTTTGGCAAGAACAGTCTGCGCTATTTCCTCGTGATGTTTCTCAATATCAAACAGGCTATAGCCTTTGAAATCCGTTCCGGCCATCAGATTCAGATATTCGCGGAATGAGAATCCCCGCAGATTGTATGAGCTCACTATACCGCCAAGTTCGGGATTTTCCTCTTTCAGGCGCATCACTGATGACCCGGTGAATATTATTTTCAGATCCGGATACAGGTCGTAGCACTTGCGCAGCTCCTTACTCCAGTCGGGATGCTTGAACACCTGGTCAATCAGAAGCACCCTTCCGCCAATGCGATGAAACTCACCGGCAAATTCAGCTATACCGCGTCCCTGGAAATAGAAGTTGTTCATATTGATGTACAGGCACGAGCGGTTGCGGCCAAACTTCTCCTTCGCGTATTGAAGCAGGAATGTGGTCTTCCCCACCCCGCGTGTGCCCTTAATGCCGATCATACGCTGTGACCAGTCAATTTCATCCATCAGGTCACGACGTACGGAAGCCTGCAGATGCTCAATCAGATAATCGTGTGTACGGAAGAACGACTCCATGGCGCAAATGTAGTGATAATTGCAGTAACCGTCCAAGAAGTTGTTTTGAAATGTTCGATTAAAAATGTTATGAAAGATTTTCGAGATGAAAATTTGGTTATTTGAAGGAGTGATGGGGTTCCATCATGACTGAAAAGAAACGGATTTTCAGCCGGAAAGATTTTATAAAAGATTAAATGGAACATTTCAAAACAGCTTCTAACCCAACCTGACAAAAAATGGTCTATCTTTGCCGATACCAACAAACTGGCGGAACCATTATGATCAGACTTGCAATACTGGCATCCGGCAACGGAACCAACGCAGAGGCGATTC
>JAZRYP010000036.1:0-40637 GCA_045600825.1 Bacteroidaceae bacterium
CTCCATCGACTTGATGTCCATCGTCGAAATGCCACCCTCGTCATAGATGGACTTCATTTTCGCGAGGTTGTTTTCAAGTACAGACATCCTGCCTTCCGCCTGTTTGAGACGCTCTTCAAGCAACAATATCGAAAAGAACACCTCATCCACCTGCCTTTGAAGCTCATACAGAGACACTTCGAGCTCTGCCTCATCCTTTGCGGCTATGGCTTCGGCAGTCTTTTTTCCGAGCGCAGATGCACCGCCGTCCCAGATGTTCTGCGTGACGCTTGCGCTGACCTGATATTGCCAAGGCTGCTCCTTCTTTCCGGAGAGGTCCATCGTAGAAGCCATCTTTCCGAGTATCTCACCCAGGTCAACCGCATCGGTGACGTTTCCGAGCCAGGCTCCGCCGCTGCCCAGTTCCAGTCGGGGCAGCCAGGAGAGCGATGCGTTGTGGACATTGCATTCTTTCGTGGCGCGGATAAGGTCATACCTGCGCACGAGCGGATAGTTCTCACGCGCCTTGTCCCTGCACTCCTGAAGGGTGACGGAGGCGTTCGCCGAGAATGTGAAGGCCATAATGGCCGCGAATATGGTGAAAAATCTTCTCATTGTCAGATGAATATACAAATTATACGGGTAATTGCCTGTACTTCGGCATTTTCTTACAAAGTTACTCAGAATGAGTGGAATTCAAGCATTTTTCTGCGTATTCCTAACATTTTTTATTCACCATTAAGAATCTGTTTTGAAATGTTCGATTAAAAATTTCATGAAAGAAAGATTAATTGGAACATTTCAAAACAACTTCTTAATCTAAAATGCGTCCTTTACATCTTAGACGTTGTTGTTATTAATTAGTATTTTTGCCGTGAATCATCAATGCGAATATGAGAACGGCTGCTATTTTTCGGCGTGTGGTATTTCCTGCATTTCTTGTCGCGATGGCGTTGTCCTGTTCGGGAGGCAGGCGTGGAGGTGCCGGCGCTGTCTGGAATCAGGTGACGTCTGACGTACCGGAGGCATATATGCCGCCTGCCAAGCCGCTGGTGCTGACGGAGCCGGAGCAGATTGCGGAGTTCTATCGCCGTCACTACTGGGACAATATGAAAGGTGTGGATGGCGCTGCCATTGACACCGCATTCTGGATGAGCGCGTTCCTGTCGTACATCCAGCTGTTCGAGAATTACGAGACTCCCGATGTGGAACCTGTAAGGGAAGCCCTGCAGCGTATCAGCACCGATAAGGGCAGGATGGATCTGATGTCGATGATGGCGGAGAACATCCTGTATGACCCGACGTCGCCGTACCGCAACGAGGAGTTCTATATCCCGTTCCTGGAAGCGAGGATATCGTCGGGGCTGTACGATGAAGCTGACGTTACGCGCGACAGGCACAGGCTGTCACTCGTGACGCAGAACCGCCTTTACCATAAGGCCAATGACATAAAATACACATTGAAGGACGGTTCGCAAGGCACATTGTACGGCATCAAGGCTCCATATACGCTGATTTTCATCAATAACCCGGGTTGCGGGATGTGCGAGCAGGTGCGCAGCCAGATGTGCGCCACGCCGGCTCTGATGAGGCTGGTTGACGAGGGCATTGTACGCATTCTGGCGATATATCCGGACGAGGAGCTGGACGAGTGGCACGAGCACTACGACGAGATACCGTCCGACTGGATTAACTCATACGACAAGGGCGGCCTGATGCGCAGGAACGGCACCTACCGCCTTGACGCCATACCGTCGCTATATCTCCTGGACGCCGACAAGAATGTGCTGGTAAAGGACGGCACGGACGTGGAGCAGATAATGCGGAAGATACCCACGCCCGGATTAGATTTGTTATTCTGCGAGGAAGATGAGCGACAGCACAGACAATGCGACTGATTCCAGGAAAGCCAGTTTTCTAGGACTTACACCTGCTCTGGTACTTTTAGGTACCTATCTGCTGCTGTCCGTTCTGACGGGCAGTTTCAGCGAAGCACCCATCAGTGTGGCGTTTGTCGTCGCATCGGCCTATGGAATAATCATTCTGAAAGGTGTCAGAATCGATGAAAGAATCTCAATTTTCAGTCACGGCATATTCAAGGGCAATATTCTGCTGATGGTATGGATATTCGTGCTGGCCGCAATGCTGCTGATCAGCATCCTGTCCCCTGTTCATAAAAATTCACTAAATTTGCAATGAATATGAGTTACTGCAACATAAAAATATCGTTTGGGGCATTTATTCTCTGCGTCGGCTTTATTTCTTCGTGCAGTAGAGAACCCGTCGTGCCTCCAGAGATTCCGTTTCCTGTCAACGAACTTGTTGACGAGTCCGTTAACCCCGGAGATGATTTTTACAACTATTGCAACGGTACGTGGAAAAAAAACAATCCTCTCTCGCCAGGCCAGTTATCCAGGATGTACTGGATTGATCCGCAATATGGATTGGACTCTTTCCAGAAGGTGATACTGGCATCAGAAGATCCTGTTGTAAAGAAGCTTCTGTCTGATATAGAAAAGCGCGATATCTCCGCTGATGTCATTGCGCAGATTCAGACAAAGACCAGACTGCAACTGCAGGAGATAGACAATCTTACGACTCTCAAGGATGTTATGGTGAGAGTGGGCCAGATGAGTATGAAGGGCTACAAGCCTATCCTCATCCTTCACAGTCAGCCTGTTGAAAAGAGAGTGCAGGTTGTTGTCGAGGTGATTGACGATATGCCGCCTGTGGCAACGGCGGAGGCTTGGAAAATGATGACAGGCTGCTCCGAGGTTGACGCTCAGGCACTGGCAAAGAAGTGTGCGGAAGTTCAGAACGAGTTTCTCTCGCACAGGGGTATTGCAATCCGCACCAGGCCATACAAGGATAATGAGATTGCAGACGGGCGGAAGTTTATGGCTGAGGCAGTCGGAGTTCCCGTTGAGAGAATGATTTACGGTCAGACGATAGATCAGGATGACTTTATGAACAAATGTGTCACGGAGACACAGATTGAGAACTGGAAGATGGTGCTCAGAAATGCCATTGTCAGTTTCAACTACAAATGGACATATTCCACAAAGGAAGATCTTGCCACATATTTGTCCGAAGGCTATCATCCTCTTACTTACCGTATGACAAAACTGTATGCAGACACATACAGGAATGTCATAATGCGCGACTTTGCAATCACGATGGTGGATGATATACGGGAGTCTTTCATCGAAATGATTAAGACTAATGACTGGCTGGCTGAGTCAACCCGTCGGACAGCATTGGAGAAAGCCCGTAAGCTTGACAGCTACGTGGGATACCCGGACGATTGGCAGTCTGAGCGCTTCGGCTCCGTGCCGACTGGCTCTTCGCTCCTTGAGGATATGGAGCAGATAGGTGATGAGTGGCGGCAGATTGTTCTTTCCTCAATTGACGACACGCCTTCCCGTGATGATATCTGGTACAGTCTCAGTCAGGCCCACACTGCACCATACCATATGAATGCAATGAACACTACAGAATCCAACGGCTTGTATATGTATATGCCTATGCTTCTGCCCAGAGCCTGCCGTATGGACGTGCCTGATTCTTATAACTATGCTATGGTTGGGGCTGTCATAGGACACGAACTGGGCCATGGATTCGACACAGCCGGATATCAGTTCGGACCTGACGGTGAATGGAATGACTGGTGGACAGTGCAGGATAAGGAGATTTTTTTTGCCAGAACACATAAATTGGCCGCGCATTTTTCCAAGTACAGACCTTATCCGGATAAATATCCTGACTTTCACGCGAATGGCGAGCAGACTAGTGTTGAGGATGTGGCAGACCTCAATGGTCTCAATGCCGCTTTCCGCGCAATGGTGAAACATTATACAGACAGAGGAGTGTCGGAAGAAGAACTGCTCCAGGCGAAACGGGAGTTCTTCCTTGCGTACGGCAATTTCTGGGGCGGTGTCTATTCAGAGGAGTACGTATTCAACAGGATTCTGACCAACATCCACTCGGTTCCCGAGCTGCGTGTCAACGGCATTGTAAGCCAGATGGATGAATGGTATGACGCTTACGGCGTAAAGACAAGCGATAAAATGTATCTTGCCCCATCGGATCGGGTTAAAATCTGGAACAGGTAATCTGACGGGTCGATAGTCCCACAAGTTGGGGTGCCCCGTGAACAGGGGACGGATTCATATTTGTTGAAATCTTGTAGGCAGAAATTTCACAATCTACTGAATTGCTGAGTATTTTTGCAGAAAGAAACATATAAAATCTTTATATATGGCAACAGGTAATGTCCGTCCGGCGGATATGGAGCGTATAACGACTCCGGCGCTGGCAGAGAAATTCATTGAAGAGCAGATTTCTGAGCTTCGTGCGCAGATTGGTGATAAAAAAGTGCTTCTTGCGCTCTCGGGTGGTGTCGATTCGTCAGTTGTGGCGGCACTTCTGATTAAGGCCGTAGGCAACCGGCTGGTAAGTGTACACGTCAATCACGGGCTGTTGCGCAAGGGTGAGGCGGAGCAGGTTATCGATGTGTTCCGCAATCAGATGCACGCAAATCTGGTATATGTGGATGCTACAGACCGTTTCCTTGACAAACTTGCCGGTGTGGCAGATCCGGAGAAGAAACGTAAGATCATAGGCGGAGAGTTCATCCGCGTGTTCGAGGAGGAGGCCCGCAAGCAGGAGGGAATAAGTTTCCTTGCCCAGGGAACGATATATCCTGATATCATAGAGTCGGACGGCGTGAAGTCGCATCACAATGTCGGCGGTCTGCCGGAAGACCTTCAGTTTGAGCTGGTGGAGCCGATCAAGCTTCTCTTCAAGGATGAGGTACGTGTAGTGGGTAAGGCTCTCGGCCTGCCGGATGGTATGGTCTATCGTCAGCCGTTCCCGGGTCCGGGTCTGGGCGTACGTTGTATAGGTGCTATCACACGAGATCGTCTGGAGGCAGTGCGTGAGTCAGATGCCATTCTGCGTGAAGAGTTCCGGAAAAATGGCCTGGAGGGTAGGGTATGGCAGTATTTCACTGTCGTCCCAGATTTCAAATCGACAGGTGTGAAGGACGGAAAGCGCAGTTACGACTGGCCGGTAATAATTCGTGCCGTCAATACTCGTGATGCTATGACAGCCTCTGTCGAGAATGTTCCGTTTGAGTTGCTTCAGTATATTACCTCGCGTATCGTGAATGAGGTGAAGGGTGTGAACCGCGTATTGTTTGACCTTACGCCGAAACCAACCGGCACTATTGAGTGGGAATAGTGGCGATACTGTAGCTAGGATTGTTAATTTTGATGCTTTAAGTTGAAAAATGTTGCAAATCAAATAGTTAATCAGTAAATAGCATTTATTATCAAGAACATATAACTGGTAAATAATTCAGTTTTTGCACCCTAGAATTGCACCCTCCGAAAGGAAGGTGCGATTTTTTTTATATAAGTTTGCGGATAGGTATCAGATTATATGGCAAGAGCGATAAAATATCATTTCTATTTGAAGGATAATGGAAGCCAAACTCCAACTCCTATCAATTTCATCTTGAACAAAGGTGGATTAAGAATTAAAAAAAGCATCGGAGAAAGAATTCTGCCTAAGTACTGGGATGAAAAACAAGAGAAGGCTATTATCTCTACTACTCAGACTAAGAGCGAGACATCTCTGGAAAATCCGCGCGCGAGTGACCCCCTAAACCGAAGCAGTTTGACCCTCTGCGCCAAAATATGGCTGACCCCTTGTGCCAAAATAATATTGACCCCGTCCAAAGATCTTCAACAGCGATATTGATATTTGATTTCAAGAAAGGCAAAGCTACCTCCTGTTTCGCAAAAGTCAAGGCTAAATGGAACACCCTACGGGTGGCCTTGACATATTGCTCTTCAGGGTCTATTGGTGGCCTATCTTGAACTCAAACATACAATGTAAATCCAATGAATAGTTCCGTTGTTTATTGATTAATGCGAGCCAACTGGCAAATCCAATCTTCAATTGCGTGATGATGTCAAGCAGGTGTTTATCCTCAGCGGATTCCTGGCTCTGTTTGACTTTGAGTGATTTGGCCAGCCTCCCCGGTTACAGTGACGAATAGGCGGGTGCGAATGTATCGCCTTGCCTGATGTCACCTGTAGAGAGACCCTTCTTCAGCCAGCGTGAGCGTTGGGCCGATGTACCGTGATTGAAGGAATCGGGCATTGTACGGCCGTAGGCTTTCTTCTGAAGGTAGTCATCGCCGATTTTTGATGCAACAGCCATACCTTCGTCAATATCTCCCTCCTCCAGAGATCCGAACATCTTATTGTCATTGTATGCCCATACGCCGGCGTAGAAATCGGCCTGGAGCTCAAGGCGCACGCTTATCTGATTACTCTCTTTCTCCGAGACGCGTGACATCTGCTGATGTGCCTTCTGGAGTGTGCCCAGCAGATATTGTACGTGGTGTCCGACCTCGTGGGCTATGACGTATGCGTATGCGAAATCGCCGTCGGCACCAATCTCTCTCTTCATTGATGTGAAGAATGACAGGTCAATATAGACACACTGGTCTGCGCTGTTGTAGAATGGTCCCATTTCGGATGACGCTGTACCGCTGGAAGTCTGGACAGTGCCCGAATAGAGTACCAGATGCGGTGGCTCGTATGTCATTCCGTATTGGCTGAATATGCTGGTCCAGACATCCTCCGTACCTGCCAGAATCTGTTTTGAGAATTTTGCCAGTTCTTCTTCCTCGGCTGTCGGAATGTAATTGGATTCGGTCGTGTAGCCTCCCATCTGGGTTGCCAGGTCTATTACATCGCCTGGATTGCCGCCGAGCAGCAGGGTGAGCAGACCTATTATTATTACTCCGCCTATGCCGACTCCGCCAGCCATCCTGCCTTTGGACATTCCTCTGCGGTCATCGACATTCGTACTCTCTCTCCTTCCGTCAAGTCTCATTGTGCATTGATTTTTGTTGTGCGAAAGTAACATTATTTTCGTCTTTATGGTTAATTTCGTGGTCAATGATATTTGTGTAATTTAAAAAGTAAAGATTATGGCATCATTAAGCGACATTCTTCTTCAGCAGGTAAAGGCAGCTGCCGGAAATGTGGAAATCCCGTCAAATGTAAAGGACAAGGTATTCAGTGGCATATCAGAATCTATCCTTGGCAGCCTTACCCAGACTGCGGCCAAGCAGGGAGGCATTGACCAGATTAAACAGCTTCTTACGGGTAAGGCAAATGCTGCGTCCAGCCCGATAACCGCTCTTGCCGGAAACCTTTTCAAAAATAATGTGGCCGGCAAACTCGGTCTCGGTGCTCCGACCACAGGCGCGTTGACAGCTCTGCTGCCTGGTATAATCGGAAAACTCTCAGGTTTTATCAAAGATCAGGATGGCGATGGCGACATTGACTTGCAGGATCTTCTGGCATCATTGAAAGGCGGCTCGGGATCTGCATCTATTCTTGGTATGGCAGGTGGACTGCTCGGAGGTTTCTTGAAAAAATAAGACTGGGAATGTTATTTGACAGACAAACCTACGTGGAGCGTAGGAAACAGCTGGCCGCAAAGGTCGGTGACGGATTGCTGGTGTTTATAGGAAATAATGACTCACCGTGCAACTATCCTGCCAACGGATATAAGTATCGTCAGGACAGTTCGTTCCTGTATTATTTCGGACTGGAACACGGCGGTCTGGCGGGCGTAATTGATGTTGATGGGAACAAAGAGTATCTGTTCGGGAATGACATTGATATTGAGGATATAATCTGGACCGGTTATGTCCCCTCTGTTGCCGATATGGCCGGGACGACAGGTATATGTAATACCGCTCCGATGAAGGAACTTGAGAGTCTTGTCAGCAGGGCTCTCAAACAGGGACGTAAGGTTCATTATCTGCCGCCGTACCGTTATGACACGATGATTCAGATTGGTGATCTGCTGGGCATTCACCCGCTCAAGACCAGGGAGAATGCATCCGTCAGACTGATAAAGGCTGTCGTGGATATGCGATCTGTAAAGTCGGAGGGCGAGATTGCCGAGATAGAGCGTGCTATGGCAATAGGCTACGAGATGCATACTGCGGCAATGAAGGCCTGTCTTCCTGGTGTGACTGAGAAGTTTATCGGGGGCTTGATTGATGGTATTGCGGCAAGCTATGGCTGTAAAGTCTCATTCAACAGCATAGTGACAATGCATGGAGAGATATTTCACGGTGATCCGTCGCTCCGCGGACTTGAGTCCGGCCGGCTGATGCTTTGTGATGCCGGCGCAGAGACGGTCAACAATTACTGTTCGGACAATACACGTGTCACACCGGTCAGTGGACATTTTACGGAGAAACAGCGTGACATTTATTCAATAGTCGAGGCCTGCCACGATTTAGTCATAGAGAAGGCTCATCCCGGTATGAAGTGGTTGGATATGCATCTTGATGTATGCCGCCTGATGACAGACCGGTTGAAGGACCTCGGTCTGATGAAAGGCAATACCGAAGATGCCGTGCAGGCCGGTGCTCATGTAATGTTCCTGCAACACGGTCTCGGTCATATGATGGGTATGGACGTGCACGATATGGAGGGTCTGGGTCAGATATATGTCGGTTTTGATGATGAAGTCCGCCCTTCGGAACAGTTCGGAACAAACTGTCTGCGCTGCGGTCGCAGGATACAGCCGGGATGGGTACTGACTGACGAACCCGGTATCTATTTCATCCCTGCATTGATGGACAAATGGAAATCAGAGAATATGCACCGTGATTTCATCTGCTACGACAAGCTTGAGCAGTACCGCGATTTCGGCGGCATACGTCTGGAGGATGATATACTGATTACAGAGACAGGCTGCAGGGTCCTGGGCGGGAAGCAGATTCCGTATCACTCGCACGAGGTGGAGGAATTCATTGCAAGATGATGTCACACCATTAAGTGCTCAATCAGAATCTTTATTCCGATAGCGATAAGGACAAGGCCTCCGATGATTCCGGCGGTCTTATGGAAACGGGCTCCCAGAAAGGAGCCTGTTTTCAATCCTACGGCAGACAGAATGAATGTCGTAACACCAATGATGAGAGCTGCGTACCATATATCTATGCCGAGGAAGGCGAATGATATTCCACAGGCAAGTGCGTCAATGCTTGTGGCTATTGCCAGAATCAGCATTGTCCTGAATCCGAATGATGCATCGATGTTGTCCTCTCCGTTCCTGAACGACTCACGTATCATATTTGCTCCTATCAGGAACAGAAGCCCGAAGGCTATCCAGTGGTCGAACCCGGTTATGAATTCAGAGAAACTTTGACCGAGGAAATAACCTATTACGGGCATAAGTCCTTGAAAACCGCCGAACCATAGTCCTACGGACAGTATATGCCGGAACCTGGTCTTGCCTGCAGCCAGGCCTTTGCCGACTGATACGGCCAGGGCATCAATGGAAAGTCCTATTCCAATAAGGAGAATCTCAATGAATGTCATATCAGACTGTGTGGATGAGATAAGCCATATAGGCGATTTCGATTATGAGCAATACGACACCTTCCGAACGGTCCAGCCTGTTCCTGGTGCCGGTGAATGTACAGATGAGCAGAAAGAGCGCACAGATGAATAATGCCG
The DNA here is from genome assembly GCA_045600825.1 of Bacteroidaceae bacterium. Taxonomy (GTDB): domain Bacteria; phylum Bacteroidota; class Bacteroidia; order Bacteroidales; family Bacteroidaceae; genus Colenecus. Next base: position 9,543 of record JAZRYP010000036.1, read on the forward strand.
AATAATCTGTCAGGGATATACCGTTCATATCCAAAGGATGGATAAGCGATGCGCCTCCAAGAATAAGCAGTATGTTGGATGTGTTGGATCCGATGATGTTTCCGAGCGCGAGCTGGCTCTTGCCCTTAATTGCAGCTACTACGCTGGTGGCTAATTCCGGCAGTGAAGTTCCGGCAGCCAGGATAGTGATTGCAATGAACTTGTCACTCCATCCGGCCATTCTGGCAATTGCCTCTGCGTTGTTTACGAACATCCTGCCGCCGAAAACCAATGCGGCGAGTCCTCCGATGATGTATATCGATGCCTTGATGAAACTGTCGTGCCTGTCCCGCTCTTCTGTATCGGCCTGTTTGCCGTTTTTGAATGATGTAATCATATACCATACAAAGATAGCAAGGAACAATATGCCGTCTGCCCTGTTCATACCGTTCATTCCGAAGTGAAACAGATTCCGGCGCAGACCGAGAAGAATCAGAACGGAAGTGACTGCAATGTTCAGAGGTATGTCACGATGCGTGTTTTCGTGCGTGATTATTATAGGACAAATCACAGTGGAGATGCCGAGAATCAGCGCGGTGTTGAAAATATTGGAACCGATGATGTTTCCGACAGCCATATCCGAGTTACCCTGTATGGCGGATATGAAACTTACTACCATTTCCGGTGCGGATGTACCGAGTGCTACAATCGTGAGACCGATGACGAACTCGCTTACACCCCATTTCCTGGCAATGGCAGATGCTCCGTCTATCAGCACATCGGCCCCGGACACTACCAGTACCAGTCCTATTATCAGAAAAACAATTGTTCCGAACATGTTCATGTATGTCTCTACCCGATGCGAAGTTAGTGATTTTTTCAGACCCTCGTCAAACAATCAACAATGTTAACAAACAAATCACGCAAATAAGTCGTGCCCTACGTACGGGAGGTACTAACTTTGCCCGTGCCTTCGGGAATGACAGGGCGAGTAAATATGATGAATATATCGTGAAGGACATATAACCGTCTCCAACGTGTCTGTGACTCCATGTACGTTGTGTTTTTTATGGTTTTTCAAGTATTGGTAGATTAATACTTCTTGGGTCTCCGGTCTGTGAAGATAGGAGGCCTTCTTTTTGTTTTTATTAAGTATAATGGCTACTTTTGTCCTAATTATGAAAATTAGGGTTTTTCTGTCAAAAAGCGTCGTTATGCTGGCGGCCTTGCTGTCCGTGACGATATTGATGTTTGAGTCTTGCGAGACCTGGCAATCCGATGAGTTGCGCCGGAGGACCATACTGGTATATATGTCTGGAGATAATGACCTCTGGAAAGATATGAATGTGAACCTGAGGTCCATGATTGCCAGTATGACTCCTGAATTGTCCGCATATAACAGTCTGATAGTCTTTGTTGACAGACCGGGCGCCAACTCCGTATTGCTGGATGTGAGGAATAATATGTGCGATACGGTTAAGGTATGGGATGAGAATCTGTCATCCTCCTCTCCAGATGTATTGTCTATGGTGGAGGATTATGTCTTCAAGGCTTATCCGGCGATGTCCTACGGACTTGTCGTATCATCGCACGGTACAGGATGGGTACCGGCTTCAACGCTGCATTATATAGATCCAAACAAGTATGCTCTTCCATTGGGAGGAATGAGACCCGCGTCGCTTCCACTCACCAAGGCATTATGTTGCGAAATCACGTCTGCCAATAAGATGAAGTGGATGGAAGTGGCGGATATGTCCGAGGCAATACCGTACGGACAGTTTGACTTTATATTGTTTGATGCATGCATGATGACCGGAGTTGAGACAATCAGTGAACTCTATGGCAAGACAAGATATGTAATAGGCTCGTCCGTTGAAATTATGTCCATCGGTTTCCCATATTCTGCCATAATGCGTGATATGTTCAATGGCAATTATGCCGATGTATGCCGTAAATGTTATGAGTTTTACAATAGCAAGACAGGAACAGAACGTACTTGTGGCGTAGCGTTGATAGATGTTGATAAGATAAGGGAAGTGGCGTTCGCATTTAAGACGCTTGTTGACAATTCGACCGTCAATGTTGACGGAATTGATCTGTATCATGATGTGCAGCGATGCGACAGGTATAGGAATCCGGTGATGTTCGACCTCCTTGATGTGGCGGAGAAACTGAAACCTTCGGAACCGTATCTGGCTGATTTCAAAAGAGTTCTGTCGGGATGTGTTTCTTCCTGCTATCATACTGAATATGTGTGTAAGGAATTGAAATTGGACAGGTATTGCGGTTTGAACTGCTACTTGCCAGTATCGAAATATGCGGATGTGATCAATCCGTTCTTTGCTGAGACCGAGTGGAACCGGATTACGAAATTTTTGAAGGAATAATGAATATGAACAGACATTTACGGAACTTTGTCATACTGGCTTTCTGCATTCTGATGGCAGGATGTGGCGGAAAGCAGGACAATACATTGAGAAGGGATATACATTACTCCCGTCTGGACGGTAATGAGGCTGAGATTACCCGTATCATCAGTGGCATGACACTGGAAGAGAAGGTGGCGATGCTTCATGGTAAGCATATGTTCACATCGGCAGGCATACCGGCTCAAGGTGTGCCTGATATGATATATGCGGACGGGCCGTTCGGAATCCGCGAGGAGATGGAACCTTATTCCTGGAATCCGCTGCACTGGTCGAATGATTCTGCAACTTTCTTTCCTACAGGTTCAGCATTGGCTGCAACCTGGGACGAGGATATCGCATACGAATATGGTAAGGGTATAGGCATTGAGGCACGTCTCCGTGGAAAGGATATGATGCTGGGACCGGCCATAAACATACAGCGTATTCCTACGGGAGGACGTACGTATGAGTATCTGAGCGAGGATCCGTTCCTTAGTGCACGTCTTGCTGTCGGATATGTAAGGGGAATGCAGGAGCAGGGCGTGGCATCGTGTGTGAAGCATTTTGCCTTGAACAATCAGGAAACCAACAGGGGGACTGTCAATGTTATTGTGAGTCCGCGTGCCATGCGTGAGATATATCTGCCACCGTTCGAGGCAGCAGTCGTAGAGGGCGATGCCTTTGGCGTGATGTCTGCCTACAACAAAATCAACGGTACCTGGTGCGGGGAGAACAGCCAGCTGCTTGATCAGATTCTGAGGCAGGACTGGGGCTTCAAGGGTATGGTAATATCTGACTGGGGAGGTACTCACAGCGTTGTCGAGTCGGTTATGGCCGGACTGAATGTGGAGATGCCGGACAGCAGTTTCCACGGCAAGGCTCTGCTGGATTCTGTAAGGGCAGGTGTTGTTCCTGAGGCTGTCATTGACCAGCGTGTGCGTGAGATTCTGCGTGTGCGCCTTGTCATTGACCCGATACCAGAGGATGATGCCAATGTCAGGATGACGTGTCAGCCGGAGCAGGCGGCAATAGCATATCGTGTTGCCTTGAAATCGGTGGTGATGCTCAAGAATCAGGATAACATATTGCCTGTGAGACTTGACAGCATTCACAAGATTGCCGTGATAGGTGACAATGCAGATAAGAAGATGTCTAACGGTGGAGTAGGTGCAGGCGTGAAGGCTCTGTATGAGGTGACTCCTCTGGCCGGTCTCCGTAACCGTATAGGCGAAAAGGCTGAGATAATCTATGCACAGGGATATACTTCGCAGCAGCGTGGTATGTTCGGTGGATTCGGAATGCGTCCCGGTATGTTCGGTGGCTTTCCTGGAATGCGCAGACCAGGACAGCAGCAGGCTGATAATACGGCGGAGAAACTTCTTGAAGAGGCTGTAAAGGCTGCAGAGGATGCGGATCTGGTCCTCTTCGTAGGAGGTGACAACCGTCAGTGGGAGACCGAAGGCAGCGACCGTCAGTCAATGGCTCTTCCATACGGTCAGGAAAAGGTTTTGGAGGCTATTGCCGGGGTTAATCCGAATATTGTCTTCATAGCTGTGGCAGGTGCTCCTGTCGATCTTAATATCGTGGATAAATGCTCGAAGGGTATCGTGCAGTCGTGGTTCAATGGTACGGAGGGCGGTAACGCGCTTGCAGACATATTGCTTGGTACGTATGCACCGGCTGGCCGTCTGCCATTCTCATATCCTTATCATCTGGAGGATTCTCCGGCATATTCATTGGGAGTTTTTCCACAGACGGATGCCGTGATTTCGGAGGATGTGTTTGTGTCGCTTGTGGGAAACAAGACTGCAGAGGAGTTGCAGAATGGATCAGAGAATCGTACTACAGCACTCTATTCAGAGGATCTGCTGGTGGGATACAGATGGTATGATGCAAAGCAGAAACCTGTTATGTATCCGTTTGGATATGGTCTGACATATACGGAATTTGAGTATGGGGACATATCTGTGGGCAAATCCAGAAGTAATGGCGGGGACTGTATAAACGTGACGTTCACATTGAAGAATACCGGTGATGTCGCAGCCGATGAGGTTGCGCAGCTGTATGTACATCGTAATGAAGCTACGGTAGTGTGGCCATATAAGGAGTTGAAGGCGTTCAAGCGTGTGCCATTGGATGCGGGTGAGACCAGGACTGTGACTTTGACTGTCCCTGTGGAGCAGTTGAAATATTGGAGTGAGGCGGAACACGACTGGGTGCTGGAGCATGGCAGGATAAGCTTGCTGCTTGGCCCGAATGCCGGTGATATCAGACAAAGTTCAACAACAGAAATTTAGAATCAGCTTTTGCGATATGGAGAATAATGAGGGTAATAAGGGACAGCTTCAGATTGACGTGAAGCAGGATGTGGCGTGTGGCAGCTATTCAAATCTGGCGATAATATCACATTCACGCAGTGAGTTTATTCTTGATTTCGCTACCATATTGCCAGGTGCGCCCAAGGCTTTGGTAAGTAACAGGATTGTGATGACACCAGAGAACGCAAAGCGTCTGCTGATGGCTCTACAGGACAATATGAATAAGTTTGAGACGAATTTCGGCTATGTTGATCTTGGAGAGAAAAAGGGAACGTACGTGATGGGATTCGGCGGAGAAAAGGCTAAATCATAAACTGATGGATATACAACTGCAATATTCTGAACTGGAGAATCTCCTGCAGGCCAAGACTGGTGTCAGGCTTAGTCTTGAGCAGGTGTCTGACGATACTGTCCGCGTTTGCTACCCATTGAAGGTGATGGGTATGACCAAGGATGTTGGTGTGGCTGTAAAAGTCCTCGGCATAAATGGCGATAATCTGAGACTGGAGTATTCCGCGGATGGCGGTGCAATAATGAATATGGCTATCTCGTCGTTTTTGGGGAAATACAGGGAACAGATTGCGGGTAAGGTGACATTGGATAATAATCTGGTGACGGTTCATCTGTCGCAGATACCGGGCCTGGCCGGCAAGATGGACAAGTTTCAGCCGACGGGCATATCCTTCGACAGCACTGCAACTATACTTTCTGTTGCGTTGAAATAACGGAACGGCTCAGGACAGAGCTCCTATCAATATGGCCCAACAGACGAAACGTCCGGCTTTTCCTACAAGGAGCAGCAGAATCGTCCAGGTTGGATTGGCTCTGTAGAACCCGAGAGCCAAAGCCAGTATGTCGCCGATAAACGGTACCCAGCTGACAAGTGCCAGCCATACCCCGTATCTGTTGATATATGTCTGCTGCTTCTGCAGTTTCTCCGGACTTACCTTGAAGTATTTCTCTATCCATTCCAGCTTGCCTAGACGTCCCATATAATATGTGACTATTCCGCCTAGCCAGTTGCCGGCCGATGCAACGATTATGCAGGCTGTAGGACGTCCTATTGCGGCAAGCGCTCCGATGAAAAGCGCATCGGAACTGAAGGGAAAAACAGTGGCTGAGAGAAATGTTCCCCAGAACAGTCCCCACAGCCCTAAATTTTCAAGATTCATCTGAATCCGCCTGTATTATTTTCCCAGATGGAAATCGAATGTGTATGTTACGCCGATGCTGGCTGAGCAAGGCTTGTCGTAATAGAATTTGTTGATTAGTGCAAAATCCTCATCGGCATTGCAGTAGTTGAATGCGGCATGCAGACGCAGCTTCTCAATCGGATAGAACTCAACTACAGCACCGACGGACATTTTTTTCAGGCTCTTGAGTCCAACCTGTGCTTTCAGGCAGAGGTTGTCTGTAGCATTGAATGCACCGGTCAGCTCAAAGTCGGAATACTCGAAATTATCAAATTTGCAGCCAAACAGATGGACGAATGCATCCAGTTCAATGTTCCAACGGTCGTTTATCTCGTATTTGTTTCCAAGACCGATGCTGATTGTGTTCTCTTTCTCAAGAGCGCCTTCAAACTCTTCCCAGTCTTCTTCCTCACCATCACCTTCATAGACATAGCCTTTGGCGTTGTTGATAGCCCAGACTGTGCTGTAACGTCCCATTTCACCACGCCAGCAGAGGCTATAAGCGAACATCATATCCTTGAAACTGTCCAGCGAAGGAGATGTCGTGAACTGTGCCTCGAAAGAGTGATTCTCCCACGGTGTCAGGCGGAATGTCAGACCATATTGGTAAGAGTTGAAATATGACCACGCAAACGGGACAAGCTCTGAGTAGCAGTCAACATCGTCGTACTCGTTTATGATTCCTCCGTAATTGAGCATCACTTTTCCAAGGTCTATACCCCAGAAGTCGCGGTTATATGAAAGATAAGCCATATTGACCCAGGTGCCGTTAATGCACGGATATTCATAATTGTACAGATATTTCGGCATACTTGAGAGAAAACGGAACTGGCCGTAATAGGAAAGGTTGTCGGTGATGCTCCCGTCAATAGTGGCATATAATGCTGTCATACCGAGTCCGAATTCACTGTCTTTCTCAAGATTGTTGAAGATGCTGTTATATGCTCCTTCCAGACGTGGCTGGATGGCGATGTCAGCACCTCCGGCAAAAACCGGCATCATCGTTACAAAAGCGATAAGACTGGTGGCGATTCTTCTTTTCATTTTTCAATATAAGTGGTTAAGTGATTGATTCTATGATTTGTAATAGTCCCTCAGAATGTTTACGAACAGTCCTCCCGGCAATATCCGTTTGAGCAGTACCGACAGCCTCTGCTCAAAATTAGCCACGACATAATGCAGCCTCGGTTTGCGACATCCAACTATCTTCACGATTCTCTGTGCGAGTACTTCCGGTTTGAGCCCTCCGTTTTCCTCGTCCTCAATTATGCTGAGGCTTCTCCTGAATACAGGACCGTAGTCAGAATCGTTAAGCGATGCCTCGGAATTCCTGCGTGTGGCAGTAAAATTAGTGGCGAAATCGCCGGGCTCGACTATTGATACGCTGATGCCGAAACGCTTCACCTCGGCGCTGAGTGCTTCCGAAAACCCCTCAATGGCGAATTTTGATGCGGAGTAGTAGCCCTGGTAGGGCAGTCCCATCAGTCCGCCGATGGAACTGAGATTTATTATCTTACCCTTACGTGCTGCTCTCATATAGGGAAGAGTGGCGCGGCACATATTCACGCACCCGTTGAAGTTGGTGCTCATCTGAAGGTCTATCTCCTCGGTGGTGGCAAGCTCAAGCGAGCCTCCTATTCCCATACCGGCGTTGTTTATCAGTACGTCAATATGGCCTTCTTCTTCAAATATTTTCCTGATTATTTCCCTGACAGCTTCGAAATCACGCACATCGCCCTGCCTGTATGCAATCTTGTTGTGACTGATTTGACGGCGCGCAATGCCATAAACCTTGTAGCCTTTTCCAGCGAGAAGCTCCGCTGTCGCTTTCCCGAAACCGGATGAAGCTCCGGTAATCACTGCAACTTCTGCCATTTCCTGTTTTAGTGATGTCAAATACCGTGCAAATTTATGTACTTTTGACGAAACGGTATGCGTATTTCACTGTATATTTGCTGTAATTTATGGGAGTAACGTTTTCAATAGAGTATCATACCGTATGGGGTGAGAATCTGCTGCTTGTTGCGGCGGACAGGAAGTATCCTATGAGTTATTGCAATGACGGTATATGGTGCGTTACTTTGGAGAACGCCACCAAGTCATTGCTCGCGGACTATACATATATAGTGGAACGTGATGGGCTGATTGTGCGTACGGAGTGGAGACATCACAGTTCTGCGGCTGCCCCTGAAATCCGTGACAGGTGGATAGACTGTCCTGTCAGCGGGTGCCAGTTCCCGAGGGAACACAGGTTCACGGCCTTTGATACTCCCGGATTCCGTGGTGCCGGTGTGGCGATACCGGTGTTCTCGCTGCGCAGTAAGAATGATTTCGGCGTAGGTGAGTTCAATGACATACCTCTGCTGGTTGACTGGGCTGTAGCTACAGGACAGAGCATCATACAGATATTGCCGATAAACGACACAACACGTACACATACGTGGCTGGACTCCTATCCGTACAATCCGGTCTCATCGTTTGCGCTTCATCCGCAATATGCCAACCTGCAGGCGATGGGCATACGTCTGAGCCGTGAGGACAAGGCTCTGCAGAAGGAACTGAACTCGCTCCGTCAGATTGATTATGAACGTGTGAACAATGCCAAGGACAGGCTGATGAGGGCTCGCTTCTCTGAATGCGGTGCGGCGGAGATGGCTTCTACGGCATACAAGAGGTTCTATAAGCGTAATGTTTTCTGGATTGATGAGTATTCTGAATTCTGTGCCAGGCGTGACGGCTCGGACAGTTCGGCATATTACCGTTGGCAGCAGTATCATCTGGATGCGCAGCTGTCGAAGGCCTGTGCGTATGCTGCGCGAAAAGGTGTGGCATTGAAGGGCGACCTGCCAATAGGAGTGAGCCGTGACAGTGTGGAGGCTCATAATCATCCTGAACTGTTCAATCTTGACTCGCAGACAGGGGCACCACCTGATTTTTTCTCCGATGAGGGACAGAACTGGGGATTCCCTACATACAATTGGGATGAGATGGCCAAGGATGGCTATGCATGGTGGAAGGCCCGCCTGAGAAAGATGGCGGAGTATTTCAGCGCGTTCCGTATAGACCATATACTTGGCTGGTTCCGTATCTGGGAAATTCCTTCACAGTATTCATCAGGTGCAATGGGACATTTCAATCCGGCCATGCCGTACAGTTCTGCCGGGATAGAAGCGGCCGGACTGCCGTTTGACGGACTTTTCATAGAGGATCCGCGTATGCATGGCTGCTGGCATCCGCGTATTATCCCGGATAAAGCTGTGCTGGGAATGTTGGATGACGGTCATCGGGCCATATATGAAGGAATGTGCGAGGACTTTTTCTACCATCGTCATAACGATTTCTGGAAGCGTTGCGCACTTATGAAATTACCTGAGCTGTTGTCGGCTACCGGAATGCTGGCCTGTGGCGAGGATCTGGGTATGATTCCGGCGTGTGTGCCGGAGGTGATGCACGGACAGAGCATATTGTCATTCGAGATGCAGCGTATGCCTAAGGAATATGGCGTGGAATGGGGCAATCCTGCAAACTATCCGTATCTGAGTGTATGCTCCACATCATCGCACGACATGTCATCATTGAGAATGTGGTGGAATACGGAAATGGACACAGCAGCCCGGAACCGCTACTATAATGGAATGCTGGGGTTTGAGGGCGATGCTCCTTCGGAGGCAACTCCAGGACTTGTCAGACAGATTGTGATACGTCATCTTGAGTCCCCGTCAATGCTCGTGATACTGCCTCTGCAGGACTGGACAGCTATGGATGCCGATGTGCGCAGTGACAGACCTGAGGATGAGAGAATCAACCTCCCGTCCAATCCGCGCAACTACTGGCGCTACAGAATGCATATCACGCTTGAACAGCTTAACTCTTTGAAGGATTTCAACCGTGACATAGCCCTGATGATTGTTAAATCTGGAAGAAACAGAAAATGAGTATGGAGATTGCATTTAATATAGGTGATGACTGGAAGTGCTCCAAAAGATTACAGCATAACGGACTTGGTGAGGAGGAAACTGTCATCGAGGCATCGCGTGCTGACGGTAGCTTCATAGAAATCAGTATCGGCGCAATGCCAGAGGGGGAGACTGCACAGGATCAGGCCTTTGCCAATTATGTCGATACCGTAGGCTTCAGCGACGATGACCCGGAAGGCTTTAATCCCATTGCCAGACTGAAATTCAATGGCAAGACTGCCTGGGGATTCGATGCCTATATGGAAAACGATATGCCAATGCGCCTGATAACACAGGAAGTGAAATCAGGTATTCTGGCTGTAATTGTGTTCGGAGCCCCCGACCGTGATGCACTTGTGTCGCTGCATCAGCTGATAGAACGTACTCTCAGGGTCCGCCTCAACGGGTGATATCAGTATCTGCGGTTACGGCGGTTCCTGCTGTTGGGATTGCTGTTCTGCAGTTCCTCATCTTCCTCGTCAACCATCTTGCCGTTGAACATATTCAAACGATATACGAAGTGCACCATAAGATATTGGTTTATGGCATTGTATTGCGTATCGTTCCTGCTCGATGCCGATATGTTGCGTGAGTAGTTCTTGCGCTGTCCGAGTATGTCAAACGCCTGAACAGATATCATTGCGGCCTTATTGCGGAGGAAACTCTTGGATATCTGCATATTCCATATAAACTCATCTGTGTTGAACGAGGCGTCGCTGTAACCTCGGCGGCTGCTGATGAGCAGGTCGGCATATACGCGGATGTCCCAAGGCAGGGTGACGTTGCCGCTCGGGCCTATGGAATAGTTCCACGTATCCATATTACCGCTGGTCCTGATATCATTGCGCGAGTGGTTCCAGCGTACGTTTCCGCTTACAGTGATCTCCAGCTTGTCATCGCGGAAAGCCGCGTTCAGGTTTGTGCTCGGCGAGAATGTCTTTGTGGTACTCTCGAAAGTCTGCTGGTTCTGGTACAGGTAGCCTACCTGGTTTGAGTAATTTGCATTGCAATAAAGGCTGAAGGTGTAGCGCGTGTCTTTCAATGCGATGTTGCCGCCTATCATTGCGAATGCGTTCCAGTTGCCGTTGATATTCTCCGGTCTTGTCACTGATCCTCCAGTCTCTTCGTTGTATGCCACGCGGTTGCTGATGCTGTTGCTTGTAGCGCTGAAATTGCCACGGGTTATGAATCCGTTCTGCTTGTCCGAGTTGAATGCACGGTACTCGAAGTTGGCGCTGTTCGTGAATGACGGCTGCAGATCCGGATTACCCATCGTGATGTACAATGGATTGGTATTATCCGTGATAGGCAGAAGATCGGTCATGGACGGCTGCGATGTGGAACCGTTGTAGCGTAGCCTGAGATATTTCTGCTTGGTGAAATTGTATCTGAAATCGAAGGTCGGATAGATGTTCGTCAATTGCTTCGTCAGATCATAGCTGTCGCCCTGAGTATATTCAAGATGTGTGGTATAAGGCTGTACCCTGATGCCTGCGTTCATATTGAACTTCTCGCTCACCCATCGCAGACTGGTCTGGATCTCGTGCCTCAGAGTGGTGTATTTCGCATATTTGCTGAGGCTCATGTCGCGGTAATCCTCCCAGTTGTCAGGAATGGAATCTATGAACTGTGGCATATCGTCAAATGCATACGTCTGACGGTCGCTGGTGTTTACACTGTGGTTGAAACGATAGCTGGTCTGCCAGAATACATTCTTTAGAATAGGTTCTGTGTAAAGCAGCTGTACGCTGTAGTTCCAATTGTCGCTCGGTGTCTTGGTTATGCGGTTTCTGACATTGATGGAGTCGTTACCGTGTATGTCCTTGAAACGGAAATAGTCAGTAACATTGAGAGAGCGGCTCTCATTGCCGTTGTTGCTGATGTTGCCGTTTGCACGGAATGTGATGTTGCGTCCCTTGTCGTTCAGCTTGCGGTTGCCCTGCAGATTGAAACTTCCGTTCAGATTGTTGCCGTTGCTGCCAGTTCGTCCTACGTTCCTGTTTGTGAATATGGAATCCTTGTCTGTTCCAATGTACCTGTCCATCTCTGCGAGCGGGTCTGTCATAAACTGATACGGATCTCCGCTGAATGTCGCTGACTGACTGGTTGAGTTGCCATCGGATTTGGAGATGTTGAAGTTCGGACGGAAAATGATGTTGGTCATAGTGTCCGGTTTCCATTCGACATAGAAGTTTGCACGGAATGACGTACTTCCATTCAGATTGTTGTTGGAACTGTTTGAGAATGTGCTGTTCGCACCATAAAAATATTCCGATGAGCTTGCCTGACGCGAGTCATTCTCGTTATGGCTGACACCTATGTTGCTGTTGAACTCCAGTTTGTCTGTACGGTAGCTGTAGGTTCCGAACAGGTCCTGGCGTGTGTTGATGCCCCTGTTGTTGCCCCATTGACGTCCGCCGTTGCCTACTCCCTGGTCTATGACGTTGTTCGCATTGGCGAAGATCTGAAGCTGATTCACATCCGTAAAGCGGTTGACTGTCGCTCTGCCGTTGTAGAGATTGGAGGTACCGTAGGCCAAATCTATATTGCTGATGAGTCCGCCAAGCATCTCCTTCTTTATCTGGAGGTCGAACACGGTCTGCTCCTCTCCGTCGTCAATGCCTGTTATACGTGCCAGATCGCTCTTCCTCTCGTATGTCTTGAGACGGTCAACCATATTTGCGGGCAGGTTTTTCAGAAGTGTCTCAAGGTCATCGCTCATATATTCCTTGCCGTTTATCAGAATCTGTGTGACGGCCTTACCGTTGACAGTCATACTTCCGTCATCGTCAATCTCCACACCGGGAAGCTTCTTTATCAGTTCCTGAATGCTGGCTCCCTCTGCCACACGGTATGCCGCGCTGTTGAATACCAGAGTGTCTTCAACGGCTTGGACTTTCGGAACCTCGGCTGTGATAACGGCTTCCTCCAGCAACTGGGTGTCCGGATTCACCTTTATCTGACTGAGATTTACGCTGGCCCCAGACTTGGAGTCGAGATTCAGTGGGGTATGTTTTGTCTTATATCCTACGAATGATATCCTGACCAGGAACTTGCCGTTGCCGATGCCGTCTATGCTGAACCGTCCGTCATCGTCCGTAACGACTCCCTTTATCTGTGTGCTGTCCGGCAAGGACAATATCTGGACGGCTGCCAGCGGTATGGATTCACCATTTTCCAGATCAATAGCCTGTCCTTTTATAGTGTGGGTGTTCTGTGCTATAGCTGGCATAGCCATCACAATGTACAACACAAAACAAACAAGGAATCTCTTCATTGTTTCAATTTAGCGGTTAGTAATCGAGTGTCATTGAGACGACACTTTTGTAAGTCTTATCCGCGAAATTAGTCTTTTTTGGCGAAAACAACTAACTTTGCTCCAAAACAAATTGATGAATATGGAACTTGATAAGCTTACAGATGCGATTGTAGCCGGGAATCTGCCTAATGCCACGGCTCTTGTGAATGAGGCTGTGTCTGCCGGCGTAGCCCCGCAGGAAATAATAAGCGTCTATCTGATAAAGGGCATGGAGATAATTGGTGCCCGTTTCGGTGCAGGACAGGCGTTCGTCCCTAACCTGCTGATGTCTGCGCGTGCAATGAAGGGCTGTCTGGATATCTTGAAGCCTCTGCTGAAGGGTGATACCAGTGTCTCGTACGGAACTGTCGTGATCGGAACCGTTAAAGGTGATTTGCACGATATAGGCAAGAATCTGGTGGCGTCAATGTTTGAAGGCTCAGGTTTCGAGGTCGTCAATCTTGGCATAGATATTTCTGCAGACAAATTCGTGGCTGCCGTACAGGAGCACAATGCAGATATACTAGTGCTGTCAGCTCTCCTGACAACTACGATGGGATATATGAAAGATGTGGTCGCGGCAGTTAAGGATGCCGGTCTGCGTGATAAAATCAAGATTATGGTAGGCGGCGCTCCTGTCAATGCAGAGTTTGCCGCAGAGGTCGGTGCCGACGCCTATACTGCCGATGCAAACGAGGCCGTACTGGCAGCAAAACGTCTTCTCGGCAAGGCTTCCTGAATGTGATTATATAACACCAGGCGTTTTTTTGGAATAATAAACCAAATTTTACTACCTTTGCGCCGCAATCGCAAAAAGCCGAAATAGCTCAGTTGGTAGAGCAACGCATTCGTAATGCGTAGGTCGCGGGTTCGAGTCCCGCCTTCGGCTCAAAAATCCCAAATACACTTTCCACTCGAAACCGCGACCTACACGCGGCGCAGCCGCTTGTTTGCGTGAGCAAACTAAAAAGATGCAAAGCGCAAGCTTGCTTGCGCGGGTTCGAGTCCCGCCTTCGGCTCAAATTTATTTTTGTTCAAAAGACATCAGAGATGGGCTTACTATATGTAGAAGGTTTATATAACTTATCGTAAGTACTGAAAATTGAAGGATGTCGGCGTGCCGATATCAAAGAAGAACCTTTCCCTGTCATTGTCAATCTCCTTCAATTCATCACTTTGTGAATTCTCACGTTCTTTCTTCTTTTTCGTAGGTATATGCATTTTCCCGATATCGGAGGTAAAGCTAGGCACGAACTTCACCCCAGCCAAGACAAAATCGTGAAATTTTATCTGGGAATGATGATGTGCTGCGCAGGAGTTTCGGAGCAGAGCCCTTTAAGTAAATATGAACTTGCAGAAAAGTACGGGGAAGTTTATTGGATTGCAGGTGACAGAATGTTGAAAAATAAATTTTCGGCAGGCTGGAATATGCGGCGATTTTTGAGTATTTTTGCGGTATGAAAAATGGGAATAGTCATAACAGACATAGTTGGCCGATGGCCTTCGTCTCTCGTGCTGATGGCAATGGTGGTTTGCCGGCAGTTTTGAAAAGAGAGTGTGCGCCTGTTGCTACTCTCTTTTTTTGTAGTATTACGGTCCTTTAATTGATTTGTGGAAAATGGAACCTTTGCATCATGAGTGCGGAATTGTAATGATGAGACTGCTGAAGAAGCCGGCTTATTACCGTAAGAAATACGGCGATATCATGTACGGCCTTCATCGCCTTTACCTGATGATGGAAAAACAGAAAAACCGTGGACAGGAGGGCGCGGGTTTTGCTGCGGTCAGACTGACGGCGAACCCGGGAGAGGAATATATGTACAGGGACCGTGCTCTAGGCTCCGGGGCCATTAACGAGATTTTTGACGGACTTGCCGGCAAATACTCCAAGTTCACAAGGGAGCAGATGTCGGACGAGAAGTTCATTGCCAGGAATTGTCCGTATATAGGCGATCTGTATCTGGGGCATCTGCGCTATTCGGCTGGTGGAACAAAGAGCATATCGGAAGTGCATCCGTTCCTGCGTCGCAATAACTGGCGGGCAAAGAATCTGGCTATATGCGGTAATTTCACCATTACAAATGCCGATGAGGTGTTTCAGGAAATAATCTCCCACGGACAGCATCCGAGAAATTACCAGTCAACATATTTCATGCTCGAGCAGGTCGGACATCGTCTGGACCGTGAGGTGGAACGCGTGTTCAAGATTGCTGAGGAGAATGGTCTTAAGGGACTTGATATTACACGCTATATTGAGGAGAACATTGACATTGCCAACGTGCTGCGTACTTCTGCCCCGATCTGGGACGGCGGCTATGTGGTAGGCGGTGTGACGGGAAGTGGGGAATCGTTCGTGATACGTGATCCCTGGGGTATCCGAACTGCTTTCTGGTATAGCGATGGGGACATCGTAGCGTTGACTTCGGAACGCCCGGCTCTTCAGAATGCACTGAATATATCCGCTGACAGGATTCACGAACTGGAGCCTGGTCAGGCTTTGATAATAACCAAGAACGGCAAGATGAGGCTGGAGCAGATTCTGGAGCCGAAAGCAAACCTGTCCTGCTCGTTTGAACGTGTATATTTCAGCCGTGGCAACGATATTGATATTTACCGTGAACGTAAGGAACTGGGCCGTCAGCTGGTAAAGCCGGTACTGGAGGCTATCGATGGCGATGTGGATCATACGGTATTCTCATTTATCCCGAATACTGCAGAGGTGGCATCGTTCGGACTGGTGCAGGGATTCGAGGAGTATCTTAACTCCCAGAAACTTGAGCAGATAAGGGCTTTGGGCCCCAATCCTTCCGACGATGATATGGCGCGCATACTCTCGCGCCGTGTACGCAATGAGAAGGTGGCGTGGAAAGATATCAAATTGAGAACTTTCATTACAGCCGGTGACAGCCGCAACGCTCTGGCACAGCACGTGTATGACATTACGTACGGAACCATTGAGCCTGGCATTGACAATCTGGTCGTGATAGACGACAGCATCGTACGCGGTACGACATTGCGTGAGAGCATTATCAGTATTCTGGACCGTCTGTGCCCGAAGCGTATTGTAATAGTATCATCATCGCCTCAGGTGCGCTATCCGGATTATTATGGCATTGATATGTCCAGTATGGATCATTTCATTGCCTTCAAGGCGGCACTGGAACTGCTTCAGGAACGCGGAATGTGGAGTTTTGTGACTGATGTATATTGCAAATGCCGTGAGCAGTTGTCCAAGCCTGCTTCAGAGAGAGTGAACTGTGTCAAACAGATTTACGACCAGTTCACGGCGGAGGAGATATCCGCCAAGATTGTGGAATTGCTGACACCTGCAGGATGCAAGGCTGAGATTAAAATTGTATATCAGACACTCGACGGACTGCACAAGGCTTGCCCGAATCATTTGGGCGACTGGTATTTCAGCGGCGATTTCCCGACTCCTGGCGGGACGCTTCTTGTGAATAAGGCATTTATTGATTATTACGAAAAAAACTATAAATAATGACGGTATCACTTGTTTTGGCCGATGGCACATGCTTTAAGGGAGAGTCCTTCGGCTATGAGCAGCCTGTAAGCGGAGAACTCGTGTTCAATACAGCTATGACCGGTTATCCGGAACTGCTTACCGATCCTTCTTCAAAAGGTCAGTTGCTGGTGATGACTTATCCTGTAATCGGCAACTATGGCGTCCAGCCAATAGGGACGGATGAGTACGGACTGACTGTCAATGCTGACAGTGGTCATATTCAGGCTCATGCCCTGATTGTAAGCGAATACAGTAAGTTCTACAGTCACTGGAATGCAGCCGAATCTCTGGAAGACTGGATGAAGCGCGAGAAAATTACCGGAATGAAGGGCGTTGATACCCGTGAGCTTGCGAAGCATATACGTGAGCACGGCAGTATGACTGCCAGGATTCTGTTTGAAGGAAAGACGAAACCTGCGGAATTCGCCTTCGGCAATATGCTGGCGGATGTATCCTGCAAGAAGCCTGTCACATATAACGCAGGCGCTGACAAGACCGTGGTACTGGTGGATTATGGTGTGCGTGCCGGTATGATACGTTGTCTGATCAATGAGGGACTGACTGTGGTGCGTGTACCTTGGAACACGGATTATTCAGGAATCGAGTGCGATGGCGTGGTACTTTCCGAAGGCCCGGGCAATCCGAGCTATTGCAGTGAGGCTGTGGCCAATATCCAGAAATTTATGAAAAAGTCTGACAAGCCTGTAATTGGCGTAGGTATGGGATGTCTGTTGCTGGGACTTGCCGGTGGTATGGATACCTATAAACTGAAGTTTGGTCATCATACACATAACCAGCCTGTCAGACTGGCCGGCACTGACCGGTGCTTTATTACTACCCAGAATCACAATTACGCCTTGCGCGAGGATTCTGTGGTAGGTAACTGGAAGGTCTATCTGAAGAATCTGAATGACGGTTCAGTAGAGGGCATATACAACACACGCAAGCCCTGGGTCGGCGTGATGTTCCATTCCGAATCGGATATGATAGATACTGACACACGGTTCATTTATAAAGATTTTGTCGCGAAGTTATAATCTTGTAGTACGGCAATTAAGGTTTTTGAATTATGGCAATGAAGAAATATAAGAAAGTGCTGCTTCTCGGTTCGGGCGCACTCAAAATCGGCGAGGCCGGTGAGTTTGACTATTCCGGTTCGCAGGCGCTGAAGGCCTTGAAGGAAGAGAAGATTGAGACAATTCTGATTAATCCGAATATCGCTACAGTACAGACAAGCGAGGGTGTGGCTGACAAGGTCTATTTCCTGCCGGTTACGCCGTTCTTTGTTGAGAAGGTGATAGCCAAGGAACGTCCTGATGCTGTTCTTCTGGCGTTTGGCGGTCAGACTGCACTTAACTGTGGCGTATCTCTCTATCAGCAGGGCGTGTTTGAGAAATATGGTGTCAAGGTACTTGGCACGCAGGTTCAGGCCATTATGGATACCGAAGACCGTGAGCTTTTTATTGAGAAACTTGATGAAATCGGAGTCCAGACGATAAAGAGCCATGCCGTTGAGTCAATGGAAGATGCCAGGGCAGCTGCCAGAGAACTGGGGTATCCGGTAATCATCCGCTCTGCATACGCACTTGGTGGACTTGGCTCAGGCTTCTGTGACAATGAGGATGAACTGAATAAACTTGCAGAGAAGTCTTTTTCATTCTCGCCTCAGATACTTGTTGAGAAAAGTCTGAAGGGATGGAAGGAAATTGAGTTCGAGTGCGTGCGTGACAGGAATGATAACTGTATAATTGTCTGTTCAATGGAGAACTTCGATCCGCTTGGCATCCATACCGGTGAGAGTATAGTGATTGCTCCTACGCAGACACTTACACAGCACGAGGTTCAGAAACTGGAGGAACTTACAATACGTGTGGCACGCCACGTAGGAATAGTGGGCGAGTGCAATATCCAGTTCGCGTTTGATCCTCAGTCTGAGGAATACCGTGTAATTGAGGTGAACGCTCGTCTGAGCCGTTCGTCGGCGCTTGCTTCGAAGGCTACAGGTTATCCTCTGGCGTTTGTGGCCTGCAAACTTGGTCTGGGATATAATCTATATGAATTGAAGAATTCAATTACAAAGCAGACTGTTGATTTCTTTGAACCGTCTGTTGATTATATTGTCTGCAAGATGCCTCGTTGGGATCTGTCAAAATTCCACGGTGTAGATAGGGAGATTGGTTCCAGCATGAAATCCGTCGGCGAAGTGATGTCCATCGGACGTTCATTCGGTGAGGTTATCCAGAAGGGTATTCGAATGATTGGTCAGGGCATGCACGGTTTTGTAGAGAACAAGGAAATCAAATTCCCGGATCTGGACAAGGCTTTGAAGGAACCTACGGACAAGCGTCTGTTTGCAATCAGCCAGGCTCTGCAGGAAGGATATTCCATTGACCGTATATGGGAACTTACAAAGATTGACAAGTGGTTCCTCAACAGTCTGAAACAGATTACCGACATATCGGTCAAATTGCATAAAATCAAGGGTGTGGATGCCTTGGATGCCGATATGATGCTTATGGCAAAACGTGCAGGGTTCTCGGACTTCCAGATATCACGTGCGGTGGGTGCAGAGAAGAGTCTGGGTGTTGACAAAGGTCTGCTAGCAGTACGTAACCGCAGAAAGCAGTTGGGCATAGTGCCGTACGTAAAGCAGATAGATACACTGGGTGGAGAGTATCAGGCCCAGGCCAATTACCTGTATATGACATACAATGGCTCTGCGCACGACATACCTTTCTACTCTGACAAGAAGTCAATTGCCGTAATTGGCTCGGGTGCGTATCGTATAGGCTCGTCTGTAGAGTTTGACTGGTGCGGTGTACAGGCGCTTAATACCATCCGGAAGGAGGGATATCGTAATATAATGATCAACTGCAATCCGGAGACGGTAAGTACGGATTACGATGTCTGCGACAGACTGTACTTTGATGAACTGACTTTCGAGCGCGTGATGGATGTGCTTGAACTGGAGAATCCGTATGGCGTAATCGTATCTACCGGCGGTCAGATACCGAATAATCTGGCTATGCGTCTGGATGGAATGAGTGTTCCGATTCTCGGTACATCTGCCAGGAATATTGACAATGCGGAGGACCGTGAGAAGTTCTCGGCAATGCTTGACCGGATAGGTGTTGACCAGCCGGAATGGAGCGAGCTGACATCCATGAAGGAGATAGGCAGGTTTATAGAGAAAGTCGGGTTCCCGGTTCTTGTCCGTCCGTCGTACGTACTTTCAGGTGCTGCGATGAATGTGTGCAGCAATCAGGATGAGCTGGAACGTTTCCTTCAGCTTGCGGCTGATGTGTCGAAGCAGCACCCTGTGGTTGTGAGCCGTTTCATAGAGCAGGCCAAGGAGGTTGAGATGGATGCTGTGGCACGCGACGGTGAGATTATCGCGTATGCCATTAGCGAACATATTGAGTTCGCCGGTGTTCACTCTGGTGATGCCACCATTCAGTTCCCTCCTCAGAAACTCTATGTGGAGACCGTGAAACGTATCAAGCGCATAAGCCGTCAGATTGCCAAGGAACTTCATATCAGCGGACCTTTCAATATCCAGTATCTGGCCAGGGAGAATGACATCAAGGTCATAGAGTGTAACCTGCGTGCATCGCGCAGTTTCCCGTTCGTAAGTAAGGTACTGAAGATAAATCTGATAGAACTGGCAACAAAGGTGATGCTGGGCGTGCCTTTCGAGATTCCGGAAAAGAGCCTGTTCGATATAGACTATGTAGGTATCAAGGCCAGCCAGTTCTCGTTCAACCGCCTGCAGAAGGCCGATCCTGTTCTTGGTGTCGATATGGCATCTACAGGTGAGGTGGGCTGTCTTGGCGATGACTCACGCTATGCGATACTTGAGTCAATGCTGTCAGTCGGCCAGCGTATTCCGGAAAAGAATATCCTTCTATCGACGGGAACAGCCAAGCAGAAGATTGAAATGCTCGATGCGGCACGTCTGCTGGGACAGAAGGGCTATAACATATATGCTACAGGAGGTACGGCAAAATTCCTGAATGAGAATGGCGTAGCCTGCACGCAGGTTTACTGGCCGAGCGAGGAGGGTATGCAGCCGCAGGCGTTGGATATGCTGCACCGCAAAGAGATTGATATGGTTGTAAATATACCGAAGAACCTGACCCAGCACGAGTTGTCCAACGGTTACAAGATACGTCGTGCTGCCATTGACCTGAATATCCCGCTGATAACCAACGCCCGTCTGGCGAGTGCGTTTATCAATGCATTCTGTACGACGAGTGTCAATGAGATACCAATCAAGAGCTGGGACGAATTTAAATAACAAACATACACACTTATGGGAAATGCTTATCTTAATACTGAACTTGTTGATAAGGCAATAAAGTTCGCTGTTGACGCTCATGCAAATACGGAACGCCGGGGAAAAGGTTTCCCGTATGTGATTCACGTGCTCGAGGCTATGGAAATAGTAGCTACGATAACCAATGACCCGGAACTGCTGGCCGCGGCGGCTCTTCACGACACTGTAGAGGATACAGATGTAACTGTGGATCAGGTCCGGGCGGAATTCGGTGAGCGTATAGCGAAACTGGTCGATGCCGAGACAACCGAGATGGTGGAGGGACTGACAGAGACGGAGAGCTGGCGTATGCGCAGGGAGTCGTCCCTGAAACGTCTCGCTGCATCATCACGTGATGCCAAAATAGTCGCTATGGGTGACAAACTGTCGAATATGCGTGCCATAGCCCATGACTATCGTCAGATAAGGGAGGAACTGTGGAACCGTTTCCACGCGCCCAACGGGAAGTTGGACTATGCCTGGTATTATCAGGGCTTGGGAGATGCACTGAAGGATTTGGCAAATACTGATGCCCATTGTGAGTACTGTGAGCTGTTTAGAAAAGTGTTCGGATAATACATATAGTTATGAAAAGGTTTTTACTGTTGGCTTTGTGTTGCGTATCGCTCTTGTCCTTATCTGCTGCGGATAAGAAAGCCGAGGTGTCCCTGTACGGTTTCGTAACCAATCAGATGTATTGGCAGGACAGACAGAACTTCCTGGCTAACGACGGTCTTCTGAATTTCTTCCCGAAGGATGTTGCTTATAATGACAAGGGTGAGGACTTGAATGCGCAGTTCAATATGTCCATGATGGCCATCAATTCCAGGCTTGGAGTAATTCTGAATGGCCCCCAGATACTTGGTGCGAATGCCTCTGCCTTGGTTGAGGCTGATTTCTCATCGGCGGGAATGCTGTTTTTCCTCAGACAGGGATATATCAAATTCGAGTGGGACAGGAATATCGTGCTGTTCGGTCAGACCGGTCACCCTATGTGTACTGATATGATGCCGGGAACCATCAATATAGCAGTCGGTTCGCCATTCAATGCACTGAACCGTAGCCCGATGCTCCGCTATGACCACCGCTTCGGCGAGAACAAGTATCTGACATTGACCGGTGCGGCAATATACCAGTATGTATCCGGCAAGTCAACGGGTCCGGAGGGTATGTCCAATATTTACCAGCGCAATTGCGGTGTGCCTGAGTTGTGGGCAGGATTGAACTACACGAAAAAAGGTTTTACAGTTGAGGGCGGATTTGATTGGGAGTATTTGAAACCGCGTAAAACAGATGCTTTGGACCACAAGGTGGACGAACACGTCACATGCTGGTCTGCTATGCTTCAGGTCGGTTACAATAAGGGGCGTTTCAATGTGAGGGCCAAGACTCTGTACGGATACAATATGTCACACCTGAATTTGGCATCCGGGTATGGTGTGTCAGCTGTCAATGCTGACGGCTCATATGAGTATGCTCCGCTGAAAGCTACATCCTCGTGGGTTTTCGTGCAGTATGGCAGGCAATGGAAAGTGGGCCTGTTCGGCGGTTTTATGAAAAACCTCGGTGCTGACAAGGATTTGGTGAATCCGAACGAGCTCCTTTGGGTGTATAGCGGCAACGAGAGGAACATTGACCTTATATACAGGGTTTGTCCCCAGATAGAGTTCTTTGCCGGTAATTTCTCGTTCGGATTGGAATACGAGATGACAGCTGTGGATTATGGCAATACCATTAACAGCAACGGAACGGTATCCGATACTTATAATGTAAAGAATAATCGCGTGATGCTGGTTACGAAGTATTCGTTCTGATCAGTCCCCGCTTATTTTCAAGATTATTCCGCTGTGGCCCGGTATCCTCAGTCTGACAGGACTGTCCGGATACAGGCTCCATCGGAACTGCTCACCGGACAGCAGGTCACGGAATGTGCAGTTGTCCTTTTTGGATAATCCGAGATAGTCGAATGCGTGTTGCGGGATGATGATCCTGTCCAATGCAGGCTTGTCATCAAAGTTTACCACGATAAGCAGGAGCTCATCTTCGTATGATCGTATGAATGCGTAGCGTCTGTTGGCATCGAAGAACTCTGAAGAGGGATTAATGTACATCAGATCGAAGAACTTGCCTTCAGTTATAGCTTTCTCATTTTTGCATATTGACAGCAGTGTTGAGTAGAACTTCTGAAGTGACTTTTCGTTCACTGAAAGTTGTGAGCCGTCAATTTTCCCGTGGTTATACAACCGCTCCAGTTTGTCAGGATTCCAATAGTCAAATATGGTGCTACGACCATCTGTACCGCTGAATCCTTCGTGGTCCATACCGGTCTCGCCAATTTCCTGCCCGGCATATACCATCACCGGACAAGAGTCCATGCAGGCTGATACAATCATACCCGGACGTCCTTTCGCAGCATCTCCTGCGAAGAAATCCGATGCTATGCGCTGCTCGTCGTGGTTCTCCAGAAAGTGCAACATTCTGCCGGCAGTCCGGCCGTATTGTTGCCAGCAACGGGTGATTGATGCTGTCGTGTCTTGTCCGACAGTTATCGCCCGAAGAGTATCGTATAATCCGACTTTGTCGTACAGATAATCAAATCCGCCCCATTCCGTATAGGACTGGTATGATCCTGGATTATATATTTCGGCGATAAAAATCATGTCAGGATATTTCTCCTTTACCTTTGCTATGGCGTAGTGCCAGAAATCGACCGGCACCATTTCCGCCATATCGCAGCGGAAACCGTCAATGCCTTTCCCTGCCCAGAACAGCAATATGTCGGTCATCTTGTTCCAAGTGTCCGGTCTTGGATCGAAAACACGTGCTCCGTTGGTATAATTTATACCGTAGTTCAGCTTGACTGTCTCATACCAGTCGTATTCGTTTGGCTGCGAGGTGAAACGGTCATTGCCCGTGGCTTTTGCCGGATACTCGACATAATCCTGCCAGTCGTGCGCCCCTCCGAGCTGTTGCCCAGGGATGTAGTAGAAGTTGTTCATAGTGGAGAACGCAACGTCAGCGTCATCGTTCCCGCCCAGATCGGTCCTGCCTTTCGGAAGATTTACAGAATGATATTCTCTGGCAACGTGGTTTGGAACGAAATCCATTATGAAACCGAGTCCGTTTGAATGGACTCTCCGTATCAGAGCATTCAATTCCTTTGCCCTGTCCGGAACTGAGACTGCCAGATCCGGGTCAATGTCATAATAGTCCCTGACAGCATACGGTGAACCTGCCTGCCCTTTGACTGTAGAGCCGTGCGATGCAGGAATGCCGTATTCCGTATAATCTGTTTTTGATGCGTGGGCCAAAAGCCCTGTAAACCAGAGGTGTGTGGCTCCCTGGCTCTTGAAATATCCCAATACATCGTTTGTGTATGAGTTCAGCTTGCCGCAGCCATTCTGGTCAATTGTACCGTCCTGGATTCCGGCGCAAGGCTGATTGCTGCCGAAAAGACGTGTGAATATCTGCCAGATTACTATTCTGCTCATGACAGTGATTTGCGGATACGGCTTATCAGATTTGTAAGCACTGTACCTGGACCGCATTCGGTAAACTCTTCCGCTCCGTCATTAATCATATTGATTACGCTCTGTGTCCAACGGACAGGCGAGTTGAGCTGACTGACAAGGTTCTGACGTATCTCTGCAGGGTCTGTGTGGGGCATTGCGTCAAAATTCTGATATACAGGGCAGATGCCTGATTTGAATGATGTGCTGTAGATGGCTTCCTGCAACTCGTCTTTGGCGGGTGTCATCAGCGGAGAATGGAAAGCCCCGCCTACTGTTAGCGGGAGGGCTCTTTTTGCACCAGCCTCGACCATAAGCGGGCAGGCGGCCCCGACAGCCTCGACTGTACCGGAGATGACCACCTGGCCGGGGCTGTTGAAGTTTGCCGGTACGACTGTCAGACCTTTTGCGTTGAGCTCATCGCAGACTGCCGCAATCTTGTCATCGTCAAGTGAAATTATGGCAGCCATAGTTCCTGGGACTTTCTCGCAGCATTTCTGCATAGCATTGGCGCGGGCGCGTACCAGACGGAGACCGTCTTCAAAAGACAATATCCCGGCCGCTGTAAGTGCAGAGTATTCTCCAAGTGAGTGGCCTGCCACCATATCTGGCTTGAACTCCACACCGAGTGAGCGGGCTACCGCTACCGAGTGGATAAATACTGCAGGCTGTGTTATATCTGTTCTTTTCAGGTCATCGGCTGTCCCTGAAAACATTATATCTGAGATTTTGAATCCCATAATATCATCAGCCTCTCCGAATAATTCTTTGGCCCAGTCGAACTGGTCATATAAATCCTTGCCCATACCTGGGAATTGGGCTCCTTGTCCTGGAAAAACAAATGCTTTCATTGCTATAGGCTTATTTAGGTCTTATTTTTTTATTTTTGTAACTGAAAATAAGTATTGTGCAAATATAGTCATTTTACTTTTTTTCGTGCGCACACAATTTAATTATATGGCGTGCGTTATTGTTTGTAGAAAAGTTTACGGTATGAAGTTAAGGAAAATTCTAATCTTGGCAGCTCTCACTTTCAGTATTGCGCCGGTGTCTGCACAAATGTCGGAGGATAAGATTATTGCGTATATTGCTGAACAACAGGGGAAAGGCATCTCACAGGAACAGATTGTCATGGATCTGACGAATAAGGGAGTAAGCATACAGCAACTGCAACAGATCAGAGCTAAGTATGAGAAGCGCAACTCAACCGGTATAATAGGGAATACCGTGTCTGCGGAGAATGACAGAAGCCGCCTCCCGTACGGACAGCGTGATAACTCCAGATATGCCGGTACATTCAATTTGCTTCAGAGTGATGAGGATGCAAGATATCAGAAGACTGTTACCGGCGATGACAAGCTACAGATGATGTACGATGAGTCAGCATTCCTTTTCCCGGACTCTCTGACATTGCTGATGGAGTCTCTTAAACCGAAGAAAAAAGAGATATTCGGACATAATCTGTTCAAGGCGGAGAATATGACATTTGATCCGAGCCCGAGTATCGCCACTCCTAGAAATTATATGCTGGGTCCCGGCGATGAGGTAATCGTTGATATATGGGGAGCATCACAGACATCACTGCGGGAAGTGATTTCTCCTGACGGCAATATCATTGTTGAGAACATCGGACCTGTATATCTGAACGGAATGACGGTAAAGGAAGCGGACAGCCATCTGAAGAAAGTTTTCTCGCAGATTTATTCAGGTCTTGATGATGATGACAATGAGAATCATATACAATTGTCGTTGGGACAGAACCGCTCTATTCAGGTGAATGTGATGGGTGAGGTGGAGAATCCCGGTACATATCAGATATCTTCTTTTGCAACAGTCTTCAATGCCTTGTATATGGCAGGCGGAGTAAATGATATCGGATCACTGCGTGCGATTGGAGTATATCGTTCCAACAATAGGGTGGCTTCGGTTGATCTGTATGATTACCTGATGAATGGAGTCATAGATAAGGATATACGGCTTGAGGATAATGATGTGATTGTTGTATCACCGATGAATGGTCTTGTGTGCATAGACGGACGTATCAGACGCCCGATGTATTACGAGATGAAGTCCGATGAGAGCTTGGCAAAGCTGCTTGACTACGCTGGTGGTTTCGTGTCGGATGCATACCGCAAGGATGTCAGTGTTACGCGTATGGGCGATCTGCAGCGCAGTATGTTTACTGTTGCGGCAAAGGATTTTGACTCATTCCTTATGATGGACGGTGACTCTGTTGCAGTTGATTCAATTATGGTTACATATTCCAATATGGTGGAAGTCCGTGGTGCCGTGATGCGTCCCGGAAAGTTCCAGGTCGGTGAGAGCATACGTACACTTGACGATGTAATTAAAGCTGCCGGTGGCTTCCGGGAGGATGCATCGCTTACCCGCGTGCTGTTGAACCGTACCAATCCGGACAAGACATTGGCGAATCAGGCAATTGATCTGAGCGGGTATGCTGATGGAAACTTTGACAATGTGGAAATCCGTAATAATGATGTGCTGTACATCCCGAGCCTGTTTGATTTGCGTCAGGAACCGACCATAGGTATATATGGAGAGGTGCAGTTCCCCGGTATGTACAAGTATGCTGACAATACTCATATTGAGGATCTCGTCATACAGGCCGGAGGTCTGACGGATGCCGCATCTGTAGCGAAAATCGATGTTGTGCGCCGTTCCAGAGACAAATCTTCGTTAAGTGCCAAAGAGACAATCTCGCGTACTTTCTCTTTTACAATCTCGGAGGATTTGTCAATCAGTGACGAAACATTCACTCTGGAGCCTTTCGATGAGGTGTATGTCCGCAAAAGTCCTGGCTATTCGGAGAACCGCCGTGTCCTGGTTGAAGGAGAGGTCCTGTTCCCTGGATATTACTCACTGTCATCCAAAAATGAACGCCTGAGTGATATTGTCAGCCGTGCCGGGCTGTTTACAGAAGAAGCGTATCCGGCAGGTGCAAGATTGGAGCGTACTATGACAGACGAGGAGAAGCTCCGCCTCAAGGATATGACCAAGATGCTTACCAAAAACGATTCGGCAAGTATGGATGTAATTGATATGGCAACGACGTTCAATGTGGGTATTGACCTGCAGGCCGCCATAGACGAACCGGGAGGTCAGGAGGATATATATTTACGTGACGGAGACCGTCTGTTCGTGCCGGAGTTCTCCAATACTGTCAAGATGAACGGCCAGGTGATGTACTCCAATACAATACCGTACGTAAATGGCAAAAATCTGATGTACTATATAGATAAGGCCGGCGGATACAGTGAGGATGCCCGCAAGAGCAGATCGTATGTGGTATATGCCAATGGAACCGTGACAAAGGCCCGTAAGCATTCTGGGAAACTCATACAGCCTGGATGCGAGATAGTTGTCCCTGCCAAGTCCGAGCGTGAGAGAATGACTACTACAGAAATACTCAGCCTGAGTTCTACATCCGCGTCCCTGGCTACAGTTGTCATTGCCTTGATTAACCTGTTCAAATAAAATATATCATTATGATTCAATAGTTCGTTAATTATATAAAAGTTACGCCACGGCGCGAATGCCGTAGAATAAAAGTTCTTTGAAATCATTGTTATTTAATCGCATGTTCGGGCGTTTACCGGACATTGCAATAAATCGATCCACCATTGCAGCATTGTGTAGCAGGGTTTTTGTCGAGCCGACGGAAAGATTGATGTTTTCCTGCCGAGCATAGGCCCTGGCAACGTTGATGGATGAGAGTGACATGTTGAAGGCAAATGCAAGGGCTTCCTTGTTGCGAGCCTGACAGTGAGTGAGACCTGTGAACTGCTTCGCATCGCGGTACTGGAACTCGATCTGGAACCTCGTTCTGTAAAGGTCGAATATGTCTCTTGCAGACATCAATAGGTCGGTTGAGAAGAAGACCTTCCTGGTCTGGCGCTTCTTCTCGGTATCAAGGTAATCAACGATGACGACGCGCACTTCACGTTCTAGGCTTACAGCCCACACGTCGGACCAGTACATCTTGTAGACAAGTTTGCCGTCAGCACAGTAGTCCTCCTTGAAGACATTCATGTCAAGGTTGTTGATATCAACTTTGCCGGAGAACTTCTGAGGTCTGCCTCTCTTCCCGGACTTGGGTCCACGATAGAGATACTTCAGGTTGACGTCATCACGGAAGCGGCTGATGAGATTGAAGCCCAAGGACTTCACTCCGGTGACGAAGCTCTCCTTTGAGAAGTAAGCATCAGCCACAATGAGATTGCAAATGGACAGTAGTTGCTTGCAGTTATGTTGAAGCATACGGAGATACCAGCCGGTAAGAGAATCGGGATCCTTCATTCCCCAGGTGGAGCGGGGCTTACGCCCACGCTTTTTCTCGGTGAAGGTCTGCTCCGCTTTGAGGAACACGGCATCCTTGACATCGGCATCTACGATGGATATGCCGAGTATCTCAAGCCCTTTCTTCATAGCTGCTGCGCAGCCGGACCAGAACCAGTCCATTCCCGGAGTCTTCTTGCCGGACTTGGATATGAAGCATGGGTCGATTGCTATTGCAATGCGGTGTCCCTTCGTCGGTTCGAGGAAAGACTTGTTGAACGAGAGCCAGTCGAAAGCCTTCCTGAAGTTCTGGCGGAACCTGCTCTCACACGACTTACCGAGCTTCGCCATAGTGGTGAAGTTGTTGCGGCCTTTGTTCGTAAGATATAGTTCCATAGTCTCGATGAAGAAAGTTCGAAAAGATTTGCCTAAATTTGTCTGGCCGGAGAGAGCCTTCGAAACGATCTCTCCTAGCTGGGTAAGGGGTTTGATAATCGTCATGCTAACTTGTTGTCTGGTAAACTCTAAGTTAGTGATTATCAGGCACTTATCCAAATTTTTCAGGTATTATTTTCGCGATTTTTCAACATTCATTTCGGCTCTTGTTCTATGCCGTTCAAGAGGTGCTGTAGAGCAGTCTTGAGAGCATTTCCAGAGCTACATCGCTCAACCGCAGCTATGTATCGCGTGCGGTTAATGAAAAGTATAAGAATTTCAATTTTAAAGAAGAGGATAACAGCCGGCCGGCTGACCTTTCTCTTCTGTCATGCACGGCAAGACCGTGACTGCCAAGGCGGCCACAGAGGAACAGGAACTGGCTAGAAGCGGAAAGCAAGTCCGCCCGAGAACGTGAAGAACCATTTGAGAGGTTGAGACGTTTCTTCTGTGCCTGAGGTGTTGCCATTCCCGAAGACCTCATGGCGTATGTAATTGTCTGTTAACAGATAGTGGAAAGAAGGCATGAGCTTGATGTCGAATCTCCAGATGCTGTAATTCAGGTCCGCACCCGCGTCAAGGGATAGCGAGACACTATTCCTGCGTTCTGTCCAGTTTTTTACATGAGTCCCGCCGGAATAATATGCAGTGCCTGCCGACGACGATTTTCCGGCTATATATCCAGGTGTAACACCTGCCGTGAATTCCACGTTGCTGATCAAATTCAGCAGAAACGATAAGAATATGTTGCCGGAGTCGACATCTCCGTAGTCATAAGCATCCCGATATGCAGAGCCCGCTGCTCCATATACTCCAGACATAAACCTCTCCTTTGCATTCTTCTCTTTTGTCCTGTATGCAAAGGCAAGGGGGATCCCGAATGCATTGTCAATATCAGAGACACTTGGAGTATATTGGATACCTGTTCTGAACCCGAGTCCGTTATGGTGGAAATGACCATATATAAGACCGATGGTGGCGTCACTTTCAATTCCATTGTACATAGGAACATTTACGCCGACCGTGAAGCCTGGCTCATCGTAGTAGAATCTTGGCTTATTCTGAGCGCAAATCGTTCCGGAAGAAAGACATGCTGTCAGGCATGCAGCAATAATATATCGCTTGACCATGGATATCTGTTTTCTGCGATTAACTGCAAACCGAATGCCTGAAAAGTATTAAGGCCATGCCGTAAAGAAGTTCATCCGGGAACTGCGCGGGCAGATGGCAGCTCTACGGCCTGAGCGATTCTGTAGTGAATCCGCTTATGTACGGGTCCAGACGATCAGCCTCGTCAGCGGTCTCCACAAGCCATGTTTCCAGTGGGAAACTGCCTTCCTTGCATATCTTGATGATCTCGTCATTCAACGCCGGAAGGTAATAACTGACGAATATATTGGGAACATGGGCAATCTTCAGAACTTCGATTTTGTTGAGGAATCCTGATATCTGGTTGTTGTGTACAATCCCGAATCTGAAGTTGGGATCGAGCTCCGATATCCGTATGAGTGAATCGGGATTGAACGAGATGAATGACACGAAGCCCTGAACCCGGTATCTGTGGATGATCTCAAGAATCATCCGGGCTTGATCTGCGGTAATCACGTCTTTGATTTCGATGTACGTCCTGAGGCCGGTTTCTCCGCATAGAGCGACGAATTCTTCGAATGTGGGTATCTTTGTCCCGATGAACTGCGGCCCTTTCCAGGAGCCGAAGTCATATTGCTTCAATTCCTTGAGCGTCATGTCGGAAACCCGTCCAGAACCGTCCGAGGTCTTTGAGATGTCCTCATCATGCAGGAGCACCGGTACTCCGTCCCGGGTGAAACGTACGTCGGTTTCCACGATTTCATAGCCCAGTTCTT
>JAZRYP010000037.1:0-40713 GCA_045600825.1 Bacteroidaceae bacterium
CTTTTTACGTGCTTGCAACGGAATTGAGACAGGCTCGTGACAGACATTTCCGGTCAGTATTACGGCGCTGTCAGCTTCGGTGAAGAGAGTGGTCTCAAGCCTCGGGAAGACCAAATCGAAACGTGTATTAACAAAATCTCCGCCACGATAGAACTCCTCACCTACGGGAACACCGTCAACGCGGGTCGGTACGAGTTCGGTTCCATCCGGGAATATCAGTTTGAAATCATTGACATAGCCTTTGTATGAGTGGGGCTGGGCCAGTTCCATTTCGCAGTGCACTGTGGTCTCCTGGTCTGTAAACTCAATTTCCGAGACTCCGAAACGGTCCCATCCGCCGTCCTGCACACCCTTCGGAAGAGTCTCCAGCTTCTGTCTGCGTCCAATCTCCACAGTAACGAACTGATTATAGAAGTCGTCCGGGAGTGAATTTGACACCTGCAGATTTTTGATATTTGGGTTGCCTTCGGCATCGCACAGGTCAATCACCCTGGCATCGGCGGGCAGAGCCGGGAAATAGTCAACCAGCACATACTCGCCCCAGTCGGGACTCCAGAAATACTTTTGCTCGAAGCCCTCAAGGCCGTATCCTCCGGTCTGACGGTACTCTTTGCCGTTACACTTTATGATACAATCGTTGAGATCGCTCGTAATCCAAAGATCCGGCCCCTGCTGTGCATTATAGACTATCGCCGTCCTATCGGCAGTGCGGACAATTTTGACAATATTATTGAAACTGGGATTGGGGTTATATGAAAATCCGGGATGTTCAATGACCTCGGCATTCTCAAATTCGGTATGACGGGCGTTCATACGGTCAACTGCCTCGTTTACCGTCACGTCTCCGAACTCTCTTGTCATCTTTGTTCCCTGCGGAATAAGTGTGATGATGCCTTTGTCTTTCTGTACAACTGACACCTGCTCAATACCACGGTTCCACGCTGCCTCAGCGAACTTCTGCAAATCGGCACAAGGCATATTCCCAGACGGATATATTGCCAGACCGTGACCGTCAAACAGGTCAATCCACTTGAGCATCAGGCTGACATCGCCCGAAATTGAAAGGTCACTGTGCGAATAAGGTCTGTCAGTAAATTTGTGCATAAGGCGTTCCTCGTGCAGGTTACATATCATCTCGAAACGATACTGGCCATCGGCTTCCGGGCCGTAGATGCGGACCAGACGGAATTCCGGCATGGTCATATGGTCAATCATATCTTCGTTGTTGGCCACATTGATATGTATGCCCACTTTGGCCAGCTGTTCGGCAAGAGGCTGCGCCTCAGCCAGGCCCGTGATGGGATACATATACATAAGTGTCATACGTGTGGTCTTGTAGCCATCGTACTTCTTCAGATAGCCGGCTACCTCGTCGGCCTTCATACTGGCTGTCACGTGATCGAATGTCTCGACCTTGGCAGTACCGTCCTTGAAGAGCCACACCTTGCCGTCCTCGAATACCGGCCAGTGGAAGCCTTCGTCCTGCGCACTGGCAGTCTGTGCATTTGCAAACAGGAACGCAAATGCGATTACTGGGATGAATATGGCTCTGAGCCTATTCCATCTGTTTGATTCTGTTCTTTCCATCATATCTATACGGTTTTTAAGTTTGGATTTTTTCAACCAGTTGCCCATACTGATGCCGTTCTTCTGAGCGACGGCACCCACAAACATCATTTTATAACTGACGGCATCGGTTCCGCTCTCCAGAACGGCACGGTCAGCCTCGTATTCGTGAATAAGTTCTATCTCGCTGTGCAGCAGTTTCATTGCAGGGTTGAACCACTGCATTGCCCAAAGCAGGTCTGACAGCAGCAGATCCAGCGAATGGAAACGGCTTGCGTGCAGATGCTCGTGCTTCCAGGCCATTGACTCGTCATCCGATTCCAGCCACTGACGGGGCATTACAACGTAGCGCATCCAGTTCAGAGGCTGGCTGACCGAGTTCGATTCTATCACATCGCAGCCATCGCGACGGTCAGCATAATTGCCCTCGTCAATGAGCCGCGCCACCGACTTGAGCGACCGTATATATCGCACGACAAATATCAGAAGACCCACGAAGTAGGCTATGATAAGGCAAACAATCCAGACAGGAATCTTATCCCCGGTCCGATCAGTTTGTCCTGGAGTGCTGTCCTGGACAGAAACCGCTGATTCACCAGTCCTGCTCCCGGAATTTGTGACAGCACCGTCAGTTTCATCATTGGCAGCCGTGGCAAAATCACGGGACACAACCAGTGTCTCAACAGCGTAAGCATCGTGCCTTGGAGCAATGACGTCCGTCACCGTATTCCGGTGATGGGGATGCATCTGAAGAGCTTTGATGCGTACAGCAGGCAGAGTAACTGACAGCACGACAATGAGAAGCAACATTATCCGGTTGAAGCGGTGAAATGTCTGCTTTTCAAGGAAGAGCTTGTACAGCAGTACCAGCACGGCCGCCAGCATTGCCACCTTCAATTGGTAGATTAAGAACACTTCCATATTATATCAAGTTTTGCATAGGTTCTTATTTCCTGGACCTAATCTGGCGTACAAGTTCCTCCAGTTCATCGACAGATATCTTTTCATTATCGACAAGAGCCGATACCGCACTTATATACGAATTGCCGAAGCAGTTCGATACCAGACTTCCCAGATTGCCGTTCGCATATTCCTCCCTGCTGACAGCTGCGTGGTAGCGGAAACCTGTACCCTCCTTGGAATGTCCTATCATCCCGTCGTTCTCAAGTATGCGCACACGTGTGGATATGGTGTTCACGTGTGGCTTGGGATCAGGGTAAAATTCTCTAAGTTCACTCACAGTCAGAGCCCCGTTCTTCCAGAACTGCTCCATAATAAATGTCTCAATTTCAGTAAGTCTTTTCATAGTCCTGTCAAGTTTGATGGGACAAACATACAACTTATTTCATTAGTTGAACTTATCATTTTAGTTAATTAAGATTATTTAACAAAAGACACGTACAAAGTGCCAGAAAACGGCTATTCATAATGATTCACAATTTTTATACCTTTGCTGATACTATGGATGATGCGTTTGACATACGACAGCAACAGTACAATATCTCTGACAAGGAGCTGGACAATGCGTTACGACCGCTTTCGTTCGGCGATTTTGCCGGGCAGGCCAAGATTGTCGAGAACCTGCGGATATTCGTCAAGGCGGCGCGTCTGCGCGGTGAGCCGCTTGATCACACACTGCTTCACGGCCCTCCAGGTCTGGGCAAGACGACACTCAGCAACATCATTGCCAACGAGTTGGGAGTAGGCTTCAAGATTACATCGGGTCCGGTACTGGACAAGCCGGGCGACCTGGCTGGCATACTTACGTCATTGGAGCCACACGATGTGCTCTTCATTGACGAGATTCATCGTCTGTCGCCGGTCGTGGAGGAATATCTGTACTCCGCTATGGAGGATTACCGCATCGACATTATGATAGACAAGGGACCTTCCGCCCGCAGCATACAGATTGACCTTAACCCATTCACGCTGATTGGCGCGACAACCCGTAGCGGACTGCTCACAGCACCGCTCAGGGCACGTTTCGGTATCAATATGCATCTGGAATACTACGATGCAGATACGCTGAAAGGCATCATTCTGCGCTCCACCGGTATTCTCGGCATACCTTGCGACAGCGATGCCGCCGCAGAGATAGCCGGACGCAGCCGCGGCACCCCACGTATAGCCAACGCACTGCTGCGCCGTGTACGCGACTTCGCACAGGTGAAAGGCTCCGGACGCATCACGATAGAGATTGCCCGTATGGCACTGGAGGCGCTCAACATTGACAAATACGGTCTGGACGAGATTGACAACAAGATACTATGCACCATCATTGACAAGTTCTCAGGAGGGCCTGTAGGTCTGAACACCATCGCCACGGCTCTCGGCGAGGACTCCGGCACACTTGAGGAAGTTTATGAGCCTTTCCTTATCCAGGAAGGCTTTCTGAAGCGCACACCGCGCGGACGCGAGGTCACCGACCTGGCCTACCGCCATCTGGGCCGTACCCGTTTCGGCACTACCCCCGATTTATTTGACTGAATCATCCCGATTATTCAACCGTTACAGGACGACTGGCAGCTGTGCTGCGGAACTCCGGAGCATACATACACTGCGCAGACACGATGCCTGAGCTGAACGTACCGGCCTGCTCCGCATAGACATCGTACTCGACGACATAGCGGCCACGGTCCAGACGGTCAATGTAGAACACCTGCGATGCATTCTGCGGTTCGACATATACTCTGAGGTCATCATACAGATTGTACTGGAATCCGGCTCTGGTGCTGACAGGCTCGAACGATGCGGCACGCATATCCTTCAGCTGGACATACTCCAGATTACGGTCACAGCCCAGTTCGATGCGTATGCGCAGACGGTCGCCAACGTGCAGGGGCTCATCTTCTGCAACCTCGTGCAGAGTCGTACCGTCGTTCTTCTCATCCACACGATACAGGGTACGTTTCAGCGAAATGCCATTTTCTGAGTAACGAACCTTGTCCATCTCCTCTGTATATTGGATGGACAATGCACCCCATCCGATTTCAGGCGAGTCGTTGCGGACGCTTACCCTGCCCATCACCGGGTCGGACGGCTCCTGCCACTTGCGGATGGTATAGCCTGCATCCGTATCCTCGCCTCCGGCCTGTATAGTCTCACCGCCTATCGTGATGTACGATACTGCCGGAACATCCAGTGACCGTCCCTCCTTGTCACCTATCTCCAACAGGGCTATGACTGCCTGTGCCGTAGCGGGCGATGTAGCCCAGTGCGTGGTCTGTCTCTGCTTGAGCAGCCAGCGTCCGCACTCGGCAGCCTCAGTCTCGCGACCGGTTGCGAGCAATGCCTGGATGATGCGGCTCTGAGTCTCGATTGGAGCCTCATGCCACAGGTAACCGCCAGTATTGTCACGCCACCAGCGTCCCTGCTCCTCATCGTACAGCGAACGCTCCACCAGAGTGCTGACCAGCTGTCTGGCACGCTTGCTGTTACCCGTAGCGGACATCAGCAGAGCCATCGACGCACGCTTGTGAAGTGACATATCGTGCGAATCTTCCTTGAGCGCCACCTTCAGCAGGAAGTCGTGTATATCCTTCACGTCCTGTGACATTCCGATCTCATTCAGATACTCGTGTGCCAGCAGCCATTCCAGATCATTCGGACTGATGACAGACTTGAATTGCCTGCGTTCAAACTCAGAGTATGACTCCATAATCTCGCCGTCCAGC
The DNA here is from genome assembly GCA_045600825.1 of Bacteroidaceae bacterium. Lineage (GTDB taxonomy): Bacteria > Bacteroidota > Bacteroidia > Bacteroidales > Bacteroidaceae > Colenecus. The sequence goes on from JAZRYP010000037.1 coordinate 5,241, forward strand.
CAGTGCAGAGCCTTGGTGACTGCATCTTTGAGTTCCTGATTGTCATTGAGATTCAGATAGCCCATATCAACCAGCTGTCCGATACCGCATACTATGGTATTGGTAACCCATAAGGATGGCAGATAGCCCGATATCCACGACCAGCCACCGGCAGGTTCCTGCCTCTTGAGCAATTCCTTGAGCGTAATGTCCAGTTCCTGCTCCACCCTGTCCTGAGCGAAAGCCTCGGCCAGACGGTGCAGATTCTCCTTCTCATCCTTTGAATCGAGCACCCACGGAGTTTCCTGCAACAGCGTCTGCTTCAGGTCCTCGTTCTGCTCCAGGCGGGTCTGCCATCCGTCAGTCGGAATCTCCGCCCACTTGGCAAGCATACGTCCTACAGCGGGACGGGTAGCTATGATATGCGATGACAGGGCATTTGCGAAATATCTGTGGAACAGACTCTCGTTGCTCGGATTGTAGGTCTGCTCCAAGTACGGCAGAGCCTGAATGGCGTACCATACTGGACTCGGTGTATATTCCAGAGTCAGAGTGCGGTCTTTCGCACTCTCCGACAGAAGATTCCCGGACAAGGCCTTCAGTTCGAAATCACGGGTCTCGTTACCGTTGTTGAAGAGCGATACCGATTCTGTGACTACAGCACGTGATGAAAGCACCGGTATTACTTCCTGCTGACCGTCAGTATGAGTGTCAGAGGCAGCTGTCATACGATATGTGATGGCTGTGATGTCATCAGGAATACTGAGTTTGAACGAGGCTGCGATGCTGCCGCCTGACGGAACATTCACATCGCAGGCCGATGCGCCGCTGACAATGTCCAAAGCCTTGCCCGACACTGCATCGAACAGTTCAAGACGTACCTTGGCAGCAATGTCGGCATCCGACACATTGCTCAGTCTCGCGCTCAGTACCAGTTCATCGCCCTGACGCACGAAACGCGGGGCACGCGGCTGCAGCATCAGCTGCTTGCGGGTTGTAACCTGCTCCATGAACACTGCCGATTTGAGGTCAGTCGTATGGGCAATTCCCTGGAAGTTCCACTTGGTGAGCAGTTGCGGCGTGGTGAAAGAGAAACTTACCTCACCATTGCTGTCAGTTCTGAGGTTTGTGATGAAGAAGGCCGTAGGTTTCTGATCCGTGCGGAGGATAAAATTGTCAGCAACTTCAGTCTTCTGATTGTCAGCCACGATGGCAGATTCATTCAGCACAACCGATTCCTCCGCAAGAGCGCCGATGTTACCAGCGGTGGGAACAATATCCAGACCGGCAATGCGTCCCTGCAGAGCCTCATCTACCGTTGAAATGCCAAGTCCCTCAAACTCATTCATATCCAGTCCTGAACTCTTGGCCATTCCGCGCAATCTCATAGAAGAGGAAAAGTATGACAACGGTGACACCACCCTCGGGAATTCCGCTCTCTCACCATCGAACACGGGATAATCCCGTTGCGGAGTGAACTGACTCCGCCAATTGTATCGCACATTATTCGTGATTATATCATTCCGCGAAATGTAGATACTGTTCCACGGCGAGAAGGTCCAGTCGCTGCGACCGTAAACATCGAGTGCAGAATCGAACATGGAAAGTGTCAATGCAGCCTCAACCGGATTGCCTTCCGAGTCTCTGATGCTCATGCTCCAGGTCTCTGTCTGGTCCGGCTCCAGCATATCACGGAAGGTCACCAGCTTGATATCCAGCTCTCTGTCAGTGAACGGCACCTCAATATAGACAGACTGGCTGGAATATACCAGTTCCTTGATTGCTGACAGATGCACACTGACTCCACCCTTCATCTCAGGAGTCAGCTTGAATTTCAGAGGGGTCACCCCACCATTAGGATAAAGCACACCCTTCTCTACAAATCCGAATCTGTTTTCGATGATGTAATACACCGGCGTTCCGGCAAAGGCACTGCCGACAAGAATCTCTACGGTATCACCCACCTTGCAGCTTCTGCTGACCGGACATGCCAACAGCAGTCTGTCATCCGGCATCACCTTGCTGCCGGGCAGAACAGATGTAAACAGCACCGTGTCCGACGACTCTACACCATCCACCGCGGCAGTCACACGATAAGTGCCGTTCTCCAGCGGTTCGGGCAGCTGCAGTCTGTACGGTACTCCGGCAACAGTGCTGACCGCAGTCGTATAGACACATTTCTCCACCTGACGCGCATTGTCGTCCCTCTGTTCAAAACGATATAGCGGGAAATTTCTCCGTATTTCATCTGAAGGCGTGAAGTCATGAATTCCGGATATGTCCCTTGTATCAAGAAGCAGTTCCCCCACAGGTTTCAGACGCTCCACGGTAATGTTCACCTTGCCCTCAAGCAGGTCACCGCCTGCATTCTGAAGCATTATCTGGAATGACGGAGCATCAGTGTATTCCGATGAGTTCGCAACGGTCACGGAAGGTATCTCGGGTCCAGCTGTAACATAAGCGACCGAGGTATGCGTCTCACCATTTACATCTGTCACCTTGGCTGTTACCCTGAAATTCAGAGACTCGCGGCCGACAGTCGATGCCAGTCCCGTCGAAGCCAGGAAACTGACGCTGAATCCTCCGTCCGGACCTGTCACAGTCTCGCCCGACAGAATCTGTCTGTCCTGCGCCCGGGCAAACATATAGCGTATCGGTTCCACGTATTCAACTGTGTAGCTGACCTTTGCCCCGACAACCGGCACTCCTGTATATGTCACAGCCGTACCCGACACCACTGCAGTATCGCCCGGCACGTATGTGCGTCCGTCAGAGCCCATCTCAACCATAAACACCGGCTGACGGAACTCCTCCACATTGATGACGCAGTCCGAGCTGTGGTCAATCTCGTACCCGTCCACCTGCAGTGTGTATCGTCCTGCAAGCAGACCCCGTGGAATGACAAACTCTCCGGATGCGGTTCCGAACCTGTCTGTGGTGATGTCAAGTGTATCCACCTCCTGCCAGTTGGCATCGAACAGGCGCAGATGCAGGTCCGCATCGGCAATGGTATGTCCCTTTGAATAACCGTTATTCTGATAGACTATGCAGTTGAAACTGACAGTCTCTCCCGGACGGTATGTATATCGGTCTGTGTAGATGCGTGCTATTATGGGATCGGGTCTTTCACCGCCAAAATAAAGAAACATATCCGAAACCAGCGCATCCCCTCCGGCTATGACTTCCACATCGAAATTATTGCGATCTCCGGCTGCCAGCGGTATATTGAATCCAACAGCCCCGTCGGCTTTTGTAATTCCATGCGCCACGCGCTCAGTGCGCTGACGGTCATAATAAGGTCCCGTCAAATTCCATATACTGTACTCAGCACCCTTGACAGGCCTGCCTGTGATGCGATCGACAACAAATCCGCACACCGAGCCGGTGTTATTTGAAGGCCGGCACGCATTGAATGTATATCTGTGCAGTTCAACCTTAATACACTGAATCCAGGTAGTCTTCCTGTCAAACAGATTGTCAGATGATGCGATGATACAGTACTTGCCGGCAGGCAGAGACGGTACCTGCACCATAATGTGCTTGGACTTGTAATCTCCGGCATTCTCCACATCCACCTTCCACTCGGCGACACTTCTGAGATTCCTGTAGCTCTGCACATCATCAAAATCCGACATATCGTCCTCACGGACACACTTGAACCATATCTGAGGTGTATTGCGGCAGATCACACCTATCAATGAACCTTCGGGAGACATCAGTTCTGACATCCGCATCGAAATCGACGACTCCTGTATGGTCATTATCATACTCCTGCAACTGACCGCCCCCTCGCTGTCCGGCCATCTGTCAGCAGCCTTTTCACACAGTGCCACGAGCTCCGGTAAATTCCTGTCGTCCTCATCGACTTCGCGATAATAAACCCAATCAGCGTATGCGGAAATAATCTTTGCAGATTCGGCAGTCTTGTCCAGATACAACTCACCCAAGCGGAGCAGACCATCGGAACACAACTTCAGACTCTCGAAATTACCCGGCAATTTGTCAGCCACTTCAAAAAAACGCGAGGCATCGGCCCATGCCCTCAAATCATAGTCCGGACTGTCCGCATTCAAGCGTATGAGTCTGGCAATGAGATCAACGTTCCAGGGAAGGTTCCCAGATTCGGCATATTCATCCGCCATCTGCAGGAACTCCTCCGCAGTTCCGTAAAAACGCGCGTCCTTATATATCTCAGCCTCTTCTTCGCTCATGTCATTGCTGAACGGAGAATCTTCCAGAGCATTGCGCAACAGTGCGTCCAGAAGTGTAGGACACAACTTTTGTCCGGACCTGTTACCCGGATTGATAAGTCCGTCCAAATTGTCAAACGAAGTTTTCGCCGTCAGGTCCGTCGAAATGGTAACCGACTTGTACAGACAGCTGTAGATAGTATCCAAAAATGTCTGCTCGTCCCATAAATCAATATCCTGGGACGGTGTTTCCAGACGTTCCATGCCACGGATCCTGTATTTCGCCCGATCGTAGTAATTGCTGTAGCAGTTGCCTAATATGGCCCAGCCCAGCGGTTCATAGATGCCCGACAGCTTCGGTATAATACTATTCAGGCAGCCAATAACCTCCTTGTGGTAATCCTCACGGAACTCCGACCCGAGCTGTCCCATATAGACACAGCTTCTGAGCATCTGGTAGTCGTCACCCTTCTTTGCAGCCTTCCTGTATATCTCCTGCACCTTGCCGTATGCACTTTCAGGAAAATCCTGTTCAATAAAATTCTCCACCGCCTTCCATTCACGGCTGTAGTAAGATGCTTCAGATGGTAATACATACATCGTCATAGTAATCAGAATAATAATAGTTTTAATTGTCTTTCCCATAATTGCCGCCGTTTAGATTATTTCAAAACAGGTTCCTAGTAAAATGCCCGATATACAGTAATCCTGCAATCGGGCAAAGCTGTGTAATCAGCGCAATGCTGATATCAGTTCTTCAGATGTGAGCAGCTGCTGCTCACCGCTTTCCATATCCTTCAACGTAACTTTGCCTGCCGCAAGCTCGTCACCGCCGACAATAGCCACGTACCTTACGCCAAGCGCATTGGCATACGACATCTGTTTCTTCATCTTCGCCGCATCGGGGTAGAGTTCCGCGCTGATGCCTGCGTTCCTCAGATCCGACAGTACCTGCATACAGAAATCCGCCTCGGCCTCGCCCATATTCAGGAACAGCACCTTAGTTCCGGATATCGTAGCTTCTGGATACAGGTTCAGCTGGTTCAGGACATCGTAGATGCGGTCTGCACCGAACGAGATACCCACACCGCTTACGCCCGGCATACCGAAAATACCGGTCAGATTGTCGTAACGTCCGCCACCGCTGATGCTGCCTATCTCCACATCAAGAGCCTTGACCTCAAAAATCGCACCGGTATAGTAATTCAGGCCACGGGCCAATGTAAGGTCAAGTTCCAGCGTATTGTTGAGCCTGGTCCTGGACACCTTGTCCAGAATATAACGGCATTCCTCCACACCTTTCAGACCTGTCTCACTGCCTGCAAGGACACCCTCTATGACCTTCAGTTTTTCATCGTTGGTACCTTGCAGCTTGATTATCGGCTGAAGCTTATCCACAGCCTCCTGCGGCAAACCTTTCTCCAGAAGCTCGGCATTGACATTATCCAAACCAATCTTGTCGAGTTTGTCGATAGCCACAGTTATGTCCGTCATCCTGTCCGCCTGGCCTACAGACTCCGCCAGTCCGGCCAGAATCTTGCGGTTGTTCATCCTGATGGCCACGCGCACGCCGAAACGGCTGAACACGGTGTCAATCATCTGAATCAGCTCCAGCTCATAAAGCAGGGAGTCACTGCCCACCACATCGGCATCGCACTGATAGAACTCGCGGTAACGACCCTTCTGCGGACGGTCGGCACGCCACACCGGCTGTATCTGGAAGCGTTTGAACGGGAACTGAAGCTCCTCGCGGTGCATCACCACGAAACGTGCGAACGGCACTGTCAGGTCATATCTGAGGCCCTTCTCGCAGAACTTTGAGGCAAGTTTCAGCGAATTGCGGCTGAGAAGTTCCTCGTCTGTAATGCCCTGGAAATAGTCACCGGAGTTCTGTATCTTGAACAGCAGTTTGTCACCCTCCTCGCCGTACTTACCCATCAGGGTGGAGAGATTCTCCATTGACGGGGTCTCTATCTGACGGTATCCGTACAGGCGGAACACATCACGTATCGTATCGAAAATATAGTTTCTGCGGGCCATCTCCACCGGAGAGAAATCCCGTGTGCCCTTAGGAATTGACGGTTTCATATCAATTTCTTCTACCCATAAAAATCATAATGTAGTACATCAGGGTTCCGAGCGATGACAATGCAGCCACCACGTATGTGTATGCCGCAGCCCTGAGTGCCTCTTCGGCCGGTCCCGCACTTCTGGAATCTACTATTCCGGCGTGTCCCATCCACGCCACGGCACGACGGCTGGCATCTATCTCGACCGGCAGCGTGACGAAGCTGAACAGGGTGGTAAGCGCGAACAGGATGATGCCGGCCAGCATGATGCCGGGGAAATAGTTTATCAGAACTATTCCAGCCAGCAGAACCCAGGTGACCCAGGTTGATGCGAACTGCACCACAGGAACGAGCGATGAACGCATCCTGACGGGAGCATATCCCACTGCGTGCTGTACGGCGTGTCCACACTCGTGTGCCGCAACCGCAGCCGCTGTGATATTGCGTCCATTATAGACATCCTCACTCAGGTTGACCGTATTCTTTGTCGGGTCATAGTGGTCTGTCAGCTGACCGGGAATGCAGGTAACACGCACGTCGTTGATACCGTTCTCGCGCAGCATCCTGAGGGCCACGTCACAGCCTCTCATACCGTTCGCAACCGGCACTGATGAATACTTCTTGAACTTGTTCTGCAGATTCAGCTGTACCAGATAGCTTGCAACTGCAATCAGTATGAATAATATCCAATATGTCATTTTCCTCTAAAAATTGTCTGATTACGGTCAGGACCCACAGATATTATCGATATCGGGGTCTCCAGATATTCCTCCAGAAATGATATGTACTGATTGAATTCCTCCGGGAAGTCATTCTCGCTCTTCAATCCGCAAAGCTCGGTCTTCCAACCGGCAAACTCCTCATAGACAGGTTTAGCACCCTCGCAGTCAAATGGGAACTCATCAGTCTCGGTTCCGTCAGGCAGCTGATATGCAACACAGGCCTTGACTGTCGGGAACGTATCCAGCACATCGCTCTTCATAAGGATGATGTCAGTGACACCATTCAGCTGAACTGCATATTTCAGCGCAACGAGATCCACCCAGCCGCAGCGACGCGGACGGCCTGTCACGGCACCGAACTCATTGCCACGCTCGGAAAGCAGCTTGCCGTCATTGTCAAACAGCTCCGTCGGGAAAGGTCCGCTTCCTACACGGGTACAATACGCTTTCATAATGCCGAACACCCTTCCGATGCGGCCCGGGGCTATGCCAAGACCCGTACAGGCACCTGCGCACACGGTGTTGGATGATGTCACGAACGGATACGAGCCGAAATCTATATCCAACATCGTTCCCTGTGCGCCCTCGCACAGTATCGTCTTGCCGTCACGCAGCATATTGTTCACGCAGTGCTCACTATCCACGAACTTGAACTGACGCATATACTCCAGACCATCACGCCAGGCAGCTTCCGTCTGGGTAAGATCGTATTCATAATCCAATGATTTCAGAGTACGCTCATGTGCCGCTTTCGCCTCACTGTATTTACGCTCAAAGTCCGGTGTCAGCAAATCGCCTACACGCAGTCCGGTACGCGCCACCTTGTCGGTGTATGTCGGACCTATGCCACGGCCTGTAGTTCCTACTTTACCGGATCCCTTTGAACTTTCAATGGCACTGTCCAGCAGACGGTGCGTAGGAAGTATCAGATGAGCTTTCTTTGAGATAAGCAGACGCTCCTTCAGATTGACACCGGCTACCTCCAGCGAAGTGGCCTCTGCCTTGAACAGTGCCGCATCCAGCACCATTCCGTTACCTATGATATTCACCTTATTCCCCTGGAACACTCCGGACGGGATGGATTTCAATACAAACTTCTTACCGTCAAACTCAAGAGTATGCCCGGCATTAGGCCCTCCCTGAAAACGTGCGACTACATCATAGTCCGGAGTCAGTACATCAACAACCTTACCTTTTCCCTCATCTCCCCACTGAAGTCCGAGGAGAACATCAACTTTACTTTGTGCCATTTTCATTTATTTGTTTTCAACATTTTCTCTTTCCTGCGTCTCATAGACCTGTCGCATTTTGCGCAAAGGCCATAGAGATAAAGCGTATAACTGTTCACGACGAACTTACCGGCGCGGATATCCCTCATATAGCGTTGCAGCCTCTCATCGTGCAGTTCGCGTACCTTCCCGCATTCAGTGCAGACCAGATGAAAATGAGAATCGCCTACAAGATGTACAATCTCATATTCAGTCATACTGCCAAGTCTGTGACGCATTATGAGTCCGGCATCCGCAAGCAGGGATATGGTATTATACATCGTCGCCATGCTTACCACAATATGCCTGTCCTGCGCTACTTTTTCCTTCAATGCCTGCAGACTGAAATGCCCGTCGAACGTACAAGCGGTCTCCAGAATAGCGAAGCGCTCTGGAGTTCTCCGCAACTTGTGCAGCTGAAGATATTCACCCAGCCTGTCACAAGCGACAGCAGAATTACTTGCCTCCCCCATAATACTGTTCAAATACGCCAAGTGCAACAGAGGCTGCCTGGCGGGGCAGGATTCTGTCGGACCTGACGGCCTCATCAGCCTGATCTCTCAGTTCAAACACATATTTTTCCCGCATCTCACGTCCACCCTTCAGCAGGTGGGCCATAGTCATAAATCCGCAGTACTGATACATCTCACCGTCCGAGGCTATCCATCTGAATGCAGTCCCGGCTGCATCAGGCATATTCTGAAAAAGATACTTGCAGCATACATCCGCCAGATCGGAATACTCTATTGACGATATCCATATATCCGCCATATCCGCGCAGAACTTATCAGCCGGATAAAGCATCGCGGCAAGCATCCTGCATTCACGGCATTCCTGCTTCCACAATTCCATAGCCAGACGAGTGTCACTGACGTACGAGGCGGCGATTTCCTTCAATTCAGGAACGGACACACCGTAATTGAGTCTGTAGGCTATGCCGTGACTTTTCATATTCTCCGACACCACACCGTTCATGCGCAGCATCAGTTTCTGCCTTATTTCCAGTATTGCATCAGGCATACAGGCTACGGAACTTGTGAGGCGACATTCCCTTGTACTTGAAGAAAGCCGCATAGAACGACTGACGGTTCAGGAAACCGACAGCTCTTCCTATTTCCTCCATTGTCATATCCTTGTAGCGCTTGTCTGTCAGCATATGCTGGGCATCACGTATCCTGAACTCATTGACAAGACAGGAATAGTTCTGCCCGAATCTGGAATTTATTACCGCTGAAAGATAGCGCGGATTGGTATTCAACTCCTGAGCCAACCGCTGGGCAGAGAAATCCGCGTCACGGTATTTCTTCCCGGCAATTACTATTGTCAGTATTTTGTCATACAATTCATCTGCCAGCTCCGGCTTGATGAGTTTTCTGTACGCAGCGTCTTTCTGACTGCTTTCCTTGATTTTGTAAGGTTTTACAACTTTAGTCTCCATAGTTGTTGTTTTGTAAGTTTTATGCACTCGCAAAATAACCCAATTTATTATATATCTACAACTATATTTGTCAAAAAAAAGTGAAATACATAACTTTGCGTGGTTTGAGACTTCCCTGACAGCAATGACAGACCAGGCTACAATAGAGCGGGTACTGGACGCGGCAAACATCGTCGATGTCGTATCACAGTTCGTCACCCTGCGCAAGCGGGGCGTCAATTTCGTAGGGCTCTGTCCTTTTCACAACGAGAAGACCCCGTCCTTCTATGTCAGTCCGTCAAAAGGAATATGCAAGTGTTTCAGTTGTGGTAAAGGAGGCAATGCCATTCATTTCATAATGGAGCACGAGCAGCTCTCATTCCCGCAGGCAGTGGAATGGCTCGCCGTGAAATACGGCATCCCTTTCAGCAAACGCGAGATGACCCCCGAGGAAAAAATGCGCCAGGACGAGCGTGAGTCAATGTTCATACTGAACGAATTCGCCAGAGACTGGTTCCGGAAGATGCTGAACGACACAGAGACCGGAAAGGCTATAGGGCAAGCCTACTTCCGCAAACGCGGGTTCCGCGACGATATCATCGAGAAGTTCCAGCTCGGATATTCTCCGGATAATGCTGACGCCCTGGCCAGGGAGGCATTGTCAAAAGGTTACCGCAAGGAATACCTGATTTCCACCGGACTATGCTATGAACGTGACGACAAAAGTCTGCGTGACCGTTTCAGAGGACGCGTGATATTTCCCGTACACTCAGTATCCGGCAAGATCATTGCCTTCGGTGGACGTATTATGAGTTCCGAGGCGAAAGTCGCAAAATACGTCAATTCACCGGAGTCAGTAATCTACAAGAAAAGCAACGAACTGTACGGACTGTATTTTGCCAGACAGGAAATTGTACGGAAAGACCGTTGCTTCCTTGTCGAGGGATATGCAGACGTGATATCAATGCATCAGGCAGGAGTGGCCAACGTCGTGGCGTCCAGCGGCACATCACTGACCTCGGGACAGATCAGGCTCATTCACCGCTTCACGAACAATATCACTGTACTCTATGATGGGGACAAGGCTGGAATCAAAGCCTCCATCCGCGGCATTGACATGCTTCTTGAAGAAGGAATGAACATCAAAGTCCTGCTTCTCCCCGATGGTGAGGATCCGGACAGTTTCTCAAGAGGCAGGAGCGCGGTGGAATTCCAGGAATATCTTGAATCACATCAGGAAGACTTCATCCGGTTCAAGGTCAGACTGCTTATGGACGAGGCCGCCGGCGACCCGATCAAGCGTTCCACCCTCATCAAGGACATAACCGCAAGCATTTCCGTCATACCGGACCAGGTTATACGCGCAGTATATATCAGAGAGTGCAGCCAGCTGATGCAGATTGACGAGCGTATGCTCATTTCGGAGGTCAATTCCCTGCAGCGTGGCAGGAACACCGGGACAACGGCAAAGCCTGTGCCTGTAAACGACGTGGAAACCGAAAATGAGACCGGGGAGGAGAAGCCAAAGGATCCCGTTGAGGAATTAAGGAATACTGTCCGCGCATTGCTCCGTTCCGACAAGGCCGGAATCATCGACAAGGAGAAACTGCTGGCAAGGATGATGGTACGCTATGGCGAGCGGGTATGCTGTTATACACCGTACAATGATCAGGATGAATACCCTATGAAAGTCGGAGAATACATCCTGGGCTGCATGAAGAATGACGGGCTCTCCTTCTGCCACCCCGTATATAACAGGATAGCGTCACTCTATGATGAGCACTTCCAGGACGACGGTTTTGTCAGCGAGCGCTTCTTTCTGTCAAACCCTGACAGCGTGGTAAGCCTTACAGCCGCCAGCCTCATAGAGGAGCGGTATCAGCTCAGCAATTTCTACAAGGACATCCGCGGACTGAAAGATGAGGACAACCTGTTCGGCATCACAAGCCATATCGTTGCAGACTACCAGCTGGCCGTAGTCAACTACAATATCCGGCAGATGGAAAACAGGCTGAAAAACCCGGAAGAGGACATTACAGCAATAATGAAAGAGTACCAGGCCCTTCTTGAATCAAGAAACAGCCTGGCACACAAACTCGGTGACAGAATTGTCACATAGAGGACTCTTCCCCTGTCTGATAACTTACGTTTATCTCCTGATTCCTGAGGATAATCATATTGTTATACGAAGTCTTGCTTTTCAGCTCACGCATAGCATCATACGCTTCCTCATAATATAGGAAATCACCCGCCGTACAAAGCCAGCGCGGTGACTTGAAAAGCGTATATACGGGAAGATCCGGGAAATTCTCACGAACGCATGACTCTGCCTCCTGTGCCTTCTCCCTGGCCTCGCGGGTATTGTTACCGGCATAAACCTGTATCCTGTAGCCTATCGCCTTGACACTACCTTCATCTCCGGTTTTCATACGGTGTCCCGACAGGCTGTCCAGACGGGCATCACGTTCCACACTGATTTTACCCTCTCCGGGAACATCCGTTTCAAGATAATCCGCAAAGAGAGACTGGGCGTGGGAGATTCCAGCAAGAAAAAGGAGAGACAATATCAGAAAGAGTCTTTTCATTTCCAAGCGTCAATGATGCCCTTGAAGTCAGCAGCCTTCAGTGAAGCGCCACCGATAAGTCCACCGTCAACATCCGGGTTGGCGAACAGTTCCTTCGCATTGGATGGCTTGCAGCTGCCACCATACAGGATTGAGCAGTTTTCTGCCACAGCCTTACCGTACTTGGCCTCCACCTTTGAACGTATGAATGCATGCATCTCCTCAGCCTGATCAGCAGTAGCGGTCAGTCCTGTACCTATTGCCCATACCGGCTCATAAGCAATGATGATCTTTCCGAAATCCTCTGCAGACAGATTGAAGAGTGAACCCTCAAGCTGGCTCTCAACGACCTTGTTCTGGATACCGGCCACACGCTCGTCCTTTACCTCACCTACACAGAATATCGGGGTCAGGCCATTTGCAAGAGCAAGCAGAACCTTCTCCTTCAGAATATCGTTTGTCTCGTGATAATATGCACGGCGCTCTGAATGACCGATAATGCAGTATTTGGCGCCGGTCGATGCGATCATTGAAGCTGAAACCTCGCCTGTAAATGCACCTGACTCCTTGTCAGCACAGTTCTCGGCACCGATACCAACCAACTTGGCATTGACCAGCGGAGTGACGGATGCAAGATGGATGAACGGAGTACAGACCACTACATCGCAAGCCGGCTTGTCAGCCTCAAGCATTGTATTGATTTCCTTTACCAACTCAATTCCCTCCTGGAGATTCTTGTTCATCTTCCAGTTTCCAGCAACGATTTTCTTTCTCATTTCTTTATTCAATTAAAAAATATCTATTTCTTCTTTCGCTTGATGCACACATCCGCAAGCAACAGCAGCAAGTAAGGCAGCACAAAGTAAATGACTGTAAATACAGACTTTACAAAAGTACTACGCAGTACCGGATGCTTCCAGTCAAGATTCTCCATCTTTGCAAACGAATCAAAGTCAAGAGGCATATTGCTGTCGCTCCATTTTGCGTAAATCACGCCGTCCTTCAAGACCACCACACCGGGATTCCTGCGTATCATAGTCTGCAACGGAATCTCATCGGAGCGCAGGAACTCATATTCCGCACAGGTAATCTCACGCCACTGCGATATCCAACCTTCAGACGATGCAGTCACACAATACATCGGGTAGTCACCCTCCAGGCAGTAATAGTACAGGTCGTTGATACGGTCTATATTCTCTTGTGACGCATTCTCCAGATAAGGCGATATCAGAAGGAATGTATATCCTTCCGCAGACAGTACGCTCTCCGTCATATCATCCATATCATTACCCATCAGCGAAAAATCGGCATATCTGCTGTCGCGTCCTTCAAGTACGGATTTACGCAGGTCAGTGCCCACCTTGTAAGGCCTGAAATCGAACATAGGCAATTCCCGTATGTTTGAGAGCATGAAATGACCTGGCAGTGTTATGGTTATTATCAGCGCCACCCACGCTACCCGCTCTGATATAAGCGGTATGGCATACCTTTTCCCTATCAGCAGTATTATTGCCAATAACAACAGGAAGATATTCTTGTAAAATGTCTGCCAGTTCGTAAGCACCAGGGCATCGCCGAAGCAGCCGCAGTCCGATACAGGATTTTTCAAGGCAATGTAAAGCGTAAGCGATGTAAAGCAGGCCAATACCACCAGTAATGTCACGGTCATTTCGTCCCTGTATATTCCGAGAAGCAGATAAACGCCCAGGAAAAACTCAAATCCGGCCAGCAGACACGCTATCAGAAGGACATCCGACTGCATAGGCATTCCGTGCCCGAATGCTGAAAGATAGTCCTGAATCTTTATCTGGGTTCCGACAGGATCTACAGCCTTGACAAATCCTGAGAAAATGAAACAGGCAGCCAGCAGGAAACGGCAAATATTCACCGTTACCTTCCACGATACTGACTCTGCCTTCCTACCCATATCAATCTCCGAATTTTATCTTTATCAGTCCGAATACGGCGTAGTTGACCATATCCATATAATTGGCATCGATGCCCTCCGATGCCACAGTCCTGCCGTTATTGTCCTCTATTTCCTTTGTACGGTTAAGTTTCATCAGAATCAGGTCTGTGTAGGAACTCTTGCGCATTCCGCGCCAGGCCTCATCGTAGTCGTGATTCTTTATCTTCATCAGCTCCAGTATCCTGGCGGAGAATTTGTCGTATTCCCGCACAGCCTCCTCGTTGGTCATATCCACGCTGTCCGCATAGCCGCGCTCCAACTGTATGAGTGCCATTATTCCGTAATTGACAATGCCTATAAGTTCGGAGCGTATATCCTCGCCCACCAGATTCACGCCTTTTGTCTCAAGACTGCGGATACGTCTTGCCTTGATGAATATCTGGTCTGTCATAGACTCCGGACGGAGAATCCTCCACGCGGCGCCGTAATCCTCCAGCTTCTTCACATAGAGGGAGCGGCACATTGCAATTATCTGAGTGAACTGCTCGTTCGTGTCAGGTCTTTCCGTCACCGTTTTTCCACACATCTCACACATAGGCATACTCGTTTACAAGGTGCAAATATACTAAATATATTGGTATTATGAGATTGAAGACCAGTCGTATGAAGTCTTTTTCAATGCCGCAAGACGGCGTGCCAGCAGACTGTTCTCAGGTAACGCAAGCGCCGGATCCTGCTCAATTATACCCCTTGCAATGTCACGTACCCTGCCGATAAGCTCTCCGTCGCGGGCCAGACTGGCCAGTTTCAGGTCAAAGGCAACTCCGCTCTGCTGCGTTCCCTCCAAATCACCCGGCCCACGAAGCTTCAGATCGGCCTCCGCTATCTCGAAACCGTCGCAGGTCTCCACCATAATGTCCATACGGCGGCGTGTGTCCTCCGACAATTTGAATCCGGTCACAAGGATACAATATGACTGGTCTGCTCCGCGCCCTACGCGCCCACGGAGCTGATGCAGCTGCGACAGCCCGAAACGCTCCGCGTTCTCTATTACCATTACGCTGGCATTGGGCACGTCAACGCCAACCTCTATCACCGTGGTAGCCACCATTATCTGAGTCTCACCGTGCTTGAATCGCATCATCTCTGCATCCTTGTCGGCCGGACGCATCTTGCCGTGCACCTTACTCACCCTGTATTGCGGAAAGCGCTCACAGACCGTGACATACCCTTCTTCAAGATTTTTCAGGTCCATCTTCTCGTTTTCCTCAATCAGCGGATATACGATATATGCCTGACGTCCGGCCTTCAGCTGCGAGTCAATAAATGCGTACAGATCCGAATGTCTGGTATCATAGAAGTGCTCCGTACGGACAGGCTTTCTTCCCGGCGGAAGCTCATCTATCACAGATACGTCAAGATCTCCGTACAGCGTCATAGCCAAGGTGCGCGGTATAGGGGTAGCAGTCATCACCAGGATATGCGGAGGCTGGGAGTTCTTGCTCCACAGACGTGCCCTCTGAGCTACGCCGAAGCGGTGCTGCTCGTCAATGACTACGAAACCGAGTTTCCTGAAGCTGACATTATCTTCCAGAACGGCGTGAGTGCTGACAAGAATCCTCACATCACCTGACTGCAGACCCTCCATCACTGCCTGACGGCGCCTGCCTTTTACATTTCCGGTGAGCAGTTCCGTCCGCACGCCCATCCCGTCAAGATAATTGACAATGTTGGCATAATGCTGCTCCGACAGAATCTCTGTGGGAGCCATTATACAGGCCTGGTAGCCGTTGTCTATCGCAATCAGCATACCCATCAGAGCCACCATAGTCTTTCCGCTGCCCACATCGCCCTGCAGCAGACGGTTCATCTGACGTCCGGAGCGCACATCCGCACGTATCTCACGCACAACCCTTTTCTGGGCCTCCGTCAGACTGAACGGCAGATGCTCCTTATAGAATGTATTGAAGTAATCCCCTACCTTGTCAAAAATAAATCCGCGGAACCGCTTCTGTCTGTCTATCGTATAACGGAGAATGTTCAGCTGCACATAAAACAGTTCCTCAAACTTCAGCCTGTACCGGGCACGGCGCATATCGTCGGTCGTCCTCGGGAAATGTATCCGGCGCAAGGCTTCATCCAGGGACATAAGGTGTTCCTGATCAACAAGCCACTGCGGCAATGTCTCCGACAGCTGCTCGGTCAGAAGCGACATCAGGTTCTGCATCAGTTTCTGTATGGCACGGCTGTTCAGTCCGGCACGCTTCATCCTGTCAGTCGTATTGTACTGCGGCTGCATACCCATAGCCGACAGATCCAGCTTGTCCGGAGAATCCAGATCCGGATGAGCCACGCTGATACGGCCTCCATACACGCCGGGCTTGCCGAACATTATATATTCCGTACCCGGCTGGTATCTGTCAATGATGAACCTGGCACCCTGAAACCATACGAGGTCAATAATACCGGTACCGTCCGTAAAATGTGCCACCAGACGCTTGCCTGCACCACCTCCAACTTCCTCAAAACTTATGATATGTCCCTTTATCTGAATGTAGGGCATAGTCCCGTCTATCTCCGAAATACGGAACAGACGACTCCTGTCAATGTATTTGTAAGGGAAAAAATAGAGCAGGTCCTCAAGCGTACGGATTTGCAGTTCCTTCTCAAGCAGGGCGGCTCTGGCCGGTCCTACGCCGGTCAGATATTTCACATCACGCCACGCGAGATCCCGCATAGGCCGGGGAAATTATTTCACTCCGAACTGCATTGCACCGCAGACCGACTCACAGACCTGCTTTCCGCAAAGGCTCTCAATAATCTCTGCTGCAAATGCAAATGCCGCGGCCGGACCGATGGCTGTAATTATATTGCCGTCGTGCTCCACCAGATGTCCGGTGAACCTTACCTTGTCAAAGCCCTTCTCAAAACCCGGATATACAGTTGCCCTGCGTCCGTCTAGAATACCCAGCCCGCACAATACCGACGGTGCGGCACAGATGGCGGATATCGGTCTGCCCTCCGAAGCAAATGACTTGAGCAGGGAGCACAGGCCCTTATGGTTTATCATCTCAGGTGAGCCCGGACCTCCGGGTAATATCAGCATCTCCGCATCACTGAAATCCACATCACCGAACATTCTGTCAGCCTTCACGGTAATGCCGTGCGCACCATCTACAAGAAGGCTGTCAGCTATAGAGACCGTCGTAACATCCACACCGGCACGGCGCAGCATATCAATAGGTGTCACCGCCTCAATCGGCTCCAGACCCTTTGTCAGAAAAACATAGACCATATTCAGATTTATTTTAAACGGAAATAATAAGTGATCGTACCTGTCTGGTTGTCAGGTCTGTCAACAGGAGCGAACCTGGTACGCTTTGCGGCCTCCTCCGCCGCAGCCCTAAGCTGGGCATTCATCGTATTGGAACGCTTGTGTATGCTTGTAGCAATAACCTCACCCGCAGGATTGACGGTAATCGTCACGACCACACGACCTTCCTCACGAACCGTATATACCGGTCTCTGCAAACCGTTGGCATCGACGCCGCGACCACCCAGATCATACGAGCCAATTCCCCCTATGCCGGTCTCCTTGCCCTGGGAACTGTTGCCCTGAACACTTCCAGGTGCGCCTTCGGTAAGCTCGGAGAACACATTATCCGCCGATGACGCAGAAGCATCGGTACTGCCGAAAAGATTCCGCATCAGCTGGTTTGCCTCAGCAGCCGCACGTTCCTCGGCCTGCTTCCGCAGCTCCTCCGGTGTAGGCTTATCGGCACCGTCATCAATTGCCACAGTCTCCTCCATATTCTGTGTGACCATAGGCACCGACTGGGCAGTTGCCGTAGAGGTATTCACAGCCTGGGCGCTCACCGGCTCCACCTCCGTGAACTCATAATCCGTATCCAGATTGCCCATATTGCCCAGCATCACCGGCACACCGCTTTCCTCAAGCCGCTCAGGCAAATTCAGACAGATAAGCCACAGCACCAGCACAATCAGCGCATGCAACACAAGCACCAATCCTGCCGACATCCAGTCTATCCTATTCTCTCCTGCTTTCATTTTCTGTCAGGACGGCGTGTAGCCAACACTACCTTGAACTGATTCTCATTGGCGATGTTCAGCACCTTGACAATCTCGCTGTAAGGCACCGACTCGTCAGCATACAGAGCCACATACATCTCCGGCTCACGTGCGGCATAGTCTATCAGATACGGAGTCAGCTCCTCGAACAGCACGGGCATCTCATCCTCATTGCCGAAAGCCGTGTAATAATTCAGATCCCTGTCAATGATAACCCTGGCCAGAGGCTTCGCGGATGTCTGCTGCGAGCTCTGCGGCAACAGCACCTTGATGGCATTAGGGCTGACCATAGTAGATGTTATCATAAAGAATATCAGCAGCAGGAAAATGATGTCTGTCATTGACGACATACTGAACTGCGGCGATATCTTGTTCTTACGCTTAAGCATAGTGCTACTCTCCGACTTTCTCTACGAAGTCAAGGATGAATGACTCCATCTTGTTTGTAATTCCTTCCACCTTACTCACAAGGAAATTGTATGCGAACAGGGCAATGATACCCACTATCAGACCGCCGACAGTAGTAATCATAGCCTCGTATATGCCTCCTGAGAGCAATGACACATCAATGTTGTTTCCGGCATTCGACATTTCCCAGAATGCCCTGACCATACCTATCACCGTGCCGAGGAAACCTATCATCGGGGCTGCACTGGCAATGGTTGACATAACAGACAGGCCCTTTTCCAGATTGGCAATCTCTATGTTCGCGGCATTCTCCATTCCGGCCTGTATCTCCTGCTTGGAATGTCCGACAAGAGACAGACCCTTCTCTACTATACGGCTGATGGGAGAAGCCGATGCCTGACAGAATATATTGGCGGATTTCAGCTCACCGCTCTTCACATAGTCGCATATCCTGTCCATAAAATGCGGATCAATCTCCATCGTCTTCCTGAACCTGCCAAGTCTCTCGAAAAGTATGTAGAAACAAAGCACCGAAAGAACGGCGAGAACTATCATTATCCACCCGCCCTTCACAGCCATATCAAGAAGATTCATTCTTGCGATGCTGTCTTCGGCAATATCGGTAACTGTCTGGCCCAATGCCATCGTATCTCCGAGAGTCTCGGCAATCGTAGCCTGTAAAATCATTGTATGCATTGTCTGTATTGCTTAATTGTCTCTTTCAATCCCAAATAAAGTGCGTCACATATCAGAGCGTGACCTATCGAAACCTCATCAATCCAGGGAATTCTCTCCTTCAGGAAACGCAGATTCACAAGGCTCAGGTCGTGACCTGCGTTAAGTCCCAGTCCGCACTCGCGTGCCGCCTCCGCCGCAGCGACGAAAGGAGCCACAGCCTTCTCCGGATCTGAGGGATAGATACTTGCGTATGGCTCGGTATATAGCTCAACCCTGTCGGCTCCGGCCTTTGCCGCGTACTCGACAAATCTCCTTTCGGCATCCACGAAAATGGAAGTGCGTATGCCTGCCGTCCTGAATGCACCGACCACATCGGTAAGGAAATCCAGTTTGGATATCGTATCCCAGCCTGCATTTGACGTTATCTGCGTAGGTGAGTCCGGCACCAAAGTCACCTGAGTAGGTTTTACACTGAGTACCAGGTCTATGAAATCCCTGGAAGGATAGCCTTCTATGTTAAATTCCGTAGTAACCGCACTTTTCAGCAAAGGAACATCAGCACGACGGATATGACGCTCGTCCGGACGCGGATGCACGGTTATTCCGTCAGCACCGAAACGCTCACAGTCCATTGCCACTTTAATCACATCCGGATTATTGCCGCCACGCGCATTGCGTATGGTAGCCACCTTATTGATATTGACACTTAGCCTTGTCATAGCACTCAAAAGCAAAAAATAATTATATTTGCACCAATGAGCAAAGATAATAAGAATCTCCTTGTAATCACAAAAAAACAATATGCGTTTCGCTATTTTCGGTAAACCCTTTTCTGACACGCATTCAGAGCTGACATACGCCATCTTCGACATATTGAAATCGTACGATGACTATATTCTTGCCGATCAGGATTATTTCCATTTCCTGGAGGAGCAGCAGTCGGGCCGCGTGATATCCTGCGACGAACTTATCCAGGACGACAGTTTCCAGGCCGATGTGGTCATAAGCATCGGAGGCGACGGCACCTTCCTCCGCACCGCTGCCCGCGTGGGAAGGAAGAAAATACCGATGATAGGTGTCAATACAGGACGCCTCGGTTTCCTTGCCGACATTACGGAAGATATGGCCAGACAGGTCATCGGCCTGATTCACAGCGGACTTTACAAATTGGAGAAGCGGTCACTGCTGGAGCTGCGTATGAACGGCATACCGGACGATGTACCGCACTTCGCACTCAATGACATCGCCATTCTGAAACACGACATATCATCGATGATAAACATACATACCGGCATCAACGGCCAGCAGCTCACCACATATATGGCAGACGGTCTGGTTATAGCCACACCTACAGGCTCCACAGCCTACTCGCTGAGTGTCGGCGGTCCTATCATCGCACCCGGAACCGATGTGATAGAGTTGACTCCAGTAGCATCGCACAGCCTTACAATGCGTCCTCTCATAATACAGAACAACCGCACCATAACAATCAACGTGGAGAGCCGCAGCCACAGTTTCCTTGTCTCAGTAGATGGCCACAGCTTCAGCTGCGCAGACGACACACCGCTTGAGATACGCCGTGCGCCCTTCCACACGAATGTCATCAAGCCTCAAGGCTCCGACTTCTTCCAGACACTGCGCGAGAAGATGATGTGGGGTGCCGACACCCGCAGCTACTGATAATGAATTGAAACCATAATAATACAGACTATGAATATCGTCAGAAAGATTCAATATGCGCTGCTGATTGCGGCCATACCTGCATTTGCAAATGCACAGTTTTTTATGATGGGAGGCGGAAACCGCGCCAACCAGGACAGCCTGCGACAGATTGCAGCGGCAGACTACCGGAATATGCTGGACCAGCTTGGCATACAGGCTCCGCGCGAAGGCAGACAGCCGAACAGCAAGGACGAGTCGAAACACCCGAACTACGATGAGCTGACAGCCAATCCCTATCCGTTCTATCCCGAGGCTCTGGTAACCAACAGCGGCAAAAAGGTGAAGAATGCCTCTATGTGGTACAAGCAGCGCCGGCCGGAAATAGTACAGATGTTCGAGGACGAGGTCTATGGGCATATTCCGGAGAATGTGCCGTCAGTCACCTGGACTGTCACAAACGAGGAAAAGAAAGACTTCAAGGGCACGCCGGTAGTGGTGCGTACTCTCCGTGGAACAGCCGACAACTCATCTTATCCAGCCATAAAGGTTGAGATTCAGGCCAACATAGTCTATCCGGAAAATGCGAAAAATGTTCCGGTAGTGATTGAGTTCGGATTTGTTCAGGCAGATCCCACCCAGACACGCGGCAACCAGGCATCCTGGCAACAGATGGTCATTGAGCGCGGATGGGCGGCTGCAAGCATCAACCCGTCATCGATACAGGCAGATGCAGGCTCAGGTCTGACCAACGGCATCATCGGTCTCTGCAACAAGGGCGGCTACCGCAAACCCACCGACTGGGGCTCACTCCGTGCCTGGGGATGGGGAGCATCACGTCTGATTGACTACCTGGAGGGATGCAGTGAATTCGATGCCACCAAGACCGCCATCGAGGGTGTGTCACGCTACGGCAAGGCAGCGCTCGTGGCTATGGCATTCGAAGAGAGGATTGCCGCAGGATTCATCGCCTCATCGGGCAAATCCGGTGCGGCAGGATGGCGTCGAGACTGCGGTGAGAGCATCGGCAACATAGTATCGAACGAGGAATACCACTGGGTGGCAGGCAATCTCATCAAATACGGTGCAGAACCATTGTGTGAGAACGACATACCTGTCGATCAGCACGAACTGATAGCACTCTGCGCCCCACGTGCCTGCTTCATCTCCACAGGCAGCTGGGCCGGTGACAAATGGCAGGACGTAGTAGGTTCGTTCATCTCCGCCTCGAAAGCTTCGGAAGTATATGAGCTGTTAGGTGAGAAGGGACTTGGCACAGAACTCTTTCCCGGTATGGATGCCGGGCTGATGGAGGGAAGGCTTGCATACCGTCAGCATCACGGCGGTCACGAAGCCGGCCCGAACTGGCCGATATTCCTTGACTGGTTCGACAGAATGGTGGTCAACAGATAATCATCAGTCGGTTTCGTCCAGTTGGAATATGGAGTCTGTCGGTTTGCCGAAATACCGGGCAATCTTCAATGCAAGAACTGTCGATGGGACGTAGTTGCCGGCCTCGATTGAATTGATTGTCTGGCGGCTTACTCCGATGGCATCGGCCAGTTCTTTCTGGGTAATATCCTTGATGGCCCGCTCTACTCTCAAACTATTTTTCATTGTCCTGCTTCCTTATTTTTCTCATTGCCAGATTGAACTTCGCGATATAGACTATCGGCATCAGGAATACCGCAAGATATATAAAATATATATAGGACAAGCCAAATATGAACAGAATTCCGAATGCGCAGAATGCGGTTGTTGCCCACAGACTCCAAACAAAGGACTGCATTCTTATGTATCCCGTCATCTCGTCCTCATCCTTTTCCTTGGAAAGGGCAATGAAGGCAAGTGATGCCAGCATCCCCAGCAACGCTATCTCATCAAAGGGAGAGTTGTGTACAATCCCAAAGAATGTAGCTTTCTCTATCGGGGACTCAGCAGCCACAGCGAACAGCGGCATTTTAAAGTCGGTAGAGTAAATGTTGCCAGAGCAGAAAAGACAAATGAAAAAAGCACAGAACGGAATGAACATACACAGCCCGATCTTTTTGTACCTGTACGGTAGCAAATAATTCTTTTCCATAATTATGAAATATTAAAGTTACGTCGCAAAGGTAAAAAGAACTTTATATTTAGACAAGTTTATTTGACATAAAATCATTAGAATTT
Source organism: Bacteroidaceae bacterium (assembly GCA_045600825.1). Lineage (GTDB taxonomy): Bacteria > Bacteroidota > Bacteroidia > Bacteroidales > Bacteroidaceae > Colenecus. Next base: position 28,362 of record JAZRYP010000037.1, read on the forward strand.
GACATTACACACGGGAGCCACCTGCAGCAATGCAAATGGCTCCCGTTCTTTTACAAATTCTACTTGTTCCTTATTTCAGCTGACTATCTATTTTTTATTGACAGGCATCAGAATCATACCCCAATCGAATCTTCCCAAACTTTCCAAAGGAGAATCCGCTCCGGCATCTTCCGGAAAATGCATCATATTAATCTGGACTGCGTCTCCATTATCTTCTGAATAATCCGACGACACTGCTGACGCTGAGACACGAAATTGCAATGTCTTATTCCCTTTGATGAGTTTGAGCTGTTTCTCTCCTTCAACGGTTACCGTTTCCTGACTGTACTTTCCGTCTTTAAGATGGCCTGTTGCATCACCCCGGACAGTTATAGTTCCGTCTGAACCAACAGTGAACTTTTGAATCAGTCCCTCAACTTTAAAATATAATAATCCATCGTCTTCTTTGGGAACCAGCATGTCAGCGTCGTATTCACCCGGTTCCAATCTGTCAAATTCCACTTCATGGAAATAAATGTCAGCTATGTCCCTCAACCGAACTGACACAGGTTCGTGCAGTACGGAACCGGTAAGAACGGGTGCGCCTTCTTCCCATTCTTCAGCACTGACTGCCGGGAATACCACCTGGTATGGTGTCGGAACCCAGTCTCCGTGACGGTCAAAGTCCTGATCCACCGGCACGCCCTCGTAGCGGATGGGTTCCAATACTCGGCCATTGGCAAGTGTAAGCTTGTAGTCGCTGCTTATGTGGCCGGGATATGAGTGGGCGTTGCGTATGTAAGCTTCGCAATAGATTGTAGTTTCGGTTTCGGTAAAGTCCACACGCTCTACGCTGAACACGTCCCTGATGCCCGGATCTTCTCCCACGTGCGTAGTTTTGAGAATGTATTCCGGCCTCCGCTGATATTTCACTACCCTGACACCTTCAAAGATGTCTATGTCCGGAACGACCTGCAGTTTGGTGATGGTGTTCGTTGGGTTGCTCTCGTAGAAGTTGATGGTCTTGACATCTTTGGGAATGGGCGGGAAATGGATGGTCTGGTAATAGTATGCGAAAGTAGGACTCCAGAAATATGTCGATTCAAAGCCTTCCATACCCTCGCTGCGGGTCTGCTTGTAGCGTACTCCACCAGCCTCAATCTCACAGTCGGAGAATCCTATCACCCACTGGTACGAACCCTGATTTATGCGGGTGACAAGTATAAGTTCGTCAGGTCCGTTTATGACATCGGTGATTTCGTGCCATGCATCGCCGGCAAAGAACTTCGGTTTCTCAACGCGCATTCCCTTGTCGTAGTAGGCCGATGTGTGGTTTTCGTGCATCTTCATTACTGCTTCTTTGGCAGCGATGGTGCCGAATTCCTTCTCGAAACTGTAACCTTTCGGGACAATGGTTGTCAGGTTAAACTTGCAGGGCAGGCCGTCATAGTTTTCACCGTCAAATTGAAGATCCCCGACAATCGACACCTGATCCAGTCCGCGTTTCCATACAGCCTTGGCAATCTTATCGGCTTCTTTTGTAGTCATTGTCTTAGGATATATGGCAAGTCCGTGCCCGTCAAACAGGTCAATCCACTTCATCACTTCATCAAGGCTCCCGGTTACCGACGGATTTACAACTTTAATGTATTTCCTGCTGCTCCCTGTTATCAGTGCAAAATGGACATTCCGCTTCTGATTGCAGTTCACCTCGAAGCGGAACCGGCCGTCTCCAAGATCATAGATGGCAGGGGTGCGGTATTCCGGCATTGTCATCTCGGTGAGCATCTCATCGTTGTTGGCAATGCTTACGTGTATGCCCTTGTCGGCAAGACTGCGTGCCAGCGGATACGCATCATTGAGGTCTTCGATGGTGGGCACATAGCGCAGGGTCATACGGGTTGTCCTGACCGGTTTGTAATTGGCCAGGTAGTCTGCCACTTCGGTAGTCTTCATACTGGCCTCAACGCCATCGACCGTGCGGACTTTGGCCATGCCGTTTTCATACACCCAGGTCTTGCCGTCCTGGAACGGCTCCCAATGGAAATTCTGGTCCTGGGCACTGGCGAAAGACGAGTTGACAACCGTGAAAGCTGCTGCAACAATCGGTATGAACAGGGCTCTGAGCCTGTTCCAGCGGTTTGATTCATTTCTTTGCATCATATCTATTCTTTGTTTAAGGTTGGTCTGTCTAAGCCAGCTTGTCATGGCGAATCCCCGGTTCTCGGCTACGGCATTCACCAGCATCAGCTTGTACTGGCGGGCATCGGTCCCGGAATCAATGACGGCACGGTCTGCCTGAAATTCGTGCAGAAGCTCCATTTCCTTGTAGAGCAGCATCATCACAGGGTTGAACCACTGGAACAGCTGCATCAGGTCAATGACTAGAAGGTCTAGGGAGTGAGCCTTGCGGGCGTGTAAGAGTTCGTGATTCCACACCGCCTGATTTTCCTTCTCAATCCAGTCGTGGGGCATCATTATGAAACTCATCCAGTTCATAGGCTGCGTTATGCCGTCGCTCTCTATCAGGTCGCATTCGTCCTGACGGTCCTGATAGCGGCCCTCGCGTATCAGCCTGCGTATGGAGAGTATCGACAATGTCTTCCTGAGCAGCAGCCATGCGAAGCCTATGCACCATATCACGAAAAGCCCAATCATTGCCACACGCGACCAGTTGACCGGTTCCCTGTACCCGGATGGTGCGATGCTGTCGGCATCTGGGTCATCGGCTACTGCTGACGGTTCGCTGATTGCAGATTGTCCGTTGACTGCGGAAATTCCGTTGTCAGTGGAATGTGTGGGGACTGCCGTTTCCTTATTGGCGTCATCTGCCGTGGCAAATACGGGAAAGACCTTTCTCACCTCGCTGTTCAGCTGCTCGTTTTCAATGTGACAGACAGGTATGATGAATGAAAGTGCGCAGATAAGCAGCAGTGCCGCACGGTTGAAGCCGTGGAATGTCTGCCTGCCCAACAGCCATTTATACAGAAGATACAGGGCGGCTGCCAGAACAGCCACTTTCAGCTGGTATATTAAAAAGGTCTCCATGACTGTGAATATTGAAGGTTATTTTTCGGAATCAATCAGGTCAATGAGCTCGCGCAGCTCGTCAACAGTTATCTTGTCATCCTTGACAAGGGCTGATACCGCCTTGATATACGAATTCTTCAGACATCGCATCAGCGGATTTCCGTTGAACTCGTTGTTGTAGTCCTGCCACTCCACCTTGCAGAAATAGCGGTAACCCGTTCCTTCCTTGCGGTGGTCCAGGAATCCGTTGCTCTCCAGCAGGCGCACCTGGGTCGATACCGTGTTGATGTGCGGCCTCGGTTCCGGCATCAGTTCCCGGATTTCACTCGTCGTCATAGCTCCGTTCTTCCAGAACAGCTCCATGATTTCCATCTCCTTTTTACTTAATTTCTTCATATCTTATTGCAATAAAACTATAGTTCATTCATAGTTGACGCTGCAAACATACAAAAGAATTTTAATAGTCCAACTATAATTGAACTATTTTTCAAAAAAATCTATGATGGAATTACTTATCCCTTGTAGTGAAATGAAATCACATCAGTCTTCTCCAATAAAGTACTTATAGAAGAGACGGCCAAGATTTTCTTTTCCCATTTTCTTCAAATCGGAGATGTCGAAGTTAAGTCCTAAGGCCGGACTGCCTATGGGGTCGTCAAAATATAGTCGCTTCTCAGCCATGGACACTTCCGGGTCATCAAATTCATTCTTATGTTCACGATAACGGGTCTCATCAGAACTATTCAAGAAATCTGAACTTTGAAGACCTCTATCAATTCTTTTTGACAGACGGACCATATATAGTCCACCATTCGTTGCACATTGACACGGGAATCCAACCGTTCTGCTCGCAATCGGCCTTGCATTTGGCAGCCTTCTTCAGATTGCCGAATTCACGCACCGTATCGTCACACAGCAGGCAGAAAGATATATGCGGATAGGGATTGTCCCTATTGGTATAGTGGAACATGGGATAATCACCACCGGAATTACCCCAGGAGAGAATAGGTCTCTGACCAAGCTCCCTTCTCATCTTGACAATCTTGTTGATAGCAGTATTCAGCTGCATGAAATCACCTCTCTGGACTTCCTCCTCCGGAGAGTATTTGTAATCCTCGGAACTTACCATCTCAATCCATTCCGGCTGATTCTCAAGGACATAGTTCACATCGGACGCTATCATATGGTAACCAGGTATATCATAGATGTCCCTGGCGATAACCCTGCACACGTCACGATCCACGCCTGAGCATAGAAATACCACAAAGTCATTGGCCACCAGATAGGATACGACCTCTATCATCGGCCAATAGAGAGCTGTTCCCCATTTCAACGGAGACAAACCTGTCACATTTTCAGTTTCAATGAAATCACTGACATATTCCGAAAATTCTATATCCGTCATTCCATGGAATCCGGCAGCCTGCAACTTCTGCTGCACCAGTCCCCACTCCTTTTCGCTCTTCCTGTTCTCGAGCACATATTTTTCGACTTTTGCAGCCCACTTCCTGTCATCCTCCGACGGAGTATAAGAACTGTCGTGCAGATAACGATGGAAAAACAGCATCCAGTTGAAATAGTAGGGGGCTGTCTCACACATCAGCGTGCCATCTACATCAAACGTGGCGATTCTGTCCTGCGGAGGCACATATCCCTTGCAGTTCGGATCTGTGACAGTTGCTACGAAAGCCTTGAGTTCCTTCAGTGCGGGAGAATCCTGATTCCAATATTGGAAATTACCGTTCTTGCCCACACGGATATGAGCCAGAAATTCCCGGGTTACCTCACCCTCCGGTACTATCGGCTCGCCCTGATTGAATACTTCGTTGCTACAGGATACGGCGAAAATGAGAAACAGTACAAAAAGGAATGATTTAACTGCAACTTTTTTCATAGATTCTTATTATTATGCCCCAAGCACCTTGCGGTAGCTGTCAAGGAAGCGGTCAGCATCGGCTTTTGTAACGCAGAGAGGCGGAAGCAGACGGATTACGTTCGTACCGCTGACGCCGGTGAATATGTGTTCCTGGAACAGCAGTTTCTGACGCAGTTCCCTGATAGGCTGATCAAACTCCATTCCTATCATCAGGCCAATGCCACGCACCTCCTTCGGACCGTCAATCTTGCGAAGTTCTGAAAGCAGATACGAGCCGACTGTCGCGGCATTCCCAACCAGATGTTCCTGCTCCATCACGTCAATGACGGCTGTCGCGGCCGCACAGGCCAGATGATTGCCGCCGAATGTCGTACCCAGCTGACCAATTACCGGCTTGAACATCGGGCTTATCAGCAATGCGCCACAAGGCAGTCCGTTAGCTATGCCCTTGGCACAGGTAATCAGATCCGGACGAATGCCGTAATGCTGATGCGCAAAGAACTTTCCGCTACGGCCGTAACCGCACTGAATCTCATCGAGAATCAGCACTGAACCATTGGCGGTACAAGCCTCGCGCAGCCTCTTCATAAATGAGGTATCAGGTATCTGAATGCCACCGACTCCCTGAATACCCTCAATGATTACAGCCGCCACATCGCCTTTTGCCAGTTCGGCCTCAGCCGCATCGGCATTGTTCCACGGCAGGTAAGTGACATGACCGTTGGCATTGATTGGAGCAATTATCTTAGGGTTGTCTGTCACCTCCACGGCAAGTGAGGTACGCCCGTGGAATGCGTGGCGGAAAGACAGGACACGGCTACGGCCTGTATGGAACGACGCCAGTTTCAGAGCGTTCTCATTAGCCTCAGCGCCGGAGTTAATCATAAACAGGCTGTAATCCTCATAACCCGATATTCTGCCCAGGCGTTCTGCAAGCTGCTGCTGGAGCTTGTTAACGACAGAATTGGAATAAAAGCCGAGAGTCGCCACCTGACGGCTTACCGCCTCCACGTAATGCGGATGGGCGTGACCTATGCTGATAACAGCGTGTCCGCCATACAGATCCAGATATTCCTGACCGTTCTCATCCCACACCTTGCATCCCTGTCCTTTCACTATGCAGACCGGGAACAAGCTATATACCTCATACAAATTCATAATAAAAATGTTTTCAGAATCCCGATGGCTTCAACTTCAAGCCGACTGTTTCCTTAAGGTTGAACACCAAATTCATGTTATGGACAGCCGTACCGCTCGCACCCTTAATGAGATTATCTATGCACGATGTCACCAAAAGCCTGTCCTGGAACTTGTCCAGATGAATCAGACATTTGTTGGTATTGACCACCTGCTTCAGGTCTATCGGATCCTCAACCACGTGTACAAATGAATCCGCCTCGTAATAGCTCAAATACAATTTATACAATTCATCCAGCGGAAGACTGTTTCTTGTCATAACGGAACAGAATATGCCACGCGCAAAATCACCGCGGTAAGGAACAAAGAATATCTCCGAACTGAAACTGCTCTGCAACTGGGTGAGCGACTGCTTGATTTCCGCAAGATGCTGATGCACGAATGGCTTATAGACAGATATGTTGTCGGTACGCCAGCTGAAATGGGTTGTAGGCGATGGCTTGACGCCTGCACCTGTGCTTCCGGTTATCGCATTCACATAAATGTCGTCGTTCAGCATAAGATTGCGGGCAAGAGGCAGCAGCGCCAACTGTATAGCCGTTGCAAAGCAGCCCGGATTGGCCACGTGCGTACTGTGGCAGATAGCTCTGCGGTTCAGTTCCGGAAGACCATAGATAAAATCATTGTCATCGGCTTTCAGACGGTAGTCCTGCGACAGATCGATTATCTTCAGTCCGTCAGGAACGGTATGCTCCTCAAAGAACTTACGGGTATCGCCGTGCGCTGTACAGAAGAACAGCACATCAACCTCATCCAGCGGAAGCTGGTCCGTAAATGTCATATCCGTCTCACCGACAAGCCCCTCGTGAACTGACGAGAGCCTGTTGCCGGCATTACTGGTACTATTCACAAAGACAATCTCCGCATCGGGATGATTCAGCAGAATCCTGATAAGCTCGCCTGCCGTATAGCCGGCTCCGCCAATTATTCCGACCTTAATCATTTGGCCGGCATTACAAGGGCACAGATCAGATATCCCAGTACTCCGGCACCGCAGCAAAGTGTCAGAAACAAGAATATCAGACGCATTACGGTCGGATCAATGTCAAAATATTCCGCAAAACCGGCGCATACGCCCAAAAGTTTCTTGTTTGACAATGAGCGATAAAGTTTTTTCTTCTCTTCCATAATTAATTATAGTTGTTTGGCGTAAAAGTAACAAATTTTATCTTTCCTCGTCCGGATGCACGCTGTAATATGCCCGCAACGGCGTAGATGTAATCTTTATGAAGCCCTTGGCATCATCGGCGGTCCAGGCTTTTGCGCCCTCGCCATACTCGCCGAGCTTGTTGTGGACCAGATCATCCGGAGTATCGCAGCCGACAGTCTGGAAGCTGTACGGACGAAGCTCCAGGGTGACGGTTCCGTTCACATTGCGCTGGCTGCTCTCAAGCATAGCCTCAATGTCTGGCATCACAGGCTCCAGATACTGGCTCTCGTGCAGGAACATACCATACCAGTTGCTCACCTGATCCTTCCAATACTGCTGCCACTTGGACAATGTATATTTCTCAAGGAAACGGTGCGCACCGATAATCAGCATAGGAGCTGCGGCCTCAAAGCCCACACGGCCCTTTATTCCGATAATGGTGTCGCCCACGTGACAGTCACGTCCGATGGCATACGAAGCGCCAATCTTCTCAACCTCCTGGATAGCCTTGATGCGGTCGTCATATTTCTTTCCGTTCACGCTGACCAGCTCGCCCTTCTCAAATCCGAGGCTCAGAATCTCAGAACCATCCTTGACCGGATGCTTCAGATATGCGCTCTCCGGCAGTCCCTGCGTACTGTCAAGAATCTCACCGCCACAGATTGACGTGCCCCATATTCCGACATTGTACGAATACTTCATCTTGGCGAAATCCGCACTGAAGCCATTGGCATTCAGATAGTCAATCTCCTCCTTACGGCTCAGGTTACGGTCACGTGTAAGCGTGATTATCTCCACGCCGGGAGCCTTCACCAGAAATGTCATATCAAAACGTATCTGGTCATTTCCTGCACCGGTCGAGCCGTGGGCAATGGCATCGGCACCTATCTCATTGGCATAGCGCGCAATGGCCAGAGCCTGGAAAATACGCTCTGACGATACCGAGATAGGATAGCAGTTGTTGCGCAGCACATTACCATATACCATAAAGCGCAGAGACTTGTCATAGTATTCCTTAGTCACATCAAGAGTGACATACCTGACAGCACCCAGCCTGTAGGCATTCTCCTCGTTGGTCTTCAGCTGCTCTGCACTGAAACCGCCTGTATTGGCGCAGGCCGCATATACCTCGTAACCCATCTCACGGGTCAGATACATCACATTATAACTGGTATCAAGACCTCCCGAGAAGGCCACCACCACTTTTTTCTTCTTTTCCATCGATATGGATATTTAACTGTTCGACTCTATCTTATGTATTCTCTCCAGCACCTCGGCAGGTATCTTTGCCGGCAGATGCTCCTCCGGATCGTACAGCATAGCCGTACAGATACAATACTTCCGGCCTGTACGTTTCAGCACATCCACATTCACGCAACCCTCGCATCCGTGCCAGAATGCCTCATCGTCCGTCAGATCGGCAAAGGTTACAGGCTTGTAGCCCAGACGCGTGTTCATCGCCATCACCGCCGCACCGCTGGTGAGAGAGAAAATCTTAGCCTTCGGCCAGCGTGTACGTGCCAGCGAGAAAGTCAGATCCTTGATACGCTTCGATATTCCCTGTCCGCGGAAATCAGGGTGGACAATCAGGCCTGACGTAGTCACATACTTCTTGTCCTGCCACGTCTCTATATAGCTGAAACCGGCAAAGACATCGCCTTTCAGCGCAATCACGGCCTTTGCCTCACGTATCTTCGATGTAAGATACTCGTGTGTACGCTTTGCTATACCCGTACCACGCACCTTCGCCGCATCGGATATTGTCTCCAGAATGGTATCAACATACTTCTCGTGAGACTCATCTGCCACCATCACAATAATACCACCCGGATTCTCATCAATCTGGTCAGGTTTCTCTTCTTCGCTTTCCATTACAAAATGTTATTTACAACGATATTATTATTGGTTCAAGGATATGCTTCACCTCCTGACGGCTCGCATCCTCACTCAGAATCATAAGCAGGGTGTCATCGCCGGCAATAGTACCCAGCACACCGGGAATATCACTGTTGTCAATGTCGTACGCCAGACTTGCGGCATACCCCGGCTTTGTCTTGATCACCGCCATATTCCCTGAGAAATTCAATGACACGAAGCCATACCTGGGCTGTGATACAGGCACCGCACTGTCCTTGGCACGCTTCATCAGTGCGTGATTAGGCAAAACGTATATATATTCGCCATATGTGTTCGCTACTTTCGAGATCTTCATTTTCTTGAGATCACGGGACAATGTCGCCTGAGTAACACTGTAACCCTTGTCTGACAGGAACTGCATCAACTGTTCCTGGTTCTTGACATCTGCCTCGGACACGATTTGCCGGATTGCCTCCAATCTGTCATTCTTGTTCCTCATATTTGCATAATTATTCTCAAATTCACTGCAAATATACATCTTTCTTTCACTGCTGGTAAAAATAATAGGTGAAATCATTACGTTTTTTCGGCCAAACTCTTGACAAGCCCCCCCTGCGTGTATTATTTTTGCAGTGTGGAGAATAAAGATACAACGCATATATGTCCCATTTGCGGATGTGCCGGCACCAGCCACTTTGCAAACTGCAAGGATTACGCCGTAAGTGGGGAGACATACGAATTGCTCCGCTGTGACGGCTGCGGCGTCATCTACACCATTGACACTCCCCTGGAAGAAGATAAGGACACATACAGCAAACTTCAGCAGGAACTGTACCGTGCGGACAAGCCGCAAAAGCTTTTTGACAGGATATACTACCATATGCGTTTCGTCACCATACGCCGCAGGACAAAACTGATTGAGGAGCTGACCAGACTGAAGAAAGGACGCTTGCTCAACTACGGTGCGAAAAGCGGATATTTCTCCAACAAAATGGAAAACCGCGGATGGCTTGTGACCTCGCTGGAAGAATACCACGAACACAGGGTTTTCTCTCTTGAAATGTTTCACCACAGGATGCTGGAAATGTCCGAAATAGACAATCTTCCCGCCGAATCCTTCGATGTCATAACGCTATGGCACATCTTTGAGCACCACAGCAACCCTGGAGAACTGATTGACAAGCTGTACTCCCTGCTCAAGCCAAACGGAATACTGCTGATAGCATGCCCCAACACCGACTCATACGATGCAGAACATTATGGTGCCGACTGGGCGGCGTGGGATGTTCCGCGTCACCTCTGGCATTTCAATCCGTCGTCGCTTATGACATTCTGCAAAAGGCACAATTTCGTGCTGATGTACCACAAGCGCATACCGTTCGACGTATTTTACATCTCAATCCTGTCCGAGCAGTACAGGAACCGTAAATTCAAGGTACTGAGAGGATTGCTTAACGGATTGTATTTCTGGATGAAAACAAACAGACAGCGTGGCAGGAGCAGTTCAATAGTATATGGTTTCAGAAAAATATCAGACAAATAATGAATACCCCGCACAAGAGAAAAAAGATTGACCTGCTTTTCGTGACAGCCACGATAAGCACCACGTTGGTACTTCTTCTGATTGGAATCATCACCTTCCTGCTTCTGTCGGCAGGACGGCTGTCATCAGACCTGCGTGAGGAAATGACACTTGAGCTTGTTCTGGCTGACGACATCAGCCAAAACGATGTGACAGCGCTAATCGGCAAGCTGGACAAAATGCCATACGCAAAGGAATGTACCTACATCTCCAAGGAAGATGCGCTCCTGGAAATGACGGGCGAGATGGGTGTCAACCCTTCGGAGTTCCTGCAATACAACCCGTTCTACGCCTCCATCAGTCTGAAGCTGACCGCCGATTACGCCAACTACGACAGTCTCCGTGTAATAACGCCGGAGATAGAGTCAATGAAGGCGATAAAGGAACTGAACTATCAGAAGGAACTGCTGGACACCGTCAATGACAATATCAGAAAAATCTCCATAATACTTCTGGGTATGGCTATCCTGTTGTCGCTCATATCCATTACATTGATCAACAACACTATCAAGCTGACTATCTACTCCCTGCGCTTCATATTGTACTCAATGAAACTGGTGGGTGCGAAATGGTCATTCATACGAAGGCCGTTCATACGCAAGAACATACGCATAGGAGTGGCATCCGCAATACTCGCCTGCGCCTGCATCTGGGGCATACTGAAATTCTGCATAAGATACGAACCTGAGCTTGCATCACTTATGACAGCGCAGGTAATGATTCCGGTATATGCCATCATAACCGTAACCGGACTTCTCATCACGTGGCTCTGCGCACTCAGCTCGGTAAACCATTTCCTGAGAATGAAATCGGGAGAACTGTATTACATCTGACAAATAAACAACTATATGGCAAACGAAAAATCAACTTTCAGCAAGACAAACTTCATTCTGATGGCCGTCAGCGTACTGATTATCATAGCAGGATTCCTGCTTATGGCCGGACCAAACTGCACCAATCAGGTGTTTGAGGAAGACATTTTCAGCGTAAGGCGTATCAAAATCGCGCCTATCGTATGTCTGATCGGCTTTATTACAATGATTGCCGCAATCCTTATCAAACCGAAAAATACAGATAAATGAGTTGGATTGAATCATTGCTGATGGGACTTCTGCAGGGATTGACAGAGTTCCTTCCCATAAGCAGCAGCGGACACCTGACCATCGCATCAGCACTTTTCGGAGTCAATCCGGAACAGAATCTGACATTCACCATTGTCGTGCATATCGCGACGGTGCTGAGCACTCTGGTCATACTCTGGCGCGAGATTGTATGGATATTCAGAGATCTGTTCACCAGACAGTCCTGGAAGAGTTACGATGGCCTGAATTATGGCACAAAATATGCCATCAACATCATTATATCAATGATTCCAGTGGGAATTGTAGGACTGCTCCTGAAGGATACCGTTGAGAGGATATTCGGCTCTGGCCTTACAATAACCGGTTCCATGCTGCTGGTAACGGCACTGCTGCTGGCCTTCTCCTATTTTGCGAAACCACGGCAGAAGGAGACTATCTCCCGTTGGCACGCACTGTGGATTGGAGTGGCTCAGGCGATAGCGGTGCTCCCTGGTCTGTCACGCTCCGGCTCCACCATAGCCACCGGACTAATTCTCGGCAACAGGAAGGAGAATCTGGCACAGTTCTCATTCCTGATGGTGATTCCGCCTATTCTGGGA
>JAZRYP010000038.1:0-23190 GCA_045600825.1 Bacteroidaceae bacterium
AAATTTTATGAAAGATTTTCGAGATGAAAATTCGCTTGTTTGAAGGAGTGATGGGGTTCCATCATGACTGAAAAGAAACGAACTTTTCAGCCGGAAAGATTTTATAAAAGATTAATTGGAACATTTCAAAACAGATTCTAAGCTGATGAGAATTTGTGAAGTGCCAGAGAAGGTTTGCCTATTGATATTGTCAATACTGACGTGCCTGCCGTGTATGACACGCGCACAGAACCAGACTTCCGCATTCGGATTTCTGGAGTTGCCCATCTCGTCTCACGAGGCCGCGCTAGGCGGACGCAACGTATCCATTTCCGAACCGGATCCAGCTATGACATATTCCAATCCGGCCGTGCTGACCGGCATTGACAAGCGTATGCTGGGACTTAATTTCATGACCTGGATAGCAGGCTCCGTATCGGCCGGAGCACAATATTGCAACAAGGCCGGAGCGAGATCATCGTTCGCAGTGACAGCACGCTACATCAACTACGGCATCTCAGACCTGACAGATGCTGTCGGCAACTCATCGGGAACATTCTCATCGCGCGACATCGCCATAGGAGGAACTTACAGCTACCGTCTCGGTGACAGATGGAGCGGAGGCGCGACACTGAACACCATCTACTCAAAATACAGTTACTATTCGTCATTCGCGATGGCCGTCAATCTGGGTTTGACATACACATCCCTGTCCGGCCGTTTCAATGCAGGCGTGTCGTTCGCAAACATAGGCGGCCAGATAAAGCCGTTCCAGGACATACGTGAAACATTGCCGTTCAATATAACTGCCGGACTGTCAATACGGCTGGAGCACGCACCGCTCAGACTGTCGCTGACACTGGACAGGCTTAACAGGTGGAGTGACAAGGACTTCTACAGTCCCGACGGAACACTGTCGTCAAGCGATATGTTCTTCAGGCACGTCATACTCGGAGCCGACATACTCATAACAGACAGAATCTACGCAGCAGTCGGATATAACTTCAAAAACGCGGCCGAGTTATCGACTGACGGGCACAAAGGGCTCATCGGAGTGACTCTGGGAGCAGGAGTAAATCTTGACAGAGTATCCTTCGGACTGTCATACGGGCAGTTCCAGGTATCCACTCCATCGTTCATCTTCAATTTTGCAATAAACATATAAATATATGAGGAAAATCATAGTAGCTATCGACGGACACTCTTCTTGCGGGAAAAGCACCATGGCAAAGGCTCTGGCCAGGAAGATAGGTTATACATACGTTGACACCGGAGCGATGTACCGCGCCGTCACATTGTTTGCGATACGCAACGGGCTGTTCACCACAGACGGAATTGACACCTCAACGCTGGCACGCGAGATGGAGAATATCCATATATCATTCAAGAGCGATGCCGAAGGCCGGCAGGTCACCATTCTCAATGGAGAAAATGTGGAGAAGGAAATACGCGGGATGGAGGTATCCGGCAAAGTCAGTCCCATATCCGCCATTGACTTTGTACGAGCCAGTCTGGTAGAGCAGCAGCGGATCCTGGGAGCAGAGAAAGCTGTTGTAATGGATGGACGTGACATAGGTACTGTAGTCTATCCTGATGCCGAGCTTAAAATTTTCGTAACCGCGACAGACCGGGTCAGGGCACAGCGCAGGCTTGATGAATTAAAGACGAAAGGCAGTGACGTAACATTCAACGAAGTGTTGAAAAACGTTCAGGAACGTGATTACATTGACTCACACCGTGAAATATCGCCATTGAAACAGGCCAGTGACGCAATCGTACTGGACAACAGCAATATGAGCATTGAGGAACAGGATGAGTGGCTGTACGCCCGCTTCCTGGAGGCATCAGAACAGGCATAGTGGAGCAAAGCAGGAAAATACCCGAGGTACATATCGACCAGGATTCAGGATTCTGTTTCGGTGTTCTCTCCGCCATAGGCAAGGCGGAGGACGAGCTTTCACGCGGTAACGAACTGTATTGTCTGGGTGACATCGTACATAACGGTATGGAATGCCAGCGTCTGTCAGGAATGGGGCTTAAGACCATCAGCCACGAGCAGTTCGACACACTGCATAACGCCAGAGTCCTGCTTCGCGCCCACGGAGAGCCACCATCGACATATTGCACAGCCACCGCAAACGGCACGACACTAATCGATGCAACCTGCCCGGTTGTGCTGATGCTCCAGAAACGCATCAGGGAACAATATGACAAAATCGACAAGTCCCGACAGCAGATTGTCATCTACGGTCAGAAAGGACATGCCGAAGTACTGGGACTGGTAGGTCAGACCGAAGGTTCCGCAATAGTCGTGGAATCACCTGACGACATCTCCGGCATAGATTTCAGCAAGGACATCTTCCTATACTCGCAGACCACCAAGTCCTCCAACGGATACTCCAAGATGATTGAGACACTCAACGGCAAGATGCACTCCGGAGCCACACTGTCGTACTTCAACACAATCTGCGGACAGGTATCGCACCGTCGCGAGAACATAAGGGAATTCGCCAAAGCACACGAGGTAATCATCTTCGTAAGCGGTCAGAAAAGCTCAAACGGCAAGGTTCTGCTTAACGAATGTCTCTCCGTAAATCCGCGCACATTCTCCATTGAAGGTCCCGACGACATAACGCCAGAGATGCTGAAGGATACCGACAGCATAGGCATCTGCGGAGCCACATCAACCCCCAAATGGCTGATGGAACAGTGTCGTCAGAGGATATTGGACTCCCTGTAAATGTCCAACAGCTGTCTGGCTGCCACAAACGATGTAAGCTTGCCCTGAAGCACCAGATTTTCCTTGGCCTCGAGCAGTGAGGCTATCTTCTCATTGTTGTAGAAACTGCTGCGGAGAGTCTCGTTGATAGACTCGTACATCCAGTATTTTGCCTGCTCATTCCTGCGGACATCAAAATACCCGTTCTTCTTCACGAAGTCAATGTATGCCCATACCATATCCCACACTTCCTTTATACGGAGGTCGTAGAATCCTGAATATGTGAGTACCTGAGGCGTCCAGCCGCTCTCCGGAGCCGGGAACAGATGCAGCGCATTCCTGAACTGCCGCGCAGCCAGTTCGGCCTTGTCGGCATTGTCGCCGTCAGCCTTGTTGATGATAATGCCGTCGGCCATCTCCATTATACCGCGCTTTATGCCCTGAAGCTCATCGCCGGTACCTGCCAGCTGGATAAGCAGGAAGAAATCGACCATTGAATGTACGGCAGTCTCGCTCTGCCCCACGCCTACGGTCTCCACGAAAATCTTGTCATAGCCCGCCGCCTCGCACAGCACGATTGTCTCGCGCGTCTTGCGGGCCACACCACCCAGGCTTCCTGCCGATGGACTGGGCCGTATAAATGCCGACGGATGAAGCGACAGCCTCTCCATACGGGTCTTGTCGCCAAGTATGCTGCCCTTGGTACGCTCTGAGCTTGGATCTATGGCCAATACCGCAAGCTTGCCGCCGTCCTTCAGGACGTGCAGTCCGAACGCATCTATTGATGTACTCTTACCTGCGCCCGGCACACCGCTTATACCTATGCGGACTGAATTGCCCGAATATGGCAGACATTTCTCAATTACCTCCTGAGCTGTCACCTGATCCTCCGGACGCAGACTCTCCACAAGCGTGACAGCACGTCCGAGAACCGAGACATTACCCTTCACGATACCCTCCACGTACTCTGCCACCGACAGTTTCGGCTGACGACTGAACTGTCCGTTCCTGAGATACGGATTGACGCTCGACGGCTGCTCAATACCCTTGTTAACCGTCAGTCCCTTGTACTCGTCGCTATTTTCAGGATGTTCCATAAGAATTCAATTAAACGCCTATACCGTTGATCAGCATAATCACCGCAATATATATCGCAATTCCCAACAGGTCATTCGTAATCTGCACAAACGGCCCGGTTGCAATGGCCGGATCGATATGTATTTTCTCGAACAGCAATGGCAGAAGCGTACCCCACAGCGTACCCACCACAACAAGAATGAACATACTCACCGGCACAGCCCACGTGACAGGAGCGTCTATGCCGAACCTGAAGATGTTGTAGGTCAGCACTATGCCCGACAGGGCAACAGCGTTCATCAGCGCTACCAGAGACTCCTTGAACACCTGTTTCCATATATTGAAGGTGTTGAGGGAACCGTTGGCAAGACCCTGTACCACCAGAGCCGATGACTGCGTTCCCACATTGCCGCCAGTTCCGCCAATCAGCGGAATGAACAGCAGCAATCCGGCATAAGTCGCGAACGTGTTCTCAAACTTTCCGAGCAACAGGGAATTTGCAATACCGCCCAGCATACCTATCAGCAGCCAGGGTATGCGCGATGACATCTGACGCCACACGCTGTCGGCAGTCTCCACATCGCCCGTGATACCCGAGGCCATCTGGTAATCGTGCTCCTGCTGGTCGCGCAGCTCATCAATCACATCATCAACCGTAATCTGCCCCTGTAGCCTGCCTATACTGTCAATGACCGGCACCGCCACAAGGTTATATTTTTCAATGAGCTGGACCACATCATCTATCGGAGTATCCACCTTGGTGGAGAACAGATTCTCGTCCATCACGTACTTCACCTTCGATACGGACGGATTGGTAATCATCTTCTTCAGCGGGAACACTCCCTTCAGACGACCGTCATTATCAACCACATACACATTGTATATCTCATCCATGTCCTCAGCCTGCTTGCGCATCTCCTGAAGACACTCCGGCATACTCATATTCTCGTTCACCACCACCATCTCAGTGCCCATGAGACCACCAGCGGTATTCTCGTCATACTGAAGCAGATCAACGATGTCGCTCGCCTGCTCAATGTCCTCGATATGCGCAAGCACCTCCTCCTGCTTGTCCTCGTCCATCTCCTGTATGATATCGACGGCATCGTCAGTATCCATATAGTCGATGAACTCCTTCGCAATGGTCTCGGACGGCAACAGGTCCAGATACTCACGCCGGACATCCTCGTCCATCTCGATGAGGACATCAGCGGCAGTCTCATTATCCAGCAGGGAATATATGAAACGTGCCTCGTCAATATCAAGGGTATTGCAGAGCTCGGCTATGTCGGCAGGGTGCAGATCCTCAAGGATAGCCTTCAGCCTGTCCGCATCCTTCTGCTCAATCAGCGGCTGTATATTATCTATAAACTCCTTTTCCATCTTTTCAAGTGTTTGATTCTTCCACAAGATTCGTCAGTTCTATGAAGTCCTGAACAGACAGCTGTTCCGGACGTTTGTCCAGCCACTGACACGACGGGAGAGGCGATTCCTTGCCTATACACGAACGGATTGAGTTCCGTATCATCTTCCGGCGCTGGTTGAAGGTTCCTTTGACAACTCTCTTGAACAGTTCTGCATTGCACCCCAGATTGACCCTGTCGTTGCGTGTCAGCCTTATCACCGCACTGTGGACCTTTGGAGGAGGATTGAACACTTCCGGCCTTACGGTAAACAGATATTCGGCATCATACCACGCCTGTATCAGCACGCTGAGTATCCCGTAAGCCTTATTCCCCGGTGCGGCGCATATACGTTGAGCGACCTCGCGCTGCACCATACCCGTACAGCACGGAATCAAGTCCATATTGTCCAGCATCTTGAAGAATATCTGGGACGAAATGTTATAAGGATAGTTACCCGTAAGCAGAAATTTTTCGCCACCGAACAGTTCGTGGAGGTTCAGACGGAGGAAATCGCCCTCTATCAGATTATCGCCAAGCTGCGGATACGCCGAACGCAGATAGCGCACCGACTCGCCGTCCAGTTCGACGGTCTTGAACAGCCTGTCTTTATCAATAAGGAATTGGGTGAGCACACCAGTGCCCGGTCCTATCTCAAGAATGGGAAGAGAAGGACGGCAATCCACTGTGTCCGCAATGGACTGGGCAATTCCCATATCTGTCAGGAAGTGCTGTCCTAAAGCCTTTTTCGGTCTTACAATCCGCATCAGAATCGTCCATACAATGGTTGCTTATATCCAAAATAACAGCTAACTTTGCCGTAGCGTTTACGTTACACGTATTACCTATAGCACCGCAAAATTAAGCAAACTATCCCAAAAAGTGGCTCCCTTATTATGAAAAAGATTACATCAAACATAATTAAGCTCGGCATATCACTCGCTATATCTGCCGTGATACTCTACTTCGTGTATCGTGACTACGATTTCTCTGAATTCTGGAGCGGGATAGCGGATATGAAGCTCGGCTGGCTCTGGCTCGCCCTGCTCTGCAGTGCCGTCGGCCCACTGTTCAGGGGACTTCGCTGGAATCTGCTACTGGACCCTATAGGTTATAAAGTACCCACACGCGACTCCGTGCTGACCGTATTCACAGGCTATGCGGCCAACATAATCATCCCCCGCATAGGCGAGATATGCCGCTGCGCCATCCTTGACAGGAACAACAGAGTCCCGTTCAGCAAAAGTTTCGGCACGCTTGTAGCGGAGAGGTTTGTCGATTTCGTATTTCTCCTGCTTCTTACCGCCACTACGGTTATCACGCAGAGAAAAATGTTCATAGACCTGTTCTCCGGCAAGGCCGGTATCGTCAGCAGTACAGCCGTGGCTGAAACAGCGGAGACCCCGGCAGGTCCGCATATCTGGCTATGGATTGCCGTCATAGCGCTGGTGGCTGTCTGCTGCATAGTCTGCATCAGATTCAGGCTGTGGGAGCGCATACTCGGTTTCATCAAGGGCTTCTGGGCCGGCTTCGTCTCACTCCGCCAGATAGAACGGCTGCCATTGTTCCTGGCATACTCCATTGGAATATGGATATGCTATTATCTGGAGATGTACGCCGCATTCTTCTGCATAGACTCCATAGCAGGTGTAGGTCCCATCGCCGGACTCGTCTGCTTCGTGGCAGGCAGCATCGCAGTAATCGTTCCCACGCCGAACGGAGCCGGCCCCTGGCATTTCGCCGTCACGAGCATGCTGATATTATACGGAGTAGGCCAGACCGACGCACAGACATTCGCGCTCGTCCTGCACACCGCCCAGACCGCCACATATCTGCTGTGCGGAGCAATTGCCTGGATAGCATTGCACTTCATAAAAAGAGCGTAAATACATATTCTGACGACTTTTTACGATTTTTCGGATTAATTTGATTTTATTTGCACTTTGCATTTGAAATAATTGTTCAACATGAGTGACCAAGTTCAGAATGAGATGATCGCAGCGGCCGGACAGGCAGCAGAAGACACGATTGACAACACTGCCGTACAGGAAAATCAGGCAGAGAGTATTGAGAACCCGACAGTTATGGAATCAGCAGAGGAAGAGGAGCTCGTCATAGAGCAGCCCAAATCCATTGACGATGTTATTGCACGTCTGCAAGCCATTCTGGAAGACCCGACAAATTCGCCGCGTCAGGAACTGGATATGCTGAAGCAGGGATTCTACCGTTTCCTCAAGATGGAACAGGAGAAGAACTATCAGGAATTCATTCAGGCAGGCGGTACTGCCGAAGAATATTCACCTGCACCGAATCCTGTGGAGGAACAGTACAAGAAACTGATGAACATCATACGCGAGAAACGCGCAGCCGCCCAGGAGGCACTCGAGGCCTTCCGCAAGGAGAACTATGCACGCAAGCTGGAGATACTCGACAAGTTCAAGGCACTCATAGAGAAAGCCAATACCGGAGCTACATCGTACAACGAATTCCGCGAGCTCCTGCAGGAATGGAAGGACATCAAGGAAGTCCCGGCTGACAAGGCAAACGAGCTTTGGAAGTCATTCCAGCAATATGCCGAGCAGTTCTACGACATACAGAAAATCAATGCCGAGTTCAGGGAATACGACTTCAAGAAAAACCTCGAAGCCAAGATAAAGCTCTGTGAACAGGCTGAGGCACTCGCAGATCAGGATGACATCATTTCAGCCTTCCACCAGTTGCAGAAGATGCATCAGGAATACCGGGAGATTGGTCCTGTAGCCAAAGAGTCGCGCGAAGAGATATGGAACCGCTTCAAGACAGCATCCACCGTAATCAACCGCCGCCATCAGCAGCACTTTGACGAACTGAAGCAGAAGGAGCAGGAGAACCTCGAGCAGAAGACTGCCCTATGCGAGGCCGTAGAGAGCATTGACTGTACACTACTGGTCAGATATCAGGACTGGAACGACAAGACTCAGGAGATAATCGCCCTGCAGGAGCAATGGAAGGGCATAGGACGCACCTCCCAGAAGACCAATTCCAAAATATTCGAGAGATTCCGTGCCGCCTGCGACAAGTTCTTCACCAGCAAGGCAGAGTTCTTCAAGCAGACCAAAGACGATATGGGTCAGAACCTTGAGAAGAAGCTCAGACTCTGTGAGCAGGTCGAAGCCCTGAAGGAAAGTACCGAATGGAAGGCCACAGCCGAGAAGATAGCCGAGCTGCGTCAGGAATGGAAGAACATAGGTCCTGTGGCAAAGAAGTATTCAGCAAACATCTGGAAGCGTTTCAATGATGCATGCGATGTCTTCTTTGAGAAACGCAACAGCACACTGAGCAGCCAGCGCACCGAAGAGAGCGCAAACCTCAAGGCCAAGAAGGAGATTCTGGAGAAGCTCAGCAACTATGACCCATCAACATTGTCCGAGGCAGACGTACAGGACATACAGGAGCTCATCTCCCAGTGGAACAGCATAGGACACGTGCCATTCAAGCACAAGGACAGCATCATCAAGGAGTTCCGCCGTCTCAGCGACATTCTTTCCTCAACCGTCAATTTGCGCGACACCAGCCGTCGCGGTCAGAGACGCCAGACAAATGAGACTCCGCTGGAGAAACTGTCCCGTCAGTATGAGACCCTCAAGAGCGAAATCCAGACATACGAGAACAATCTCGGTTTTCTGAGCACGTCAAGCAAATCAGGAAACAAGCTTGTCGATAGCATACAGGAAAAGATCAGCAAGCTCAAGGAAGAGGCTGCCGACCTTCTCAATCAGATTAAATCGTTCGGTTCAGAAGAGAGCGGGGAATAACCGCTCTCACTGCAATGCTGTCCAGTTATCTGCGTTCTCGTAGTCTTTCTGCTGATCCATCCAGATAAGGCTGTTCACGTCGTAGCCACGGCGACAGGCCTCTGTCAGGATCTGGTATTTAATCTGCATCGGTATGACGGAATCGCGGGAGAGTATCCACAGATACTTTGATGAACCTGAGCCTATAAGTGCGTACTTGTAATCATCGGTAAGCATCAGTACCCTGTAATCCGAATAGAAAGGCTCAAAAAATGACACCCTGAGCAGGCCTGCCGTATCAGTAGTCTTTGCCCTGCCAATGGAAATCTTAGGTTTTCCCTTCTTAATTCCGGTATTTTCAACCCTTATTGAGCCGTCACGGTCAATAGAGTATGTGGCAATAGGGAAATATATGCCACGCTCGAAACTATGGTCATACCTGGCAATCTCGTACCATTTTCCCAGATATCTCTGCAGATCAAGCGACTGAACAGGAGTATTGTCTACCTTACGTGCAGTGCAGGACAATGCAATGGACATAGTCAGAATACAGAGTAATATATTACGTTTCATAGTTATATCTTTTTAGTTAGTTATCAAAACAGCAAACAACCGAATGTTTGCCGGTTCACCCGAAAAAACAGCACCTACGATTTGAATCTGGTTTGCAAGACCTGTTTTCCAACTTACAATCCGCATCAACATCAGTTCTCCACAGTCCGTGTTTATTACAATACGCATATACTGACATTAATCTTTCCTTACATACAAATACAGCCTCAGGCTTGTCACCAGGCTTCAGATACCTGAACTGCCCTCCTTTCTCAGTCTCAATATATATGAATGATATATGGTGCTCATCCGTCATAGGATGTGGTTCCGTACCTATACGCACCTTTATAGTACAATCGTCAAGTTGTTCAACTACAGGAAGATGATATTCAAATTTGCCATCAGTAGATCCAGACTTCAGTTCTGTCATCTCATCACCACAGCAAAATGGCACGACACCGCTGTCAACAAACTTAACCACTACGTTTCCGCAAGTCTCACATTTGAAAAATTTTGTTGCCATAATAATAAGCATTTATTAAATTAATAACTTTGGGTGTCGCCCGCCGGTCAGATATCAGTGTCCGGATCCTAAGACATCGTCTGTTATCTGACCGGCTTCGACACTGCAAATGTAAATGTGAAATACCAGTCTGCAATTGTTAATCTATACATTTTTTAGATTGCTGCTATTGATATTTTCAATACATTTGCACCTAAGACAAGATAAATCACGCATTATTATGGAATTACGTCAATTGAGATATTTTGTGACCGTTGCAAAAAATTTGAATTTTACCGATGCGGCACACTCATTATTCATAACACAAGGCACTCTGTCGCAACAGATACGACAGCTGGAATCAGAAGTTGGGACCCAGCTGTTCACAAGGACATCACATACAGTATCGCTCACCGATGCAGGTATGGAGCTGCTGCCATACGCCCAGAAGACACTCGACGAGGCTGACAACTGCAAGAACAAGATGCATGATCTTCACGGAGTCCTCTCAGGTGTGCTTGACATAGGTGTCACGCACTCGTTCAGTGAGCTGCTTACCGATACGGTGAAGGACTTCCTTCGCAAATATCCGAACGTAAAGCTGAAAATCCACTATAACACCGCGTCCGAACTCTTCGAAATGCTTCATAATAAAGAGGTGGATTTCATAATGGCATTCAAGCCTCTACAGGAATACGATGTCATACAATCGGACGTACTGTTCACTTCCGCATTGAGTGTCGTCATGCGCAAGGAGCACCCCATGGCAGGCCGTCCGTTCCTCACAATGAACGACCTGCAGAAGCTTGGCATTGCACTCCCTGGAAGCGGACTGCAGGCCCGACGCGCATTCGAGCGCTTCATAGACATTGACACAAGCAAGCTGAACATCAAAATTGAGCTGAACGATCCTAACATCATCATGAGCATAGTAGAAGGTACGAACCTTGTATCAATACTCTCGTCCGTGGCCATACATTACCATCCCACGCTCATAGCCAAGCCTCTGGAGGGCGTGCGCAGGGATATGGTTGGCTGCGTGCATTACCTGAAGGGCATCTACCACAAACAGGCAGGCGAGGTGTTTCTGAAAATGCTGTATGCCTCACCTATGGTAGCCCAACTGAAAGAATCATCATATTAGCGCTTCCGCGCTTGCCGTTGTCCGGTGCTTTTTATACCTTAGCGCCGACATATCTAATATTAACCTAAACTTTTTCTAATCATGAAAAGAACAAGTCTGCTGCTAATGGCAGCCATTCTCACCGCATCGTGTGAGAAATCAGCATTCAATCAATCAGAGTACGGTAACGGCAAGACATCTCAGGTGGCAATCCTTACGCGAGGAGCCGTAAGTATGCCCATTGACTATCCGTTAACGGTCTATGCCTTCAGCCAGGACGGCACACTGAAGGCAAGTCAGACTATCAGTTCGCAGGAAGAGCAGATGTCCATCGCGCTTAACAGCGGTCAGAGCTATCGCATTGTAGCCCTGACCGCTCCGGAAAGCGACTATTCCATTGAAGACACACCGGACATAACATCCGGAATAAGCCTCAGATCGGCCGACGGAATAGCGGCAAAACCGATGGGATGGGGCTCTGCGGAAATCACCCCATCCGCAGAAAAATCGACAGTCGCCATACAGATGGGACAGCGTATGGCATCCGTCAGCATCACACTGACAGGACTGCCGACGAAACTTGACAGGGTGAGCGTATCCGTTCAGAGCGTAGCACAGTTTATGACATTAGGCGGCGAGAGCAACGGCACAAGTACTGCGCACATCAACTGCGAGAAAGATGGCGACCAGTGGAAATCAGCCACCGTATTTCTGCTTCCGGCCAACACGGAACAGACCGTATTCACCATCTCATACAAAGATGATGACGGAGACCATTTCAGTTCAATCACATACCTTGACCGCTTGAAGGGCGGTACGCCGTACAACATCAGCGGAGCCTTTAGCGATGGTGATCTAAACATCACTGGAAGCGTCTCTATGACAGGATGGAACGAAAGCGTAAATCTCAATTTCAACTTCGGTCCTGACACAGACACCGTCATTGGTTCCGATTCGGAAGACAATACGGAGCAGGTCTATGATGTATCGCATATACCGTCCCCTGCCACATTATGGAAAGGACACGTGGTAGCTGTAACCGACAGCACGTCGCATAACACCGCCACCCTCACGCTTATAAGTCTCCGCGACTGGGACAATATGACAGGCAGCAATAACGCTGCGACTCCGAATATGGCAAGCGACACGGCAGCCGGATACGAGGAATTCGGGCTGGGAGGTTGGAGCATACCTTCAGAAAGCGATGCACGCGCTCTGTTCAAGGCCTACAACAACCTTCCGCTGGCGCAGGTCATGACCGATGCAGGTGGCGATGAAATAGCGCTGACCGACAAGAACGATAATGTGCGCTATCTGTGTCAGGACGCATCACACACTTACAGTTATAAAGTCAATAGCATACTGAATGCAGGAGCCGCAACTAAGAACTACCACCTGCGGCTTGTACGTAAAGTAAAAGTACAGGCAGTTCAATAACAATAAAGCCCTGACAGCAGATGCAGTTGTCAGGGCTTCAATTACTTTTTTTCGGGGAATCACTCAGGCCATTGCCACTCGAAACGTTCAATGTCCTCCTCTATCAGAGGATGACCAGTCTGCACCTCTATGAATGTCAGCTCAGTGACAGCCTTGATAGCGTGATAGTGTTCCACCGGGATTACGACAGTCTCGCCTGCCGCCACCTTGCGAACCTCGCCGTCAAGGGCAAACAGTCCCTCACCCTGCACGAAAGTCCAGGTCTCCGAACGGTGATGATGTATCTGATAAGATATATTCTTGCCTTTCTCCAACGTGATGCTCTTTGTCAGCGCGTGATGTCCGTCAGGATATATAGTATCGTCCAGAACACGGTACGTTCCCCAACGGCGCACCTCATACATCGGACGGTGCGCCAGATTCTCAACGTTTTTCTTTATCTGCTCGGTATGTTCCTTACCACACACCAGGATACCATCGGGCGATGCCGCCACGACCACGTCCTTCAGGCCATCGGCGAATATAGGATACTGCAGCTCATTAATGATATGCGTATTTTCGCAATGCCCGCCCATACGAGCATTACCGATTACATTGCACTTCAATTCATCTGTCAGAGTATTCCAGGTACCGAGATCCTTCCAGGAGCCATCAAACGGCACAACAGCTACACTGCCGGCCTTCTCCGCCACCTCGTAGTCGAAACTTATCTTCGGGAATTCCGAATAACGTGCCCGGGTATCCTCAAAACTGTCTGATTGCACATATCGGCGGACAATTTCCATCATATATCCTATACGGAACGCAAACACTCCCCCATTCCAGAAAGCACCTTTTGCCAGCAGTTCCTCCGCTTTCTTCACGTCAGGCTTCTCGGTAAATCTCTCAACCCTGTAATAATCCTTCCGCACAGAATCGTGACCCTCCGGAACAACATAACCGAACTTCTCCGACGGATACGTAGGAGTAATTCCCATAAGCACCAGCTCAGCCACATTCTTCTGAGCCACGCTTACCATATTCCTGATAGCCTCAAAATATCCGGCCTCAGTATATGGGTCACACGGCATTATCACCACCACGTCATCGTCCTTGCACTTCTTTTTCAACGACAGATACGATACGGCCAATGCTATTGCCGGGAACGTATCCCTACGCTCAGGTTCAGTAACTATAGAGACATTCTCACCCAGCTGGTTGACAATGATGTCCTTCTGGGCGACATTAGTGGCTACGGTGATATTATCCGACATTCCCGCATCGCCAAGCTGACGCACTACACGCTGCAACATTGACTCACGCTCTCCGTCCTCTCGCTCCAGAAGGGGCAGGAACTGCTTGCTGCGCGCATTGTTGCTGAGAGGCCACAAGCGTTTGCCGGATCCCCCCGATAATAATACCAACTCCATATTCTACAATTAATCCTTCACTTCGAGTATATCCTCAGGCGCATTGGTAGCCCATGCACCGCTCTTGGCAGTAAATGTGATAGTCATATCCAGAGCCTCCACCGTATGCCAACTGCCCTTGGTCACATTGATACCGTGAATACCTGAATCGCCGCCCATATGATAGCGCTCTATCTCATGACCGTCATCATTGTACAGGATCACATCCATCCTGCCCTTCAGAACCAGAATCGTCTCATTAGTGTTCTGATGACGGTGAACCACCAGCTTGCTGCCCGGCAGCCACACATTCAGCATACGCTGCGAGCCGTCGTTCTCGCCGTTACGCAGGTCATAATTCATCCTGAGCCGTGGCGTGTCGCGTGCCTCTTCCTCAAGTTTGCGATACAGGTCGTCGTCTATTACCACCTGCTGCTTGGTATATGTGGAATCCAAACCATTGAACAGGTCAAACAGATGCTCGCGCACAGCCTCTACGCCGTCCTCGCCCGGAGCCTCCAGATATTTGTCGGCACCCTTATAATAGGTGATAAGCGGTTCCGTCTGACGATGGTAGGTCTCAATGCGGTTATTTATAGTATCCTCGTTGGCATCGTCAGCACGGCCCTCAACAGTGGCACGATGTTTCAGACGCTCGTGAATAGTCTCGTCCGATATCATAATCGATATCACGGCATTGACCTTCTCGCCACGCTCTGCCAGAATCCTGTCCAGATCCTCAGCCTGGCGCAATGTCCTTGGGAAACCGTCCAGCAGGAAGCCTGCCACCCCCTTGGTCGTAAGGAACATATGCTCAATCATACCCTCCACCACATAGTCAGGCACCAGATTACCTGCCTCTATCAGGGATTTCGCCATCTTGCCGAGCTCTGTGCCCTCGGCTATCTCATTACGCAGCAACTCGCCCGTACTCACGTGTTTCAGATTATACTTTGCCGCAATAGCACCGGCGTGAGTGCCTTTTCCCGCACCCGGAGGACCAAACAGAATGTAATGTTTCATCTCTCTTATTATCTATATCCATATTCCTTGAGCTCTCTCATACCAATCCTTCATTTTCGTCCTGACGGAGCATCGCAGTACAGGCCAAAGTTATATCATCGTATGTGGCCTCAAAATCTCCCGTGTACCACGGATCCGCCACATCACGTCCACTGCCGGCATACGACATCATAAGACAAATCTTCTGTTCCGGATCATCACGGACAATTCTACGCAGCCAGCTCACATTCGCTGCATCCATACAGATAATACGATCAAAGCGTCCATAGTCCTCACGGCGTACCTGCCACGCTCTTCTCGTCAGATTATATGGAATCAGATGCCGTGCCAAACACCTCTGGGCTGGCGGATAGAGTGGATTGCCCAACTCTTCAGCCGATACTGCCGCACTCTCCACATAATAGCTGTTCTGCAATCCCCGCTTACATATCATATCCTTGAATATGAACTCCGCCATAGGTGAACGGCAGATGTTTCCGTGACATACGAACAATATCCTGATCATCGCTTCAAATTGCAGATGCACTCCTTCAGGCTATCGGTCCAGTATGGGACCTCAACACCAAACACCTCCTTAATTTTCGTTTTGTCCAACACGGAATATGCAGGTCTGGTAACAGGGCTCGGGAACTCATTGCTGTGACATGGCTGCACATCACACGCAGTCTGTCCGCTGTATTCCTGAATCATTCTGGTGAAATCGTACCAGGAGCAGACACCCTCATTCGAGAAATGGTAGATGCCGCAGTTCCCGCTGCCGTTCAGCTTGTAATCCTCAATTATCACTTCAATGGCCTTAGCCAGATCCAGTGCGTATGTCGGAGTACCGGTCTGGTCAAAAACCACCTTCAGCTGAGGTTTGGTAGCAGTCAGATTCAGCATGGTCTTGCAGAAATTCTTACCGAACTCGCTGTATAGCCATGCAGTACGGATTATCACATAGTCACAGCCGGTAGCCATAATTCTCTGTTCGCCGTGCAGCTTGGTCAAGCCATATACCCCGGTCGGAGTACCCTTCTGATCCTCGCGGCAAGGCGTATTGTACGGTTCCTTGCCGAACACATAGTCCGTGCTTATCTGGATGAGCAGACCTCCCGCCTCTTTCATAGCCTTGGCCAGACTCTCCGGAGCACAGGCATTCAATTTCTCCGCCAGAGCCTCATTGCTCTCCGCAGCATCCACATTTGTGTAGGCGGCGCAATTGACAATCACCTTGACATCGTTCTCCGTCACCATCTTTCTGACAGCATCCAGATCCGTTATGTCAAGAAAAACAGTCTGCAAGCCCTCCACCTCATTGACATCAGTGAAGATGTAATCATCCGCCGAACAACGGGATACGATACGCATCTCATTGCCCAGCTGACCGTTAGCTCCTGTGACAAGTACCCTCATACGAAATTGCCCTAATTATCCTGCGAAGATAATCAAATAAGAGCATTGCCACACACATTCAGGCTTTTATATTACAATATGATTTTCAGCGTAAGCAAGATCCTTCTCGTCATCAATTTCATACCACTGGAGGCCATCAATCTTGAGGACATTCATCGGAGTTATTCTCTGGCTGACATCCAGCAGCATAAACTCATAGCCGAGCTTCGGCTTATCCAGGACGACCCTGGCATATTCACGGACACAAGTCTTGTAGAACGCGTTACTAAGCTTATGAATACCCACCAGTTCACCCGACGGCACTATCTTTGTCTTATCTGTGGAGCAATTCACCAGTTCGCACCTGTCATTCATCTGGACATAATACTGATCCTGGAACTTGGTCACCGGAGCAATCAGCATTGCAGAATCATACTTACAGTCCATCAGATTCTGAATTGCCCTACGCTCAAACACCAGATCAGACTCCAGCAGCAGGAAATCGTCATTGCCTATAGCATTGCGGCAATTGTAGAGAGTGTACATTGAGTTCGTCTCGGCGAAACGCGGGCTGAACACACACTCCACCCTGACCTTGCCGGCATATCCGGCATTAACCTCATCAGCCAAAGCCTCATATTTCTCCTTATGATAACCCGTACCTATTATGATATGTTCAATACCGCAGTCAATTAAGGTCTCCACACTGCGCACCACCATACCTTTCCCCTTGAACTCAACAAAACCCTTAGGTATGATCTCCGTATATTTTCCGAAACGGGTACCCATACCAGCTGCCATAATCACCGCTGTATTCATCTGTCTTCTATAGAAATCATAAATCAAAATTCAATCCTAATCCTATTATATGCTCTGCCGGATCATTACGGAACGCATAATAAAGATAATAGGCCTCTATCTGCATATAGTCCAGGACATCGTACGTACACGCCACATAGTGACGCGTCTTCTTCCACTCATCGCCCCAGGTAAACACCTCGGGAGCAAGATATATCCCGAACTTGCTGTCCGGTATGCTGTATGCCACCTTCAGACGGCTGCGAAGCTCATTCGTAGCGGTGCCAGTAAATCCGTGGCGGTAACGCTCACGTATAGACACCTTGAAATTGCCGGATTTGAGAGTACCTACCATATCCGCCTCCATATAGTGTTTCCACTCATTACCCGGATTCAGCACAGGCACATAGTTCACGCCCAGCTTGAGCCAGGGCAATACCTTGTATCCGACCGACGTCCTGCTGTATATGCACTCCAAGCGGCTGAACTGATAATTATCGTGTTCTATGTATTCCGTAACATACAGCCCGTTTGCGAAATCGTGATTGACCTCTACGAAAAGCCAGCCGCCGAAGGTATTATCCTCCACCTCCTGTGCATTCATCGCGCCGCCGCACAATAAGGCAAGCAATGCGCAAAACAAGAATCTCCTATACATTATCACTCATTTTAGGATAATTGGAATCGGCTATGAAATACTTGTGCTGGCGGATAAAGAACACCAGACCTATCAGTATCCAGACCAGAAGCAGATGGTACGACTGCTTACAGAAATGCACTCCCGCCAGTCCCTGAATCGGGACAAGCTGCAATATCACAAACACGAAGGATAATATGGCCCCTAGCAATGCCAGCCCCTTCAATGGGAACATAGCATCGTTCTTTCCGTTAAGCATCACGAGTGTAGATGCACAGGTGAAGAAAAATCCGATAGATGCTCCGATGGCACTCATATCAACGAACCAGCCAAGTGCCTCACGGCCAAGTATCGGTCCGCTCAGTGAGATGATGATGCAGAAAATCATAGCATTGACAGGTGTACCGTACTTAGGGCTGATTCTGCTGAATACCTTCGGCAGATAGCCGTCACGGCTCATTGAGTACATAAGCCGGCTGGAAGCCAGATAGAATCCCATTATACCGGACAGGACCGCACAGGATACAGCAACACCGATAAGGACCTTACCGAATATGCCAAGCACCTCCTCCGCTGCAATGAGCAGCACCCAGTCGCCTGCAATTACCCGCTCCGGCCAATACTGGGATGCAGCCGCCGCCACAGTGTTGTTGGAAATATATACAAAAGCACCGAAAATAATAGCGATAATCATAATTGACATCACCTTCTTGGTCGAGAAATTGAACTCCTCTGCCGCCTGCGGTATAGTATCAAACCCAACGAAAGCCCAGGGAGCAATAGCGAAAGTCGCGAGAATGGCACTGATAATACCCTGAGTGCCCACATTGGCAAACTGACTCACGTTGGAGTCCTTCACACCTGACATAATTGCTGTCGTACGGTCAAACCCCCAGACAGGCTGCATATTTGCCATACAGGTCTTGCTGCTTACCAGGCCGGCCACGGCGAGACAAAGCACAGAGCTCACCAGCAATACTGCCAGAACAGTCTGTATAAAACCTGCTTTCTTGACACCAATTATATTAAGCCAGCCAAACAGCATAAGAATTCCCATAGCAAGAATCATCTCGCCGCACCAGACATCGAATCCGGCAATCTGATAGTGGAATCCCCATTTCAATATATCCGCCGTGCCGTCCAGTCCATCCACGATAAGGCCTATGGCTGTGGAGTTCATCGGAACATTGGTCAGATAAGCCGCTACCAGAAACCATCCGCACAGGTATGCAGGTACACGTCCGAAACAGTTCTTCGTAAATGTGAACTCGCCACCCGCCTTCGGGAATTTCGGCACCATATATGCATAGCTGAAAGCAATGACTATCATCACCAGAGCGCCGAGAGCCATAGCTATGGCAGTACCATAGACGCCCGAGTGAGGCAAGAACTTCTTTCCGGGGTTGATGAACGCACCCCATCCTATAATGCAGCCGAAAGCCAATGCCCACACGTGGGTTGGAGAAAGCTGCCTCTGCAAACCATTTTTTTTCTGTTCCATAAAATCAGTTTTTTCTTATAATCCTATTCTGAATCTCAGTCATTCGCATTATATCCGCCTTCCTGACATATTCAGCAGAACTTCTGTGACATATACGGTCAGCGAAGGCCTGTATCTCATATCGCAGTCCGTCGGCCTCGTAAGGGAAGAAGTACTTCTTGTTATCGGCAGGATTCTCAAAACGGGCCTCAAAATAATCCGGTTTCCACCAAGGTGCCGGAACATATATATAGCCATTCGTACCCGATATCACCAGACTTCCCTCGCTTTTCACGCCAACTCCGACCTTGAAAGAGCCGACAGCCCTGTCGTATTCCACATACGTATGAGTGAACAGGACTTTTCCGCCGTTGGCCTTCACAAATGAATGCAGATGACGGTATTCCAGTCCCAGCAACTTAAAGAACACCAGCAGCGGATAGGAGAAATTCTCCATCATCCTCTCATTGGCAAAATCGGTGTCAACATCATCGGGCAACAGGTTCGTCACGGTAGCACTAATGTCGGTCACCTCGCCGATAATGCCGGACTGGGCCACCATTATCATCTGTTGGAAGGACGGGCAATAGGATGTCTTCAACGCAGGCATCAGCGTCAGCCCCCGCTTCATTGCCAGTCGGTATAACTGATCCACCTCGCTGCGACAATTCACGAACGGCATCTCACACAGTACGTGGCAGCCGTTCTCCAAAGCCATTCGCGCATACTCAAAGTGGGTATTGACAGGCGAGGCAATATAGACGGCATCCACTCCAGCCAACAGTTCAGCTATATCAGACGTACACCGTTCAATGCCATACTGCCGGCAGAAACGCTCCACCTCTGCCTCACGCGGATTGAAAGCCGCCGTTACGCGTACACCGTTCACGTGAACCACCTCACGCATAAAACGGCCTGCAATATTACCGGTACCTATCAGTCCTATTCTGATTTCCTCTACCGACAGACGGTAGGTAGAATCCGCAGATATAGGCTCTGCCAGTGCCTGCTCTATTTTCTGCTGACTCCGATGCGATATGCTGACCCTTCCGGAAAACCAACGGCTCACCTCCGCCTCGTTCTTACCAATAAGACGGGCAAAATCACGTTGACTCAGTCCCCGGCGCTCAAGGATCTCCCTTACGTTATTCACAACGCTCCTGTTCCGTATATCCCTGTCGTTTGTCATACCTTCCATCGGCTTGGCAAAGGTACAACATAATCACGCGTCCGTCAGCAAGCAGGACAATACTTAACATTTTAGCGGTAATATATCCAGTAAATGATAAGTATTCCTACATGTTAAATATACAATACAACAAATCTGTTAAGTCCGAAACAAAAAAACAGGCCGGAGTCAGTTCGCATTGACTCCGGCCTGATGGTATATAACCCGGAAACCTGACAGGTGAATAACTTAGAACTTATTCAAGTACTGCGGTATTGCACCCTCCAGCGTCTGCTTGTCCTTGAA
Source organism: Bacteroidaceae bacterium (assembly GCA_045600825.1). Taxonomy (GTDB): domain Bacteria; phylum Bacteroidota; class Bacteroidia; order Bacteroidales; family Bacteroidaceae; genus Colenecus. The sequence goes on from JAZRYP010000038.1 coordinate 20,740, forward strand.
ATACTGATAAGTGGAAAGCTGCAGGTCAACGCAGGCCTCATCATCGCAGACTATTATGCCATGCTCGTGCATCTGCAGTGCTGACGCCGTCCACATATGGTTCACACCTTCGTCAATGATATGATGCAATGCGCGCGACTTCTGCGGACCGTTGCATACGATCAGCACCTCACGCGCCGCCATAACAGTACCCACACCGACAGTCAGAGCCTGCTTAGGCACTTTGGTCACATCATTGCCGAAGAAACGGCAATTAGCCTGAATAGTGTTGGTAGTCAATGTCTTGACGCGAGTACGCGACGACAGCGATGAACCCGGCTCATTGAACGCAATATGTCCGTCCGGACCTATACCGCCCATAAACAGATCAATGCCACCAGCAGCCTCAATAGCCTTCTCGTAGTTCTCGCACTCCACCTTCAAATCCTTTGCATTACCATTCAGGATATGCACATTCTCCTTCTTTATGTCAATATGGCTGAAGAAGTTGGTCCACATAAACGAGTGATAGCTCTCCGGATGCTCCTCCGGCAGATTCACATACTCATCCATATTGAAAGTCACCACATTGTTGAAGCAGATCTTGCCAGCCTCGTACAGCTTTATCAGCTGCCTGTACAGCCCCAGCGGTGATGAACCGGTCGGACAGCCCAACACAAACGGCCTCTCAGCCGTAGGGTTGAACTCCAATATACGCGAAGCGACATAATTAGCCGCCCACTTCGACATCTCGTCGTAATCCTTTGCTATAATTACCCTCATAGTCTTACCAATTAAAAAGTAGTATTCCCGGCCGTAAAATTACTACAATTCGCGATTTTCAGTACTTAAAAACAAAAAACTCTGATTAAAAGATGTCAACTATAACACAGGTACTCAAAACATTCTTCGATGATCAGGAGGTTTTCTCGGCCGGACAATAACATACCGGCCTTCGTTCACAAGGATGAACAGAATGCCTATACCCCTTTTATTGTGATTTTCACTTTGTTAATTATCGTTCCGACACTATCACCCAAAAAGTTTTGAAAATCAAGCCGATGTCACCTAAGAACGAATGATTCTGAACATACTCCAAATAGAGTTTGATTTTCTCTTGCATGATGACCTCGATGTAGTATTTTTCGGGGTCCTCAGCCTGCTCCATCAGCTCGTTCTCATTGCGGAACTTTATTGAGGCGGGGTCGGTGATTCCAGGGCGAACGTCCAGCACGTGCATCTGCTCGGGGGTCCAGTAATCCACATAGTGACGAACCTCAGGACGAGGTCCTACAAGCGACATATCTCCAACAAAAACGTTTATCAGCTGTGGAAACTCGTCAAGTTTGAACTTACGGATAAAATACCCGCTTCGCGTAATCCGTGGGTCGTGGCCACCAATGGTCACCAGCGAGCCCTTGTCGGAACCCACCCGCATCGAACGGAACTTGAATATGCGGAAATTCCTGTTCCCGCGCCCCACACGCACCTGACGGTAAAACACCGGACCGGGAGAATCCAGCTTAATCCAGATGGCAAGAAGCAAAAAGAGCGGGCTCAAAACTATGAGCCCACATCCCGATGCCACAATATCAAACAGCCTCTTCATCAGCCTTTCAGCACCTCTACGAAATTCTCAATCACATACGCCACATCCTCATCGCTCAGGCACGTGTGCAGAGGCAGCGTTATCTCATTCTCGAAAAAACTGTAGGCATTAGGATAGTCGGCAATGTCCACCCCCAGAGCCTTGTAGGCCGTCATCATCGGCAGCGGCTTGTAGTGCATATTGCACGCCACCCCGCGCTCCGCCATCCGCGTAATCACCTCATTGGTCTGCTCGCGGCTGTAGCCGGGAATACGGCAGATGTATAGATGGCCACTGCCAGCCCAATCCGGCCCGTAATGCTCCAGCGGCAGAATACCAAGAGGCTTCAGAGCCGCATCGTACTTGGCGATAATCTCCTTCCTGCGCTCCAGCATCCCAGGATAGCGCCTGAACTGAGCCAGTCCCAGGCCAGCCATAATATCGATCATATTGCACTTGTACCAAGGGCCGATGATATCGTATTCCCACGCCCCGAGCTTCGTCTTCGCCAGCGCATCCTTGTTCTGACCGTGGAGCGAATAGAGCTGCGACAGACGGTTGAGGTACTCATCCCAAATCTCGCCCGCAACGGCAGGAATGGTCGTGTCCGCATCCATCACCACAGGCTCGCCTCCGAACGGCAGATTCCAAGTCAATGCGCCGCCCTCGGCAGTGGTCAGGTTCTTCACAGCGTGGAAGCTGAAAGACGAGAAATCGGCAATCGAGCCCGCCATCTTCCCGTGCCTTTGAGCCCCAAACGAATGCGCACAGTCCGACGAAACGATGATACGCCCGAACCGCTTCTGAATCTCATTCTTCGGACGGAAGAGGCTCTTCTTCGCCTCCACAATAGCAAACACCCTGTCAAGATCAGCCACAATTCC
>JAZRYP010000039.1:0-10997 GCA_045600825.1 Bacteroidaceae bacterium
CGTTCAATTGTTTACAGTTGTTTTACATGCGCATCAAATGATTATCTGTTTACGAATTATATCGTGACCGATGAGGATGGTAATGAAGATAGTTATCTTCTTGTTTTTGATTGGTCCGGCAATTTCAAGGCTGGTGCCAAAATCAATCCTGATGTGCTTTCATTCGTATATGATGAAAAACAGAATGCCTTGTATGGCTGGAATAGGTCTAATCAGGATGAAGTTTCTTCTGATGTACTATATAAGTTTAATCTGAACGGTTTCCTTAACTGATTTCCTTTTCTTTCTTCCGATGCCCTCACGGCCGATGATCTTATATCGCGGGCTGGTAGGTGCAGACCATCAACCTTTCTGCAAGTAGCAGCAGAGTTTTACTTACGTGCCCACCCTGTATAGGTAGCAGCCAGTGGCCCTCATAGAGCAGCCTCCATCTCCCGCATCAGCCGAAGAGTCAGTAAATAGAGTAAGCATCCCGCTCAATCGCCACTGTCTGGCTTGTTTAACCCAGAACAGCCAGGGCCTGGAAGCAAGCCTCAGGTGGTTGTCTGCCGTCATAGCCGAACCAGCCCCGGGCTACCGCATTTTTCAAGTTTCTGTAATTCTGAGACAAACTTCTTTCAATTTTGTACACTATCTGCCCAAAAAGAGGAAGCATTTTACATCCGCTTTTACGTCAATGTGTCAAATTCTATTCCAATGTTATGGTGAATTACAAAAAAACATTTCGAGTTCTATCTGAATTTTTACCACAAAGTATTTGGATTTCAAGAAAATCGCTTACCTTTGCATCAGAAAAGTCCTACTCCTATGCGAAGGCTCTAGTTCCACTAGAGCGGTTTATGTAGCATAAGCGGGGCTTTTTCAGTTTATATACCCCGGCCATTTTACTGTTTCACGAATTCACTGGCAAGGAATGACCAGTGACGGTACGGGTGTTTCCAGTAATCGACAGGCTCTTCTGCTGGAGTATCACAGTATATCTGGAAATTCTCATAGCCTTTAAGCGAACGTATGTGGCAGAGTATGTGATAAAAAAGATTCTCCTTAGCGATAGTTCTCTTTCCGCGCTCAGTCTGACCTTCGGGTATATCCTCATTATGCTTATTCAGCATAAAAGCCATCGAGCCGAGAACAATATCCATACACTGCTGAATGGAATGTTTTCCTGATATAATCTCAGCAATATCATCCATCCTGATTTTGATGCCAGCCTTACGGAATTGCCAGAACTTCTGAAGAGACAGAATGTGCGACTTGAAAGCGTCGCGTTGCTCCAACGGATAGGGAATCTCATCAAGGGTGAACAGGGGACAGGTCCCGTTCATCCGTCTGTGAATGCCTCCCATCACGCCGATGCACGTATCATTGATTTTCACCGGCTCCGAGCCGACCCTGTTCACAGTCACACCGCCACCGAATTGTATTCCACACGCGCAATGTTCCTGAACACGCTCTCAGCCGTCCTCTCATCATACTTCTCCGAGAACCGCGACACCCTCTTGAACACCGCCATACCATCCTCGCCGAGGGCAACCAGCGACATAGCAACCTTCACCCAGTCACCATAGTCATCCAGCGCGACCCGCCTCCGCTACGCTCGCTTTGATAATGGTAAGCACATTTGCCCAGTACCGGCGGAATCATTACGACGAGCGGTAACGTTTGGTCAGAAGGGCATATCCGCAACGGCGGCACAGTGGTTCTACGGCGGTGTGCACCGTGAAGCCATTGAAGATACGGCGGGCGCGGACGGATGAGAGGATATCATCAAGCGGTTGCGTAAAGAGGTTGCCGAGCGTCATATCGCCATTGTGATCCAGACAGCAGGGGACCACGCAGCCATCTACCAGCACACCTATCTGATTACGCAGGGCATAACAGAATGAACGCTCTCCAATATCGTTACCGTTCATATCCGGCCATTGGAACATACTGTCGTATTCTACGTACAGACCTTTTGTCAGAGTGATGCCGTCTGGCCTTGTTGTCCAAGGCTCCGGAAATTGCAGTCTGAGAGCATCCAGAATCCGGCCATTCATTTCATCATAACCATCGCGGTTCCACAGTCTCAGAACTACGATAGTGCCTTTGGATAACGCCAGCCTCGCAAAGTCAGCCACCTTACCGATATATTCCGAAGGGGCATCGCCACCATTTCCTTCGTATGAATGAAGGGATATGTTGATTTTATATGGAGAGGCCTCAGCCACAGCCTCCGGCAGTATTGTACCGTTCGTGGTGATTACAGGCACAAAGCCCTTCTCACGCGCAATACCGACAAACTGCGGCAGGGATGGATGAAGCATAGGCTCACCCATCAAATGGAAATAGAGGAAGCGCACCCTGCCCTTCAGCCTGTCTGTCAAAAGCTGAAAATCAGAAACAGACATCTGCCCCGGACTTCTGGTATGCCCGGGGCAGAATATGCAGTTCAGATTACAGACATTTGTAATCTCCAGATAGCATCTGTCAATCATCAGTCCGCGTAACGACCGGAAAGCGGGTTCTGTTCGATGATAACGCCGCCGTTCGGTGCGATTTCAATCTGGAAGCCCTTCTTTGCCTTGTATTTCACGACATTCAGAGCAGGATTTTCGAACGATGCGTCATCGGAATACACCTGTACCTCACCATCCTTGAAGAACGGCAGGTCAATCTTCATACTGATGGGTTCCTTTGTAGCATTGATGGCCGCAACGTGCCATTCACCGTTCTTATCCTGACGAGCCAGAATCACGTACTTGCCAGGATAGCCGGCAATGAAGCGCGTGTCAAGCCAGGTTGTCGGGACAGTCTTCAGCCAGTCCATACATATCTTCGGAGCATCCTCCAGATTGTTTGGACAGATGGCGATATTCTGTATAGGATTCTGGAACAGAATTTCGGTGCATAGCTGGAATATAGGACCCGTCATCAGTTTCGATCCGCGTCCCGCGTTCTGCTTGTTGAGAATGCGGTTCATGAAGCAGCCGCCGAACTCCATACAGCCCATCGTATTGCGGATGAACGGGTGCAATGTCGCCTTGAAAGCCTCCTCGTTGCAGGCTCCCTGGCCAAAATACATATTTTCCGATGCCAATACAGCCTCCGAGCCCACATAGTTAGGATACATACGCTCCCATCCGCGAGGCATAGTACAGCCGTGGAAGATGCACATCAGACCGTGGTCATCGGCATCACTCAGCACCTCCTCGTACAAAGTCATAGTCTCCTGCTTGTCACCGCCCCAGAAATCCACCTTGATTCCCTTGCAGCCGACCTTCTCAAGCCAAGCCATCTCCTTCTTGCGCACTACGGCATTATCCATCTTATTTATAGGGCTCTGGGTAATGTCATTCCAGTTGCCGCTCGATGAATACCACAGGAATACATCGACATGCTTCGAGTTGGCATATTTAATGAGTTCCTCCATTCTGTCATAGCCGATGTTCTGGTCCCAGCCGGCATCTATCAGGATGTACTCAAACATCATATCGGCCGCAAGGTCGATGAACCTGATCTGGTCATCCCAGTTGCAGGATGCGTCCTGCCATACAATCCAACTCCAGGTACTGCGTCCGTACTTGTACTTGTGAGTGGTCTCATAGACCGGTTCCACATAGTCCCACATAACGGTTGTCTCTACTATAGGCTTCAGGTCTGCACCCACGGTAATGGTACGCCAGGGGGTCGATCCAGGCAGACGCACAGCCGGACATACGGTACCGTTGCCATTGTTCTCATCAGGCATCGGGAACTCAATCCTGTAGGTGTTGTTCACGCAATCGCTGAGTCTGGAACCGCAGTAACGGCTGCTGACTCCTGTCTCGCACAACAGCACCCAGCCGTTCTCACCCACGTGAAACAGACCGGGAAATGTATAGCCGTGACCGTAACCCGAACGCTTGTCCATAGGTCCGTCATTGGTATATCCCTCTTCATAGCTCGGTTTCGAGCGTTGCCAGCCGATCATAGCATCGCTCTGGTCCGTGAGGAAAGTGGTGGTTCCGTCGGGGAATGTGAATCCCGTACTCTCAAACAGCACACGGGTACTCTTGCGCTGCTGCCCCACTGGAATGTTGTAGCGGATGGCAATGTCATTGTCGCTCACACGGAACTCGAATTCAATCTTCTGCCTCGATGCATTCTGAAGGGTAATGACACGCCGCACGTACTTATGGCTGACGTGAGCCTTCTTGATACGGTCCAGCGAATACTCTGTGACAGCCTCAGTATCCTCCACACCAGCAAGCGTCAGATTCTTTGTGAAATCGCCCATTCCCGCCTCACGACCCTGTGGAAGTCCCTGAAGCGTAGGCTTCGAGCCCATATCAAGCATAATGCCTATAGGCGAATCCATCAGCATCTGTTTGCCGTCATAACTCACCGAATAAGTCGGATTCTCCGTGTCTGTCAGTTTGAAAGAGACTGTCAGCCTGCCGTCCGGACTCTTCAGGTCAGATATTGCACCAGCCTCGGTCTGTGCGACTGCGAACTGTGACAGCACCAGCGCAGCAATCAGGATAATATTTTTCTTCATACCATAAATGATTAGTCCAACAACCAAAGATTTCCAACAACAAACATACGGAATTTTTCCGGCATAGAAACCAATTGACCCCTGAAAGTCGGACTTCCAGGGGTCATATCGTTTCGCGGTTATTCCTTAATTACACTTGGAATACCTACAAGTTTTATTATCAGAGACAGAACTTGTAGCCGAGAGTCACCATAAATACACTATTCTTTGAACCAGTAATATCCTCAATATCAAAAGTCTTTGTCAGACCGATGTTGTAACGTGCATCAAGAATAATATTGCGGAACTCGTACGAAATACCTACAGGAATAGTAAAATCAAAGGTTTTCATACCATCTTTCATATCAACAGAAACGTCATTGTTCTTCGCCTTTGCTGACAGCATGAATCCCGGCTGGATACCTGCCTTGAGTGCCAGACCCTTGCAAAGATACATAATCCAATACAGAAACGCATCATAAATCCCCACAAAAACACAGCCATACATTTCCGCCGGTTTCCTTGTAAACTACAATTAATCGTTCTAAATTCGCAGAATGGAATGCAAACAGAAAAAAATGAAAAAACTTACAAAGAAAGAGGAAGTGATTATGGACTGGTTCTGGAAGAAGGGGCCGATGTATATAAAGGAGCTGCAGGAACTCTATCCGGAACCGCGTCCGCATTTCAATACCCTGTCAACCCAGGTTCGCACACTTGAGGCCAACGGTTATGTCTCGCACAAGTCCTTCAGCGGCTCTTTCCAATACTACGCAACAGTAGGCCGTGAGGATTACAACAAGATGAGACTGGACAGTCTGATCGGAAAGTTTTTTGACAACTCATACCTGAGTGCCGTATCGTCACTCGTCCAAGATGATAAAATCACCATTGACGAGCTGAAGGATCTGATCAGGCAGATTGAGCAGGACAGATAGCGCCAGCTCGCGGCTTCAGCGTAACCACCCATTTCAAGAAATCCAACATCTCAAACGTAACAGCAATGATGAACAGAAGAAAATTATTCATCGGCATCGTACTGGCAGTATTTGCCGTAATCTTGTATGACTGTACTCCAAAAGATGGTGCCTACAGTCGCGAAAAGGGCGATTTTGCCTTCCGCAAAGCCACGCGCAGTATGTTCGGCGACACAATCGCCACGCTCGATGCCATCTACGGCCAAGGCAAGTTCAGTGCATTCCCGCTCGGAACCGCATTTATTGACATTCTGCCGGACACTACGGCATCAGTCAGAATCGGCGACAGCCAGCAGGAGCTCAAGCTTTCCGGGATACCGTCTTATCTGGCAGGACTCACGGAAGGGCTCACCATCTACCGCTGCGTCATCCTTCTTGACAGGATGGGCGAAAAGGACCTCACTGCAAACGGGCTCACCGACATCAAGCCGCTGCTTGAGGAACTTGAGGCCAACGGCATACGCAGCATCGTCACGGCCACCCAGGAGCAGAGCCGCGAGACATACTACTCCACCTATAAATATGCGCGTATCTACGCATTGGACAACGGCTCGTTCGTGTTAGACCACAACGGGCTTGAAGTATGCGGCGACATTGAAACAATGATTGAGTGGATCACACTGCTCGACATCGAGTACGTGGCATACTACCCGGACGATAAGATGACGTGGGCCGATGCATCACGTATAATGAGCATTGCACTTGAGCGCGGTTCACGCACCTTCTTCGTATGCGAGCCGATGGCACAGAACAAATATTCGTCCCTGACAGATATCCTTGCAACCATTCAGAACACAGGAAACGGCGAAATCAGCCGCAAGAAAAAGGGTGATGGAATGTACAGTATGGCAGTCCTGCCGACCCGTCCGGAATCGACAGCCGCATTCAAAGGACATACAATGCACGAGGTGCTGTATATGCTGACTGACGGCATAATAGACGGTCTGTACCAGAAAGCAGTGAGAGTCATAGACAAGCCTGAATGGTTCTATGCGATAAGCGGCGGGGCTTATGAAACAAGCAATCTGAACAAACTTATATTCTGCGAGGATCAGTTGGTAATGGTATGCTCCAGCAGTGTGGGACGCAACGTCTGGATTCGCCCGGATAATGCGACAGGCCTCGACTCAGTGATGTTTGTTGTCGCCGATGGCAAGCGCTACAGGATGACAGGCATCAATGAAGATGCAGGCTTGAAGGAATTCGCCGAATACCCCTGGAAAGAGGAATACTCATACGCCAACGGAAGCCTCTGCTGGGTACCGGAAGGCGGAGAACATACGTGGATGTACATTTTCGAACCGGTTCCTGCCGATGCCGTCCAGTTCGACATTGTTGCAGAAGAGGACGGAATGAGAGTATATCTGTACAAAGGCGTGAAGGTGTCTGACAAGGACGACCGCTTCGATGATGTCAAGGTGTTCAGCGGCTTTTTCGCGTACGACCGTGTCAATATCAACGGAGCATACGGTCCCAACGAGGCAATGATAACACGTATCGAGTCAGGCAAGGAGAGCACCAGAATCTTCCTGAATGTCATAATCCGTTCCACATTCACATTCCCGGGCTATGTAGGCAGCGACTTCACACTTACATTCAATGACGGGACCAGGCTGAAGATGACCGGTGCCGAGGGAGTGCCGTTGGATACAGAGTTCAACCGCGGAGGCGACCATATGGAAATGAATATCATTCTGGAATTTCCGCCGTTCGATATCACGAAGCTGCGCAGCAATGACAGAAGCGCAGCCGTACTGCTGGGGGACATCTGCCACACTCAGACATCTCTTACTATGGGAATTGACGACTATTATCTGGACAGACAATAAGACAAGCCATTATGAAAAGACTATTTATATTCTCCGCCATAGCAGCCCTGCTGATGAGCTGCGGAGGCAACAGCAACAGCAGCTACACTCTGAGCGGCAAGTTTGAAAACGCCATAGGCGACAGTATCGTACTGCTGGATGCGATAAGCGGTGAGGTAATTGACAGCATCGCTTCGACGGACGGAAGTTTCACTTTCAGGGGAAATGCCGGGGTGCCGTTCTATGCAACCGTATTGTATTACAGTTCGGACAAATCAGATGACGAATTCGAAGGCCTCGGATTCTTCTATCCCGAAGCGGCTGAAACTGAACTTTTCGTTGAGCCGGGTGAATTACGGATGTATATGGCCGAAGACTCGTCATATTATGTAAAAGGTTCCAAGGCTAACGACAATTATCAGGCCCTGCTCGCTTATCTTGATTCCATAGAGACAATTCCCGGCGGATGGTCTCTCTATAATGAGGCATTCGGAAAAGCATTGTGCGAGAACATAGACAACCCCCTCGGACTTTACTGTATATCACGCATAGGACTGTATGAAGGCGAGGCTGATGCCGCAAGGACACTGCTGGATATGTTCCCGGAAAATGTGCAGCAGTCCAGCTACTGGAAGTCATTGGACGAAACGGTAAACAATCTTCTCAGATTCAAGGAGGGAAATGAGTATATCGAATTTGAGCAGAAGGATGCCGACGGCAACATCATCTCATCGAAGGATGTAATGGCAGACCCAGCCAACAAATACGTGCTGATAGACTTCTGGGCCTCGTGGTGCAGTCCCTGTATGGGTGAGCTGCCATTCCTGAAAACGGCATACGAAGAATTTGCCCCGAAAGGTTTCCAGATTATAGGCGTATCGCTCGACTATGTACGCGAGGACTGGCTGAATGCCGTCCGTGAGAACGAAATGGACTGGATTCACGTCTGCCGTCTTGACAACGGGGACAACGAACTGGCCGACACATACGATGTCCACGCAATCCCGACCAACTACCTGATTGACTGCGAAACCGGCATCATCGTGGCCAAGAACCTTCGCAGCGAGGAACTCGCCTCCAAACTAGCCAGTCTGCTCAATTGACAACAATCCCGACCTGGGCAAGTTCTTTACCTATCGTTCTAATCTCCTCCAGGATACGTTCCTCACGTTTCTTGGAGGGTTTCTTTGTTCCGTTAATATATTGTGCCAGAAGACTCTGACCGATTCCCAGACGTCTGGCTACAGCAGAGATATTCAATTCAGGATGCATTAGGAAAACTCTGGAGATACCTTCCGGTTCAGGATTGTCATATTCAAAACTTTCAAATGATATGTCCTCATCCAAAGCATACCAGTGGATACCCTCTTCATCCATTTCGTAATCAGCCCTTTGTTTATCAGATGCGGAAGCCAGACGCCGGTACCACAGCAGTGATTGCCATAGTATGCGGTCATCATCCGTCAAGCCATATATCCGTCCATCTGCGAACCAGATTTTCGAGAGTTTCATATTCTTCACTCCTACAGTGAGCTGCCAAAGTATTCATTCCACTTTTCCATTGCCAATTCACGGTTCTCCTCAAGAACCATCTCTGCACATCTTATATCCTTCTGACTCATTCCGTTATTTGTTTCCAACAGTACCCCATCAGATGTGAGGATAAATTTTGCAATACCGTCAGAACTCTTTACGTGAACGTGCATAGGCTCGTGTTCCCGCGAATAGAAATAAAATCGCAATCCGAAAATTCTTAATATTTCTGGCATACTCATGGTTTTTAAATTTCAGCGCAAATATAGGTAATAATTCTATTACTCTCTGCAAAAGGCCATAAAAAACAAACCGACGTATAGAATCCGCTTTGAAATGTTCTTAAATTTGCATAGGAAATTTCTAGTCTATGAACTGGTCAGGTATAATTCTAGGGCTGTCAGCATTTGCAATAATAGGAGTGTTTCACCCGATTGTAATCAAGGCGGAATACTATTTGGGGAAGAGGTGCTGGTGGATGTTTGCCATTGCCGGCACAGGGTTCTGCATTGCCTCACTGTTTGCAAGCCACGTGTTCGCTGCAATACTCGGAGTCATCGGATTCAGCTGCTACTGGTCCATTCTGGAACTGTTTGAACAGGAAAAGCGCGTAAAGAAAGGCTGGTTTCCCGCCAATCCCAAAAAGAAGCATTGAATATGAACGCATTCAAATCAAACACCGCTATCCTACTTCTTGCAGGAATTACCATTCTTTCCTGCAAGTCAGATGTAATTGATGGCTCAATTATGGTCGATGACACCAGGTACGAGACCGTCAATCTGGAAGATATGACATCCGAGCTGGAACTTATCCGCATCAAGACCGATGAGTCCCTGCTGATTGGGCGGATGCGAGACTATGAAAGTATATGACGATTACATATTCATCTCCGACAACGGCGGCCGCCTGTATTGCATCGAAGGCGACAGCGTGACAAGCGTGCTCAACAAGCAGGGTCGTGGCCACGGAGAATACAATTCTCTGGACTGGTGGTGCTACTCCACCGGGCACAAGACCATGTACGTTGAAAACGACGAGTCACTATTGTGCTACTCCGTGCCCGATTTCACATTTAGCGGGAAAATCGAGGAGAACATCTACCCGATTGAAACTTATGGCGACATTATGTTATATGAAGGACCGGACGAGGAGAAGAACGACAGCACCATAGTGAAAAGCTGTCTCTACAAATATTCTCTCACATCGGGACAAAAGACGAAACTTATGGACCTGAGCCGTATCAATACAGCGATTCCATACCCTCCGAACAGGCTCTGATACGCTACGACTCCAAGTTCGCCACACCGAAGAAAATAGACGAGTTTGTGATGCCGTCATACGAATACGGAGATTACAGCGGAAAGATAAATGAGATTATCGGGTTTTACGATTATTTCAACGTGTACGATGACAATGCCAAAGCACACGCATACGGCTGTTTCCTGCCGCAATTCGGCAAAAAGGCGCTTACGTTCTGGCATTCGCACAATGAGCCTGGTATGAGCGCCCTGTTCTACACCGTTTGTGACGGTACAGAGACGAGCAACTATCTGCTGACCATACCGAGCCTGCTCAAGGAGATAAGGGATTTCACGCCTGTCACCATGAATTCCGGCTACGTCTATGCCATCTATCAAGGCAACCGCTATATGCTTGAGAACCCCGACGAGGAGCCGTCGCCACTCGCCAGCCGCATCCTGACCTTGGCCGGCAACTCCTTCAACGACGAGTACCTGATTATCCTCCGCGCCAGAATGCTACTGAAATCAGCGGCAAACGTTGACACGCCAAAACAAATATAGCACAAATCTGTTATATTGCAAATTTGTATTATAAGTTTGCATCCATATTATCTAGAAAACATCAGAACTTATCAGGCTGGTTTGAACTGAGAATCTGGAATTTTTACTAAATTTGTATACTTTTAGGCCGAATTAAATAGAATCATAAATAATCAACAACAAACTGAAAAAGATGAAAAGAAAACTTTTGACACTTGCTCTTGCCGTCCTCACAGTAGTTCTTCTGGGCTCATGCAAAAAAAATGATCCATCCCCGGAAGGCGATTCTGTCGCTGACCTCGTGGTCTACGGCAATATTTTCACCTCCTCAAAAAATGATAAAGGGGAAGTTATCATTGCTAAAGCATTCGCAGTGAAGGACGGCAAATTCATCTATGT
>JAZRYP010000040.1:0-7096 GCA_045600825.1 Bacteroidaceae bacterium
CAAGGCTCTGCCTGATATGAAGAACCAGTATATGGTCGCCAAGAGAACCGTCGAGGCCGGCAAGCAGAAGATAGGGGACGACGAGGTGTTCCTCTATTTCACCCCTATCACCACGGCCATTCAGTTCGGCATCAAGAACAATATGGACAGCGACCTTGCCATCCAGAGCATCGAGATCAGCTCGGCAAGCAAGAACCTTTCCGGAACCTTCACCACCTCGCTGACCGGACTCAACGAGGATGGCGGCAAGCCCTATCCGGCAGTCACGGCCGGCGACAACGCCACCAAGGCCGCAGCCGTGTCCTTCGGGACAACAGGCCTCACGCTCGCCGAGGGTGACAGCCTGACATTCACCATATTCCTCCTCCCGGAATCAGACCTCAACGACCTGACCTTCAAAATCTTCAAGGTCGGAGGCGGCACCATCAAGACCGCGCTCAAGTACGATGAAAATACCTGGATCCCGTTCGGACGCTGCCAGAAGCATTTCATCAACGGACTTTTCGTCAACGAAGGCGCAATATGGACTCTCTGCTTCGATCCGGAAATATTCCCTTGGGACCACAAAGCGGAGAACAAGGATCTGGTGGACCCTCCTGCAAGCGGAGCCCCGAAACTCATTTACTGGAGTGCAGGAGAAGAAAAGAACATCTATCTGAAGGAGCCGAATAATTATCAGTTCTCTCTTGCGACGGGTGTCCCTGATACCCAGTCTTTCACCAATCCTGAAAGTGGAAGGGAGAAGACATTCAACATCAACAGTACAAAGAACAGCACCATTTCACAGAATTGGAAAATCAAGTCGGTCGGCGGTGTCGATGTATCCGGGACATCGTTCACTACCGCTGATGGTGATCTTATGGTGGAAAAGGATTCGGAGGGCAATCTGAAGGTTACTGACTTGCGTCAGAAGGTCTCCAACGGCGACAATAAACACTGGACAAACAACAGTGCAGGCAATGTGTGGTATTCACAGAGCTGGGGCAGTGAGCCTGGCGGACTGAATAAGGGTACCGTTGACCTGTCAAAGTATGATTTCAAATCAGATAGTGCGAATGCCCATAGTATGCGCACCGCCAACTGCTACATCATACGCCACGCCGGTACATATAAGATTCCGCTGGTCTATGGCAATGCCATTGACTATGGCAAAAGCGGCCTGACAAACGGAAAAAATACTCAGGCGTATGCACCGACCATAGCATCGGGTGGTTCAAACAGTCTGACGCCGTTTGTCAATCATCTCGGAAACGGCATTTTTGACCCGTACATCGAGAACAACACGGATGATGGTGATCCGAAATGGTATACTGCTCCCGGCAAAAAAACTGACGAAGCTTACAATAACTACATATCAGCCTCCAACGCATCTGTAGTATGGCAGGACAATGGGGAAGTCATTAAAAATATCTCTATTTCAATTACAGGCGACCCTCTGACTCGAAACAAAACGAATACCGATGCTACAGCCAATACAAAATATACTGGAAGCAACGTCCGTTATATCAAGTTCAGCATTTCCCAGGAAGACATCTGCCAGTGCAACGCTATAATAGCAGTCAAGGACGCATCCAACAACATAATGTGGAGCTGGCATATCTGGGTTACAAACGACCCGGTACTGAGTAATGGTCCCGTAACCGTAAACAGTACATACAAATTCCTGCCTTCGCCTTGCATCGGCTGGATAGAGCCACAGATGTATGAGGGCAAGGAGGATGTCACAATAGTACTTGAGCAGGAGGAATCCGGCGAAACCATGACTGTTACCGTGAAGCAGCTGCTATACGACAACTTCTCAAGCAATGGCACCTATTATCAATGGGGCCGCAAGGATCCTATGCGTGCCTCCGATGTCGACACTTGTGCTGCTCCGAAGTCGATTGCCAACAGCATTATTGCCCCAGGTACATTTTTTAAGTCCAGCGGACCCTGGTGTTCGCAAAAATACGATAATCTCTGGACCGGAAAATACAGCCAGGCTCCGTCAACATCCGTTGGAGAAGTTACCGGTATGATCAAGACCGTTTACGATCCGTCTCCTGTCGGATACAAGGTATCGGCACCAAATGCGTTCGCCGGCATAGATGATGGCATAAGTTCAGAAATCACCCTTGTTGCAGTCGGATATTGTGATAGAGGTAAAGGATATTGGGGGAATTATATCAGCGGATACTGGACATCCGTCGCACAAGATTCAAATGCCTATTGTTATGTATTCCCTATCAAGGGTTCTGCTACTACTTATCTAACGCATAAGAACAGGTCCGAAGGACTGGCCGTCAGACCAGTGCAGGAATAAGTGACTCTGAATGCTAATATTCAAAGAATTATGAAGATGAAAAGAACATCATATATTCCAGTACTTGCCGCAGCGGCCCTTTTTGCAAGCGCCTGCCATAGCGAGCTCCAGAAAATTGAGGAATTCCAGGAAGGAGACGGCACCGTATGCTTTCTGCCCACGATCAGCGGCAGCGACCTCACTGTCAAGACCAGGTCATTCGAACTCGTATCATCAGACGGCAGTACCTCCATCCCACTCCACTACGCAATCAGAGAAGGTATAGAAGACAGGCAGGAGGCGAAGACCAGAGGCATCCAGAAAAACACCGGCGACAGCTTTGATGATTTGGGCAATTATTTCGACAGCTTATACGTCAAGGCGTGGAAAGGCAATGTCGCCTTCATATCTTCATACGAACTTGCCACAAAAGGAACGGACGTATGGGAAACAGCTGAGAAACATCTTTGGAACGCCAACGACAGCGCCACCTTCTACGCATACGCCAATGTCCCCGGGAGCATTGCGGAAGTTAAAAATACAAGTTCGACGGTCCAGACTCTGGAATATGATGTTCCGACCTCTGCCGCCGGACAGCAGGACATACTGCTTGGTTACTATCAGGGCAGGAGCCGATATAATCCGACACTCCACAGGGGGGGTATCGCGGATCTCACGTTCTATCACCCGCTGACAGCAGTCAAGTTTAAGAAAGGGGATTTTGACGGTGTAGCTTCTGACAAGGTCAAATTCAAGAGCATAAGCATTACCGATGTATATGATTCCGGCAAGGCGACAATGACTCCGACCACGATGAAGGAGACAGATCCGGGAATGGTCTTCAACTGGAACACAAGTGGCAGCAGCAAGCAGACAGTCACCCTGACACCTGCCTCCGGTGCCACATACCTCACGGTTGCTTCGGACGGCCTCATAGGCGAAGCCTTCCTGCTCATACCTCAGACCATGACTTCCACAGAGAAAGTGAAAATCACGGTAGAAGTGGAACTGGACGGTACGACAAGCACACTTGAAGCTGAACTTGATGACAATATCTGGGAGGCGGGCAAGACCAATATCTATACACTGGGGTACGACAACAAGTCGTATTCATACTCATTCACCTATTCTGACAACGAAGTAGAGAAGTACAAATCTGTTGTGGACACAACGGAGGATGACACAACATTCTCCTACGACCTCATCAGTACCAAGTCAGAGGTCGGCAACCCGTCCAACACTGTAAATCCGGGTTGGAAGATACTCAGCTACAAGACTAAAAACGGGTATTCAGTACCCGTCGACAACACAACTTTTACAGATGAGGCCACGGGCTTGACAGTCACCGCCGATATCAGCACCAACAGAATCACCGTTCAGGCAAGCGCCAGAGAACTGGTCGGTAGCGGTACTCATGACTATTGGATAAATAAGGACAATCGTACGGACAATCTCGACTGGTCCCCGATAAGCTGGGGCAGCGAAGGTCTGAACAAGGGTATCATTGACCTGTCAAAATTCAATTATCAGAAAGAGACCGCGCTCGGCGGTATGACCACATCCAACTGTTATATAGTCCGCCACGCAGGTACCTATATGCTGCCTCTTGTATATGGTAACGCCGTAGTGGACGGAGCGCCCAACACTGACGCCTACGCCCCTTCATCCACCGGTCTCACTCCATTCCAGAACCACTTGGGCAACGGTATCACAAGTCCTTTCATAGAGAATAATACAGGATGTACCGCAGTAGCCGGAGCAGTAGTATGGCAGGACAAGGCGGAGGTCATCAAGAATGTTGAGATAG
Source organism: Bacteroidaceae bacterium (assembly GCA_045600825.1). Lineage (GTDB taxonomy): Bacteria > Bacteroidota > Bacteroidia > Bacteroidales > Bacteroidaceae > Colenecus. The sequence goes on from JAZRYP010000040.1 coordinate 4,089, forward strand.
TCGATGGCACTTCCAACCATTCATCCGGGGATTATACCGTCAATGATGTACGTTACCTCAAGTTCACCATTGCACAGGAAGATATCCGCCAGTGCAATGCAATCATAGCAATCAAGGATGGTACCGGTAATGATGCAAATATCATCTGGAGCTGGCATATCTGGATTACGAACAATCCTGAAATATTGAGTCATCCGATACCGGTGACGAACATTTCAAGTAAAGAATACGATTTCTTCCCGCTTTACTGCCTCGGATGGACTGACAGAGAGAACTACAGGGAAAGGGACGACCTGACGATAGTCCTTATGCAGAAGGAGTCCGGCCAGAAGGTTGAACTTACCGTAAATCAACCGGAATTGCCACGCATTTCCCACGGAACCTTCTACCAGTGGGGCCGCAAGGACCCGATGTGTTCAAGTGATTCACCGGCTGTCGGCTCATTTTACAAGACCGCCGGCAAGGTAAGCATCGCCACTGCAATTTGTAATCCGAATACGTTGTATTACACAACCAATACCAGCGGTGATGACTGGTGTGATATTACCTATTATAACCTTTGGACCGGTAAAAGGAATACCAAAGAGTCGCCTGAACAGAGCAATGAAATGATCAAGACCATATATGATCCGTCTCCGATAGGATACAAGGTTCCTGCAATCAAAGCATTCTCCGGATTTTCAAGTGATGGAAATGCTGTGACCATAGATGCGCATCCTACCGATTACTTCGATTATTTCAACGTTACGTCCACGGAAGACAATTATTCGACTCTGCAAGGCTGGTATTTTTATACAAGACCTAATCTCCCTGACAAGGACAACTCCGTCCCTGCTGTCTTTTTCCCGGCATTGGGATACCGCTACTTTACCAATGGTGAATTTGTCCTTGAGGGAAAGAACACCGGGTATTGGTCCGCAAACACGAATGTGGATAACAATGGTTTAGGTTTTCATTTCAGATCAGGCTATTTACTGCCTGTCAATGGTTTCTCCAGAACATTCGGATGCAGTGTCCGCCCTGTGATTGACCCGACGATGACAGGCAATCCAATGAAGTAATTATTCCCGTAAATGATTTTCAAGATGAAAGCAACAACATACATATCACTTCTTACTGCAACGGCTTTCGCGCTCTGCGGATGCCAGAACGAATTTGATTTTGGAAGAAGAGACGGCACGGTAACGTTCAATCCGTCCGTAGGAGGAATCGGAAGTTCACAGCAGACCAAGGCATCGACCGTAGCCTCCACCGACGGTAGCAAGGAATTACCATTACGTCTCGTGATTTCCGACGGTATCGGTGATAACGCAGCTGTCCCTTTGACAAGAGGCGATCTGTTCAATGCCGGCGAAGGGAATGACATACTGTCCAATTACACGACTTCATTCAATGTCAGGGGCTGGAAGGATGACGGTGCGGTATTCATGCCGGTATCCGGCAGCGATTATGTGGAGGTGAATTACGACAGCGGCCTCTGGAGCACAAGCCAGAGGTACGAGTGGGACGGCAGCGATGCCAGAACTTTTTACGCATACGCCAACAAGCCTGATGACATTGCCACCATATCAAATGCTGATGCGTCAGCACAGACTCTTACCTACACCGTCCCTGCCACGGCATCCGCACAGAATGACATACTTATGGGATACTTCAGCGGCACCGCCCGGCAGAACAGTACGGACAAGACCTGCACTGCAAACATAGTATTCTACCATCCACTCACGGCCGTGAGATTCGCCAAAGGAACGATAGAAGGTGTTACCAACATAAAATTCAAGGGAATATATATCGACGGCGTTTACAAGAGCGGTAAAGCCGCGATGACCCCCGCTTCCATGGCGGAGAATGACTCCGGAGACAAATTCGTCTGGTCTGAACTCAGTGCCACAAAGCAGGGAGTATCACAGGAAAGCGCTACGGCACTTCCCATCGACAGTCTGAACTGCATAGGCGAACCTTTCCTGCTCATCCCGCAGACTATGACTGCTGAAGCCCCTGTGACCATCACCATCGTCGCTGAAATAACGGATGCGTCAGGGACTATCGTCCATACATTTCCTCTGACTATATCTGACGAAGAATGGAAGGCAGGCAAGACCTATACATATTGGCTTCAGAAAACAGCCGATAATTCGGATTACACCTTCACCTTCACAAATCTCGACAACAATCCGCTTCATTACGTTCAATTCGACAACACTGTCAACTGCGGCGTGGACGGTATCAGACTGGTCGAAAGTTCCAAGAACGGGACTGAGGCCATAGGCTATTCCGCATACTATTCCACAGACAATGGAGCGACCTGGATTGCATACGACGGTGCGACAACCGGCATTACCGGCCTGTCGGCAACAGGCAACACAGGACTTGCAAACGGTTCTGACCCGCAGGTCATCGACCTTATTGCACATCCGAGGGTCAAGCCTGCGGATATGTATTTGTGGAAGGGCGGCTCGGATCCGGAGATGAAAGGCAGCTCCGCAGCACCAATAGACCTCTCCAAGCTGCCTATTGGCGGTGAAGGGTCTGAAGGCTCCGTACAGCACACTGCAAACTGTTATATAGTCAAGCATGCCGGCTATTACAAGTTCCCGTGCATATATGGCAACGGTGTCTTCTCCACTACAACCACCGGCAATTATATTCTGAGCACCTTCATCAATGCCAAGGGAAATCCAATCACTTCAAAGTATGTACTCTCGGATGTGAGCGCCACAGCTCCGAAAGCCGCAATGTTGTGGACAGACTTCAGCTACGGCAAACAGACACTCGTGAGCGACGTGCAGCTGAACGGCAGCGGCAGTTCGGCAGACATCAGCTTCAGAACCCCGGCCCGTGACGATCTGGCCGAAGGAAATGCAGTCATCGTGCTTTACGACGACCTCAACTCAAATAACAGCTTTGACAGCGGTGAGGCTCTCTGGAGCTGGCATATCTGGGTAACCAAATCCTCTCTCGGTATTGATGACATAGGCACAATTGACACACAGTTCGGTCCGTTCGAC
>JAZRYP010000041.1:0-20878 GCA_045600825.1 Bacteroidaceae bacterium
GACCGTCCGTTACGGTGAAAAGCCCGCTGAGTGGCTTACTTTCATCCTTCAATGTGATAGAGGTAATGATGACACCTTCCGTCGTGGTACTGAACACTATCTGCAGTACGGAACCGAGGCTTGCGAAATTGAAGTCCTCGACCTTGCCGGAGACGGTCTTTGTGCTGTACATAGGCACGGTCTGATTGTTGGACTGGTCTGCTGGCCATACTAGTCCACCGTCCTGAACCATAGTTGCAGGATAATATGCCTGGACCTCGCTGGTAAAGGATACTGTGCCATCTTGAGTAAAGGTACCCTTGGTGGTTCCTTTTCCGTCGCTGAGTGTGAAGGTGTCGTTGGCGGTTCCGTCGGTGACGTAGATCTGGTCATCCTCGCTCCACAGAATGTCATACTTATAAGCCATCTCAGTCTTGGTAGCGGTTCCAATACCTTCGGACACGGCGTTGATGGTCATGGGTTCAAATGACTTGATTTCCGGTTCCGACTCCTTCTGACAAGACGCTGCCATGATTCCTGCAGCGAGCATCAACATTACGATTGTTGTCTTATTCATTGTTTTATTATTTTGTCGTTAATCTTGAAAGTTTGGTGATTTACTGCTCCTCAAATCCTCCGTCGCCGTAGTACTTTTCGTACATGCTCTGGTTCCCACTCTGGCAGATAATACTCTGCATAGCTAATGGAATCACTTTTGTTTCTGGACTCCTGTAGCGGAGCCTGCTGTCTGTTGTATTGTTAAGTGTATCTATCATAATCCCTGATTTTCAGTTCAAATCACAAAAATAGCCCTTTCCGGTTGTAAGTATATACTTATCAGGTTAAATTTTACGACCAATCACCGCTATTAGTCGCTACCAATTCTTAGAAGCTGTTTTGGTATAAATGTCGCAAGAGGAAAACACCCGGGAAAGGGATATTCCCTACAGATTCAAGAGATATCCCCTACAGATTCAAGGGATTTTTCCAGAATGTAATATTGGAAGCTGCCGTCATTAGCGCAGTGATTTTCTGCGGCGGCAGGACGGGAGGAATCAATGCGGTCAAACGGAGCAGACAGATAGCAGGCCACAACAATCCGGCAATAGTGCTGTGCTGAATTTTCCGACAGAAAAGTTTGGTAATTAAATTGCAATAGAGTAATTTTGCACCCGATTTATTCCGCAGAGGTAGAAAAAGTGTGAGCCACGAAGGCTCCCCACCCCACGGAGCAACTGATAAAAGCAAGATTAAATGTACGTTATTGCTGAGATTCAGGGACAGCAGTTCAAGATTGAACAGGGTAAGAAGCTGTTCGTGCACCACATTCAGGACATTGAGGCAGGTGCAACCGTAGAGTTTGACAAGATTCTGCTCGCCGACAAGGAGGGTCAGATTACAGTGGGCACACCGACGATTGACGGCGCAAAGGTCGTATGCGAGGTTAAGACTCCACTCGTAAAGGGAGAGAAGGTTCTCGTTTTCCACAAGAAACGCAGAAAAGGCTATCGCAAGCTGAATGGTCATCGCCAGCAGTTTACAGAGCTCACAGTTAAAGAAGTTATTGCATAACACTTAAAAAACAGAAGATATGGCACATAAAAAAGGTGTTGGTAGTTCCAAGAACGGTCGTGAGTCGGCCAGCCAGCGTTTAGGTGTTAAGATTTGGGGTGGTCAGATTTGCAAGGCCGGTAATATCCTCGTTCGTCAGCGTGGTACAGTCCACAATCCTGGCGAGAACGTAGGTATCGGTAAGGATGATACCCTTTATGCTCTTGCTGACGGCATAGTTCAGTTCAAGAGAGGCCGCAAGGACAGAAGCTACGTCTCAGTCATTCCTCAGAAAGCTGAGGCCTGATGATGACAGAATAAGCAAAAGGGCTCACAGAACAGTGGGCCTTTTTTATTGACAACAACATTATATAAAAAACATACAATATGCTTACGCTAAAGCAGATACTCGAGCAGACAGACGTCGTGCTGGCCGGTCTCAAGAAGAAGCACTTCGATCAGGCCGAGGAAGTTATCGCAAAGATCAAGGAATTGAATGATGTCCGTCGCAAGTCACAGGCTCAATTGGATCAGAATCTTGCCAGGACAAAGCAGCACTCATCCGACATTGGTCACTTTATGAAGATCGGTGACACTGAGTCCGCAGCAAAGGCCAAGGAAGAGGTTGCAGCCCTTAAGGAGCAGTCAAAGAAGCTGGAAGAGGCTATGACCAATGCAGAGAACGAGATGCGCGAGATACTGAGCACTGTCCCGAACATAGCCTACCCCGATGTTCCGGAAGGATATACCGCCGAGGACAACAAGATTGTGAAGATTGTAGAGAACATTCCGGTACTGCCTGACGATGCCCTTCCGCATTGGGAACTCGCCAAGAGATACAACCTCATAGATTTCGAGCTTGGAGTGAAGATCACAGGCGCAGGATTCCCCGTGTATCTGGGACGTGGAGCAAGACTTCAGCGTGCCCTGATATGGTTCTTCCTGGAAGAGGCATACAAGGCCGGCTACAAGGAGGTCATTCCACCGACAATGGTCAATTCCGATTCAGGTTTCGGTACAGGACAGCTTCCAGACAAGGAAGGCCAGATGTACTATGCCAATGCAGATGGTCTGTATATGATACCTACCGCAGAGGTTCCTGTCACCAACATTTACCGTGACGTGATTCTTGATGAGCGCGAACTGCCGATAAAGAAGTGTGCATACTCACAGTGCTTCCGTCGCGAGGCCGGCTCGTACGGCAAGGATGTACGCGGTCTGAACCGTCTGCACGAGTTCTCAAAGGTAGAGATTGTACGTATTGACACTCCGCAGCACAGCGCCGAAAGCCATAAGGAGATGCTGGCTCACGTAGAGGGGCTGCTACAGAAGCTGGAACTTCCCTATCGTATTCTGCACCTGTGCGGAGGCGATATGAGTTTCACATCGTCAAGTTGCTTTGACTTTGAGGTATATTCAGCGGCACAGAAACGCTGGCTGGAGGTATCGTCAGTATCCAACTTCGATTCATATCAGGCAAACCGTCTGAAATGCCGTTACCGTCACGCTGATGACAAGAAAATAGAACTGTGTCATACACTGAACGGCTCTGCTCTGGCTCTGCCGAGAATAATGGCAGCATTGCTGGAAAACAACCAGACGCCAGAGGGTATAAAGATACCTCAGGCTCTGATTCCATACACAGGATTCGGTATCATCGACTATCCTTACGACTATCGTCCTGACTATATCAAGAATCAGGCGAAATAAGGATTAGCCCGGGATAACGAAGTTTACCACACCCGGTTCCAGTGATATTGTCATAGGAAACACGGGATTTATAGCCTGACCGTCCAAGCATGTGGAGGCTCCCTCCGCTTCAACGACGGTCACGCTTTTTGTTCTATACGGGCGTACCTGCTCGTGGTTAAGTATCTGACCGTGCAGCAACATATACAGTCCCTTGACCATCTGCATGAATTTCATGCGGCTGACTACCGACAGGTCAATCCAGCCATTGTACGGCACGGCGCTCGGAGTAAGTCCGTATCCGCGCGAGTTGCCGGCGCAGATTGTCATTATCTTGTCATTTATCTCCTCGTTGTTAACCCTGAGACGCATCTTATATTGCTTGCGTTCCTTGAACAGGCTAATTATTGCAAGCAGATATGCCGGATTCTTCTTACCGAATCTCTTGCATATATCAGACAAACGTATAGCCTGCGCTGACAGGCCTATATTCACGGACATCATAAAATAGCGGACGTGCGACTCTCCGTCCGCATCATACGAGCAGTAGCCCACATCTATCTTCTTGGTACGCCTCTCTATTATCCAATGGATGGCCTGCTTGTAATTATCCACTGTCAATCCCCAGAAGCTTGCAAAGTCATTGCCTATTCCGTTCGGCACTATGCCAAGCACAATCTCGCTGCGCAGTTCTTTCGGAGTGAACATTATACCGTTCACGGCGCCGTTCAATGCCTGGTCGCCACCGACAATGACAATCGTGCGGTAGCCGTTGTCAATGAGCATACGGGTAATACGCTCCACTGACTCTGAATTTTCCGACTGCACACAATCGTATTTCACATTCCTCAGTTCCAGATATTCACGTATCTGTCTCCAGCGTTTCTGGGCATTGCTCACACCTGCCTTAGGAACATATACTATACCCCATCTGTCGTCTTCCACTTTCATAAGAATCAACTTTTTAACATACGGCACACCTGCTCGACCCTATCCTCGACAGGCATCTCGTAAGGAAGCCAATTTATAGTTATGCCACGTCTTTCCATTCCACGGAACCACGTCATCTGACGTTTTGCAAACTGATGTATGGCAATCTCCAGTTCACTCACCAGATGACGGTAATCAAGACGGCCTGTAATGTACTGTGTGACAAACTTATATTCCAATCCGTAATACTCCAGGTCCTCGGGAGAGATACCCTCGTCCAACAACGCACGCACCTCTTCTACCATTCCATTGTCAAGACGTGCCTTCAGCCTGCGCGAGATATTCTCACGCCGGGTCTCGCGACTTACGTCAATACCAAAGACGATGCTGTCTATCTTCGGGAACTCCTGTTCGGAAACCGGAGTATTCCTGTAACATTCCTCAATCTCAATGGCACGTATGGCACGCTTTGCGGTATCCACATCTGTTGTATTATGCAGTTGCTTATATCCCTGAAGAATCTCCGTAAGCTCTTTCAGGCTCTTGCCCTCAAGCGATTTTCTCAGTTCCGGATTCTCAGGAACAGGAATAAGTCTGTAGCCTTTAAGTATCGATTCAATATACAAGCCCGTCCCTCCGCACAGCACCGGCAGCCTGCCTCCTGTCCTGATGCGCTTATAGGCATCAAGAAAATCAGCCTGATACTGAAATAGGTTGTATTTCGTACCCGGTTCGGCAATATCAATAAGATGATATGGAATCTGCCTGCCGTTAATCCGGTAATCAGCCAGATCCTTGCCTGTGCCGATATCCATTCTGCGATATACCTGTCTGCTGTCGGCACTGATAATCTCAGAATCCAGCCTGTCAGCCACAGCGACAGCAAATCCGGTTTTGCCGGACGCTGTCGGCCCGAGAATAGTAATCATATCATAGCAGGACATAGCCTCTTACCATAAATTATATTTGGGTAAAGTTAAGAAATATTATTGACCGGGGCAAGAGGATAAAAGAAATTCCCAGCCTTGTGCAGACCGGGAATCTCCATATAGGTAAATACCTTATTACTTGGTGATGACGCGGGCCATCTCGCAAACCTTGTTGCTGTAACCCCACTCATTGTCGTACCATGCGCAAACCTTTACGAATGTGCCGTCCAGCTGGATACCTGCCTTCTCGTCGAAGATGGAGGTGTGAGCATCGTTGCGGAAGTCAGTTGAAACAACAGCCTCGTTGGTGTAACCCAGAATACCCTTGAGCTCGCCCTCTGAAGCTTCCTTCATTGCAGCGCAGATCTGCTCGTATGTGCACTCGGTGTTGAGTTCAGCGGTCAGGTCAACGAATGATACATCAGATGTCGGAACGCGGAGTGACATACCTGTCAGCTTGCCGTTCAGCTCAGGAAGAACCTTACCTACAGCCTTGGCAGCACCTGTTGATGACGGGATGATGTTCTCCAGGATACCGCGACCACCGCGCCAATCCTTCTTTGAAGGACCGTCAACGGTCTTCTGGGTAGCTGTTGCAGCGTGAACTGTAGTCATAAGACCGCGCTTGATGCCGAACTTGTCGTTCAGGACCTTGCTGATAGGAGCAAGACAGTTGGTTGTGCAGGAAGCGTTGGAGATGATGGTCTGACCGGCGTATGTCTTGTCATTTACACCGTAAACGAACATCGGAGTAGCGTCCTTTGAAGGAGCTGACATGATAACCTTCTTGGCACCGGCCTTGATGTGAGCCTCTGCGAGCTCAGCGGTCAGGAAGAAACCTGTTGATTCAACAACAACGTCAACACCGAGGGCACCCCAGGTGATGTTTGCAGGATCCTTCTCAGCGAAGACCTGAATCTTGTTGCCGTCAACGATCATATAGTTACCCTCAACCTTGATGTCATGGTTGAACTGGCCGTGTACTGAATCATACTTCAGCATGTATGCCAGATAGTCAGGATCCAGAAGGTCATTGATACCTACGACAACGATGTCCTTGTTGAAATTCTCGACTGCTGCACGGAAAACCATACGTCCGATGCGGCCAAAACCGTTAATACCCAGTTTAATCATAATGTTTGTATTAAGTTAAAAGTTACAATTATCCTAAATCAGAGGCTTTACCTCCGTAAAACCGCGCAAAATTAAGAAATTCTTTTTATTTTCGCGACATATTCAGAACTCAAAAAAAAACATAGAAATGGGATTGTTCAAAAAGAATTCGGATAAAATAGAGAATCTTGGCGGAATGGAGGATTTCATGACTCTGATAAGGGTATATTTTCAAGCCGAAATGGCCGGAAATCTTGGAATCACCAACATCAACTACCTGCCGGACCTCGCCACTTTCAAGCGCAGTCTTAAAATCCAGACTCAGGGTAACAAGCTTGGAGTAGCCGAGAAACCACGTTGCCGTAAGATGCTCAGCCAGATGTACGGTCTGAGTGATGGTTTCTTCAAGGAAATTGACTCATCCATCAGGAAAAACTGCCGCAACATACAGGCCGTCCAGGGCTATATGTTCCAGTTCCAGGGCTTCAGCAGCGACCTGATGATGCAGATTGGAACCATAATGAAATGGAAGTTCCGCGTGCCCAATTTCCTGAAGAAAGCATTGTATGCAATGACAGAGGATTCGGTGCATAAGATCATGACCGAGAACAAATGGAAGGATGAATCAAGCTACAAGACCGTATTCAACATCCGCAATTATCAGCAACATCTCGGTTTTTCCGAACAATGGATGACAGAATACGCCTTCAGTATGATAAGGCTGGCTAAAAAAGAGCCGAAGACTAAAGAGAAGATTGAAGCAGCAAAAGAGATTATGAATAAAAAATAATCATTACTTTTGCAAAATATAAAAGGTGTTTCATAAATGATTGTCAGTTCAGAGACAGAGTTGCTTGACGCTTTTGAGAGTAAAATCCAGAAGCTTATTGCCATGTACAATGATCTGAAGATGGAAAACGAATCATTGCGCAAGGACATCGCCGATGCCAAATCACGCGAGGATGAGCTCAAGAACGAAATCAGTCAGTTGCAGTCAAATTATGAAAACCTTAAGCTTACCAAGGTACTCAGCGTGTCAGGTTACGACCTGGACAACACGCGCAAGAGAGTATCGGGATTGGTGCGCGAGATTGACCGTTGCATTGATATGTTGAAGGTATGAATACAACGGAAGAATTTGAGATAAAGCTGCTGGTGGGCGGTACCTACTACCCTCTCACTATAAAGAGGAAGGATGAGACTGTATATAGAGAAGCTGCGAGACGTTTGAACTCAATGCTGAACCGGTATAGAGATCATTTTCCGCAGTTGAGCGATGAGAAATACTACGTTATGGCAGCCATGCATTTGGCAATGACCAACCAGATGTGGGAGAATTTCAACGACACTGCACCCTATAAGGAGAGAATACAGGAGATGAGCGACAAGTTGGATTCCATAATCGGAGAATCCCGCGACTGAGTCACTTATCCGCCCAAAAGCTTTAGATTGAGAGTTACGCACCATCCGTCATTCAGATATTGAATGAAGGAAGGTGTTTTTATTATATTAATGGTATAAAGTGATATGTGGTACATTTTTGCAATTTTAGGAGGATTGATAATAGGCGCTTTGGCTGCATGGCTGCTGTTCAATAGCAAGCTGAACTCTCAAATGAAGGAGCGCCTGGACGAGGTTGAGGCTATAAAGCGTGATAAATTACTCGAAGTTAAGGAAAAATTCCTGAACAAGAAGGCCGAACTTGAGAAGGAAGTGGCCGCACGCAACCAGAAAATACAGCAGAACGAGAACCGTCTGAAACAGAAGGAGATGCAACTCAATCAACGTCACGATGAGCTGATGCACAAACTGAGCGAAGCTGATGCCGTAAGGGAGAATCTGGAAGGTCAGATGGCAATTATCGATGAAAAGAAGGAGGAACTGGACAAACTTCAGTCTCAGGAGCGTGGCAGACTGGAAGCAATAAGCGGATTATCTGCCGAGGAAGCCAAGACACACCTAATCGAATCATTGAAGGAAGAGGCCAAGACAGAGGCTGCAGCATACATCAACGACATTATGGACGATGCCCGTATGACAGCCAACAAGGAGGCAAAGAGAATAGTCATCCAGACCATTCAGAGAATAGGCACTGAGACCGCCATTGAAAATTCAGTAACCGTCTTCCACATTGACAATGAGGACATTAAGGGACGTATCATAGGACGTGAGGGACGTAATATCCGTGCATTGGAGGCAGCCTGCGGTGTTGAGATTGTCGTTGATGACACACCTGAGGCAATCGTAATCTCTGCATTCGACCCGGTTCGCCGCGAGATTGCACGTCTGGCTCTGCACCAGCTGGTTGCTGATGGCAGAATTCACCCGGCACGCATCGAGGAAGTAGTAGCCAAGGTTGAGAAACAGGTTGAGGAAGAGATTATCGAAACCGGTAAGCGTACCACAATAGATCTTGGAATTCACGGAATGCATCCGGAGCTTATCCGTATGATAGGTAAGATGAAATACCGCTCATCCTACGGTCAGAACCTGCTGCAGCACGCACGTGAGACAGCAAACCTCTGTGCCGTGATGGCTGCCGAACTCGGTCTCAATCCTAAGAAAGCCAAGAGAGCCGGTCTGTTGCACGATATCGGAAAGGTTCCAGACGAAGAGACCGAAATGGCTCACGCAGAGTATGGTATGCACCTTGCCGAGAAATACAAGGAGAAGCCGGATATCTGCAATGCCATCGGCGCACACCACGAGGAAATTGAGATGGAGAGCCTTATAGCTCCTATCGTACAGATATGCGATGCCATCTCCGGCGCACGTCCGGGTGCACGTCGCGAGATTGTCGAGGCCTACATCAAGCGCCTGAACGACCTTGAGAAGATTGCGCTCTCCTACCCTGGCGTAACCAAGACCTACGCCATACAGGCAGGCCGTGAACTGCGTGTCATTGTAGGTGCAGACAAGATTGATGACAAGCAGACAGAACAGTTGTCAGCAGAGATTGCTGAAAAGATACAGAACGAGATGACATACCCGGGTCAGGTAAAGATTACGGTTATCCGCGAGACCAGGGCTGTCAACTACGCCCGATAATATATCCATAGGACTGTCTATTGAAAGATGAAGAGATTATTGTTTGTTTGCATCATACTGGCATCCATACGCTCTGTTGCAGTTGCGCAGACAAGCCTCTATGAATGCAGACAAGCTGCTCGTGAGAACTTTCCTGAGATAAGGAAACTGGACATCATAAGGGCTACCAGTGACTGCAACCTTAAGAATGCATCAATGTCGTGGTTGCCGCAGATAGTAATTGGAGGGCAGTTCTACTGGGTTAACAACGTGAATAGTCTTGACGATATTTTCGCAAATGCCGGTACAATATCATCCTACGTCTTCCACTACGTTACAGATAGAATACTTCATCTTGAATCCGAGCGTCCCTGGCAGTATACGGCAGGTGTGAGTCTTACGCAGAACATCTGGGATGGCGGTGCCTCCGCCCTGATAAAAAAATCTGCAGAGGCAGAAGCGGAAAGCAAGGAAGCTGAAGTAGAGGTGAATCTCCTTGCCGTAGAAGAACAGGTGGATGAAGTGTATTTCTCCATATTATTGCTGGAGCAGCGTCTTAAACAGGCAGAGGGCAAGATTGACGTTCTGGAAGACAACTTCAAGAAACTCCGCAACCTGTATCAGGAAGGATTTGCAAGTGAGATGGACCTATCCAAAATAGAGGTGGAGATTCTGTCTGCAGAACAGAAAGTTGATGAAATCAAGTCCGGAATAAAAGTATTCAGGATGTCTCTTTCACTTCTAACCGGTATGAATATGGCTGGCGAGGAACTTGCCATTCCTGCAGAGCCAGTTTCGAAAGCCGGTTTTCAAAGGCCCGAATTCCTACTGCTCGAAAGTCAGAAGAAAATGCTCGGTCTCAAGGAGAAGAAACTGGACGTAGAACTGATGCCCAAAATCGCGCTGTTCGCAGATGCCGGGTATGGTTATCCCAACCGCAACATATTTGCGAATCTTACTGGCCATTCCCCTGCATTCGATGCTCAGGCTGGAATCAAAGTCGGATTCAACCTGTCTCCATTATATACCAGAAAGAGAGACAATACCATAATCAGGAATCAGATGGACTATCTGGATATTGAGAAAGATATTCTCAATTTCAAATTCAATCTTGAAAGACATCAGCTCATTCAGGAGTCTGATAGAATCCGGGAATGTCTGCAACGCGACAACAGGATACTTGAGCTCAGAACGAAACTCAGAAATGCCGCGGAGAAACGCCTTGAGGAAGGTGAGATAGACATTACCGAGCTTCTAAAGGACATCAACGAAGAGAATGATGCAGCCCTCCAATCGAGCATCCACGAACTCACGCTTCTCAAGACTCTGCACCAACAGACAAGAATCGGTATGTGAACCAACGTCACGCAGACCGTTTTCTGTATGTGACCACAGCCAGGAAACAAGTCACAACGACAATCCCCGTCAGCCAGAGGAACTGGGAATGGAGATCGTATAATGTAGCTGACTTAAGATAGACATTGCGCAGTATTTCCACCAGATAACGGCAAGGATTCAGATACGAAAGATACTGTATGGCAGCGTGCATACTCTCAATAGGAGTAAAGAATCCGGACATAAGTTGGGTTGACATCGTGTATATGGAGGATAGCAACAAAGTCAGAGAAGCATTTGCAGTGAGATTGCTTATCAGAATGATAGTCGCAGAAAGTCCAATGACGAATAATGAGAATGAAGACATCACCAGCAGGACGGAACCGGAGGGAACCATATTATGGGCAAACTGCAACAGGAATATGGTATAGAGCATTTCAAACAGTCCAAACAAATAGCAAGTAAAAATTTTGGACGACACGAACACTGTGCGGTTCACCGGACTTGAATTTATTATATCCATACCACCATCCATTTCACTGGACATGGAAGTTCCCGTAACATAAATGCACAGATACAATGCAACGGACAGGAGAACAACGGGAAACATATACAGAATATAATCCATAGAAGGATTGTAGTAATGCGATTCGGTAATATAGCTCTTTGACGCACTGACGGGAACGTCTTTCTGTCCTGTCCGCTCCAATATTGCACTTCCAACGGTTCCTAGTATCTTGCGGCTTCCCAACATTGCAAGAACAGGATCCACCGCATTTACCGACAGGGACAGTTCGGGCAAATTCCCAGTTGTCATCAACGCATTCTCATATCCTTTGGGAATTTCAAGAATGCAATTGACATCCGTCTCTTCAAGAAGGAAAAGGGCCTGTCCGTATGTGCTGCAATGAGCAACATTCGTTACGCCTTCCATAGTGTACAATGCACCGGTAATGGAACGTGACAGATCGCTGTTGTCATTATCTATGTACGCCATGCTGGCAATGTCGCTGTTGAAATTGATAACATGGGGCACGACCAATGCCGAGAAAGCAGGATATATCAGCAGCAGAGCCAGAATTTTCCTGTTGCGCACAACTTGTTTCACATCTTTGATGACAAGTGCTGTTATCTGATTCAGTGCAACCATCTGTCTTTTCTCAATAGATAAATGAAAACCGCCAGAAACACGATTGTGGAAAGAGACATCATAACCGTCTCCTTCAGGATGTGTATCCCGGACACGCCGTTAATCATAAGCTTGCGCAAGGCATCTGCATACCACCTCACATATATCAATTCGCTGATTCTCTGTGCCCAGGGAGGTAAATTCCAAACAGGAACTTCGATTCCGCCAAAGTACAGGACAGGAAGTGTTATTACGGCCGTACCTAACACAAAGGCATCTACCCTACTATGGCAGAAGGCTGACAGGATGAAACCGAACATCAGTGATGTAATGACGTATAACAGTGTAATTGCCAGTATCAGTGCTATCGAGCCATTGATCGGCACACCCACCAAGAAATACGAAGACAGCATCCCTGTACATACTGCAAGCATTCCGAGACACATATATGGGAACAGTTTTCCTGTCAGATATTCCCAGGTCCTGATTGGTGATGCAACCAGATTTTCAATCGTGCCTGATTCTTTTTCCTCAGCTATGGCTACACTGGAATATACGACACACAGGAAAACTATCGCCAATGCGATTATTCCCGGACAGAATAAATAAGCACTCTTGAGTCTGGGATTATACAACATTCTGACTGAAGCGAAATCCTGTTTTTGGGGATCCGTTCCAAGAGCTGACTGCAGATACAGGGATGCTGCTGAACCTATCACACAGTTGGAAGCATCAGTGATTATCTGCACTGGAACAGGCAATGTAGGATCCATGGAGTACAGGGACATTATCCTATCAAAATCAGGATGGAGCACAACCATGGCATTAATTTTATTGGAGCGCATCAGCATCTCCCCTTCTTCCGTAGAGGAAAAATTACCTTTGAACACAAATACCGGGTTATGTTTCAATGGTGACAGGAACTGTTCAGTATAAGGAGATTGGTGCGGAACCACCGTGGCAACCTTTATACTTCTCACGTCCGTAGATAACACAAAACTGAACAAGGTTATCATAAAGAACGGGACTCCGATGGCAACGGCAAAAACTCCCACATCGCGTACGATATGAGTGAATTCCTTACGGATTATGAGAAAGACCTTGTTCGTCATGTCAGTTTGGAAAACAGATCGTCAATATCTTTCGCACCATATTCAGACACGAGTGCTTCAGGTTCACCAATTGCCTTTATCTTCCCCTGAGACATCATCAGTATCCTGTCACAGTGCCATGCCTCGTTCAGATTATGCGTGGTCACAAATACTGTGGCTCCGCTCTTTGCCGCTTCATCTATTATCCTCCATATCTGCCTGCAATTTTCAAAATCAACTCCACTCGTAGGCTCATCCAGCAGGAGGATATCCGGAGAATGTACTGTAGCGGCGGCAAAGGAAAGCTTCTGTTTCAGTCCAAGCGGAAGTTCTGCCGCCATCCTGTTCTCCAAACCGGTCAGACCGACAGCCTCGATGACTTCCTTTACCCGTTTGCGCGAAAGTGAATAATCCATTCCATAGATCATTGCAAGATAAGACAGATTTTCCTTCACCGTCATATCTCCGTAAAGCAGGAACTTCTGACTCATATAGCCTATTCTTCGCTTGATTTCATCTCCTTGGGAGACAATATCATAACCGGAAACCGTTCCAGAACCGGAAGTCGGTGCGAGCAAACCGCAAAGCATACGGATAGTCGTGGTCTTTCCCGCCCCGTTGGAACCCAGGAAACCGAAAATCTCTCCTTTACGGACATTAAAACTGATTGAATCCACTGCAGTGAAATCGCCGAACTTTCTGGTAAGATCTCTTACATCGACGGAATAATCATTCCGAAGCCAATCCTTGAACCTGTCACCTATGTCATCTGCGGGAACTATTGAATCAGGAGTGCCAACATACTTGACCACACCTTTTTCCAACACCGCGACTCTGTTGCATTGTAACAGTTCGTTCCTGTACGGGGTGGAAACGAGAACGGTCATCCCTATTTTTTCGTTGAGATACCGGATAGCCTCCCATACCTCGATACGGGACACGGCATCTATGCCTGTGGTGGGTTCATCAAGCAGAAGAATCTCAGGTTTGCGGACAAGGGCGCAGCACAGAGACAACTTTTGTTTCATACCGCCTGAAAGCCGGTCGGCCCGCCTGTCTGAAAAAGGAAGTAATTTTTTATAAATGGGTTCTATATATTCATAGCACTCTTCAACAGAAGAATCATTCAGAGAAGCAAAAAAATCAATATTTTCTTTGACCGTAAAGTCCGGATAAAGTGAGAAAGTTCCGGCTACATACCCTATGGCCTTCCTTGCGTTTTTCTTATCTTTTGACAGATTATGCCCATCCATAGCCACATACCCGGAATCAGGATCCGACAGCGTAGCCAATATGCGGAATAACGTAGTCCTTCCGGATCCGTCCGATCCGTATAAACCGAAAATCTCACCGGATTCTATACTCAATGAGACATTATCCAAGGCCTTGACCTGTGCAAAACTTTTGCACAAACCCTGTACTTCAATCTTGCTCATCAGTCAGAACCACTTCCCCTGTGAAACCAAGTTTTATATATCCGTCATTCTTTACAGCAATCTTCACTGGATAGACCAGATTGGAACGTTCCTTGTCTGTAGGAACTGTCTTTGGTGTGAATTCACTCTCCTGAGATATCCAGGTTACCACTCCATCATATTCCCTGGTACTGTCCTTGCCGAAAATGGCAATCACCTTCATTTTCTGTCCCAGCCTTACATTCTGCAACTGGCTGGACTTGAAATATGCCTTCAGAAAGACATTGTCCATATCAGCGATTTTGAGAAGCGGACGCCCAACTGCAGTAATTTCCCCTGCCTGAGCGTACTTTCCTATGACAGTGCCGTTTGAGAAAGATCTGATATGGCACTTCTCCTTCATATCCCTTATACCCTGTATCTGGGTCTCTATTGAGGCTACGTTCCCCGAAGCGGCGTCATTGGCAGTACGGATTGTAGCAGAGGCCGCATCTATCTGGCCACGTACAACAGCTATGCTGGTCTCAATCTGGTCAAGCTGATGTCGGGATGCAGCGCCGACCTCAATAAGTCTGGATATTCTGTCCCTGTCAATCTCCAGTCGCACCAGTTGCTCACTGAGAGCTTTCGTCTGGACTGCAGCATCGGACATTACGGTCATAGCCGCATCCTTTCCCGCAAGCAGGGTGTTAATCTGAACCTCGAAGGATAGAGTATCTATCAGGGCCAGTTCCTGACCGGCAAAGACAGTATCACCCTCATTCACATAAAACTCCAGTATTTTTCCGTTACATTCCGAACTGACATTCACCATATTGGTCTCGAAGACACCTTGTACGACTGACGTTGGCCGGGAACATGCAACGGCAAACAGGATAACGGAGGCAATTGATGCAAACGACAGGATTCTATTGCTCATTGGAGTATGTTTATTAAATCTCATTTCAAGCGCACCTTATATAGTACTATTCGGCATCAGATGGCTTTTCAGCGGTTATTGTGTTGAAACCGAGAGAATATATATAATCTCTGGATTCCGGGTTAACCACATCCGGTATGACAGATTTACGGGTATCTATTATTCCTGTGTCGAAATATCCGTTGTTCTTTCCATTCCATCCCCAATTGAAATGCAGCAGGTATTGGGAATCAAAAACATCTCCTTCAGGACCTACAAGTTCACGTTTCATATAACCGTCAATTACCCACCCATGTGCGGCAGGAGGCAAAATCCCGATGGCGGAAGCCAGAACCGGATAACCTTTATCAATAGAACTGATAATTGTTGCAATGTCAAGTCCGACGTTCAATTTGATATTTTCATATCCAAGTGCTTTCAGGGTGCGCATCACTGCAATCGGATTGGTATAAGCGCGCGTAGCACCTGCATACAGTTCTACATACCACACGTCAAGCATATCTTTTGTTGAAATGTCAGCAATGAACTTGGCTGCCAGCAGCCCCTCCTGATATGTTCCTATATTCAAGCGATTCTCACTGTTTTTGATATTCTTTATAGCCTTGTAATCTGTCAGCCCTGACGGAAATTCATTGTATGCCAGGAACTGTGCCACAGAACAGGTAACACATCCTGCCGGAGCCTGAAGATCCTTGTTCGGGCCGAGTTTGGGACAGAGATTATAGAAAGGTTCGTACTGATCCCAAAGAGTTGTCAGCAATGGTCCTACGGTTTCTACTGTATGCCACTCCGAGCCTTCAGGATATATTTTCTCTTCTTCGTGTTCCTTAAGGAATTTGTCTATCATCTCTGCGATATCCAGAGATTCATTCCCGTCAAGTATCAATGAGGCGAAATCGGAAATTGCGGCAATCTTTCCATCCTGACCGGTTATTGTCTTATCGCCGGAATCCGGTTTTTCCGTCTGTTCTTCAACAAATGTCGCTTTTTCACATGCAACGAATGCAGCAAATGAAATTATGGCCAAAAAAAATCTTTTCATGTGTGCAAAGTTAATGAAAAGATAGAGACCTTTTTCAATTGATTGCAATCAGTTCATCTATTACCTGCCGGGAGTTGCTCAGACGCGGAATCTTGTGTTGTCCTCCGAGTTTGTTTTTAGACTTCAGCCAATCATCGAACAGACCGGGTCTTGCCTTGATTATTTCCAATGGTTGGAGAATTATATTCTTGTTGCGCTTTGCCTCATAATCTGAGTTTACTTCCTGCAAAGCACTGTCAAGGGTTGTTGAAAACTCTTCCAAAGAATTCGGATGCCTGTTGAATTCTATAATCCATTGGTGACAGCACCTTGAGCCATTGTCATTAAAGGCAGGCGCGGCCGTATAGTCCTTAACCTGAGCCCCGGTAGCAGCACAAGCCTTCTGGAGGCCTTTCTCGGCATTGTCAACAATCAATTCCTCCCCAAAAGCGTTGATAAAGCACTTGGTCCGCCCGGTAATGATGAATTTATACGGATTCTTACGTGTGAATCTGACTGTGTCTCCTATCAGGTATCGCCACAGTCCACATGCAGTAGATATGATTATGGCATAGTTTCTGTCAGTCTCAACCTTCCAAAGCGGCACGACAAGGCTATCGTCTATAAGTCCTCCCGTTTCAGAAATGTTGTCAACAGGACAGAACTCGTAAAACACATTGTAGTCAATCATCAACGTCATCGAAGGATCATCAAGGTCTGTCTGTATGCCAAAAAAACCCTCGCTGGGATTGTATGTCTCCATATAATGCATACGGTCCGATGTTATGATATCGCAAAACTGCTCCCTGTATGGAGTAAAAGCCATTCCTCCGTGGAAAAACACTTCGAGGTTCGGCCATATTGCATCTATCCTGTCTGTACCATTGACCTCAAGCGTATGCTTCAACACGCTCAGCATCCAGGATGGCACACCACTTATATTGGTGACGTTCGTCGATCTGGCAGCACGGGCAATCCTATCACGCTTCTCTTCAAAATCTTCAAGCAGTGCAGTTTTCCTGTCCGGAACCCGGAACAGACGTACAAACATAGGGACGTTGTCTATCAGAATGGCGCTCAGGTCTCCCGTTATGGAGGTTTGTGTATCAGAAACGGGCGAGTGACTTCCTCCCAGAATCAGGCTTTTGCCGTTGTATGAAAACATCCGGCTCTTCGGATTGCAGTGCAGATAGCACGCCACGCAATCACGACCGCCGGAGAACTGATTCTTCAAGCCCTCACTTGTCACAGGAATAAACTTAGACCTGTCACTTGTTGTTCCGGAGGACTTGGCGAACCAGCGCACACGTCCTGGCCAGAGGACATTACTTTCTCCACTCCTCATACGTTGGAAATAATCCTTCAGATCATCGTACGAACTTACAGGGACATTTCTGACGAACTGCTCATAACAGCTGACTGCCGAATATGCGTGATTTCTGCCCCATTGCGTAGCGGAAGCCTTGTCTATCAGGTACCTCAGTACAGTCTTCTGAATGGATTCAGTACAACTTTGATACTTCTGTATGGCCTCATATCTTGTTTTGAAGTAAATTCTGTTGACCAACGAGGTTATATTCATTTCCCGATGCATTACAATTATCAGGACAAAAGTATTCAATAACGCTACATTCTGATTAATTTTGCCAGACAATTTCGAGATTGTTGGCAATAATGGACGGAACTATTGATCTTGAAAGTATTATCGCACGAAAAAGAAGTGGCCGCAAGACTTCACCCGTAATGCTTTCATTGCTCAAACGGCTCTTGCACATAGATTATTTCAACAATTACTTCAAGCAGGGGAAAACCGGTATAGAATTCTGCACTGGAGCTATCGACTATCTTGGTGTCAATATCGTTATGGAGGGGCTGGATAACATTACCGTCGGCTCACGATATACTTTCGTATCGAATCATCCTATCGGAGGTGTGGATGGAGTGGCATTGGCAGGAATAATTGGCACCCGTTTCGGAAGTGTCAAAATGCCAGTGAACGACTTTCTTCTCGCCATTCCCGGGTTCAGGCCCATCAGCATCCCCGTGAACAAGACCGGAGGACAGTCCAGGGAACTGCCTATGCTTATCAGCAAGGCTTTCGATTCGGAAGATCAGATACTGCTGTTTCCCGCAGGACTGTGTTCCCGTCTGATAGACGGAAAGATACAGGACCTGCCATGGAGCAAGACATTCATAGCACAGAGCATACGCACGCAGAGAGATATTGTCCCCATACATTTTTATGGAGAGAATTCCAGGAAATTTTATCTCATAGCCAGGATATGCAATCTGCTGCGTATCAGATTCAATGTCGCGATGGCTTTTCTGCCTGAAGAATCATACAAGAACCGGGGCAAGACTTTCAAGGTCGTATTTGGCACCCCTATCCCGTACACTGTGTTCGATAAATCCAGGACCACGTCAGAATGGGCCGGATGGGTACGCGAAGAGGTCTATAAACTGTAAATGGTATGGAATCAATTATAAAACCTGTTGAAAGGGACCTGCTGTTACAGGAACTTACTCCCGAAAGAAAGTTGCAGGACACCAACAGAGGAGGAAACGAAATATACGTTTTCGATGCCTGTAATGCGCCAAATCTTATGCGCGAGGTGGCGCGTCTCAGAGAAGAGGCTTTCAGGTCCGCAGGTGGCGGTTCAGGCAAGAGTATGGACATTGACATATACGACACGATGCCAAATCCATATTTGCAACTTATCGTATGGAATCCAAATTCGCTTGAGATTATCGGGGGATACAGGTTCAAGACAGGAAACAATGTAAGTTTCAATGCGGACGGCACACCTATGCTCGCTACTGCGGAATTGTTTGATTACTCCAAGGAATTCCTGGAAGAATATCTGCCTGCCACAATCGAATTGGGACGTTCGTTCGTATCGCCGGGATATCAGAATACCAAAGCCGCCCCAAAGTCCATATTCGCACTTGACAACCTTTGGGACGGTCTCGCTACAATAATGATGCTTGATCCACATCTTTTATATTATTTCGGCAAAGTCACTATACATCCCAGGTACAGCAGAGAAGCCGCATCTTTCATAATGCACTACCTGTCAAGATATTACAAAGATTGCAGGAGCCTGATATGGCCCAAAATACCGATAGAGCCCACCAGTGGCGGAGACATCTTCTGCAAAGGCAATGCAATGGAGGATTACCAGACATTGAAGAAAGCCGTCTCCAAACTGGGTTTCAGCATTCCCCCACTGATCAATTCCTACATCAATCTGTCTTCAACTATGACATACTTCGGTTTCGCCGAATGCCATGATTTTGCAGGTGCAATAGAGGGTGGTATATTGGTAAATTCACACGATATCTATCCACAAAGGAAAGAGAGGCACACCAAGGCTTTCCTTGCCGGAAAAGTAAATGGAAACGTTTTTGCGCAACCGCCAATCTAAAATCCACATTATCGATACCAATGTTTTCGTATAATGTCTTACCTTTGCAGAAACAATACACACACTCTTGGGGCTGTCTGGTTTTGACAGCGGGCAGGAATGGTATGTAAGCAGGCAGTGCGCTGTCCGTCGGCACTATAAAACGACAGTCAACAATTATCTGGCAATAACAATTTTGCTCTTGCTGCTTGATCGAATAACAGTAGATCGGCTTAATCCCGGCACAAGGTGTTGGGACGAGACATCACCCGGAAGCTCTTGCTCCGAAGCTCGTCGATAAGGTGGTGCAGCTAAATCGGGGATAGCCATTGGCGGCCTCGCGCCTTCGGTGAAATTTCAGAGGATAAGGATTTGATGCGGTAGCTCCGGTCTTGTCAAGTCACGAAAATCAAAACGGAGATAAGCCTGTAGAAAGCGTATGGTTTCCCCGTTTGGACGAGGGTTCGACTCCCTCCAGCTCCACAATTTACATTGATAATCAGTAAGTTATGAGTTTTATGCACAAATTTATGCACAAATTTTCAAGGTTGTGCGTAAGAAACTAAAGCATACTCTGATTAACTGAATTTTTGTTTTATCCCCACCTGATATTATTGGGGACAACAAATCCCATTCGTAGGTTTCCTGCGAATGGGATTTGTTGGTTAATTCCTCTCAGCGAGGATGTCAGCGGACTTGTGACTTTCCCAACTGTCGGTTACTCATCGGTTTAATCGGACTCGAAGTAGGCGGTGAGCTCGACATCGTGGGTGACATCGAAGTAGCGTTCCACATCGGTGTCACCATCGTTCCACTGGACGAAGTGGTAGCCATCGGCTGCTTCGGCTACAACGCAGGCTTCCTCTCCGAAATGATAGCTGCCTGCGCCTGTCACTGTTCCTCCACCTGTAGGACTGACGGAGGTCGTGACCTGAAAATCGCGGTCTTCGCCGAAGAGGGCCAGCAAGGTCTTGTCGGAGCGCATCGTGATGTTGCGCGGGTTGCCGGACAGGTAGTCGGACCAGCGGTAGAAGATGTAGCCTTCGGCAGGGGTGGCCTGGATGCTGACGACATCGTCGTAGTCGTGGTAGGTGGTGCCGTCCGGCGATACGGTGCCGCGGTTGTCGTCTTCGGACGAGAGGTTGAGGGCGAGCTTGCCCGCAGGTCTCGGTACGAGGGCGGCTTTGACACCAATCCGGGATGAGCACTCGCCTGTGGCGGGATTGACCAGGAACAGACCGGCGAAGATCTGCGGACGTGCGGCATCGGGCGCACCGTAGCGGGCGATGTAGCCGGATGTCAGGTCGATGCGTCCCCTGACGGGGTCGGCCGGACCGTAGATGATG
>JAZRYP010000042.1:0-21900 GCA_045600825.1 Bacteroidaceae bacterium
ATCAATCATTTCTCCGGTGCTCGTTCTGCACGACACGTCAAATATGCTCTTTCTGTACTCTTTCGAGAATGGCATCTGACTGTCCTTGTACAGTTCTACACCGGTAATTTCCCGGTCTGTTATCAACTCGTTCAAAAAGTCTCTCAGCAGTGCGTTGTTGGATTCCTTGGTGAAAATCCACCGGAAAGCTACATCGCTCATAAGGTTGCAGTAAGGCCCTTGCCTCAAATCTGTTTTTTCCATGGCAAATAGTTTTATTAACTGGTCGCAAATGTACTGCGCAAAGACGGGAAAACACAGTCAAAATGTTGAAAGTTTGCGTGATTCACAAAATATTTGTTGAACAATAAAAGAGAATCGGACTCCGGAAACTATGAAAAGCTTCCGGAGTCCGAGTGGTAATAAGCGGTAATTGCAGATACTATGCGTTGTCAGAGAACTTCGAAATCGATTGATTTGAGATCCTCGTCGCGTGAAGAGGAACCGTATAGAATCTGATATTTACCGGACATAGCTGAAAGTTCATCTATTGTCTCATCATAGTATTCAAATGCCTTGGATGTAAGTGTGATTGTTACATCGGCTGTCTGACCGGCGGTGATATTGACACGCTGGAAGCCTTTCAGAGACTTGATAGGAGCCTCGGTGATATCCAGACTCTTTACATATACCTGAACAACCTCGTCACCGTCACGTGAGCCCGTGTTGGTTACAGGAATGGTTATATCGACTTTTCCGTTCTTTCTCATACTGTTCTTTGAGATGGTGGCATCGCCATACTCAAAGGTGGTGTAGCTCAGACCGTAACCGAATGCATAGAGCGGCTCACCCTTGAAGTAGCGGTATGTGAATCCGTCGGCCATATTGTAGTCCTCGATGTCGGGAAGCTGGTCTGTCGATTTGTAGAACGTTACAGGTAGCCTGCCTGCCGGGTTGTAGTCACCGAACAGTACATCTGCTATTGCAAGACCGCCTGCCTGACCGCCATACCAGGCCTGGAGTAGGGCATCGTACTGGTCTTCAACATCGCCGAAACCTATTGCGCTGCCTGAGCAGTTTACAAGTACTACAGGCTTTCCTGTTCCGTGCATAGCTTTCAGAAGATCCAGCTGTATGGCAGGAAGTTCAATCTTTGTACGGTCACCACCTGCAAATCCGTCATAGCTGACGCGCATTTCCTCGCCCTCCAGACGGGCTGAGATACCGCTTACCATAATGATTACATCGGCATCCCGGACATTCTCTGCAATCTTTGCAAAGTCCGGTTCCTTGCGGTCTGTCATTTCAAATGAGAGATATGCCGAGCCGGTCTCACCCTTTGTGAAATCAAGCTGAATGTCATAGCTCTGGCCTTCAACGACCTTGAACTGCTTCTGGGTATTCTGCTGTCCGAAAACGCCGAAGCCACCGAAACCTACACGTCCACGACCTGAGGAAGCCTCTTTCTGCTCATCAATCACCTTACCGTTGACGGTCAGACGATAGGTGTCATTGCCACGTACGCTATATGACATCATACCAGTGAAATCAGCCACGTACTTGCCTGTCATACGCAGGGAGAAGTTGTTGAATTCAACGTTGTCGGCAAAGCGGTAGTCGCCCATCGTGCGCATATTCACCTCTTTATAATAGCCCTTTGTGACAGGCTCGCCCTGAAGGGTAGTGTTGTTGAAGAACTCTGCATAGAGTCCCTGACCGTCATTGACATCGGCCAGATGGTTGGTGGTCAGCAATGGGTCAGCAAGCTCACAACCACGCTCGTATATGATCTCTGCATTCGGAACGGCGGCGGTGATGGCCTGTAATATGGAAATGCGGTTTTCAACAGCAGGAGTGCCGTTGTAGTTGCCGTAGAGCATTGAAACATTGTCGGCATTCGGGCCTACGATAGCGATTTTCCTTGTCTCTTTTGACAGAGGAAGAATTCCGTTGTTCTTGAGCAGGACCATAGCCTCGTCAGCGGCCTTGTGTGCCAGGGCGGTATGCTCAGGACTGCTGATGTCATCAGCACCGAGGTCTTTCCAAGGGTCCATCTCAGCCGGGTCAAACATACCGAGCTCGATGCGGCTGCGGAGTATTCTGCGAAGTGATACGTCAATGTCCGCCTCGCTGATAAGACCGTCTTCCATAGCTTTTAGAAGAGAGTTGTAGCTTGTTCCGCACTCAATGTCTGTGCCGGACAGGACTGCATCTACACTGGCATGTGCAGCATCAGGATGTGTCTCGTGCTGGCCTTTTGTATAGAAATTGTTGATTGCGCCACAGTCTGATACGACGAGAGCCTTGAAACCCCATTTGTTGCGCAGAATGTCGGTGAGCAGACGGTCGCTTCCGCAGCAGGGTTCACCCTCATAGCGGTTGTATGCGCACATCACTTCCTGAACATTTGCGTCCTGTACAAGAGTCTTGAATGCCGGCAGATAGGTCTCCCAAAGGTCGCGCATGGATACGCTGACATCGAATCTGTGACGGTCGGACTCCTTACCGCTGTGGACGGCGTAATGTTTTGCACAGGCATGGGTCTTGAAGTACTTCTTGTCATTGCCCTGCATACCTTTTACGAGTGCAGTTCCCATACGGCCTGTCAGATAAGGATCCTCGCCACTGGTTTCCTGACCGCGTCCCCAGCGCGGGTCACGGAAGATGTTGATGTTCGGACACCAGAAGGAGAGTCCCTGATGCCAGGCACCGCCTGTGGCACGGGTCTTGCCGAACTGGTTGTGGTCACTTGTGTTCCAGTGTGCGCGTGCCTCATCCGATACGGCAGTGTAGATGTCGTACTGTTGTGCGTCATCGAATGTCGCTGCTAATGCGATTGCCTGCGGAAAGACGGTGGCACCTGTCATACAGATACCATGGCATGCCTCTGACCACCAGTTGTAGGCCGGGATACCAAGGCTGTCAATGGAGATGGAGCCGTTCATCATAAGTCCGACTTTCTCTTCGGGCGTAAGTAATGACATCAGGTTGTCAACCCTCTTCTCTATGGAGAGCTTCGGGTTCTGGAATGGGTACTCATACTGAGTCTTGTCACCGCATGAACAGACTATGAACAATGCGATCATTCCTGACAATAAATGGATTCTCTTCATAAATGATTGATTAAAAAGTAATTATTGGTTAGTAAAATGAACAGCTGGTTATGGACTATCTGGTATGTATGGTAAGCCTTAATTCGCGTCGTGGACGTACGGGGTCATTTGTTATGAGGTTGACGGAGCCGGCATAGCTGTACCCGGATGTTCCTTTTACGACAGTAGCGGCCGTCATCTCTATATTTTCACCGGGTCTGATGGTCGTATTTGGCTTCAGATCGGCTGTAATGCCTTCGGAAAGCTCTACAGCACGTATAATCAGATCGGCTTCACCTTCATTGCCTATTATGAATTTCTGCTTGATTATCTTACCGGCTTTCTGCTCGCCGAAATCCTTGTAAGACGGGTCAGTGGTGAGCTTCGGCTGACGTCCGCTCTGCGATTTCGAAAAATCGTCCGTGCAGATAGCATTTACAATAAGTGGAACATCACCTTTCACACCGTCGCACCACAGCCATACCGTATCAGTCACGGTGCCGTATTTGTCGTTCTGAGGCATTGTGTAGGTCAGCAGGAGGTTGCCGGCTTTCTGGGCATCAAGGCTTTGAGGGCACTCTACAGTGAGGATTTTGCTGGTGCCTGAAACGGTAGCCTTGATGTTTACGGCCTTGTCTCCGTCATTTACAATTGCAACACCCTTGCTTTCGGTAGTCCGTTGGGCGATATATCCGAAAGCTGTGTGGTAGATATTGCTGCGTATGCTTCCGGCCAGTACGTGCGGATACATCTGCTTTATTCCCATCGGTGCGGGTTTGACAGTGGCCATCAGCATAAGTCCCATACAGTCGTGGCGGCCTTTTACGAACACCTCTATGTCGCGATATACGCGTCCTTCAGTCCTGGCTGGATTGAAGTTGACAATGAATTCGCAAAGTTCTCCCGGCATTATCGGCTCGGTAGGGTACGAAGCTGTGGTACAACCACAACTGGTTGACACGTAGTCTATTGTGACAGGATTGTCCGACGTGTTGGCGAATATGAAAGTGTGCGATACAATACCGTCTGCCTCGTCAATTTCTCCGAAATCGTATTCAAGCGAATCGAACAGCAGAGGCCATTCGGTGTCGGCCGAGGCGTATGAGAGTGGCGCTATTGTGACGGCTGCCACAATGATTTTTTTCAGTAAGTTGTTCATGCGGTTCCTGTTAAATATACGGATTGTGATTACGTTCGTATCCTATTGAAGTGGAAGGTCCGTGTCCGGGATATATCGCGGTATTGTCAGGCAGAGTCATAAGTTTGTTTCTGATACCGGATATAAGATCCTCGTGATTGCCGTCCTGAAAATCAGTACGTCCTATGCTGCCTTGAAATATCACATCGCCAGTGAACAGCACACCGTCGGTCCTGCTGTAGAATACTACGCTGCCGGGAGAGTGTCCCGGAACCTGCAGGACTTGGAATACCGTATTGCCGAAAGCAATGGTGTCGCCCTCCTTGAGAATGTTTTCAGGCTGTATAGGATTAATTGTAACATTGCAGTGTATCCCAAAAGCGGCAAGACGCTGGCGTATTCCTGTCAGCCAGGGCATATCGGCCCCGTTGGCTTCGGCAAGTACCCCGAACTCATTCTCTACGATGGGATTGCCGTAGATGTGGTCAAAATGCAGGTGGGTATTGAGCAGATGCTTTACATTCAGTCCGTTGGAACGTATGAATGTGCATAATTGTTCTCCTTCTTCCGGGTAATAGCAGCCAGGATCGATGACGACTGCCTCCTTGGTCTCATCCCATACAACGTATGTGTTGACTGGGAGCATATTGAACTGAAAATCCCTGATTGAAATCATATCTGTATGTAAACGGCTTTTTTGTCCTTGAAGAATTCCTCGGTGTACCAGTTTGTAAGCGGAACTACCTCCGA
This sequence comes from Bacteroidaceae bacterium, assembly GCA_045600825.1. Classification (GTDB taxonomy): domain Bacteria; phylum Bacteroidota; class Bacteroidia; order Bacteroidales; family Bacteroidaceae; genus Colenecus. The sequence goes on from JAZRYP010000042.1 coordinate 4,960, forward strand.
AGAGTTACGATGGCCTGCCAGTTCTGCAGACAGATCTCCACCTTTCAGACAAATTATGCCGTTAGGGTAGGCGTTGTGCTGGTTTTTCCTGTCAATGAGACGCGAGGCAATCTGGCAGAGGTCTGATATCGGCAGGGCTCCGCGGCTCACCACAAAGTCAAACTTGCCTGTCTCATTCTCGGCGCGTTCCTGTATGCAGTTTACGTTCTTCAGTCCTATGCTGTCGGCTACTGCCTTGGCTACACGAATTTTTTTCCCTATGCTGTCAATCAGCGTGAACTTGCATTCCGGGTACAATATGGCCAACGGTATGCCGGGAAAACCGCCGCCGGTGCCGATATCGGCTATCCTGGTGCCGTCGGCGAAATCCATCATCCGTGATATGGCCAGCGAGTGAAGCACGTGATGCTCGTACAGATTGTCTATGTCCTTGCGCGATATGACATTGATTTTTGCGTTCCAGTCCTTGTAAAGCGGTTCCAGAGCCTCGAACTGCTCTATCTGCTGCTCTGACAGGTCACGGAAGTATCTGGTAATTGTTTTCATATTATACAATCAATATGTAAGGATACCTGTGGCATTGTAGTGTCTGCCATCCTTATCGATAATGAGCTGACCGTTTACGATGTGCTTGACGGCTGACTGTTCCTTCTCTTGCGATGACATTGTCTGTGGCAGGGCGGTATTCAGCTTGCGCACTATCATAAAGCGTACTGCGTAGTAGCCTGTCAACCCTTCCACTTCGGGTACGACAATCCATTTGCCGTCCTCTTTAAATACACTGACATAAGTTTCCATGAAATAGGGACGCTCAGTAGAAACAATCTCCGCAGACTCTTCATACTCATAGCCTGGTGTCTGAGGTATCTGCAGGATGTAATAATCAATATCATCATACTTGTGAATGGAAGCGTCCATTACAGCTACCATCGCCGTGTCCCTTTCTTCGAATGTCACCGTCAGTGGCGTAGCCTGCTCCGGAATATCATTCGGCTCGTATGGGTCAACGGCGATAGTGTCCTGTACCAGAATCTTGATAGGATTGGGGAAATAGCGGCTGCCTGCCGGACGCTGCCGGTTATCCTGAACCAACATTAATGTCAGTCTGTACGTGCCTGCGTCAACTTTAGGTGTCACACGTGTGGTGAGTGTGGTGTCCGGTCCTGACCATCCTGATATAGTGCCGGAAGCGATGGTGTCGCAGGGCTGGCTGTTGTCTATAGGGGACAGCACCCACTGGTAACCTCCCGTATATTCACCGGGAGCCTGTCCCACATAACTGACATTTACCGATATCTCGGCTTCCTTGCCTTTTGCGAAAAACATTCCGTCGGTGACAGTTATGTTGCTGTTCATTTCCACTTCGTCCCAGTGTCTGATTTCAAACTCTGCTATGGATGAATAATCTTCGTTGTCTGTGTCAATGAAGATGAGTGTACTGTCCGCCATGGACAGGAAAAGTGACAGCTGGTATTTGCCCGGCAGCAGATTCATCTTACCCAGAGTATCTATCCTGACGATATGCTGCTGTTGCTTTGGAATGGTGATGTTCTGTTCCTCCGTCCATTCATCAATGAAATCTCCGTCTTCGTCAAACAGTACAGCAACAAGATCGCAGGTTACATCCTTACCTTCGTTCAGCAGGGTTGTCTTTATGCTGAACGGCTGATTGTAATAGATGTCCTTAGGGTCGGATGTCCATTTGGCGGCGTATGTGATATCGGTTATGTCTGCCGTTCTTGAGCTGTCCGGCTCAATATGGATTATAGCCATCTGGTCCTGTGTGAAGTCATAGACGGTGCTTTCGTTGCGGATAGGGTTCATTGCCTTTACGGAGAAATAGCCGTCGCACTGGCCGTTCCAGCCCCAGTTTATGTGTATGCGTGAGGATGACTCGTAGCCGTCACAAACGAAACAGTGTCCTCCGCGTGAACCTGTACCGCGGTATATCATAACGCGCTTGTTGTCTATCTCGTTACGTATGATTTTCAGCCAATCAGCATCGTCGGGGTAGTTGCTGCGCTCCACCAGTTCTGCGGATGGTTTGTAACCGAAATAGCGGACAATGCGTGTGGCGATGAGTGGTGTGGATGCGCCGCTTCCGCGCGGGCCATATCCCATATCTACAGCTATGCCGCAGTCGGACATAAGCAGTGCCACAGCATTGACTTCCTCTGGTGTGCTGTTTGCATCCAGATGTTCCGGCATATTCTTCCAGTCATAGAAATGCTGTGAGAAGTCCGATGACAGATAACCGTAGCGCTTGTCAGTATATGCGTGGAAACCCCAGCCGTGCTCCGGATATTTCCAATAGCGCAGAATCTGGGCGAAAGCGGTTGCTACGCAGCCGGTGACTGCACGTCCGTCCTTCTCGTTGGTCGGGCAGAGTTCATTGTAATATGGTTTCTGTCCCCAATGTGTCTCTATCAGCGGAGGCTCAGGTGCGTCCATCCGGTAACTGCCGGAAAGCAATGAATGCCACTCCTCGGCTATTTCAGGAGACTGCGTATTGCCGAGAGCTGACATCTGCAGGCAGTAGCCTTCCAGCCATTCGCGCAGCTGGTCCGGCATATCCTGCGTATTCCAGGGATTGACGTCGCTGTAAGCTATCACCGGCGACAGACGGTCATCTTTTGCAATGAGTACGAATCCTCTTCCTTCAGGGTTGCTGAACACATAGAAGGCAGAGTAGGAGTCGTCGGTAAGGATGAGCGGCGTTGTGGAGCGTAGCGGCATTCTGACCGTACGTGCATTCGAGGAATAAAGGAGTGGAGTCTGGCGGAAATGTGCAGCTGCTTTGGTTGCTGTGGATATATCGACCGGTTCGGCGAAGAGATTGCCGACACAACATAAAAAAGCGAATAGGAAGATTGTTTTCTTCATAGTAGAAAAATTTGATTGCTACATTGCAAAGGTACAAATTCAAAAACAGGTTTTTATTGTTTTTTATTATTTTTGCTTACTGAACGCGGATATATTATGATATGAAAAATTCCACATTACTTATTGCACTGATAATTTTATTGTCTGTAAGTTGTTCCAAGCCGGCGAAGATAATAACCGCGCATTCATACGGGGAGCTAAAGGGCACAGTGATAGGAACATATCAGGGTGCTACAGTGGAGACAATCCTATCCTCTCATGCAGAAGAGTGTGGATACAGGGTGGAGTATCATACCGAACCGGCTTCAATCATTCAGGGACTGAAAAACGGTTCCATTGACCTGATGACCGTACGTTTTCCTGAATTCAAGGCATATATGCATTCCATTCCCGGATTGTATCTGGTTTGGGATTCACTCCTGGTGGATGATCAGCTTGTCCTGTTAAGCCTGAAGAATAATGAGCTGAAGGATCAGTTCAACGAATGGCTAAGACTTCCGGAAACCAGTCAGATGATACAGGATTCAAAGGACTACTGGCTCAGGCCATACGGCGACCCTGACCCTGTCCCAAAAGAATATGATGTTCCGACTGAAGGAGAGCCGATTCACGTAGCCAGCTCCTTTACGGTTGTGGGTACGACATATATATCCAATGGCAGGCCTGCCGGTGTTGATATCGATGTATTATATGAATTTGCAAAATATGTCGGTCGCCCTGTGGAGCTTCTGAATATGCCGACGTTAAGTATTCTTGCAGCAGTACAGACCGGACAGATTGATATGGGCGTATCGGGGTTCTCCATGAGACCGGACAGAAGCATAAATGAGAACATGCTGATTACCGATCCGTACAACAGAGCGTCGCACGCTCTGGTAGGCTATAGCGAAGAACTTGCCATACAGCAGATGAAAGAGGCGGGAGTGTATCAGGAAACGAATTTCTTTTCCAATGTGTCCGATGCCTTCCGCCGCACATTTATTGAAGAGGACCGTTGGCAGATGATTGCCGGCGGACTGTGGCTTACTGTCAGGATTTCCTTCTATGCTCTTATCCTGGGAACGCTGTTGGGCGCACTGATTTGCGCAATGCGTATGAGCCGCAGACGTTTCATATCGGGAACGGCAAAGGTCTATATAGAGATTATGCGCGTGGTTCCCATTCTGGTGTTCCTTATGATTATGTATTATGCGGTCTTCTCTTCGATGGGAGTAAGCGGTGAGATTGTATCCGTAATAGCTCTTGCCATGAGTATGGCCGCTTTTGTAGGCGATGTGTTCTGTATGGCCATACAGGGTATTGACCGTGGTCAGCGCGAGGCCGGGTACGCACTAGGTTTTTCAAAGAAACAGACTTTCTTCAACATTATATTGCCGCAGGCAGCCCGTAATGCCCAGGCTGTATATAACGGACAGGTGATTGCAATGATAAAGGCAACATCGATAATAGGTTATATCGCGGTTATGGATTTGACAAAGGCTATGGATATTATACGCAGCCGTACGTTCGATGCCTTCTTCCCATTCATTGCCACGGCAGTCATATATTATCTCATTACCGTTGTCTTTGTCAGACTGATCGGCTGGCTGCTTGATATGACTCTTCCCAAGAAGGGCAGTGCCGTCGCTCCCGAACTGGCGGTCAGGCCTGCAAAGAAAACAGTTGCGCCTGTTGTTTTGGAACATTCAGCTCAGAATAAGGAAGTTGTCCTTTCCGTAAACGGACTGCGTAAGGTCTTTGAGGACGGAGTGGTGGTACTGAAGAACATAACCACAGATATTCACAAGGGCGACGTCGTGTCAATCATCGGCCCTTCCGGAACAGGGAAGAGTACCTTTTTGCGGTGTCTCAACAAGTTGGAAACGTCAACGGAAGGAACCGTCACGATGCATGGAACCGGCGAAGATGAAATGCGGCAGCGCATGGGGATGGTATTCCAGTCTTTCAATCTGTTTGAACATCTCACAGTTCTGGAGAATGTCTGCATAGGACCGATGAAACTTCTGCACAAAAGCCGCGCAGAAGCGGAAATGCGCGGAATGGAACTTCTGTCTGCCGTGGGTCTGGCAAACAAGGCTACATATATGCCGTGTCAGTTGTCAGGCGGTCAGAAACAGCGTGTGGCCATAGCCCGCTGCCTTTCAATGGATCCTGAGGTCATTCTGTTTGATGAACCGACTTCAGCCCTTGATCCGACAATGATAAACGAGGTCCTTGCCGTTATCCGCGAACTCGCCGCACGCGGTATGACTATGCTGATAGTGACTCACGAAATGAAATTCGCCCGTAATGTCAGCAACCGTGTGTTCTTTATGAACCAGGGAATGATTTACGAAGAGGGAACGCCTCAGCAGATATTCTACGAGCCACAGCGTGAGGAAACAAGGCGCTTTATCCAGGGTATCAGCAAGTTTGACTACAGCATTGTCAAGGATTATGATTACATAGACCTGAGCAATTGTCTGGAACAGTTCCTTCTGCGCCGTATGATTCCGCAGTCCGTCGTTGACCGCACAATGGCGGCTGTGGAAGAATTGCTCCTGCTGTTCCGGAACGGTGATGGCTGTACTGAAAGGGTTGAGGCAGGTGCAAGGCTTTCCGTTCAGTATATCGAGCAGAATCAGAGTGCGGAAATTATATTGTCATATTCAGAAAAACTGCCTCCGATACTGTCTGATTCCGGTAGAGAAGATGCCCTTGGCATTACTCTGCTGCGTAATTACACCTCCGTTCTGGAAGAGTCAGATGGCAAATTGTATGCAAAAATCAAATTTTGATTCCTGATGTTTATAACTTTGGATTTTTATATGTGATACAATACTCAGATTGCGCTTGCATACGATTAATTTTGTAACTGAATGCATTATAAATAGGAATGTGTATGAGAAAGTCGATTATTCTGATGGCGACATTGGTATTTGCCATTCTTTCACTTGCCGGATGCAGCAAGGGTGCCGATGATACTGATGAAAAAGGTACGGTTCTTTTGTTTCTTGGAAGTGAGAGCGAGTTCTGGAACAGAGTGGCCGAGGGCGCAGCTGCCGGTGCTGAAAAAAACAATCTCAATGTGGAGGTCATATATCGCGAGACGGAAACGGAATTCCAGTCTCTGCTTGATGCTATAAGGAATCTGGACAAGTATTCAAACCTGAAGGGCATCATAATGGCAGAGAATGATATGTCAATTGATGCAGCACTTGCAGAGAAGAAACCTGCTGTGCCTATCGTCGCAATCGAAGCGCTTCCGTCAGCTGCCAGTCCGCTCAAGTTCAGTTCCTGTGTTGTGGCTGACAATTACGGAATGGGCAAGGAGATAGCAAGGCGTGCCGGCGGGAAGAATGTCCTTGTGATGAGCTATGATAACGGTGGCTCTCTGGATAGGGCAGAAGGCGTGTTCGTATATCTTGACGGCAATGTCGCCAGGATAGAATCTACAGGTTCCGTGGATGCCGAAGAGGATCTTCGCAATTTTCTGACAGGTAAATCCTATGACACGGCAATCATAACTACAGGCAATTTCGTGACGGATGGAATAATGGCTCTTCTTTCAGGAAAGAAGGTCGTCACTGTAGATATTAATGCCAACGCAAGGAAATATCTCAGGTCCGGAGCCATAACTTTCACGGCAGACCCTGATTTGTATGAAATGGGATACAAGGCCGTTGAGTGTATATCAAATGACATCTCCGGCTATCACGTCCACAATGTTCCCGTAAACTACATCACGGCAAGCGATTTGCAATAGGAGATCCGGTTGACAATCATGAGAATTCCGTATGGTGACCATAGCGATATCCGTTCTGTATTTTTACCACGATTTATTTACCCTATCAGTATCATAAGAAATATTGGTGATGAAAAGAATCTCTTTAGCAATGATTGCCATAGCATCCGTTATGCTTCTTGGGTGCAATAGTGATGGATCTTCTGATGTCAGGCCTTCAGACGTGTCCTGGACGGATGAACAATGGGCTACCATCAAGACTCTCCGTCCTGTTGACAGTGGTGGCTATCTTTACGAAATGAACTATACGGCAGATTACAAGTTGGATGATGTCCTGGCTCTGGGTGCTTACGATATGATTGATATATTAAGTGGCATCAAGAACGTGATTCTGCCAAAATCACAGTACGATTTCCCATTCAATATCGATACAATTCCATCAGGCTTGGGGTGTACCTGTTTTCAGCTGCAGCTGAAGACGGAGGCTATATACTTGGCCGTAATTACGACTTTCCGCCAATTGATGAACATATTATGATTATCCACACTCCGCAGGTGAAAGATGCTGACGGCAAGATAATACGCCATGCTGTTGTCGGTTGTGCCGATTTGTCTCCGGTAACCAATTCTATTACAAAAGAGCATGGTTATCAGGATGACAGGATGAAGGAGTTTGTACTGTATTCACCATATTTTATTCTTGACGGAATCAATGATGCCGGTCTTATGTGCGGACTGATGGTCCTGGAATATGACGGCGTGTTCCAGAAAGCTAAGGATGGTCAGAAAAATCTGCTCAATGTCCTGATACCGCGTTTGATTCTTGATAAATGTACAACTGTCCGGGAGGCTACGGATTTGATTTCAAGTTATGCCATACAGACTATGTTTGCTGTCAATCCCAATCCGATGTATTGTATAGATATGCATTTTGTGATTGCCGACAGCACGGGTGACCGCGTTGTGGTGGAATGGGTTGGCGATGACATAAAGATAATGCACGCTGACAGAGAAGACCTGTATGAGCGTCAGGGTAATAATGCCGATTATGTGCTGTCAACGAATTTCTATCTGTCTAAGGACAAGAAACCGTGCCCGGAAGATGTCAAGGAAATCGGTTTCTGGAGTTATGAAACTCTTAAGACACAGTTCAACAAACTGAAGGATACCAAATTGCCCGTTACAGACGCAATGGATATGTGCAAGTCTGTCCGCATTATGAACAATGATGAGGATGCCATCAAAAAAATGATTGAGATGACATATTCCAACCCGTTCATCAATTGGGAAGATAAGAATGAATGGCCGTGGATTACCCTGTGGTCGGAAGTATATGACACCAAGACACTGTTTTTGATGTACTGTCTTCGTGAAGATTATGACAAGCATTACGATTTCGGATTAGATTATAAATAAATATGAAAAAGACATTTATTCCTTTATGCCTTGCAGCATTGCTGTTTTCAGGTTGTGATTTTCTCAAAGAGTTGGAGCGCTATTATGATACTCATATCGTTCTCGATGAGAATGCAGAAATGAGTATCGTGCCAGGTGTCCTTGCAGAAAGGTCTTCCAATGACAATATCGTTCTTGAATTTGATGATGAGGTTGATTCGGACATTCTGGATCTGCTCAGGCTGACAGACTATACGGAGACCTTGCCGGGAATCCTGCCTGAATCTCTCCCTGGAGTCTTCTTTTACGTGAACCCGGAAGATGATAATCAGGTTATAATAGATATATCCTCATTGGACTGTTCCACCCCTAAGCCTGTCACCTTGATTTACAAAAATGATAAGGAGTCGCAGCTCGCCCATATTATGCTTGTTGATGATTCCTTGTCCGGCAAAGTGCTGGAAGGTAAAAAGTCATACAGTGCGGTCATCTCCGATATACACCTCAATGATGCCAGGTCCATAGCCAATGGCTGGTCCTGGTGCAATAAGAACCTGGATTATCTGACTGCGTACCTTGACAGCCTCATTGAAAATAAAGAAATTTATCGCGAACTTATCCTGTTGGGAGATGTTATTGACGAGTATGTAACACCTGTTCCGTATGCCACATTCGCCAAGCCAGATGGGACTGTCGTAACTGAAAAAGAGTATTTCCGCCTGATTGCAGATGCCAACAAGGCAGTCTTTGACAAGTTCAGGGAATTGCAGTCGGCCGGAATAAAACTCATATATGTTCCAGGCAACCACGACTGCGGTCTTGAGGACGATGATGTACGCGAGCTTTTCGGTCCAGATGCCGTATTTGTCCATGATGCACGTGGAGTGGGATCGTACATGCCGGAATATGCCTCTGAAATTACTATGGAGCATGGCCATAGATATGATGTTATATGCGCGCCCGATATGCTTTCAAATATCGGGACAGACAGCGTTACCGAAGAGAACGCTTTTATGGGAGTGCAGTATTTCGTGACAAGAGTTGCTGCCACACACGACTATCTTGAGAAAAAAACAGATGACAATATGGGTAGGGCTTCACTGAAGGATTTTGGTCTCAGTGAAGATCGTGTCCGGAAAGTGACAGCAGGAGATGCCGCTTCTTCAAGCGAATCAGATGACAATAATCTGTTCATAATGAAGTCTGTCTGGAATGTAATCGGTCTGGCTAAAGATTTCCCGGGACTGGACACTACGGCTATCCCTACCGGTCTGAATGGCTTGACAAAAGGATATGTACCGTCACAGTATTCCTATCTTGGAGATGATCCCAAGCCAGAGCTGTATAAGAGTATGTATCTTCAGAGTGAATGGCAGAGGCGTCTGGAACTCAACAATGCGCCATCCGGCTTTCCTTTCCTGTTGGGTGCCACTATGTGCGAAGTTCCGTTTTTGGATGCGCAGGCAGTCAGCTGGATAGCCAAGCACGACATTGATCATCGTCTTTTTATCTGGGGTCATACCCACAACCCATTTGTGATGGCAGAAAGGTTCGATGGCAGTAATAGAGGCTATATTTATGCAAATACCGGTTCCTGGGTCGATGACGGTGTCAGCAGATACGACACACGCTCATTTGTGAATTTGTATTTCGGAAAAGACGGATACATTCAGGTCAGCCTCAGGCAGATGGGTGAGGATGGAAGTGTAGAGAATCTTTATAGTCCGTTGTGGCTGAAGAGGTAGCTTCCAGCTTACAAATCGTCGCGGGTCACGATGGAAAATGTGGAGTAGAGAGCCGGCACGTCATTGACACCGTTGTTGAAGGTGAACGATGTCTGGACGGGGCTCCCGCACATAAATCCGTTCACTACGATAGCTGCATTATCGGCAATGGATTCCAGCCTCTTGTCTATTGTCATACTCTGATATCCGTCCAGAATGTTTATAATTATGTAAGTTGACATTCGTGGTAAAAGTAATTGAAAATGGTAATGATTGGTTATCTTTGCGGAATATGAAAGTAGCGATATTAGGTTATGGCAATGTGGGTATGGCGACATTCCACACGTTTATGCATATGCCCGAAATCCACGAGCTCGTACTCTGCGGGCGCAACAAGGATAAGATAGAAGGTGAGCTGGCTGATTTTCGGGACAGTCTTGCGCTCAATTCCGATATCAAGACACGGATAAGGGGCGGTGGCTATGAGATGACGGCAGGTGCCGATATCATTGTCTATACAATCGGTCCGAGCATAAAGGATCGCAGTGCTGACCGTCTGTCACTTTCCAAAGTGAATATTGATATTGCCAGGGAAGTATCGGAAGAGCTGAATAAGTACAACAAGGATGCTATAATCGTAGTTATAAGCAATCCTGTGGATGTTCTGGTCAGCGCATTGATGAGATTTACCGGCAGACCGCGTGAGAAAGTGATAGGCACAGGTACGCTGCTTGACTCTGCCAGACTCAGACGCTATCTTGCGGAGATGCTTGACATACAGCCTAGGGATGTGTCTGCATACGTTCTTGGAGAGCACGGGAATGTAGTTAGAATCAGACCCAAACAATAGCTGAACTTGGTGGAAATCGTGATTTTTCAGATAGATTTCCACTCGTTTCAAGGTTGTTTTTGGGCTGGTATCTGGCTCACGAGTTCAAGTCAGCGGCTACTCTGGCAGGTGACTCCCCATTTCGGAGGCTTAGTTGCCGGAGGCGTCCAGTTTGAACAGCATAAGCGTCGGATTGTCGGAGGTGCAGGGATTCCAGTTGCCGGCTTCCAGTCCGATAAAGTCTTTCCGGCTGAAAAATCCGTTTCTTTTCAGTCATGATGGAACCCCATCACTCCTTCAAACAAGCGGATTTTCATCTCGAAAATCCTTCATAAAATTTTTAATCGAACATTTCAAAACAGATTCTGATAATTTGTCCGATAAACCGAATTGGTTATTTTTGCAGTTGTCTGTGGCTGAAGAGCGCAGGTGTACAAAGTATGTGGAGACAATAATTAACTGACTGAATATGGGAATTAATGGAATCAGACTCGGAATGGCGGCATCGCTGATGTTGCTGGCATCCGGAATGGGCGCACAGCAGATTGCGCTTACGGAGAATAACATTGACGAGGTTGTCAAGGCTATGACGCTTGAGGAGAAGGCTGCGCTTCTTGTAGGCGGACAGAACCGCCAGATCAGCGGACAGGACAGTAAGTTCGGCAACTTGAACCAGCTGTGTCCAGGCTCGGCCGGCGTGACGCAGGACATTGACCGTCTGGGTATAACTCCGACGGCTCTGAGCGACGGTCCTGCAGGCCTGCGTATCAGTCCGACACGTCAGGGGCAGGAGGGTACTTTCTATGCCACAGGCTTCCCTGTGGGTACGGCTATGGCGAGTACGTGGAACACTCAGCTTATTGAGGAGGTAGGTGCGGCAATGGGTCAGGAAGTGCTGGAATATGGTACGGACGTACTTCTGGCACCGGCGTTGAACATTCACCGTTCACCGCTCTGCGGCCGTAATTTCGAGTATTATTCCGAGGATCCGGTGGTGGCCGGCAAGAGTGCTGCGGCGTTCATCCGTGGTGTGCAGAGCAACGGGGTAGGTACCAGTGCGAAGCATTTCGCGGCCAACAGTCAGGAGACGAACCGTATGGCTGTGGATGAGATTATCGATGCGCGTACATTGCGCGAGATTTATCTGAAGGGATTTGAGATTGCAGTCAAGGAGGCAAATCCCTGGACGATAATGTCATCGTATAACAAGATAAACGGCAAGTTCACACAGGCGGACAGGGAACTGCTCACTACCGTACTCCGTGAGGAATGGGGTTACGACGGACTTGTAATGACCGATTGGACAGGACAGCGTAACACAGCCGAACAGATTCAGGCCGGCAATGACCTTATGGAACCGGGAGCTGTGTCTCAGTCACAGGAGATTATTGATAAGGTGAACAGCGGTGAACTGTCAATGGAGGATGTTGATGTCTGCGTAAAGCGTATGCTCAGGTTCATTGTGAAGACTCCGCACTTCAAAGGGTATCAGAACAGCAACAAGCCGGACCTGAAGGCTCACGCCGAGCTTACGCGTCAGGCTGCAAACGAGGCTATGGTGCTGCTCAAAAATGAAGGCGGGGCACTGCCTTTTGGCGATAATGTGAAGAGGGTGGCCCTGTTCGGAGTGACATCGTACGATATAATTGCCGGAGGTACAGGCTCAGGCGATGTGAACAAGGCATACGTGATTTCACTTGACAAAGGTCTTGTCGAGGCCGGACTTCAACTGAACCGGAATCTTGCCGATATGTACAAGGCTTACAAGGATTATGACCGCGCAATGAAGGCCGTGACCAGAGTGAACCGCGGATGGGGAAGCACTGAGACTACGGCAGAGGTGGATTTGTCAATGGCTGCCATAGAGACACAGGTGCGTGAGTCGGATATCGCCGTGATAACAATCGGCCGTCAGGCTGGTGAGGGCGGAGACCGCGACATTGCCAACTTTGACATTACGGATGTGGAGCGCAGGCTGATAGCTAATGTGTGTCAGGCTTATCACATTGCAGGAAAGAAAGTCGTGGTTGTACTCAATATGGGAAATGTGATTGAGACCGCATCTTGGAAAGGTCTGCCGGATGCTATTCTGATGGCCTGGCAGCCGGGTCAGGAAGCTGGCTACTCCATTGCCGATATTCTGACCGGCAAGGCAAATCCTTCGGGCAAGCTGACTATGACATTCCCGATTTCCGTGATGGATCATCCGTCATCGGCCAATTTCCCGCTTCACGGTGAGACTGCGGCTGCTCCGGCAGGATGGGGCGGACGTGTTGCTGTGCGTCCCAACATTGACCGCGTGGTATATAAGGAAGGTGTGAACGTAGGCTACCGCTATTTCCATACGGAAGGTAAGGAGGTGTCATATCCGTTCGGCTATGGTCTGAGTTATACAACGTTTGAGTATTCCAAGGCGACAGTGAAGGCTGTGAAGGATGGTTTCATTGCTACCGTAACTGTACGCAACACGGGCAATGTGGCTGGTAAGGAGGCTGTACAGCTCTATGTCTCAGCACCGAAGGGTACGATTTACAAGCCTGCTGCAGAATTGAAAGCATACGCTAAGACAGGACTGCTTGAGCCGGGTGAGAGCCAGACTCTTACATTCAAGGTGACTAATTACGAACTGGCATCGTTCCACAATGACAGCCACAGCTGGATAAGCGACAGAGGCAGCTATATCGTTTTTTTCAGGGCTTCTGTTGAAGATTTCCGTGCAATGGCTGTGTATAAGCTTTCAAAGGATTATGTCAAGGTTGAGCACGATGTGTTCGCCTCGGAAGCTGTCAGTAAGTAAGGCTGCACAGTTCAGCTGTCTTATTCCAAAGCCACTCTATATCGGGGTGGCTTTTGTATTTCTCAGGGATTGGCTTGCAGCCGTTACCTTTGAAGTACATCAGGCTGCTGCCGGTATGCAAGGCATTGATGGCCGGCTGTACGCCCTTTTCAGGACTCTTGCAGAAGGGGCGGAACAGCGCATCGGCAAGCGGGTCGAACCAGCGGCCCATTGACAGCATGTTGCTGTTGACGACACCGGGATCAGCTACATTCACACGGATATTTCTGGCGTTGCCGGAAAGTCTGCCTGCCAGAGATATGCTGAACAGAAGCAGTGCGAGCTTGGTATCGGCGTATGTGCCGAGCTGGCTGAAACGGCTCTCCGGCCTGTCGAACAGATCCTGTCCGACGGAAGCGTACCGGCAGGTCAGTGACACCATATTCACTATGTGCGCGTCATTTGCCATAGCCGGCAGAAGAAGCCGTGTAAGCAGATACGGACCTATATAATTCGTAGCAAGCGTACGTTCAATACAATTGTCCGTGAGACCGTAACTGCGGTTGATGATTCCTGCATTGTTGAATAGCCCCACAAGTTCAAGCCCTTTGTCTGTTATGAGTGCAGATGCGGTTGATGCAAACTCTCGGATGGAATCAGGGTCTGACAAATTCAGATGTAATGAATATACAGCAGCAGATGGATTCCTGACGATAATATCCTTCCGTACATTATCTGCCTTTTCCATATTGCGGCAGGCCATAATTACACCGTAGCCCCTGTCTGTAAGCTGCCTGACAGCGGCGGCTCCCATACTGCCAGTAGCTCCTGTCACTATTATTGTGCCCGTCATCTGAGTCTGTTCCACAAATATGTTACCAGCCTTTTCGGAAGCAATGCTATCAGCACTGGCAGATAGATATTCATCAATCCCGGACGGATTATGCGGCGTCCGTGTCTCATTGCACGCAATGCCCGTCGTACCAGACGTTTTGGAGTCCAGATGACACCACATCTCACACCGGCATTCATAAGCCTTTCGCTGATATTGTAGAGTGGGGTGGCTACTGCCGGCGGGCAGACCGTAGTCACGCCTACACCATATGGCCGCATCTCAAAATACAAAGAGCGTCCGAAACTTTTCAGATATGATTTGGTGGCAGAGTAAACGGTTATCCCAGGCATCGGAAGACTCGCTGCCATTGAGCTGACAATGAGTATGTTCCCGTGCCCTCGGCTCTTCATGTCATTGCCGAACAGGATTGAAAGCCGTGTGATTGTCGTGATATGCAGCCGCAGCATTGTCTCCACGCGATTGATATCTTCAGGAAACAGTTCCTTGAAGAAAAACATTCCGGCATTGTTTATGAGAATGTCAATTTCAATATTATGCTCCTGACAATAGCGGAACAATTTATCCGCAGCGTCTGTCTCGGACAAATCCTGATAGAGAGGAATTGTTCTGATATAGTATCTGGCCGACAGTTCAGCGGCTACACGCTCCAGTTCTTCCTTCTGGTTGCTGACAAGCAGTATGTCATTGCCTTCGGATGCAAGACGTTCTGCATATACATATCCCATTCCGGAACTTGCTCCTGTAATCAATGCCCAACTCATTGCTCTGCCTTTTCAATTTCACGCTGCAGTTTTGCCGGAAGGTTCTCCACACAATGGTGACAGCGCATCTGCAATGTGTACATTCGTCCTATGCAGTAGTTGGAGTGACGGCAACCGCTGCATTCCAGCTCGCCGGATTTCAGCTTATTGACAAAATCTGTGTCGTGTACCAAGGCGCGTGCCATCTGTAGCCCTGTGAACCCGGCTTCAAGCACTTCTTCCATTTTGGCTTTCGATGTAAGGCCGCCTACATATACCAGGGGCATCTTCAATGCAGCGCGGAATTTTTTCGCATCCTCCAGAAAATATCCATCGCTGTATGGAACTGTCGGTATCATTATCCGTCCAATAAGGGCAAGCATTGCCTTGAGCCACCAGAAATGTCGCATATCCATATAGTAGGCCAGTGTCTTGATGGGCATCGCACCACGCATTACTTCCATCGGGGCCTTGCTGACAAAACCTGCGGACAGAACCAGTGCGTGGGCTCCGAGCCTTTCCAGCTCCTGTGCCACCCTGATGCATTCCTCAGTCTGCATGCCACGGCGGAAACCGTCGTGCATATTGACCTTCACCAGTACGCCTATGTCATCGCCGGCGGCCTCCATCACTTCTTTCATTACCAGCCGCATAAAGCGCATGCGGTTGTCCAGTGAGCCACCGAACTCATCGTGACGATGGTTCGTGTAAGGTGATAGAAACTGGCTTATCAGGTAGCCGTGTCCTGCGTGTATCTCCACGCAGTCGAATCCCGCCTTACGTGCCAGCCGGACAGCATTGCCGAAATCCCTGGCCAGCTGATATATCTCATCCCTGCGCAGTTTGCGTACAAATGTAGGTGAGTACAGGTTGAAGCCTCCGCTTGCACCCACTGGAGTGCAGTGGCAGGTGGCACGATGTGTCATATTGCCGCAATGTCCCAGCTGTATGGATGCCTTGGCACCCTCGGCGTGTATTCCGTCGGTGAGTCTGCGCAGTTCTGGAATTATTTCCTCGCGTATCCACAGTTGGCCGTTGAAGGACAGACCTGATTCTGCCACGGCAGTATATGCGACTGTTGTCATACCGACACCTCCTCTTGCTACGGCTGTATGGTAGTCGTACAGTTCCTGTGACGGGCGGTTCCCGTATGCCATATTCTCGAAAGCGGCTGAGCGTATCACTCGGTTACGAAGTGTTACAGGGCCTATTGTACAAGGTGAAAAAATCGGTGATTCCATATCAGTAGATAAAGGGAATTATTCTTTTGAGACGTGCGGTATCGAAATCCGATGCGAACTCTGTGCGGTATCTGTCGTAGATGCGTGCCGCACGTGGGGCCAGGTTAGCGAATGTCCAGATTACGAATACAAGACCTGAAAGAGACCAGGTCAATATGGCGAATCCTGTCCATTCCAGAAGCTCTCCGAAATAATTGGCAGATGTGACATAACGGAACATTCCGCCTTTAGGCAGGTAATGACTATTGTCACCAGGCTTGCGCAGATTGCGTATTATGCTGTCAGACTGGATGTTGATGAACATACCAATGGCAAACAGTACTGTGCCGGCAATGAATCTCGCATCGCTCAGCCATTCTATGCCATAGAGACTGGACGGTGATATGTAGAATATCCACCCTCCCTGCATAAATGCATTCAGTGTGTTGAATATTACACCCATCAGGATAATGGACAGCGGCATCATGCCTTTGCCGCGTATCAGCATAGGAAATATGAATGAGCGGTGCAGATAATGGGCCTCAAAGATAATGAGCATGATTATGCGTACCGCATCCGTGCGCCTGTCCGAGAAGTACCACAGGCAGAGCATTGCAATGAATACTGGGGCCTCCATAAGTACCCATCCTATACGATTGTCTATAGACGGTCCCCATTTGCGGTTATAGAATTTGCCGTAGCCTGCATCAACAAAGTACAGGTATATAAAGACAATAACGGCTACGGCCGTCATTATGGACAGGAATATGTAGAATGAATGTTGTGTCATCGGC
>JAZRYP010000043.1:0-13846 GCA_045600825.1 Bacteroidaceae bacterium
TGGGAGCACTACGGCTATGATGCAAGGGCCAACTTCCGCCTTGCCGATTTGGATATCGTGATGAAGACCGTGCATCTGGCGGGACTTTACCAGCAGAGGATGATACAGGCTCTTGACAATATGGATGAGGAGGCGTGGGTAAACCATTTCCCTCTTACTCCCTATCCTGTAAGTGACGCCCAGATATCATCGTTGAAGGCGCAGTTGAGCAGCGAGAAGAACCAGCTTCAGGATACTTATTCAAAATTCTTCAATTTCTATAAGGAGGCCAAAGTCGTAAGACGTGACGACAGGAGAGTATGCCAGATTGAGGGCTTGAAAATGGAACTGAGCAGCAGTTTCACATATATAGACTACCCCAATCACCCGTGGATGACGGAATGGAACAATGATGCTGCCAGTTTCCTTTTCGGATTTCAGGGTACCAACGTCGGAGTTACTAGGCATAAGGTTCTGTCAAACCAGCAGTATAAAGCACTGACAGATTATTACAAAAAAGGCCTTTATGAAATTCTTGTGAACGAAGCAAACGTTGAACCATACAGCAACTGGCAGCCGAACGATGGGACTGCCATCTTACTTGGCCCTCAAGCTTCGTGCTTTACAAGTGATTCCAGAGACAGAGTTACTATGTATGGAACGTGTTTCTTCTCAAAGAAGGGAATATCCCCTGCCTTTACCTATCCTGATTACTACTTGGGGAGACTTATCTTAAATGGTAATACAATCCAGTCCTGGGCATTGAACAGTAATTATCAGACGCAGTTCATCACTATTATGAATTTATAAAGTTTGTAATACAAGAAAGACAGAAATACAAACAGATAATAACTGAATCATCCCCAGACTCCTGTGAAATGCAGAGTGCTGGGGATGATTTCTTTTGAGGTTTTAGAACTGTTTTGAAATGTTCGACCTGAAAATGTTATGAAATGTTATGAAAGATTTTCGAGATGAAAATTTGGTTATTTGAAGGAGTGATGGGGTTTCATCGGGATGATCTGAAGTGGTTCACATATAGGATTCCCTAATAGGAAAACATCTGGAACGCCTACCGAATAATCAGCAGAAGGCTTCTCACCATCGTGTATGTACCTTTCAAAATGGATGCTGAAGGGCGTAATGTCGGCGATACCAGCCAGTATGTGATTCTTCGCGAAGCCCTGGCCAATTTCCTCATGCATGCCGACCAATTCAATCCGTTGCGATCCTGCATCCACGTCTATACAAACAGAATAGAGTTTGTCAACGGTGGCGCAATCCCTGTTGCCCCTAAAGAAATTGAGGGGCGTGCATACACCAATCCTCGCAACCCTACCGTCGCAAAGCTTTTCCGTTTCGCGGACATAGCAGAGAACGTCGGGTTTGACCTGAATACTCTCCGAAGTTGGCTTGTCTTGAAATAAGAGACCGAATATTACTATTGCATTGGGCTATAACTCATTAATATCGAGTTGTAGTCCGATTTCTTCTCCCCTCCGGAATGCTGTACTAAAGCGGCACCGCTTTTTCCGTTCTACAGCTTCTCCACCTCTTCAACAGACAGACCTGTGCACCGGCTTATCAGCTCTATGTCTGCTCCGGCCTGTCTGAATTTCCTGGCCGTCTCAAGATTCGCCTCAGCTCTTCCCTCAGCTCTTCCCTCAGCTCTTCCCTCGGCACGTCCCTCTTCCAGGCCTAAGGCGCGTCCTTCTTCGCGTCCGGTGCGTACGGCGTACTCGCGTTCTGCCGCAATCTGAATTTCGTCTCTTACCATCTTGTCGTATATTGACAGTTTACCTTTTTCTATATTGTCTCTGTCGGAGGCCTCGAACAGCAGGTTGAAATATCCGTCCAGTCCTTCCGGCTTCTCCCTGTAGTTCGCCATCTCCCGCACGTACCAGGTCCACTTCTCAATGAACGTGGAATCCTCCACCGGCTTTTTTGCCGCAGGCAGCTGCAGGAATATGAAGCTCTGCCTGTCCATCAGAGCCTTGCCTGTGTCGTTCATCCTGACCTCGGCACGCCGTAGCAGTACGTCCTTGCGCGGCTGTTCCTCATCCCTCACCTTCAGGTAATCCCCCAGAATGCTTATCACGTACAGCTTGCGCATACTGTTATATTGCTCCCCCTGCCTGAGCAGACGGCTGACCTGTCCACCGGCATACGCCATCAGCCTGTCCGGAAAGCAGTCGTACCACTTTGCCTGCATTTCGGTGAGAAAACGGTTTCCCTCGCTGTCCGTGCAGAGCACGTCGTAGTTCGCGCGGTGAGCGGTCTCTTCCGGTGGTAGCAGCTCCGTGTTCAGGAATCTGATGTCAACAATCTCCCTGTCCGGAATGACCGCGTTCAGGAATCCGAGCATCAGTTCGGGATGGCAGTCGTCCGCCATCACAATCTTGAAACCGAAGTCGTGTGTCAGGTCGATGAACCTGCTCTTGGCCTCATTCAATGTACCCTGTGTCTCACAGTACGGATTTTCATTTATTGTTTCTTTCATCTGGTATTAAGGTATTAAAATTGTTGCGGACAAAAATATCACAGCAGAATTGTCCGTGCAAGTCAAAATGTTGAAAATATCGCTTCACACTGTTTTTTTCAACATTTTTATATGAATCTATCACATACGAATGTAACAGATCCTGCTCAAGGCAAAAACAAAAGGCACCTTCTATGATGCCTTATTTTCCTGATGCTACCTCTTCAATACTCAAGCTCTCAGGCAGCAAGAATCATCTTGTTCATTAGGAAAAGTTGCAGGACATGTTCCACCATATTAGGCAAATGTTCCGTTCCCTAGAACTCTGCGGTACGCGGATAGACAATTCGGAGGAACGCCAGTGACGACAAAGCCCCTTCCGCAGGGAAGGGGTTTGGGGATGGGGTCGGAAAAAGGAAATATTCCGTTTCCTAGAACTCTGCGGTACGCGGATAGACAATTCGGAGGAACGCCAGTGACGACAAAGCCCCTTCCACAGGGAAGGGGTTTGGGGATGGGGTCGGAAAAAGGAAACGTTCCGTTCCCTAGAACTCTGCGGTACGCGGAGTTCTAGGAAACGGAATGACGTCGCGTATATTCTGCATACCCGTAACGAACAGAATCAACCTCTCAAACCCAAGTCCGAACCCGGCGTGAGGACACGAGCCGAACCTGCGGGTGTCCAGATACCACCACATATCCTTCATAGGAATGTTGCGGCTCTCAATCTCGCCCATCAGCTTGTCATAGTTCTCTTCACGGACAGAACCTCCGATAATCTCGCCTATCTGCGGGAACAGCACGTCCGTACCCTGAACGGTCTCTTCCATAACCTTACCGTTGCATACAGGCTTCTCGGAGTCTATCTTCATATAGAACGCCTTGATGGCCTTCGGATAGTTGGTCATAATGACCGGTCTCTTGAAATATTCCTCTACCAGGAAGCGCTCGTGCTCCGAGGCAAGGTCATCGCCCCACTCGCAGGGGAACTCGAACTTGTGACCGTCCCTGATGGACTGCTGTAGAATCTCAATACCCTTGGTATATGGCAGATGAACGAAGTCTGTGCTGGCCACGCCCTTCAGGCGCTCAATAAGTCCCTTGTCTATCATATTGTTCAGGAACTCAAGATCGTCGGCACAATTGTCAAGAGCCCACTGCACGCAGTATTTGATGAAATCCTCCTCCAGTTCCATCAGCTCGTCCAAGTCCATAAAGCTGATTTCAGGCTCAATCATCCAGAACTCCGACAGATGTCGCGGAGTATTGGAATTCTCGGCACGGAAGGTTGGACCGAAAGTGTATATGGCACCAAGGGCTGTTGCTCCAAGCTCACCTTCCAGCTGACCGGATACGGTAAGACTTGCCGGTTTGCCAAAGAAGTCATCTTCGTAATCAACCTTACCGCTCTTTGCTATACGGTTCAGATCAAGCGTGGTGACCTGGAACATCTGACCGGCACCCTCGCAATCGGAAGCTGTTATAAGAGGTGTATTGAAATAGAAGAAGCCACGCTCGTGGAAGAACTTGTGAATGGCAATGGCCATATTGTGGCGGATACGCATCACCGCGCCGAAAGTATTGGTACGCAGACGCATGTGCGCATACTGACGCATATACTCGAAAGACTGGCCTTTCTTCTGCATAGGATAATCGGCAGGACAGGCGCCCAGCAGTTCAATATTGTCAGCGTGAACCTCTACTGCCTGACCGGAGCCGATACTCTCTACAATCTTACCGTTTACACTGATACAGGCTCCGGTAGTAATCTGCTTCATCAGTTCGTCATCGAACTTGCCGGCATCGGCCACCACCTGCACATTTTTGATTGTGGAACCGTCATTCAAGGCGATAAAGCTCACGGCCTTGCTTCCACGATGAGTTCTGACCCAACCCTTGACCAGTACATCGGCACCGAAATCCCTGCGTGCCAGCAGATCTATGACTTTCGTTCTCTTCATATTGCTCATATACAAGATGTTTTCATTATTCGTATGCACCCATACGCAGCATATTCACTTCTTTCTCCGTGAGGAAGCGCCAGTCGCCCCTGCGGAGTCTCTTCTTGGTCAGTCCCGCGAACTGGACACGGTCCAGACGTACCACCTTATAGCCAAGCGCATCGAACATACGTCTTACTATACGGTTTCGTCCTGAATGTATTTCAATACCTACCTGACTCCTGTCATCATTGACATAATCGACCTCATCGGCACGTACCAGATCGCCGTCGCCCACATCCACGCCTGTCATCAGCTTCTCCAGATCTGCCGGCTCCACATTGCGGTCCAGACGGGCGTGATACACCTTCTTCTTGAGAAATCTGGGATGTGTCAGCTTTGTTGTAAGTTCACCGTCGTTGGTCAGAAGCAGCACACCGGTAGTGTTGCGATCCAGGCGTCCTACAGGATAAATGCGCTCCTTGCAGGCATTCTTCACATAGTCCATCACGGTCTTGCGCTCCTGCGGATCGTCCACTGTCGTGACACAGTCCTTCGGTTTGTTCAGCAGGATATATATCTTACGCTCAATGCTTACAAGTTGGTCGTGGAACAGCACATTGTCGCCACGCTTTACCTTGCAGCCGAGTTCGGTGACAGTCTCGCCGTTCACCTTCACCACACCGGCCTTGATGAAATCGTCGGCCTCACGGCGGGAACATACTCCGGCATTGGCCAGGAACTTGTTCAGACGTATCGGCTCATCCGGATCGTGCACCTGATCGTGATACTCTATATGCTTGCCTCGCGGAGCCATCGGTTTTCTTCTTGGCTGTGCTCCGTAGCGGTTATTGCCATTATTATTGTAAGGACGCTGTCCGTCGTATGGTCTGCGCTGATACCCGCTCTCCGAACGTCCGTCGCCGTTGCCCTGCACACGCTCCCTGTAGAAATGCGGGCGCTGCTCTCCCGACTCCTGAGTGTTATAGCTGTTCTGACCGTTGTTATACCGTGAACCACGCTCCACCTTCGAATACTGGCGGTTCTGCTCCACTTTCACAAAGCGGCGGCGCGGACCGCGATCACCACGCTCCCCTGCCTGATCATTGCTTCCGTCAAAACGATTGTACCTGTTCTCATAGTCTTCATTACGATTTCCGTTTCCACCGTAATAGTTGTTTCTTCTATCTTCCATTTCCATTTAGTCTCAGCCTCACGGCTTTTTGTTAATTAATCAGATTCCAAAATAATTTCCGGGCGTTATGGCGCGAAGCTCACGTTTCACATCGTCGTTCACGCCAAGTCCGTCAATAAAGTCCCGTATCACCTCCGCATCCATCTGACGGCCTGTGCGGGTAAGCTGTTTCAATGCCTCATACGGATTAGGATACCCCTCACGGCGCAGGATTGTCTGTATGGCTTCTGCAACCACGTTCCAGCTGCTGTCCAGATCCGATGCTATCTTCTCCTTATTGATAAGCAGTTTGCCAAGTCCCTTTAGAGAGCTTGCCAAGGCAATCATCTGATGTCCGAAAGGAACACCCATATTACGAATCACCGTAGAGTCTGTGAGGTCACGCTGTAGCCTTGATATCGGAAGTTTGCGTGACAGATGCTCCAGAACGGCATTGGCCATACCCAGATTACCCTCTGCATTCTCAAAGTCAATGGGATTCACCTTGTGAGGCATTGCGCTTGAGCCGACCTCGCCGGCCTTGACCTGCTGGCGGAAATACTCCATCGAGATATATTGCCAGAAGTCACGGTTCATATCTATCTGTATGGTGTTCAAGCGTTTCATCGCATCGAGCAATGCCGCAAGATTGTCGTAGTTCGATATCTGAGTGGTATATTCCTCACGCTGAAGGCCTAATTTATCACTAAGGAATTTTGCTCCGAAACTCTTCCAGTCAATCCCCGGATAGGCCACGTGATGGGCATTGAAATTACCGGTGGCACCACCGAACTTGGCAGACATCGGTACAGCCTTCAAGAGTTCCAACTGACGTTCCAGACGATATGCGAACACCTTTATCTCCTTTCCCAGACGTGTAGGAGATGCCGGCTGACCATGCGTACGTGCCAGCATAGGGACATCGGCCCAGCATTCCGCATACTCATTGAGCTTATCAACTAGCTGTTGCAGGGCAGGGATATAGACCTTGTCCAGAGCCTCCCTGATGGAAAGAGGAACTGCCGTATTGTTTATGTCCTGCGATGTCAGTCCGAAATGGATGAACTCCTTGAAAGGCACAAGTTCCGGCACCTGATCGAATTTCTCCTTGATGAAGTACTCAACGGCCTTGACATCGTGATTTGTCACCTTTTCTATATCCTTGATACGTCCGGCATCCTCGGCAGAGAAATTCTGCCATACCATGCGAAGTCCGGCCAGAGCATCAGCAGGGACAGCGGCCAGCTGAGGCAGCGGGTACTCGCACAATGCGGTGAAATACTCAATCTCGACTCTTACCCTGTAACGTATAAGTGCAAACTCTGAAAAATAATCCGCAAGATTCTGCGTTTTGGAATGATATCGTCCGTCTATCGGCGATACCGCCATCAATTCTGCTATATTCACAACGATTTATGGTATAAATAATAATGTGGCTTCACAGCCGTCGCAAAGTTAGTCATATTTCACATAAATTGCTAATTTTGCGGGAAATTAAGGTAAAGACCTGTCAAGATGGCAAATCAGAATCAAAAAAGAGTAAGCGAGAGTAAGACCGCAAGATGGATTGCGCTTGTAATTGTGTCATTCACAATGATGTGGGGCTATTTCCTGACCGATGCCCTGTCACCGCTGATGACGATGCTCGAGGAGAACATGCATTGGACGAGCGCCGAGTTCGGCACATTCAACTGGGCGTACTGCTGGTTCAACGTATTCCTGTTCATGCTGGTATTCGGAGGCATCATTCTGGACAAGATGGGTGTCCGTTTCACGGGAGTACTCGCCTGCATACTTATGCTGGTCGGAGCCATCATAAAATACTACGCAGTCCAGTATATATCGCCGGAAGCTGAGGCCGGCACCGTATTCGGCCTGCGCACACAGGTGTTTGTAGCGTGTCTGGGCTACGCAATCTTCGCCGTAGGTACGGAGAACTGCGGAATCACGGTCAGCAAGGTCATTGCAAAATGGTTCACAGGCCACGAGCTGGCACTCGCAATGGGCGTACAGGTTGCCGTAGCACGTCTGGGCACAGCAGCTGCACTCGTGTTCTGCCCGATGATAGTAAAACATTTCTCAATGTCCGCACCGTTGCTCTTCTCGGCCATACTGCTGTGCATAGGTTTCCTTGCGTATCTCGTATTCTGCAAGATGGACCGTCAGTTCGACAATGAAATGTATCAGCAGACCCGGGACGATGAGAACTCCTGCAATGTTGGCGACACCAATATTCATAATAGATTGCAGCACAGCATCAAGGCGCTGGAAGACGAAGACTCCTTCAAGGTGAGCGACCTCAAACTGATCATAACCAACCGCGGATTCTGGCTTATTGCCCTGCTCTGCCTGATGTTCTACTCAGCCGTGTTCCCGTTCATGAAATACGCGGCTTCGCTGATGGAGAACAAATATGGCGTAGGAACCACATTAGCAGGCATCATCCCAAGCCTCATACCATTCGGCAACCTGATTATGACACCGCTGTTCGGCGGTATCTACGACAAGAAGGGCAAGGGTGCGACCATAATGATTATCGGTTCACTGCTGCTGATACTTGTCCACGTGCTGTTCGCACTGCCGCTGCTCAACTACTGGTGGTTCGCCGCCTTCGTGATGATCATTCTCGGAGTGGCATTCTCGCTCGTACCTTCAGCAATGTGGCCAAGCGTGCCCAAAATAATACCACAGAAACTGCTTGGCTCGGCATACGCCCTGATTTTCTGGGTTCAGAACATAGGTCTCGGCTTTGTGCCTCTGCTCATCGGCATCATACTTGACAGATACTGCATTGACGGCACACGTCTTGTAAACGGGGCTGAGGTCACACAGTACAACTACACACTGCCGATGTGCATCTTTGCGGTATTCGGCATAATAGCCCTGCTCCTCGCTATCCGTTTGAAGACTGTTGACAAGGAAAAGGGATACGGTCTGGAGAAGCCCAACATCAAGTAAAAGCGCAAGAAATCATCTCTATGCTATGGAAGATGTTTCCGGCAAGATAAAGAGAACCATACGAAAAGCCACGCCACGTGCCTTCAGGACGATATGGTGGATTTTCAAGATTACCGCCAGCGTATCGTTTGTAATGTTCCTGCTCAAATGGGCCGGAATCCTGAAATGGATATCCGTAGCCGTCAGCCCGGCATTCCTGATGTTCGGTTTGCCCGGCGAAGCTGCACTGGCATACGTAAGCGGGTTCTTCATCAATGTCTATTCCTGCGTGGCAGTCATCTCCACACTTGAGCTGAGTGTACGCGAAATCACCATTCTCGGCACGATGTCGCTTGCCGCACACGCTATGATTCTGGAGAGCGCCGTGCAGAAGAAGACCGGCACATCATTCTCGTACTGCTTTCTCCTGCGCACAGCGTCATCGCTGGCAATGGGAATCATTCTCAACCTGATTCTGCCCGGACGTCCGATGTACGTACGCAATCTGACACCCCTGTCCGACATACCGTTCATTGACATTCAGCCGGATTTCCTGCCTATGTTCACTGACTGGGCTCTCGGACTTGCCAGACTGACGGGCTGGATGATATGCCTGATATGGTTCCTGAATGTAGTGCAGAGACTGCTCTATGAATTCGGCGTGATTGAACGCATATCACGTTTCTTCAAACCGCTGCTGACATTTTTCGGGCTTCCGCACAATACATCATTCCTTTGGATAATTGCCAACATCGTAGGTCTCTCGTATGGCTCAGCTGTCATATTGGACGAGCTGGAACGCGAGGCCATAACACAGCGCGACATAGATCTGCTGAATACTCATATAGGTATCAGCCACAGTAATTTTGAAGACCTGATGCTGCTGGCAGCTTGCGGCGGCACCTGGTATATCATTCTTCTGACACGCTGGATTATGGCCGCAGTTCTTGTTTGGGGGCGCAGGCTAATCGGATATTCGGATAATTAACCTTTTTAAATTATAAAATTATGAAGAAAGTTTTTGCATCATTCATCGTATTGGCAGCTCTTTCATTGTCAGCCAATGCACAGTGGTATCTCGGAGGTGGAATGGGTTTCGATCTGAACAGTAACGACGGATCGACACACGCTGTGTTCAACATTGCACCGGAAGGCGGCTACAACTTTAACGACAAGATGGCTTTAGGTCTTGCCATCCCTATCACATTCTCAACATCGACATCTGTCAGCATTGAACCGTATTTCAGGTATAAATTCGTCAAGTTCGGTCCTGTATCGCTTTTCGCAGATGCGTATGCTGAGTTCGGCAGCATTGCAAGTGAATTTTCATGGGGAGTCGGCGCAGCACCGGGACTTATGTGCAACATCAAGAACAACTGGTCAATCGCCGGTCGCATAGGAAATATCGGATACAACAAGGTTACAGGCTTCAATCTGCACTTGATCAACAGCATCTCCGTCGGAATCTACAAGACCTTCTGAAATAAGGTTACCTGAGCAGTTACTACAAATTGAAAGAAATTTCCATCTTGACCAGCCTCCGGAAGAGCGACCTTTCGGAGGCCTGGCATCAAAATAGCCTGACTGTATGAAATACGAAAATACATTCAAAGCGATAGATCAGATTCTCTGGAAGGAACAGGGATGCGGAAGTGAATTGGATTACCTGGAGCAGAAGTCGTGGATGCTGTTCCTGAAGTATCTTGATGACCTGGAGACAGAGCGCGAGGAAGAAGCCGAACTCGATGGCAAGACATACAAGCGTCTCGTAACAGGTTACTACCGCTGGAGCCAGTGGGCAGCCCCCAAGAAGAAGGATCCGCAGACAGGCAAGATGGTACTTGATATGGTCAACGCAATGAGCGGCGACGACCTTGTGGAGTTTGTTGACCAGAAACTGTTTCCGTACCTCAAGGCATTTCAGCAGAACGCATCGGCCACTGACACGCTTGAATACAAGGTAGGTGAAATCTTTGGCGAGCTGCACAACAAGATTCGTTCCGGCTTCAACATGCGCGAAATCATCAACATGATTGACGAACTCCAATTCCAGAGTGCCGATGACAAACACGAAATGACCGTCCTCTACGAAAGCAATATCCAGAAGATGGGTAATGCCGGACGCAATGGAGGCGAATATTACACACCGCGTCCTCTAATCCGCAGCATAGTCAAGGTGGTTGATCCCAAGATTGGCGAGACTGTCTATGACCCTGCCTGTGGTTCCGCCGGGTTCCTCTGCGAGGCTTTCCTCTACATGAAGGACAAAATCAAGTCCGTCAAGGACCACGATACTCTTCAGCACGACACTTTCTACGGCAAGGAGAAGAAGGGACTGCCGTACATCATCGCTACCATGAATATGATATTCCACGGCGTTTCCGCACCGAACATCACCCACGGCAATACTCTTGCCACTAATCTGGCAACCATTCAGGAGTCCGACCGTAAGGATATAGTCCTTGCCAATCCGCCTTTTGGCGGCAACGAACGCGGCGAGGTTCTGCAGAACTTTGAGATTCGCACCTCCGAAACGGCTTACATGTTCATGCAGCACTTCATCAAGATACTGAGGGCCGGAGGCCGCGCAGGTATCGTCATCAAAAACACCTTCCTGTCAAACGGCGATGCAAGTGCTGTCCGCAAAACGCTCTTGGAAGAGTGCAATCTGCATACTGTTCTGGACCTCCCAAGCGGAGTGTTTACCGGTGCCGGCGTCAAGACTGTAGTCCTGTTCTTTACCAAGGGCGAGCCGACTGAAAAAATCTGGTACTATCAGGTCAATAAGCACTTCACAAAGACACAGCCCTTGACCGAGGCCGATATGGCAGACTTCATCGCACTGCAGCAGACCAAGGCTGAGTCTGACCATTCGTGGACAGTCAATGTGGCCGACCTTGACAATTCGTTCGACCTCTCTGTAAAGAACCCCAATAAGGTGGAGACGGTTGATGACCGCACCCCGTCCGAGATTGCCGCAGCTATCGCCGACCTCAATCAGGAGAACCAGAGTATTATTGACGAATTACTGGAGATGCTGAAATGAAAGACGGACAGCAGAAAATATCCATACGTTTCTATAATGACCGTGAGGTTAGAGCCGTTTGGAGTGAAGAGGAGTGCAAATGGTTCTTCTCTGCCGTCGATGTCGTGATGGCTATAACGGAAAGCCCCAATCCGCGTAAATACTGGAGCGTATTAAAGACCAGATTGAAGCAAGCGGGAAATGAGTTGGCTACAATTTGTAGTCAACTGAAATTGACTGCTGCAAGGCGCCCTGAATGACGACATCAACAGCCGCGAAATGTTCATGAAGGGCATAAATTATTCCTATTATTACGAACAGGAGGACGAACAATGAAAGAGCTAAGAATTAAAGACATTTGCGACAAAGGCTCTTCAAATCTTAAACAGAAAGACGTAGAGGGAAAGAAGGGAAAGTATCCGGTATTTGGTGCTAGTGGTATAATTGGTCACATTGATACATTTCATCAAAAAGACAATTATATCGCAATTGTTAAAGATGGTTCTGGTATAGGTCGTGTTAGTTTTATGCCTGCGCAAAGTTCTATTATCGGGACTTTGCAATATATACAGCCTAAAGATGGCTACGACATCAATTATATCGGTTATTGTTTGAAAAGTCTAGATTTGAGTGCATATAGACAAGGGGCAGCAATTCCGCATATTTATTTTCGAGACTATGGCGAACGAATCGTTCGTGTTACGGATAATTTAGATGAGCAACAATCCATCGTTGACTATCTTGATTCTTCTTTTGCGAAGATCGACGCGATGAAGGCCAATGCCGAGAAAGCCCTGACCGAAGCAAAAGCCCTCTTCCAAGCGTCCCTCAAATCCCTCCTCGAACCTAAAGACGGCTGGACTGAAAAGAAGTTAATAGGATTGGTAAAATTAAAAAGTGGAGATAACCTTTCAACAAAGGAACAAATTGAAGGCCCATATCCGGTTTATGGTGGGAATGGCATTACTGGAATGCATAACGCTTGGAATGTCGACGGTCCCCAAATCCTTATTGGTAGGGTCGGAGCTCTATGTGGCAATATTCATTTTACAGATGAAAAAATCTGGGTTACAGATAACGCTTTCATGATTATGAATATTTCTGAATTTCCTTGCCAGTCATATTTGGTATATGAATTATCACACTTAAACTTAAATCAGTATGCATCGCAAACTGCTCAACCTGTAATCTCTAATAAGTCAATGAAGGATGTCGTGTGCCATTTGCCATCTCTATCTGAGCAACAATCCATCGTTGATACTCTTGATTCAATTAAATCTAATGTCGCTCAACTCCAATCAAACTACGACCAAATCTGCAAAGAGTGCGACGCGCTGAAGCAGGCACTCCTGAAACAAGTATTCGAATAATTCCAATTAACCATGACAGATATTCAAACGACAGGCAATTTTATTGCTGATATAAAACAGATTGTAGCACAGGCACGACAGCAGGCATACGCTGCCGTCAACCAGGCTATGGTACAATCGTATTGGCTCATTGGCAAGCGCATTGTGGAAGAGGAGCAGCAGGGCAAGGAGCGTGCCGACTATGGCAAGCAGCTGCTCAAACAACTCTCCGCTGCACTTACCGAAGAGTTCGGAAAAGGCTTTTCGGCAGGAACGCTTTACTATATGCGCCAGTTCTATCTGACGTTTCCTGAAATATTCGCTACACCGTGGCGAATTTTGTCATGGTCTCATTATAAGCGTATTATGCAGGTTTCATCAGAGGCCGCCCGCGACTGGTATCTCAAGGAGGCATCGGAACAGATGTGGAGCTATGCCACATTGAACAGGAACATCTCTACGCAGTACTATGAACGTCTGTTGATGTCGCAACAGAAAGAACCCATAGTGGCGGAGATGAAGGCACTGACAAAGGATTTTGATGCCGACAAGCTGGAGTTTGTCAAGAATCCTGTGGTGGCGGAATTCCTGGGCATGTCGCCGGCCAATGCTTTTATGGAGAGCGAACTGGAAAAAGCCATACTCAGCAATCTGCAGCAGTTCCTGCTTGAACTGGGCAAGGGATTCTCGTTTGTGGAGCGGCAGAAACTGGTGCGGACAGAGAATGATAATTACTACATTGATCTGGTATTCTACAATTTCCGTCTCAAGTGCTTTGTGCTTGTTGATTTGAAAGTAGGCAAGATAACCCATCAGGATGTAGGGCAGATGAAGATGTATGTGAACATGTATGACAAGATGGTGCGTGCTGAGGATGACAATCCTACGCTTGGCATTGTCCTTTGTTCCGAAACCGACGAGGACATTGCAGAGTACTGGCTCAATGATGAGCAGAATATATTC
>JAZRYP010000044.1:0-3428 GCA_045600825.1 Bacteroidaceae bacterium
CGCAGGTCTCCAGATTACATACGCACGTATGCTTTGCGACTTCGTAAACAATTCCGCTACCATCGGTTACGACTGGTGGACAGGTTATACCGGATCATACGGTTATGTTATGAAGTATAACAATAGCCGTCAGACCGTTCCGTTTATGTCTCTCTACAAATTCGTAAAGAGTGCCAACGATATCATCGGCCCACTTTACGGAAGGGAGGATGAACTCAATAACGACGTGAAGTCATATCTTGGTACCGCATACGTATATCGCGCACTTATGTATCACGATATCTACAATATGTACCTCCCGGCTCCGAACAAGTACACAGACTGTTCTAAGATTGAAGGACTCACAGCTCCTATCATCCTTTCAAGTGCAGAGGAAGAGTCAGAGTACAAATCAGCACGTGCTCCTAAGGAGGCAATGGCGGCATTGGTTATCTCAGACCTTGACAATGCTGAAGCACTCTTCACCAGTACAGGATACGTACCGTCAAACAACCGATATCCTTCACTTGCAGTAGTTTACGGTCTCAAGGCTCGTATGTATATGGCTACGTTGGATTATGCAAAGGCTGCAGAATACGCAAGAAAGGCCATCAACGAATCAGGCAAGACCCCTCTTACAGAAGCTCAGTGGCACAATCCTAAACAGGCTTTCTGCGACGCTTCAGGCAACAATTCCTGGATGTGGTACTATTCAATTTCTGCCAACAATATGGGTAACCTCTGTAATCCTACAGGATTCCTCGCAGGCGAATCTGACTGGGGATACAACTCACTCACCCAGATGGCCATCCACAAATGGCTCTATGACAGATTGAACCGCAGCGACTTCCGCAAGCGCTCCTTTATCGATCCGGACCGTGAGACATACCCTGCAGATTATTATGCATGGGGTTCTGATGGTTACCTTAAGGCATATCCTTTCGAAGATCTTCCTGACTATATGTCATTCAAGATCCGCTGTAAGGCCGGTGATTGGGAGACCTATTCAGTCGGTGGCGCAGTTGACTTCCCTATGATGCGTGTTGAGGAAATGTACCTCATCGAAGCTGAGGCTGTAGGCTTGAGCCAGGGCGAATCAGCAGGTGTTGCTCTTCTCGAAAGCTTTATGAAGACATACCGTGACCCTGGTTATTCATACGAGGTAGCAAAATCCCGTTTCAGCGAAGGATTCGTGAAGAACTTCTCCGAGGAGGTGCTCTTCCAGAAGCGTGTTGAATTCTTCGGTGAAGGTGTAGGTTACTTCGACGCCAAGCGTATCCGTCCGGGTATCATCACCTGGTATCCTGGTTCAAACGTTATCCACGATACTGAGCGTTATGAAATTGAAGAGGTCAGCCCGTTCTGGAACTTTGTCATTCCTCAGAGTGAAATCGAAAACAACGAGTATATTATCACTGAGGATGCAACTCCTACCGAGATTGACGGTGTTATGCAGACTCCAAACAACCCGGACCCTACCGAAAAGGTTAAGAACTCAACCAAAGAATTTTAATTAACTAATCCGATACATTATGAAAGCAAATAAAATATTCGCTATACTTCTTGGATGTGTCTTGACACTGGGTATTTCATCCTGCGTTGAGAAGGCTCCTGAGTATGTTCCGGGCGAACCTAGTACCGCGACTTGCGTGGTCACTCCGGATCTCTCAGTGCCGTCTAATCTGGATCTCAACGGCACCCCTATTGAAGTTCCTTTCGTCAGAAATAACACTAATGGAGCTATTGATGTCACCGTAGAGCTGAACGATCCATCCGGCATCTTCTCTCTCCAGAGCAATACAGTCTCATTTGCAGCCGGATCAAATACCGCAAATGCTTATGTGGCATATGATTACGACAAACTTAGTGCGACTGATTCATATGTAGTCGAGGTAACCGTAACATCTGAGGCATACACATCTCAGTACACCGCAGTTACAGCGGCCTTCTCCTGCGTTAAAGCTTGGAAGGACCTTGGCGTAGGTCAGTTCTACGATGCGCTTGTATTGGAAACAAGCACCAGTTTTGGTATCGCAAACTGTACTATCCTCCAGAGCCCGGACGGAGCACTTCGCTATCGTATTATGGCACCTTATGCTGACAAGGCTCAGCGTATCGCATCTTGGGGACCTGCTGAAGCAGAGGCAACTCCTTGCGAATACATCGAATTCTGGGTCAAGGATGAAGCTACTATGTCAGTTACTTGGAACAACTTCTGGCTCACCGGTCTTTGGTATGATGGTGTTCCTGGTGACGACATCAAGGCATATCTCCCATCTGTCAAAGGCTCTTCCGATGCAAGTTGTGTCTTTTTGGATGAGAAATTAGTTCAGTTCACACCATACTACTACATTGACGGACTTGGTGGATTTGGTTTGTATCAATGTCTCCTCTCGTTCCCTGGTGGTCCTGACCTTGAAGAATTGCTCAGTGAATAAAATCTTATACCTAATGAAAGTCCGGGCGAAAGTCCGGACTTTTTTTATTTATTCACCTGCTTTGGATTTTTCAGACCCTGGAAAATCCTTTCTTTCTTGATTTCGACCTCTCCGTTAATAAACTCCGGAAGGTTAAAAGAAAACATACTGGTAAGATAATACTCTGTATCCTTCTGGGGAAGAAGGAAAGGTTTTGAGCAATTTCCATTCTCGTTGATATGTGCAATGTACGGACGAGTGTAGAGGCCGTCCATACGTCTGGAACCGAATACTATCCATCTGTCGGAAAGGGACCAGCTGTGACAGCTCTCACTATCGTCGCTGTTGATTTCTTTCAATGCCCTGCGCTCCCCCGTTTCAAGATTCAGAAGATAGAGGTCAGAATCCTTGTGCCAGGCGTGGAAATAACCGTGTGGCCCCATCGCGTACATCAGGAACTTTCCGTCATAGGAAACTCGCGAAAAACTTACAGATCCTTCCTCCGGGCTGATTTCGCACCTGCTTTCTCCATAGCACAGGCCCGTCTGCGGGTTGAAAGGTATGGAATAAAGTCCGTACCTGACATTGGCAACAGAATCCTGCGGCTCTGCGGCGCAGAAATATATCCTGTCTGTAGCAGGTCCGAAAACAGGCATCAGAACTCTCTTTGTGGAATCAATCGCCGGCTGCTTGCGGATGGCATTCGCCTCAACATCATAGATTAGTATTTCCGAGCTGACATCAGCGACCTCAAGTATCTCGCCGGCGGCAGAATTGAACCACTGCTTCACTTTCTCCGCAGAATAGGCGATGAACCTTCCGTCTTGTGACCAATTTACATACGTTGGGTTCGGACCGCCCTCCTCCGGGTTTTTCAAATTGAATACATCGCCGTTTATGAGTGTGCCGCCCATCTTTCCGCGGATATGCAGATGAAGTGTGGACGGGTCACAGGACGAAAAGGCGTGACAGTTGACGCACGTAGCATTCTCCTTCGCTCCTCCGGCATCCTCGTGCCCGAATATCAAGGAC
>JAZRYP010000045.1:0-9106 GCA_045600825.1 Bacteroidaceae bacterium
ATCTTTTATAAAATCTTTCCGGCTGAAAAATCCGTTTCTTTTCAGTCACAATGGAGCCCCATTGCTCCCTCAAACAAGCGAATTTTCATCTCGAAAATCTTTCATAAAATTTTTAATCGAACAAATTTAAACAGCTTCTAAGAAAGATTGTTACTTGCACACCAATACAGGAATCTTCAGCTTCATACCTACGCTTGTAGAATTGGCATCGGTTATTTTGTTGTATGCAGCTATATATGGCCATAGTTTTTTCGTGCCGTAATATTGCTGCGACAACTTTGCCAGAGTCTCTCCAGACTTGAGGATATGTGTGGCAAGGTTTATATCGGTCATTCTGTATGCTGTGGTATCGCCGATAGTGAATTGTTCAAGAGGTTTTGCAATATCGGAGGCCGTCAGCGTAAACTTTGATTCCAGAACTTTGCTGTCAGAAGTCCGGCTTGCAGTTTCACTCTGCTGTGTGGCGGGTTGAACTTCCTTCTGCGGAATGCTCTCTGGTAGCACTGTGCCTTCTGACTTCTCAATGTCATCAGCAACTTCCTGTATTGCTGTTGTATCCACGTATCTGACAATATCGACGGACTTGACGGATAATTCCGTGTTGTCTGTAGTGCTCTCCATGCTTTCCATACCTTTCCTCATAGTATGGATAATGTTAAGAGGCCATACGCAATACGATATGATCAGGATAGTCAGTAGTATTATACATATTGTCAACAGACTTCTGAACCTTCTTGCAGGCTTTGATTTGCTTTTTTTACCATTAGCGGATATGTCAGGCTCTGTTGGAACTGTGTCAGCTTCGGGCTCTGGCTTTGATTCTGATTCTGATTCAGGCTCTGATTCCAGTTCCGGTTTTTCCGCTTCTGTTTCCTGTTCCAGTATCGGTTCCGGCTCTGGTTCCGTTTCCACTTCCGGTGTTGGCTCCGGTTCCGGATTATCAACTGCAAGCGTTTCCTGTTCTGGCGTGACAGACTTTTCTTTGGTTGCCTGTACTGGAGTGTCAATGAGAACGGTCTCAAAACTGTTGAATGGCTTGTTTATGAAAGCCTTCAGTTCAGGCTCGGGAGTAAAAGAAATTTTCTGATGTCCGTGAATTACAATCCTTTCTCCCGTATTGACATTGACGCTTTCCCTGTCACTTATCAATATTTGTTTGAATGCACCGAACCCTTTAATACGAACCTGCTCACCGGCAGAGACCTCTTCTATTATTGTCTCAAAAAAAGATTTGACAAAAGCTGTGGAGACGCCTTTCCCAAGACCGGATACCTCACAGAAAAGTTCTGTAAGCTGAGATAGATTGATTTTGTTATCCATAGCTTAATTGATCTTATCTTTCAGCAAAGCGCTGGGTTTATAATTCAGTGTAAGTTTTGGCGGTATCAGCATACGTTGTCCGTTACCGGGATTTACCGACACCCTTTCTTTCTTCTTCCTGACCTCAAGAATACCGAATCCGGATATACTTATTGAATCACCTTCAGACCATGTCTTTTTCATGACAGAAAGTAAAATTCCAACCTGTCTGTCGGCCTCTTCGACAGTGAGCCCGCATTTGCCGGACAATGCTGTGAGAAATTCCTTGTGGTTCATTTGCTTGAATATTAAATCAGTCAACGGTTCCGTATAAATCAAAAGCCTCCGCACTGTCTATCCTGACATTGTAGAAATGTCCACGGACAAGTTGTCGGCCTGCTGCCGGTATCAGGACTTCCGGGTCAACTTCCGGTGAGTCAAACTCTGTCCTTCCCACATAATACTCTCCTTCCTTCCGGTCTATGATTGTCTTGAATGTCTTTCCTGTTTTCTCCTGGGCAATCTGATATGAGATGTCCTGTTGGAGCCTCATAAGCATTGACAGGCGTGCCTGCTTGACATCTTCCGGAACATCGTCTGTCAGATGCATCGCAGACCAGGTGCCGTCAACCTCACAGTATGCGAATGCCCCCATTCTCTCAAAACGTCCGGTACGTACGAAGTCCATCAACTGCTCAAAGTCATCTTCCGTCTCACCTGGGAATCCGACCATAAGCGTTGTCCTGATGTGTATTCCCGGTACTTCCGAACGGAAAGCATCAATCAGGTCGTAAGTCTGTGAGGCAGTGATATTCCGTCTCATCCGTTTTAATACAGGATCGCTGATATGCTGCAGCGCAATATCAAGATATCTGCATACATTATCCCTTTCTCTGATAACTCTCAGCAAGTCCATTGGAAAACTGTCAGGATAGGCATAGTGCAGTCTTATCCATTCAATTCCCTTAATGTCAGACAGCCGCTCGACCAACTCGGCAATCATTGGTCTGTGATAGCTGTCACGGCCATAGAAGGTCAAATCCTGGGCTATAAGCTGAATCTCTTTGACACCTTTTCCGGCAAGCAGTTCCGCTTCTGATAATATACTGTCAATGCTCCGCGACTTGTATGGACCTGTCATAATAGGTATCGCGCAGTATGCGCATCCACGGCTGCATCCCTCGGCAATTTTCAGATATGCATAATGCGGCGGAGTCGTGATATGGCGATCCAGTTCCAGCTCTGGGTGCCATACAGCCTTGATGTCTGTAAGAATACGGTTCCAGTCAAATTTTCCGTAGAATCCGTCGATTTCCGGTATCTCTGCCATCAGCTCCTTGCGGTATTTTTCAGACAGACATCCCATAACATATAGCCTGCCTATGTTCCCTCTCTTTTTAAGCTCACAGCATTCCAGAATCATATTTATTGATTCCTGCTGCGCGTCACCGATGAATCCGCAAGTATTGATAACCACGATTTCTCCTGCCGGAACAGACGGGTCATTGCGTACTTTCAAGCCGACAGCTTCGAACTGACGCATCAGTTTCTCGGAATCGACAAGATTCTTTGAACACCCCATCGTGATTACGTCAACAATACCCTTTCTCATCTTGTCTCAATCATTTCCAAACAGAGAATCCACGAATTCTGCGCGTGAGAACACCTGCAGGTCATCGGCCTTCTCGCCCAGTCCTACATATCTGACAGGGATGTGGAACTGGTCCGAGATACCTATCACGACACCTCCTTTGGCTGTCCCGTCAAGCTTGGTTATGGCCAATGATGTGACTTCCGTTGCCAATGTGAATTGCTTTGCCTGTTCAAACGCATTCTGTCCTGTTGAACCGTCAAGAACGAGCATCACCTCGTCAGGTGCTCCTGGAACGACCTTGCCCATGACGTTCTTTATCTTGGACAGTTCATTCATCAGACCGACTTTATTATGAAGCCTGCCCGCTGTGTCAATCAGTACGACATCGGCATTGGTGGCTATAGCTGAACTTACGGTATCGTATGCTACCGATGCCGGATCAGAGCCCATTTTCTGATGAATGACAGGAACATCAACCTTCCTGCCCCATTCCAGAAGCTGCTCGACTGCTGCGGCACGGAATGTATCTGCGGCTCCGAGAACGACCTTATATCCTTTCTGCTTGAAATGATATGCAAGCTTACCTATCGTAGTGGTCTTGCCAACGCCGTTTACTCCGACTACAAGTATGATGTATGGCCTTCGTCCGTCCGGAATGGAGAAATCGCTCTGATTCTCATTGTTGTTCTCCAACAGAAGCTTTGATATCTCATCACGCAGGATTGAATTCAATTCTCCGGCATTGAGGTATTTGTCGCGCTCCACGCGTTCTTCTATTCTCCTGATTATTTTCAATGTAGTCTCAACACCTACATCTGATGTGATCAAGACTTCCTCCAGATTGTCCAGGACTTCATCATCAACTTTTGATTTGCCGAACGTCGCTCTGGATAATTTCTGGAAAACACTTTCCTTGGTCTTTGCCAAACCTTGGTCAAGGACCTGCTTTTTGTCTCGCGAGAAAATAGAGAATATACTCATAATTGTTGCGAAGTTAACAAATTCCGAAATATAAAACAATGTATAGAAATAAAGAACGGCCGGATAATGTTCCGACCGTTCCTTCCATATCGTATTTTTGTAATGCTGAATTACTTGAGAGCGTCCTTCAAGTTCTCTTCAGCAACAATCTGCTCAGTGAAAATGTATGCACCAGTCTTAGGTGATTTCTCCATCTTGATGACCTTGGCCATCTGTACCTTACCCGTACGAAGGGTAGCAACAACCTTTTTTGCCATAGTTTACAG
This sequence comes from Bacteroidaceae bacterium, assembly GCA_045600825.1. Taxonomy (GTDB): domain Bacteria; phylum Bacteroidota; class Bacteroidia; order Bacteroidales; family Bacteroidaceae; genus Colenecus. The sequence continues at coordinate 4,141 of JAZRYP010000045.1, forward strand.
ATTTACTTTATTTCGCGATGAACAGTTACCCTCTTCAGAATCGGGTTGTATTTCTTAAGCTCAAGTCTCTCAGGAGTATTCTTCCTGTTCTTGGTAGTGATATAGCGTGATGTGCCTGGCAGACCGCTATCCTTGTGCTCAGTGCATTCAAGAATGACCTGAACCCTATTTCCTTTTACTTTCTTTGACATAGTACTGTACTCCCCTTGGATTTAAGCGATTATTTTAATGTCCTTCCAGTCACAATAGCCATTCTCGACAGCTTCCTTGAGAGCAGCGTCAAGGCCCTTCTTGTTTATAACCCTCAGGCCGGCAGCACTGAGGCGAAGGCTAATCCAGCAGTCCTCCTCAACATAATAGAACTTCTTGGTAAAAAGGTTGACCTCGAAAGTTCTCTTGGTTCTCCTTTTTGAATGGGAAACATTGTTGCCAACCATTGCCTTCTTACCGGTAATCTGACAAATTCTCGACATTTTATCTTAATTTTTTGTTCGTTTTTACTACAATCCCGAAAACAGGGTGCAAAGTAACATTATTATTTGCTCATTTCCAAACAAAACTGAATATTTTTTGCCCGAAACGAATCATATAACCGTATTTGAGAATATGGGTACGTCAATATTGCAGAAATCTCCATCCAGATATTTGTAATATCCGGTTATCCCTATCATAGCGGCATTGTCTGTCGTATAAGAGAATCTCGGAATGAAGACTTTCCAATGATATCTGGCGGCGTGGTCAAGAAACGCCTCGCGCAGACCTGTGTTTGCCGATACGCCTCCGGCCACCGCCACCTGACGGATACCGGTATCCTTGACGGCCATTCTCAGCTTTTTCATAAGAATGTCAACTATCGTACGCTCCAGACTGGCTGCAAGATCCTCCTTGTGATGCTCAACGAAATCCGGATCCTCTGCGACCCAGTCCCTAAGATGATACAGGAACGATGTCTTCAATCCGCTGAAGCTGTAGTTGTATCCGGCGATGTCCGGCTTGCTGAATGTGTATGCCTTGGGATTTCCCTGACGTGCGAGCCTGTCTATTATCGGCCCTCCCGGATAACCGAATCCCATAACTTTGGAGCATTTGTCTATGGCCTCGCCTGCCGCATCGTCGATGGTCTGTCCCAATATAGTCATCTTATTGTAGGAATCGACCTTGACAATCTGAGAGTTGCCCCCGGATACCAGCAGACACAGGAATGGGAACTCCGGAGTGTCCGGCTCCTCGCCGGGCTGCTTTATGAAATGTGCCATTATATGTCCCTGCAGGTGATTGACCTCTATCATAGGTATGTTGAGGCCTCTTGCAAACCCTTTTGCAAATGAGACGCCGACAAGAAGCGACCCCATCAGGCCGGGACCTCTGGTGAATGCGACAGCGGACAATTGTTCCTTCGTGACTCCAGCCCTTTTCAATGCCGTGTCAACTACTGGCACTATATTCTGCTGGTGAGCCCTGGATGCGAGTTCCGGTACTACCCCACCGTATTCTTCGTGCACTTTCTGGCTGGCGGTCACGTTTGACAGAAGCTCTCCATCGCGCAATACCGCAGCTGAAGTGTCATCGCAGGATGACTCAATTCCCAAGATATATACGTTACTCATCGTGAAAACCACCTTTTATTTAAATCGGCGCAAAGTTACGATATTCTTTTTCTAATTTTGCGTTGGAATATCAAATCGGTGAAAAATGATTTGGAACAGGGAAATTGAATGTATGCCGCGTGAGAAGATGCGGGTGCTGCAGGGAGAGAAGTTGAAGCGTATTGTAGCGCATGCCTATAATAACTCACTGTTCTACAAGAGGAAATTTGATGAATGTGGTGTAAGGCCGGAGGATATCAGTTCAATAGATGATATTGTAAAACTGCCGTTTACGGTAAAGCACGATCTTCGTGATAATTATCCGTTCGGTATGATGGCCGTGCCGATGTCTGACATCATACGCATACATGCCTCCTCAGGTACTACCGGGAAACCGATTGTCGTGGGATATACGGAGAAGGACCTGGAGAACTGGTCTGAGGCAGTTGCACGCTGTCTGACGTCATTCGGGCTAAACTCATCGGACCTTATACAGATAGCATACGGCTACGGCCTGTTTACAGGTGGTCTTGGCCTGCATTACGGCGTTCAGAGAATTGGAGCGACGGTCATTCCAGCAGGCACGGGGAACACGGTCAAGCAGCTGCAGATGATGTCTGATTTCAGCACATCAGCTTTGGCCTGCACCCCATCTTATGCGATGTATATGGCTGAGAAGATGAATAAATACGACATTCCCGTTGATTCACTTTCGTTAAGGATAGGGATATTCGGTGCGGAGCCGTGGACAGAGAATATGCGCCATGAGATACAGGATAAACTGCACATCAGGGCGTATGACATATACGGACTGACAGAGATCAGCGGACCTGGTGTCGGCGGAGAATGTGAGTGTCAGAACGGCATTCATATATCGGAGGATCTGTTCTATCCGGAGATTGTCGATCCTGTCACATTGAAGCCTGTTGGGCCGGGTCAGCGTGGAGAGTTGGTATTCACCACTCTTGACAAATGGGGAATGCCTATGATAAGGTATCGTACACGCGATTTGACCACACTCAATTATGATACTTGCGAATGTGGCCGCACGACTGTGCGTATGGGAAAGATTCTGGGCAGAAGCGATGATATGCTTATCATAAGGGGCGTGAACGTGTTCCCGTCGCAGATTGAGTCCATATTGCTGGAATTCCCGGAATACGAGCCGTATTTCCTTATAGAGGTTGACAGGGTTGACAATACCGACACATTCCAGATTCAGGTTGAGGTGAAGCCTGAGTTCTATACGGACAAGATCAACCAGCTTGTACGTATCAGGGAGCGCCTGACATCACGCATACAGAATGTCATCGGCATTCAGCCTGAAATAAGGATTGTACAGCCGAATACCATTGAGCGTTCTACAGGCAAGTCAAAACGTGCCATAGATCACCGTAAGTTTGAATGACAAAAACCTTCCAGTTATGCTTATCAGACAAATATCAGTTTTTTTGGAGAACCGTAACGGTCAGTTTGCCGGGATAGCCAGACTGCTCGGTGAGAACAATATCAATCTCAAGTGCTTTACGGTATCTGAGAGTAATGATTTCGGACTGGCCAGAATACTCGTTGACAATGATGATATTGACAGAGCCTACAATCTGCTCAAGTCAAAGTCGTACGGTGTAAGCATCAACAACGTAGTGTATCTGGAAAGCAGCAATGTTCCCGGCTCTATGGCCAAGGCTATGGATAAGCTGTCCGAGGCGGGCATTGCAATTGAGTATATGTACGCATACGCGGAGTCGGAAAGCAGCATATCGCATATCATAATACGTGCTGCCGACAATGAAGAACTGGCCAACCGGCTTATATCTGAGATTTAGGATACAGCACGTTCCGGAAGCTCCTCCCTATCGGTATTACTGCTCCGGAGACAATCACGTCATTGCCGCTTATGGCGTATATCCTGTTTCTGTTCACGATGTATGATCTGTGCGTTTGGACAAACATTGATTCAGGAAGCATTGAGAGTATTTTCTTCGTTGTGACGGCCACGGTTTCCTTGGCCGCCGCTGAATGGATGATTATATGTTTCTCCATACTCTGGATGAAAAGTATGTCGTCCAGAAATATCCTTTTTACCGTGCCGTCGGATGACTTCAAATAGATGTGTGATTTGCTTTTACGCGATGTGTCTATGCCTGATGCGTCAGTGGATATTATATTCCTGCTCCTTTCCTTTAGCAATGAGTAATACAGGAATATGACAGGGACTGTTACAAGATTTGCTTTTACGATGTCGGTAATGTCTGTCTGATGCAGGAGCAATATGTCTGTCGTGAATATGCCCGCAAAATTGACAATCAGCAGGATGAATGCGACAAATACCACGTATGCCCTGACTGTACGTCCAGGTGATGTGGTGGAATGCCATACGACATTTTTACCGGCCCAGTAGCGTAATGCGATATCCGTACATACTATTGTCAGAAAAATAAGGACGAATAATAGAATGGCTATCATGCATTCTGCCTTAGTGTGAATGTTATCGGCCAGCAATATGTATGATGTATTGAATGCCGACAGAATGAAAGGTGCGAATAAACACTTTATGGACAACTTCATACAATACTTGAAATCAACAACTTAAATTCTATCATTCCCTCTGTGGCCACTTTCTTTATATGCGTGACACCGTGTATGGCACCGGCAGGAGACTCGTCGGGATCGATTATATATATTCTGCATCCGTATGGAGCGTAAGTATGAAGCATCGCAGCCGGATATACCTGCAGTGAGGTACCTATTATCAACAATATATCTGACTGCATAACGATATCCACAGCCTTTCCAAGATTTGGGACCGCTTCCTCGAAGAATACAATATGAGGACGTAACCGCGTATTTCCGGGACCGCCTGTCTCATCCTCACGCACACATCTGTAACCTATATCCTGTACATATCTGGTGGAATAGCCGTCCGATTCTGTGTAGCAATCCATAGGGCGGACTTTTGTCAGTTCGCCGTGCAGGTGGAGGACATTGCGGCTCCCTGCCCTCTCGTGCAGATTGTCAACATTCTGCGTGATGATGTTGACATCGTAGCTGTCCTGCATCTCGGCAAGTATCCTGTGAGCTTCGTTTGGCTGTATGTGCTCGAGTTTCTGACGCAGGTCGTTGTAGAATTCCATTACACGCCGGTGATTTCTGATCAGAGCTCGCGGTGTGCATATTTCCTCAAGAGGGACATCGTTCCATAGGCCGTCACTTCCACGGAATGTCTTCATTCCGGATTCGGCGCTTATGCCGGCGCCGGAGATTACTGTCAGTCTTTTCATCTTCTATGTAAATGCTTACCAAAGGTAGTAAAATTATTTGATTGACTGTGTCTATCCCAAACAAAGCAGTTTTGGTGGGATTGACTGCGTCTATCCCAA
>JAZRYP010000046.1:0-9473 GCA_045600825.1 Bacteroidaceae bacterium
GAAGCTGTTTTGAAATGTTCCAATTAATCTTTTATAAAATCTTTCCGGCTGAAAATTCGTTTCTTTTCAGTCATGATGGAACCCCATCACTCCTTCAAATAACCAAATTTTCATCTCGAAAATCTTTCATAACATTTTTAATCGAACATTTCAAAACAGCTTCTTATGAGAAGATTTGAATTCGGACTGTCAGCAGTTGTTGTCACCATATTGCTTGTCAGCAGTTGTACGTCATACAAGGACATAGTGTATTTCCAGAATATCGATGATGTGGAATTGAACAAGCTGACTTCAGAGTACGAGGCCGTTATAAAGAAGGACGACCGTCTGACCATAGTAGTGAGCGGACCTGACAAGACTGTGACTGCACCGTACAATCTGACATTGAATGAGATGCCGACAGGTGGCTATAGTACAAATCCGGAACAGTCCACGCTTTCGTATCTGGTTGATGTGAATGGCGACATTGAGTTCCCGATTATCGGCAAGATTCACGTGGAGGGGATGACGCGCAGCCAGCTGGTGGAATATCTTACAGCCGAGATAGGCAAGGACGTGCAGAATCCTATCGTCTATGTGTCTTTCAAGAATTACAAGATTACTGTGCTGGGTGAGGTTCGTGCACCGGGAACCTTCACTTTCGACTCGGAGAAGATCAATATACTGCAGGCCCTTGGCAAGGCAGGTGATCTCAGCCTGACTGCCGAGCGTGAGGGTATATTGCTTATCCGCGAGGTTGATGGGGTTCAGAAACACTATACTGTTGATTTGAAAGACAGTCATCTGCTGGACTCACCATACTTCTATCTGCAGCAGAACGATGTCATTGTCGTTCCGCCAAGCCCGACCAGAGTAAAGACGGCCACTACTGCTACAGGCATCTGGAGCGTGGTACTGTCATCCATCACTACGACTATTGCTGTTGTATCAATGGTTCTTACTTTGAGTAAATAACATTGTACTTGATGAGATTGTCCGACAAAGACATACATAACCATCTGCTTCCTGCCGCCGATGACGGATTTCAGGATGTACGGGACTCCATTAAAGCTATGGGGCGGATGGCCGAGGCGGGATGCAGGGAGTTCGTATTCACTCCGCATCTGAATCCCGATGTCTATCCGAATGTCAGCGAGGACAGTCACAGAGAGGCGTACCGGGTGTTCTGTGAACAGATACCTTCCGACTTCAGCGTCACCACATCGCTTGCGGCTGAATATATGGTTGTGGGTGGATTTGAGAAACGCGTATCATCGCGTGCCGATGAGCTGCTGACCTATTCCGATGGCTCCATACTTGTGGAAATGTCATATTACTACCGTAGTCCGAACCTGGAGCAGACACTGTTTGAACTTAACATGGCCGGACTGCGGCCGATTCTGGCGCATCCCGAGCGATATGTCTATATGGTGGAGAACTTATCGGATTTTGACAGGATAACTGAGATGGGATGCCGTCTGCAGATGAACATATTGTCACTGACAGGAATCTACGGGCAGCAGTCCGGCACGATTTTGAATTATCTGCTACGTCGCAATATGTACAGCTGTATGGCGACAGACCTTCATTCGCTGTCGCAGCTGGACAGGATAGAGGCATTTCATCCGGGCTTTTTTTTAAGACGTAAACTGAACAAGGCTGGTTTCAATACGATTTAATTTGGGAGTTTGATAATGAAGCGGACAATAATAATTACCGGTGGGGCAGGATTCATAGGCTCGCACGTGGTGAGACTGTTTGTAAACAAGTATCCGGAATACAGAATCATCAATCTGGACAAACTCACGTACGCTGGCAATCTTGCCAATCTCAGGGACATTGAGGACAGACCCAATTATAAATTCGTCAGAATGGATATTTGTGATTTTGACGGAGTATATAGGCTGATGCAGGACGAGAAGGCTGACGGCATAATCCATCTTGCCGCCGAGAGTCACGTGGATCGTTCCATCAGGGATCCGTTCACATTTGCCCAGACCAATGTGATGGGAACCCTGTCACTGCTTCAGGCTGCGAAACTGTACTGGGAATCCCTGCCTGAGAAGTATGAGGGCAAGCGCTTTTATCACATATCTACCGACGAGGTGTATGGAGCCCTGCAGATGACACATCCCGATGGCATTGAGCCTCCGTTCTCCACTAAGGCAAGCAGCGGCGAGCATCATCTGGCATACGGTGAGGCGTTCTTTACCGAGGACCTGAAGTATCAGCCACATTCACCGTACAGTGCATCGAAGGCATCGTCAGACCATTTTGTGCGGGCGTTCCACGACACATACGGATTGCCGACCATAGTAACTAACTGCTCAAACAATTACGGACCCTATCAGTTCCCCGAGAAGCTGATACCGCTCTTCATCAACAATATACGTCACCGCAAGCCGCTTCCTGTCTATGGTAAGGGCGAGAATGTGCGTGACTGGCTGTATGTCGAGGACCACGCACGTGCCATCGACACCATTTTCCACAATGGAAAGATAGCTGAGACATATAACATCGGCGGTTTCAACGAGTGGAAGAACATTGACATAATCCGTGTGCTCATCAAGACGGTCGATTGTCTGCTCGGGCGACCGGAGGGTGCAGACCTGGATTTGATTACGTATGTGACAGACCGTGCAGGACACGATTTGAGGTATGCCATCGACTCCAGCAAGCTTCAGCGTGAACTCGGTTGGGAACCGTCGCTGCAGTTCGAGGAAGGCATTGAAAAAACCGTCCGCTGGTATCTGGACAACCAAGAGTGGATGGACAATGTGACCAGCGGCGACTATCAGAGTTATTATGAGAATATGTATGCAAACAGATAAAAAGTGATGAAAGTGAGAAGACCAATTTTGCTGATTATGTGCTTGCTCGTGCCTGTCCTGGCATCGGCGCAGAGTGCTTCCGAGATTGCAGCGGCCAAATCCATGGCCCGTTCATACGGCTATTCCGACAGCGAGATCAATTCCATGCTCAACCGTGATGGTCAGAGCAATGGGTCGGCAACTACAGCTGTTCCCTCAACCGGCACTCCCACCCTGGAACCGGAAATGACAGTTTTGGAGCCTGCCAAACAACCGGTGGCTGTCAAACCGGGTGACATCTACGGCCACTCGTATCTGACATCAGCGGGTCTTGGCATCATCCCCAGCTACAATGCCCCTGTTCCGGCGGCATACGTTCTGGGTCCCGGCGATGAACTTACGATAGACATTTGGGGCGCTACCGTATCGCACGTGTCAGCCACCATGGACAATGACGGGAGCATCTCTGTTCCAGGCATTGGCCCTGTCTATCTGTCAGGAATGACGCTTGCCAAAGCAGAAGAATATCTGCAGGAGCAGCTTGGACGCATCTATTCCGGACTTGCCGACAGCAACCCCGACACTTATTTCAAACTGTCCATCGGCAAAATCAAGGGTGTCTCTATCAATGTGTCCGGCGAGGTCGCTACCCCGGGACTCTATTCGGTGCCATCGCTTGCCACCATCCCGTCCGTCATCTTTATGGCCGGCGGTGTTACAGAAAAAGGCTCCGTGCGTAACATCACTCTGTTCCGTCACGGGCACAAGGTGGCCGATTTCGATATGTACGACTTTCTCTTCAACGGCAAGTTCAATGAGAATCTCCGCCTTCAGGACGGTGATGTCATCGCGGTAACCGCCTACAGCAATGTCGTGACAGTGGATGGTGCAGTAATGCGCCCCATGCGTTATGAAATAGTGGAAGGAGAGACGGTCAAGGATATTATTGCATACGCTGCCGGCTTTGCCCAGGATGCCCAGCGCAACTCTGTCAATGTTTATCGCCTCGGAACCACAGGAAACACCAGCATCGATGTGCTTGAATCGGAATTTGCATCCTTCAAACTCTGTGATGGTGACCGCGTGAGCGTGCGCAATTACAAGTCTGTGGACCAGAACACCGTATCCATCTTTGGCCCGGTCAAGTATCCGGGTGCATACGCTCTAGGTAATGGCATCACCGATTTGGCATCGCTTGTCAAGGCTGCCGGAGGGATCGTCAATGGCGCATACACGGGGAAGGGACAGGTCAGCCGCAAGGACGCGAACCGTCAGCCGGAATTCTTCACCTTCGACCTGTCACAGGTGCTGGACGGAACCAGGAAGATTATTCTTCAGCGCGAAGATATCATTACTCTGTATAGCCATGATGACATGAACGGAGACCGCTTTGTTACCATCGAAGGTGCAGTGAATAAACCGGACGTATATTCCTTCAGCGACAATCTCACGATAGCACGACTCATCAGGGATGCTGGTGGCCTGACCGAAGATGCCTACATCGCCAGCGGCCAGATCAGCCGTGAAGGTTCAGACAATCATCCCGTTATCGTTCCTTTCGATGTGCAGAAGGCCATGACTGACAATCCTGAATTTAAAGTCCTCCCGGGCGATGCCGTACGTATATACAGCATAAAGGAACTCAGAAAGGATGCAAAAATATCCATTAACGGTGAGGTAAACGCTCCCGGTGAATATGTGTATCGTGACGGAATGACTCTGGAGGAACTTGTGGCTCTGGCACACGGTTGTACTCAGGGCGTGGATCTGACCAATGTGGAGATATCCTCCCGCGGCGGTCGAGAGCGCGGTTCCGTCCGTACGGTCAATCTGGAGGAGGATGCGTCCCTGTGGGAAGTTGGGCTCAATCCATACGATATAGTGTCGTTCAGACGTCTGACATACTTTCGTCCGCAAATAGCCGTGACTGTGAATGGCGAGATTCTGGCCCCCGGTACATACGTCATTGACAAGGCTCTGGTTCGTCTGTCCGACGTGATGGAGCGTGTAGGAGGATTCACCGATGGTGCCTATCCTCACGGTGCCAAGCTTACCCGCGTACTTACCGAGGAGGAACAAGAACGTCAGAAACTCGCGATGGAGATTGCCGCAAGCAAACTGGAAGGCAAAGTAGTAGTTGATTCCATCATTCTGGCAGACCGCTACAACATCGGTATTGACATGGAGAAGGCTATGTCCAATCCTGGTTCCGTGGCCGATGTTATCTTGCGTGCCGGAGACATAATAGACATTCCCCAGATGAACAATACCGTCAAGATATCAGGTGGTGTCCATTATCCGAACACCGTAGCATACGATGACGTACAGCCCTGGACGTACTACATCAGCCAGGCCGGCGGTTACACCAAACGTGCCAGAAAGAAACAGGTATATGCCGTCTATATGAACGGACAGATGGCTGACAGGCACAAAATCAAGCCTGAGCCCGGAATGGAAATTATCGTCCCGGAGCGCGATGCCTCACAGGATCGTCAGATGACTCCTGTCGAGATTGCATCCCTGGCATCGTCCACCACATCTATCGCGTCAATGGTTGTTGCACTTCTCAATATGTTCAAGTAATATGGAAGATCAGGTAAATACCACCCCCATGGAACAGGAAGAGTCCATAGACTACAAGGCATTGGCGCTCAGACTCTGGATCAAACGCAAGTATATTTTAAAGGTGTGTGTAGCCTTTGTGGTACTCGGTTTCTTTGCGGCAATTTTCCAGAAACCGGTCTATACATCGTCCTGCACTTTTGTACCTCTGAGTTCATCGTCAAAGGCTTCGAACAGTTCATTGTCATCGCTTGCGGCAATGGCAGGAGTCAGTCTGGGTGATATGAGCAGCGGTGAGTCTCTATCCCCGCTCATTTATCCGCAGATTCTGCAGAACGAAGAGTTCAACAAAGAGCTGATGCGTGTGCCTCTGCACTTCAAACGCTATACCGAACCGGTATCTCTTTACGATCTGTCCACAGATCCGAAATACCGCAGGTTCAATCCCATCGCATTCGTGAAGAAATACATTATCGGCCTGCCTGATGTTATTATCGGAGCCATCCGTGGCAAACAGCCCGATGTGGTGGTGCCCGGCGGTGAAGGCAAGGAGCAGATAAGCGCTTTTACGCGGGATGAGTACGATGTATATAAGTCTCTGTCGCAGATGCTCTCAATGACTGTCGAGAAGAAAGATGGATACATTACACTCCGTGCAAATTCCTCCGAGGCTCTTGTGGCAGCCGAGCTATGTCAGGGAGCGATGAATCTTATGCAGAAGTATGTCTCGGACTTCAAGCTTGATCAAGCCCGTGACAATCTGTTGTACCTGCAGGCACGCTGCGATGAGGCGAAGGATGAATATATGGTGAAGCAACTGGAACTGGCTCAGTATATGGATTCCAACCGCGGTGTTCCTACAGCTACCACCGAGACACGCCGACAGCAGCTCACGTATGAATACGACCTGGCTTTCGCCCTCTATACGGAGATTTCAAAGCAGCTTCTGCAGGCAGAACTGAAAGTAAAGAACGATACACCGGTGCTATCTGCGGTAAAGCCTGTGAGCGTACCTGTGCAGAAAAGCAACAGCCGTACCAAGACCCTGGCTATCTGGGTATTTCTGGGCATCATTGTCAGCTGCGGTTCGGTATTCGGGCTTGACTGGCTGCGCACTCAGGGACTTGACTGGCCTAAGAACTGGTAACCTCGGGGTATGGACCTCAAGTGGTACGCAATGAGGACCAGGGCAAGCCGTGCTGACGCTTTGGCTGCAGTCTTGCCACAGGAGCTTGGCGAGCATTTCGTACCGCCGGAAATTAGCAATCTCCTTTTTGTCCGTTCCACTTTCCAGCAGCTTTCCGACTATCACAAATTCGATAAGTCTGGTACCAAGCTGACCTTTATTTACGACTCTGTCACGCACGAGCCCATTGTGGTGCGCGATAAGGATATGGACACATTTATGCGGTTGTGTACTGTCTCCGAGTTCCCCATTGTGATGGCGGAATGTCCTACAATCAAACTCGGCTCGCGTGTCAGGGTGAAGGAAGGCCCTCTGAAAGGACTTGAAGGGAATGTGGTCAGAATGCGTAAGTCCCGCAGAATCCTGGTGAACATATCCAATGTGGTATGGGCCGCCACAGAATTCATATCGCCTGACTTGCTCGAAGTCATAGAATAATTTCTTTTTCTGTAAGAATCTTTCCCCATAATCTATTGTTATTATGGTGTAAAAAGCGTATTTTTGTTATTTTAATTAGCAAAAGTACGCTCCAGACACCAGTGCTGTTAAGTCAAGGCCTGCGATACGTAATGTTTACTTGCTCCACCATACAGCGTGGGGCAGGAAACAGTTATTGTATCCAATTTCAAGACCTCGACAACGTCACCAGCGGGGATTACCTGGAGCCACCAACGTTCAATCGACACAAATTGACAAGTTAACATTTTAACGTTATTCTATGCGAGAATTCAAGGACATACAGATAGCTGTGGCAGGTACGGGCTATGTCGGCTTGTCCATTGCAACGCTTTTGAGCCAGCATCACAAAGTGACGGCAGTTGATGTGCTCCCTGAGAAGGTGGACAAAATCAACAAGCGTATCTCGCCCATACAGGACGAATACATTGAGAAATACTTTGCAGAGAAGCAGCTTAACCTCACTGCCACTCTCGATGGAGCAGATGCCTACAAGGATGCAGACTTCGTGGTCATTGCAGCTCCAACGAATTACGATTCCCAGAAGAACTACTTTGACACCTCTCATGTTGAGGAGGTAATCGATTTGGTCATAAGCGTTAATCCTGATGCTGTAATGGTTATCAAATCCACCATTCCTGTGGGCTACACAAGAAGCCTCTACGTGAAGTACGCTCTTAAATTCCTCACAGATCCATCATTGAAAGGCAAGCATTTCAACCTGCTTTTCTCACCTGAGTTCCTTCGTGAAAGCAAGGCACTTGAGGACAACCTTTGGCCTTCACGTATCATAGTCGGCTTCCCGAAGATGCTTCCGACCGGTAGCGACAGGAAATGGGACGAAGAAAATGCAGCCATCGGTGCCATAGGCAATCCTCAGGCAGAAGAATACGCGCATATCTTTGCACAGCTTCTTCAGGAAGGTGCCATTAAGGAGAAAATAGACACGCTTTTTATGGGAATGAAGGAGGCTGAGGCAGTAAAGCTTTTCGCGAATACTTATCTTGCACTCAGAGTGTCATATTTCAATGAACTCGACACATACGCAGAGGTCAAGGGCCTTGACCCGCAGGCTATCATCAACGGCATCGGATTGGATCCGAGAATCGGAACGCATTACAACAACCCGAGTTTCGGCTATGGCGGCTACTGCCTGCCCAAGGACACCAAACAGCTCCTGGCCAACTATCAGGATGTGCCCCAAAATGTGATGACTGCCATTGTTGAGTCAAATCGCACAAGAAAAGACTTCATTGCCGATCAGGTGCTGAGGATGGCCGGCTACTATAACGAGAACTCCCAGTATGAATCCGGAAAGGAGAGGGAAGTTGTCGTTGGAGTCTATCGCCTCACAATGAAATCAAATTCCGATAACTTTCGCCAATCCGCCATTCAGGGTATTATGAAGCGCATCAAGGCTAAGGGTGCAGCAGTCATTATCTATGAGCCGACATTGACGGATGGCGACACTTTCTTCGGAAGCAAGGTCATAAACAATCTTGACGAATTCAAGAAACAAAGTCTCGCGATTATAGCCAACCGCTATGATGCTTGTCTTGACGATGTGATGGAAAAGGTCTATACGCGCGACCTGTTCAGAAGAGATTAACAGCGGGACACCTCGGATTGTCCTATTAAAGAACAGCAATATATGTCAGAAAACGAGATACAACAGCAAATGGAGGCAATGCGAGCTCTGGACGAGCCTATGCCGCAGGTCGGAATCTTCTGGTATGATCCTGAGGGCAAGGCCTTCTTCGGCGTCCGCAAGCAGGAACTTACACCAAAACAGGTAGAAGAAGCGGCCGACAAGGGACTGCCATTCATCAACTATCCACATCTGCACCGTCAAGTATGGGCCAAGGAATACTTCCGCGCCCAGGCAACAGGCGAAGCTACCAAGTTCAAGGGTGACTACACCCAAGTGCCAAGAGGACGGGTGACTTGGAACATCAACAAGTTTATCGTCTTCGTAGGCCAATGGGCCAAACCTATTGAGGCTGAGCTCTCTCAGATGATAGAAGAGGAATTCGCACTCCCGTATTTTGAGTTCGTTTATGACGAGCACTGGGACCTTGGCCACGGCTGGTCAGGTGATATGAAATAATATCTAACTTTCACGTATAAACTCAATAACTATATGTCATCATTCAAGAACAACGGCAAGCTCAAGTTACTCATAATTGTGGGCACATGGCCGGAAATCATACGCCTTGCGGCAGTCATCAACAAATGCCGCCAGTACTTCGACACCATCCTTGCCCATACAGGCCAGAACTACGACTACAACCTCAACGGCATCTTCTTCCGCGACCTCAAACTCGCAGACCCCGACGTCTATATGGATGCCGTAGGCGAAGACCTCGGAGCCACAATGGGCAACATCATCGACAAATCCTACAAACTGATGGTCGAAACCAAACCCGATGCCGTCCTCGTTCTGGGCGACACCAACTCCTGCCTCAGCGTCATCGGAGCCA
>JAZRYP010000047.1:0-45635 GCA_045600825.1 Bacteroidaceae bacterium
GCATGACACGTCAAATATGCTCTTTCTGTACTCTTTCGAGAATGGCATCTGGCTGTCTTTGTACAGTTCTACACCGGTAATTTCCCTATCGGTTATCAACTCGTTCAAAAAGTCTCTCAACAGTGCGTTGTTGGATTCCTTGGTAAAAATCCACCGGAAAGCGACATCGCTCATAAGATTGCAGTAAGGCCCTTGCCTCAAATCTGTTTTTTTCATGGCAGTTATGTATTAACGCTGTCCGCATTGTGCGGAAGCGGTGCAAAGCTACTGGTAAGGAGCGGGACCGGAAAGACAAAATCGTGAAATTTTGTGTGGATGTGCTGATTCGTTTGACTGCGCTCGGGGCGAGTGATATGAACTGTTGCATTTTTGTAAGAATTGTGTTAATATTGCACTCGTCAATGCAGGGCGAATCCTGCAGAGACAGACATATTGAAAAGGCGTAACTTACGCTTTATCCGCGGTCTTCCGAACTTCGCAAATTCAAATGGACTTCGCACGGTAAAGCAATGGTGAGCCTATGCTAAGTATTATTCTACCAATATTTGCACGTCCGGTATGTGCGCCTGTATTGGTTGCATATACTGTTAGCGTGGGTTTTTGTCATTGCTTATCCTCGAAGGAAGGTAATGCGAAGACCTGGAAGACGGGATAAGCCAGTGGCTGAATCCCGCGCTTTTTTTTGTGTCTGTATATGGCCAATACTTAGTATTAGATTATGCAGCTACCAAAGCAGTTTGACAATATAACGTCCAGGTTGATAGATGACTTACAAGGCACTTTGAGTCCTAATGCAAAGGTATCAGTTGCAGCAGCATCCTTCTCAATGTTCGCATTCGAGGCATTGCAGAAAGAACTGGAGAATATTTGGGAATTGCGTTTCATTTTTACTTCTCCTACATTCAACAAGGAACTGGGCAGGAAACAGAAGAGAGAGTTCTACATTCCAAAACTTAACAGGGAACGGACTCTTTATGGCTCGGATTTTGAGATAAAACTGCGGAATAAGCTTGTACAAAGGGCAATAGCAAAAGAATGTGCAGACTGGATAAGGGCAAAGGTACGCTTCAAGACCAATGTGTCACAGCTGAATATGCCAGGCTTTTTCAATGTCCGGAACAGTGGTGAGCAGTACACATATATTCCATTCAATGAGTTTACTACAACAGAACTTGGATGTGAAAGGGGCAATAGCATCTTTCAGCTGATACAGCGGTTGCCGTCACCAATATCCAATGCATACCTGAAGAACTTCAACGACTTCTGGCAAGACAAAGAGAATTTCGCAGATGTCACTGAAGCCGTGATTGAGAGCATTGAGAATGTCTATAAGGAGAATTCCCCGGCATTCATCTATTTTGTTACGCTTTACAATATCTTCCACGAATTCCTGGAAGATATAAGCGAGGACGTATTGCCCAATGAGGCTACAGGCTTCAAGTCATCCCAGATATGGAACAAACTCTACAATTTCCAGAAAGACGCGGCTCTGGCAATAATCAACAAACTGGAGACGTACAATGGCTGCATACTGGCAGACTCCGTTGGCTTGGGTAAGACTTTCACAGCCTTGTCAGTCATCAAGTACTACGAGAACCGCAACAAGTCAGTGCTTGTGCTGTGTCCGAAGAAACTGTATGAGAACTGGAACACATACAAGAGCAACTATAAGAACAATCCAGTGGCGAAGGACAGATTGCGTTATGATGTCCTGTTCCATTCCGACCTGAGCCGTGATTACGGCCAGTCCAACGGAATAGACCTCGCCCTGCTGAATTGGGGCAACTACGACCTGATTGTCATTGATGAATCCCACAACTTCCGAAACGGCGGCAAGATTACAACAGACGAAGACGATGAGAATCCGAGAGAGAACCGTTATCTGCGTCTGATGAACAAGGTTATCCGTGCCGGGGTAAAGACGAAGGTCCTGATGCTGTCTGCAACGCCGGTAAACAACCGCTTCAATGACTTGAAAAACCAGCTGCAGCTCGCATACGAAGGTGACCAGTCTCTGATAAATGACAAGCTGGACACAGACAAACCTATCGAGGACATCTTCCGTCAGGCTCAGACCCAATATAACCATTGGTCCAAAATCAGCGACCCGAAAGAGCGTACTACGGAACGGCTTTTGGATATGTTGTCGTTTGACTTCTTCCAGGTTTTGGACGCTGTCACTATTGCCCGCTCCAGAAAGCACATTGAGAAATACTACGATACAGCCGACATAGGCAAGTTCCCGACGCGGTTCAAACCTATTTCCAAGCGCCCGAAACTCACGGATTTGAAGAGTGCTGCAACAGTTACCTATAAGGACATCTCGGATCATCTGAATATGATGAACCTTGGAGTATATTCCCCGTCTGCATATATTCTTGCCTCCAAGCGCGACAAATACGAGATAACATCTGACGGCAACTGGCGCAATATGGGAATGTATGGCCGTGAAATCGGGTTGAAGAAACTTATGGCCATCAATATGCTCAAACGTCTGGAGTCATCAGTGAACTCCTTCAGACTGACGCTTGAACGCATAAAGAAACAGATTGACGATACGATATCGGCCATAGATACATTTCTGGAAACACGTCAGGATATTCGTATTGATGTCCAGTCATTGGACGGAATGTTTGACAGTGAGGAATCTGAGCAGGATTTCCTCATAGGAGGCAAGAAGTCGAAGGTCGCGCTGGCCGATATGGATTGCCGGTCCTGGAAGAACGATTTGCTTGCCGATCAGGAGATATTCGGCCTGCTGCTGTATATGCTGAAAGATATTACTCCGGAGCACGACAGCAAGCTGCTGATGCTGAAGGAGAATCTTTTGGACAAGTTCAATAATCCGATAAACGGTCAAAACCGGAAGGTCATCATATTTACAGCCTTCTCGGATACGGCAGAGTATCTGTATGACAATATTGCCGATACACTGAAGACAAACGGGAAATTGCATACAGGGCTGGTGACAGGCGATGCCATACGCTCAACGGTTCCGGGACTTCGCGCCGAATTCAACAACATACTTACATTGTTCTCGCCAATATCAAAAGAGAAAGATAAACTGCTGCCCGATATACCATACGAGATTGATGTCCTGATAGCTACGGACTGCATTTCGGAGGGGCAGAATCTTCAGGACTGCGATTATCTGATAAACTATGACATCCATTGGAATCCGGTACGCATTATCCAGCGATTCGGTCGTGTTGACCGTATCGGCTCGCGGAACGATGTGATTCAGCTTGTCAATTACTGGCCGGATATTGAACTTGACGATTATCTCAGACTGAAAGGCCGTGTAGAGGCTCGTATGGCCGGAATGGATATAGCCGGAGCGGGAAACAGCAACGTCCTCCTTTCCAATGAGGAACAGGCGGATCTTGACTACCGCAAGACCCAGCTCCAGCGTCTGCAGGAGGAAGTGGTGGATATTGAGGATATGGACACCGGCATCAATATCATGGACCTCGGCTTGAATGAGTTCAGACTTGACCTTCTGGCATATATGAAGGACAACCCGGATATTGAGCATACTCCGTTCGGAATGAGTGCCGTGGTGCCTGCATCGGAAAACGCCCAACCGGGAGTGATATTCATTCTGAAGAACAGGAATAATGCCGTGAATATCGGCAAGCAGAATCTTCTGCATCCGTTCTATATGGTCTATCTGTCCAATGAAGGAGAGACCATTCTGGGGCATCTCTCACCTAAACGCTTGCTTGATGTGATGCGTTCTGCCTGCAAGGGAAAGTCTGAGCCGATTCTAGAACTGTGCCATCAGTTCAATCGTGAGACTGCCGACGGAAGGTCGATGGGGCATTACAGCGAACTGCTCCAGAAGGCTGTGGCCAGCATTGTTGAGCAGAAGGAGACTTCTGATTTGGAAAGCCTGTTCTCGTTCGGTGAGACAACGGCATTGGTAGGTGATATTACCGGATTGGATGATTTTGAACTCATCTGCTTCCTGGTCATAAAAGACACTGATGCCAATGGATAATATTCTGCGATACCCTGACAGTTGTGTGGTGAACCGTGTTGTTCCCAAGACGATGTTCTACCGTTTCATGGAGATCAATCCCCGTATGAAGACGCGCTTTGTCAATGATGTAGTGAATATCACGTGGCTGTATAAGTTGTCTGCCGACTCGCTTAATGTCACCGATTCAGAAGATATGAAGGAGGTTGAGGTATTCGTGGCCGCCCTCAAACAGCCCGACTGCCCGCAAGACCTGTTCACTTTCATTGATGCCAATATGCCGCATCACATTGTTTTCATTCTGACTTACGAAGGCAATGCAATGCTGCTTATCAACTATAAGAACTGGTCGGATGCGACTCATACCAAGTTCAACATTGTGAAGTCCTTCACTTCGCCGTGGGTGAGTATTGACGCTCTACAGCTATCTGTTGAAGGGCAGTCGCTCGCCCGAATATATGACAATTTCGTTGCCTCAATCAGCGGCATCGGCGAACACAAGGCCGGTGAGATGGCTCACATCGTGGAACTGAAGAAAAAGATTGCGCAGAAAGAGATTGAACTTAAGACTACAGAAGCAAAGATGCGGCGTGAAGCCCAGTATGACATTCAGCTGCAAATGAATAAGAAAGTGAAGCAATTGAGAAAGGATGTCGAATTGCTTAAGGAAGAAGTGGAAAAAAGAAAATAATAACGCGATATGGAACATTTGAATATGCAAACTACAGATGGCAGTAAGTTGAATCTTGATGAACTTTACCGGATTTGTCCTTCGTGCTTCACGGAAGCAAAAGATGAGAACGGCACACTTCGCCGTGTTGTTGATTGGACAAAACTTCGCGCCCTTCTCGGTGACGATGCAGTGGATGATGCTCCAGAGGTATACGACTTCACTTGGGTAGGCAAGCGTGCAGCACAGCGTGAGGCGGCTGCTCCCATACGCAAGACACTACGCCCTTGCCCCGAAGAATCTGTTGATTGGGAGAATACCCAAAACCTTTACATCGAGGGTGATAACCTTGAAGTTTTGAAGCTGCTCCAGAACTCCTACATGGGCAAGGTTAAAATGATTTATATCGATCCACCTTACAACACGGGCAATGATCTAATTTATCACGATGACTTTTCCGTGTCTGCCGATGAATATGATGAGCATAACATTGACGAGGAAGGAAACCGTTTCCGTAAGAATACGGATTCTAACGGACGCTTCCATTCCGATTGGTGTTCGATGATGTATAGCAGACTAATAGTCGCTCGAAATTTACTTAGTGAGGATGGGGCTATTTTTATATCGATCGATTATAACGAATCTCAGAATATGCGCAAAATTCTTGATGAAGTTTTTGGAGAAGATAACTTTCAGAGAGAAATCATATGGAGAATGGGGTGGCTTTCTGGATATAAGACGACAGCTCCAAACTTTATTAGAAATCATGACACAATATATTTCTACACAAAAAATAGTACAAAATTTACTTTTAACAAAAAGTACATCAATAGAGAGGATTTTAAACCGTTTTTTAGAGACTCATCAGAATATAGAGAGTTCTGTCAAGGTATCGGATTAAGTAAACAAGATACAAAGCAGTTGTACGACTTTATTAATTATAGTAATAGGCCAGAAAGATACCCTATTGAAGATACCTGGAATTGTAACGAGTATGACGATTTGAATAGTATTCAGATTGTTTCCTTCTCAGGGGAGAAAGTATCTAAAATTCTTGGCGTTTCAGAAGATTATAAAGGACAAAAGTCGATTGATATGATTTCACGCATTTTAGATTGCTGTGTGGAAGAAGACGATATTGTGCTTGATTTTTTTGCTGGAACGGCGTCAACCGCTCATGCGGTTATGGCGTTTTCTTTGAAAATCCCATGCAAGTTTATTATGGTGCAAATTCCTGAGCCTACTGATAAAGATGGAGAATACTTCAAAACAGGATACTCAAATTTATGCCAAATAGGAGAGGAACGATTGAGAAGGGTTGGTAATAAACTTAGAGAAGTTCATCCGGAAAAAAGAATAGATGTTGGATTTCGCGTTTTCAAGTGCGACGAATCCAATATGAAGGATGTGTATTTCGCACCAAAAGACTTGACGCAAGACTTGCTTTCGGGACTAGAAGACAATATCAAGGAAGACCGCACCGACTTGGATCTTCTTTTTGACTGTATGCTTCGTTGGGGCGTTGAACTATCCCTGCCACTTTCCTCAAAGAAGGTAGTTGCTTGTACTATCCATAATGTCAATGATGGTGATCTTGTCGCTTGCTTTGACGGCACCATTACGGACGAGGTCATTGACGCTATCGCAGAAATGTCACCGCTCCGCGTGGTCTTCCGTGACAGCAGTTTCACTGAGGCTGCTCAGAAGATGAATCTCTTTGAACTGTTCAAACAGAAATGCAACTGGAGTGATGCTGAGGTAAAGAATAATGTCCGGGTAATATAGTATGAAGCTACAATTCAAAAACCAGAAATTCCAGTCGGATGCTGCCAAGGCCGTCACCGATGTTTTCCAAGGCCAGCGTCACTCGGAAATGAGTGAATACACCCTTGATATGGGTAGGAGTGATGCCACACTTTTTGATGCTGTGGGCTTCCGCAATCAGCCTATTGGCGTATATAAGCAGGATATCCTCAACAGAATCAGACAGATACAGATGGATGCACAGCTGCGTCCGTCCGATGACGTGGATATGAATGACTTGCGTCTGACCATAGAAATGGAAACAGGCACGGGTAAAACATATACCTATATCAAGACTATGTACGAACTGAACAAACTCTATGGATGGAGCAAGTTCATCATAGTAGTGCCGTCTATTGCCATTCGTGAAGGTGTGTGTAAGTCATTCGACATTATGAGCGAGCATTTCGCTGCGGAATATGGCAAGCGAATCCAGTCGTTTGTCTATGACTCGAAGCAGCTGACCAAGATTGACCAGTTTGCATCGGACAGCAATATGCACGTGATGATTATTAACACCCAGGCTTTCAATAAGGATTTTGATAATTCAGAGAAGAAAGATAAGGCTAAAGGAGGCAACAAGATATTTGATAAGCAAGATTCTTTCCGCTCGCGCAGACCTATAGATGTTATCGCCCAGACACATCCTATTCTTATTGTTGATGAGCCTCAATCGGTTCTGGGAGTTGACAGGAATAATAAGACAAGGAAGAATTTGCAACTATTTAATCCGCTGTTCACGCTGCTGTATTCCGCTACTCACCGTGCAGATGACATCGTGAATATGGTGTACCGTTTGGATGCGATGGATGCCTACAACCGGAAACTGGTGAAGAAGATTTCCGTTAAAGGTATTGAGCAGAAAGGCTCCACAGCCACAAATGGCTATCTCTATCTGGAGAGTATAGAACTGTCTGAAGGCAACCCGCGTGCGAGAATCGGCTTTGACAAGAAAACAAATACCGGAACGAAACAAGTCACACAGCTTGTCGCTGACGGCTTTGACATATATCAGCAGTCCGGTCAGTTGGAGGAATATGCTGACCATTTCCGTATTCAGGAAATAGATGGCTACAATCGCTGCATCAAGCTCCTGAACGGCATAACGCTCTATGAGGGTGATGTAATAGGGGCTGTCAATGAAGAAGTAATCCGTCGCGCTCAAATCCGCGAGACAATCAAATCGCACATCGGGAAGGAACGCAAGCTGTTCAAGATGGGTATCAAGTGCCTGTCACTGTTCTTCATTGACCACGTCGATAACTATCGTATCTATGAATCCGGTGGCAATACTTCCAATGGACGTTATGCCGACATCTTCGAAGAGGAATATGATAGAGTGCTGGAGGAAATGATGCAGCTGAATCAGTTCGAGGATGAATCGGATTACATTGCTTATCTGAAACGCTTCACGGCAGATCAAGTGCATAACGGCTATTTCTCCCGTGACAAAAAAGGACGTTTTATAAATAGTACATTGGAGCGTGGCTCGGACAACTCGAATGATGTCTCCGCATACGAACTCATTATGAAAGACAAGGAGCGCCTGTTGTCATTCGATGAACCGACTCGTTTCATATTCTCGCACTCGGCCCTGAAGGAAGGCTGGGATAACCCTAATGTATTCCAGATATGCACGCTGAAAGATTCCGACAACCAGACGAAAAAACGTCAGGAGGTTGGGCGCGGTATGCGGCTTTGCGTGAATAAATATGGAGAACGCCAGGATGAGAATGTGCTGCACGGACGTGTGCTTGAGGTGAATGAATTGACTGTCATAGCTAGTGAAAGTTACGATTCCTTTGCCCGGAAATTACAGACGGAAATCTCGGAGGCCGTTGGCGACCGTCCTGTTAAAGTCCAGCCAAGTCTGTTCCTGGATATGCTGATTACAAACAAAGATGGAGAGCAGAAGCAGGTGGATGAACTTGAGGCCAGCTTCCTGTTTTCCGCTTTGGCGGGAAAGGGCTATGTCAACAGACAGGGCCAACTTACCCAAAAGTATTATGATGACAGACAGCAGGGAACCTTGGATTTCGGAGAGGATTACGATGACGAGGCGAAAAAGTGTATTGCCAAGAAACTGGATTCCGTATTTAATCCCGATACGGCAAAACCGGATAATGCACGACAGGCGCGTGAGGCCAGATTTGATTCCAACAAGTTCCAACGCAAGGAGTTTCAGGAACTTTGGAAACGCATCAACCATCAGACATACTATACTGTCGATTTCAAGACTGAGGAACTGATAGCGAAGGCTGTCCAAAGACTGGACAACGAATTGCACGTGTCACAGGTCAGCATCACTGTCAGAACTGGCGAGATGAAGCGGATTGACAGCAGACAGCAGCTGGAACAGGGGAATGCGATGAGTGTGACAGATGTCAGCACCCGGAATATCAGTGAGACTGTCGGCGCGAATGTCAAATATGATCTGATTGGAAAACTCGTGGACATCACGGGTCTGACCCGCCATGCTGTCGTCTGCATCCTGAAGCAGATTGCATCTTCCACATTTATGCAATTCAGATTGAATCCGGAGGAATTTATAATCAAAGCCGGCAATATCATCAAAGAATGCAAGGCGATTGCTGTCATCGAGCACGTAAAGTATCATAAGCTGGACAAGCAGTTTGAGTCCGATATTTTCAGCAATTCAACATTGAAGGGTAAACTTGGGGTAAATGCGATGGAATCCCATAAGTCCCTGTATGACTTGGTGGTGGTCGATTCTGCAGGTGTTGAGATGAATTTTGCCAATGATCTGGAACAGCGGTCGGAGGTCGTTGTCTATACCAAACTCCCTGGTGGATTCTACATCAATACTCCTGTCGGGCATTATAATCCGGATTGGGCAATAGTCTTCAAGGAGGGGGATGACATAAAGCACATATACTTTGTGGCTGAGACTAAGGGCTCTTTGTCCGAGTCTCATCTTCGTGAAACCGAGGCTTCGAAAATTGAATGTGCAAGACGTCATTTTGAGACTATTTCAACCAGCGAGGTCTCGTATGGAGTAGTAAGCACATATCAGGACCTGAGGGATATCGTCACGAAATAGGCTGTCGTTTCGCGTTCCGGGCTGACGAATTTTCAGTACATTCGCGCAGAAATAGTACTGAAATGAAAACACAGACTGATACCGGGAATGTTGTCCGCGAATACGATTTGAGTGCGGATGATTTGGCTCTGCTTCTTCAGGAGCCGGCTTTCAATAAATATGCTGCGATAGCGGCAAAGGGTTTGACACAGTCCCTTAAGGAGTATTATGCGGCTACGGGAAATACGGAGAAGGTGCTGATTCTTAAGGCAATTCTGGATAATGTGCCGTTCGTGGAGCTGAAACGGTTTGCGAGGAACGGAAGCAGATTGTTTGCGATGTGCGAGGGTGAGTATGATTTGCCCTCATCGGATGAGTTTCCGGGGAATCTGTGTCTGGCGCGTAAGCTGATGGCGAATGGCTTTGATGTGTATATGCTAGGTAATCCGAACGGGGTGAAGAGCGCGGATTTTATTGCCACGACAAAGGGTAGAATATTGTATCTGGAGGGTAAGACAATGAACGGCAAGGGGTCGTTTGACGAATTGCTGGATAAGGCGGCTACTCAGTCGGAACATATTCTTATTGACATAATCGGTACGGATGATGCTGCGTATGTTGCAAAAGAAATACGTCGTGCTTTCGAAAAGCACAGATATTTACAGGAGGTTTTTGTTTTCAAAGGAAGCCGGATTATATTGACTACGAGAAGACATTTATCCTCGCATACGTTTGAGCGGGATTTTCTCAAGATTTGGAATGGAAAAAATAAGAGACATCATCTGTCTCTTATATAAATATACTAGCCGTAGCGGTATATTTTCCTCAACTTAATGAGTTGCTGCGCAAGAGTTTCGAGGGCAGAGCCCCTTACGTGAACACGAGCACGTGACAAAGGTAAGAATAAGTCTCTGGATTGTAAGTAACAAAATGTTGAAAATACAGATTCTCACTTGTTGATGGCCTTGGCAATCTCGTCGCAGGCGAGGTTCAGCATCACGTAGTTTGGAACTGAGTTGATGCAGCACTCGTTTTCGCCCCACAGGAACGGATAGTCGTCCTTGTTCTCTAGCAGGTCCGGCTACTTCACGATAAGTCCCGGAACCACGCCGCCGGGGATTACCGTGTAGTCAGCACGGTTGTTGCCGTAAGCCACCTTCTTGGTGTTCACGCCCACTGCTGTGATGAACGATACATTGCTGTACGGGTGGCAGCCGTAGATGTAGTTCAGACCCTTCAGAACCAGTTCGGGATCAACCTGGTCAGGGAACTGGCGCCATATCAGATAGAAGTTGAAAGCATTGCCCATAACCTGTGTGTTGCCGGCCCAGTTGCTGCCCTGGATAGGAACCTTGTACGGGTTGTCGTTGCCAGCACGGCTCAGGTTCTCGACGTATGCCGGAATGGCATCCTTTACCTTCTGCTGTGATTCCCCGTCAAGCATATCATATACTCTGAGGATGCTGGCCAGATTGAAGTTCGGTGCAATACCGCCGCCGAAACTCTGCTGGTTGGCCGCACGCGGATTGAGCTGGTTCATAATGATTGGCATGAACACGTCCTTGAAACGCTGCTCACCGGTAGCATAGTACAGCTCGATGGCCGCATTCAGACGGGGATCTCCACCTCCGCGCCTGTTCCACATACCCTGTCCCTGAGCCGGTGCCTGGTTCTGGTTTGCTCTCGGTGCGAGCTGTGCGGCATACTGATCCCAAAGCTTGAGCGCATTCTTCAGCGAACGCTCGGCCTCTTCCGGGAAGTATTCTTTCAGAGCAGGGTAGGCCGATGCCAGGGAAACGATAGTTCCCATCGCACTGCCTGCACCGCCGCGTGATGTGACTACGAAACGGTCGTCGGGTGTGCCTGAACGTCCGTCCTTGACCTCGTAGAGTTTCAGAGACGGGTCGTAGATAAGACCGTCTGACAGAGTCATGGCATCGCCCAGATGATGATAATGGTGCATATCTGGCTGGCCGATTACATTTGCCACGAAACCGATGTTCTCGACCTGGGCGTTGATGTTAAGAGTACCGTGCATGATCTGCTGCACTACATCGGGAATTCCGTCGGGACGGTGAATGTCGGCATATTGTGTCTTCTCGTCAATGAATGTCTGGTCGCGCAGAGGCTTGAAGAGTCTCCAGAGTGATGACAGATCCTGAACGGTGTTCACGACTGAGTTGGCCTGGATGTCAAAGTCACCGGCATCGTACCAGCCGCCGACTGCCAGACCCGGGATATGCTCCAATGGTTTGTACTTGGTGTTGGTGGTGTCGCCCATCGAATAGCCGTCGTGCAGACGGATGTTGAGCGGAGCCTGGACGGCATCGTCCATATTGGCGCGTCCGTGCCAGATGCGGTAGGCCTCATTGACCTCCATATGATCCATATTCACGACGAGCGAGATGTCCATCGAAGCGTGCCATTTGTCGCTATATACATCCTTGTCAATGGGGAATGCATTGGTCTCGACTCCTGCATACTCAATGCTGTACAGACCCGGTTCCTTAATCTGGCTGAAATCTATCGTCACATAGTTGTAACGGTTGTAGAATACGCCCCAAGGCTCAACCTTTGCCTCCATTGCGACGCTCTTGCTGCCGTTCGGATTCACGCGGAGAATCTTGGCTGTAGTGGCCGGAGTATCGTTTTTGTCAAGTTCCACGACAGCGACCTTCTTCTGTGCCGGGGTGTAGCCTATCTGTGAGAAACCGATGTTGGGCTCACGGGTCCACTGCTGATCGACGCTTGGCTCCACGTACCACTCCAGCACCTTGCCGGTCTTGCCTGCCGGAAGCAGTGAACGTACTACGAATGTGCCATTTTGTGCCAGGTGACGGCCGTCATACAGGCTTACCTCCCGGTCTGAGCTGATGCCTACGCGCAGGGCTTTGTCCTCAGGAGCCATAACAATCTGATGGCCAGTTGATAATGCAATCGGCACAAGGAACTCGCCGCGTCCGCGGTCATCGAATGTGGATTCTCCGTAGTACTGCGGAATCTTCTCGGACACAGGCCTTACCTGAGTGTCGTGCTGGGGATATTTCGGCAGTATCCTGGCGGCTCCATCCACCAGATAGTTCCTGCCGAAGTACGATGCGGGGAAGAACTCCAGATTCATTCCGGCCTTGCCGACAAGATTTTCCGGAACAGGCTTGTCCAGATAGACCTGCATCAGACAGCCCTTGTCCTTCGGCTGCACGCGTATTCTCGACGTGAAACCATAGTCCTCGTAAGTCAGTTCAACCTCAATGTAGTTTTCCTCGCGGTTGACGGTACGGTTTGTCATCGTACCATAGATGTCCCATTGCTCCGGAGTGTTCATGAAGCGGATTCCTCCGCCTGTGCTGATGCGCTCTCCGCGCTGGATAATCTCTATTCCTGCAAGTTTTTCATCGCAGAAGCCTCCGTTGTAGATGTTGCTATAGACAAGTACGTTGGCTCCGCGTTCCTCAAAGTATTCAAGGTCGTTCAGTTTGAACGTCTGCGCGGTGGCAATGGCCGGCAATGACAGTAATGCGGCCAGTGAAATAATGGATTTTATCGTTTTCATATACACAATGTTTTGGTTCTCAAGTTCTATTGAATTTTCAAAAATAGGAATTTTACAGGTAATAGGAAAAGAATTTATCACGGAAAAGTCTTATTTTCGCAGAATCGATTTGATTTCATACAAATAACTATCAATACTTACTAAACAATGAACAAGACAAGTAAACTATTGCTTTTCGCGGTAGCAGGACTTCTGACCGCATCGTGCGGCGGTGGAAAGTACGAGTATCCTTTCCAGAATCCGAAGTTGAAAACCGAGAAACGTGTCGAAGACCTTATGTCCCGTCTGACGCCGGAGGAGAAGGTCGGACTTATAATGAACAAGTCCATCTCCATTGACAGCCTTGGAATTCCATCGTACAACTGGTGGAGCGAGGCCTGCCACGGAGTACGCCAGGGTGACTACACTGTGTTCCCGCAGCCTATAGGAATGGGTGCATCGTTCAATCCTGATCTGGTTTACGATGTATTCTCTGCAGTTTCAGACGAGGCCCGTGCCAACTGGAACCGCTCAGATCACAACATCTTTGGTGTGGAGATGGGTGCAAACTATGTACCTGGCAATCCGGAGCTGACTTTCTGGTGCCCGAACGTGAACATCTTCCGTGATCCGCGCTGGGGCCGCGGTCAGGAGGCTTACGGTGAGGATCCGTATCATATGGGCGTGATGGGCGTTGCCAATGTCAAGGGTATGCAGGGCAATGACGACAAGTACTACAAGACCCACGCCTGCGCAAAGCACTATGCAGTACATAGCGGTCCGGAACAGCAGCGTCACCGTTACGATGCATCAGTTTCAATGCGTGACCTCTGGGAGACTTACCTGCCTGCATTCAAGAAACTGGTTCAGGAGGGTGATGTCCGCGAGGTGATGTGCGCTTACAACCGTTACGAGGGTGAGCCGTGCTGCGGCAGCGAACGTCTTCTGACCAACATCCTTCGTGAGAAGTGGGGGTACAAGGCTATCGTTCTGACCGACTGCGATGCTATCAACAACTTCTACAACAAGAATCAGCACGGTACGCATCCTGATGCAGTTTCGGCATCTGTCGATGCAGTTCTCTCCGGTACTGATCTGGAGTGTGGCAAGTCATTTATGTCTCTGGTCGGCGGTCTGCAGGACGGCAAGATCAACGAGGCTGACATTGATGTAGCTCTGCGCCGTGTACTGACCGGACGTTTCGAACTTGGTATGTTTGACCCGGCAGAGATGCTGCCGTGGGCAAATCTCGGAGAGGATGTCATCAGCAGCGAGGCCAATGACCTGCTGGCAGTGGAGGCTGCACGCCAGTCAATGGTTCTGCTCAAGAACGACGGTGTCCTGCCGCTTGACAAGAACATAAAGAAACTGGCTGTAGTAGGTCCTAACGCTGACGATTCCAATATGATGAACGGCGAGTACGGCGGCAGTCCTACCAAGGAGCACACCCGCTCTCTGCTGGACGGTATCAGGAAGTTCTTCCCGAACACTGAAATCATCTACGACAAGGCCTGCGAGATCCGTAACGAGTACTACACCACCTATTATACTCAGGATATGAATGACGGTCAGGGACTCAAGGCTGAGTTCTGGAACAACACCGAGTTCAAGGGTGAGCCGGCAGTTACCAACTACTTCAAAGAGGTAAACTTCAGCACTTTCGGTGCTTACAACTTTGCTGACGGTGTGGAGAAGGAGAACTTCTCAGTCCGTCTGACCGGTAAGCTCATTGCTCCTTTCACAGGCGAGATGAACTATAATATAAGCGGCGATAACGGCTTCAAACTGAAGGTTAACGGCAAGGTCGTGGAGGATAACAAGCCTGCACAGGGTGGTCGTGGCGGCTTCGGTGGCTTCGGCGGTTTCGGAGGATTTGGTGGCTTCGGCGGTTTCGGCGGCCGTGGCGCACAGCCTCAGCTCAGCAGTTTCAAGGTTGTCGAAGGTCAGGCTTACGATATTGAGATTACCTATACACATACAACAGGCCAGTTCGCACGTCTGAGTGCACAGATCTGCAAACAGCAGGTAGCAGAGTTCTCGGGTCTTGCTGAGAAGCTCGTTGCTCAGAATGTTGACGCAATCGTCATAATAGGCGGTATCACTCCTTCGATGGAGGGTGAGGGCGGTGACAAACCTGACATTGAGATTCCGGCTGTTCAGCAGCGTCTGATCCGTGCAATGCACGAGACAGGCATCCCAACCATCTTTGTTGACTGCGCAGGTTCCTGTATGGGCTTCGGCAGCCTGGAGAATCAGTTCGACGCTCTCATTCAGGCCTGGTATCCTGGCCAGGGTGGAGCTCAGGCTCTTGCAGAGATTCTGAACGGCGACTGCAACCCGTCAGCAAAGCTCCCTGTTACATTCTACAAGTCAACCGATCAGCTTCCTGAATTCACCGACTACAGTATGGAAGGACGTACATATCGCTACTTCCGTGGCGAGCCTCTCTATCCGTTCGGATACGGTCTGAGCTACACTACTTACGCTTACGGCGAGGGCAAGCTCTCGAAGAACAATATGAAGAAGAACGGCAGCGTGACAATCACGATACCTGTAACCAATACCGGTTCTGTTGATGGTACTGAGATTGTCCAGGTCTATGTGAAGAGCCTTGACAATCCGGATGCTCCTATCAAGGGCCTGCAGGGTTTCCAGAGGGTATCTCTGAAGGCTGGCGAGACTGCCAATGCCGTCATTACCCTGAACGGCGAGTCATTCCAGTACTATGACGAGTCAATCGACGAGGTATCGACATTTGCAGGTCATTATCAGATTCTGTACGGTTCGTCATCAGCAGACAAGGATCTTCAGTCACTTGACTTCGAGGTTATCTGATAAGTACACACACCGACAATAAGGC
This sequence comes from Bacteroidaceae bacterium, assembly GCA_045600825.1. Classification (GTDB taxonomy): domain Bacteria; phylum Bacteroidota; class Bacteroidia; order Bacteroidales; family Bacteroidaceae; genus Colenecus. The sequence continues at coordinate 15,885 of JAZRYP010000047.1, forward strand.
AGGTCCCGGATCCGGTTCCGGGATCTGCTTTTTTTGTATTTTTGTGATTGTGATTTTCTTGTCTGAGGATATGGGAAAAATTGCATATATCTGTTATAGTCTGATATTGTTACTTGCGGTCTCGTGTGACATTCTGCCTGATGAACGCTATGCTGACGGCAGCCTGTGGTATGACAACGGTAAGGGTGTCGATCCTGCAAAGGCCGATGTGTTCTATCTGTTGCCGTCGTGCGTTTACGACTGGACTGATACTGCTGGAACCGTGCATCACAATGCCAGTGTCACTGATTCGCTGCACAGGGTCAGAATGTCCCGTGCCTTCCCGATTGCCGATGAAATATTCGGCGACAGCGCGAATTTCTTCTCGCCTTATTACAGTCAGGTCACGCTCAATGCATGGATGATGGACGAACAGACACGCGATTCCTGCCTGGCTGTTGCCCTTGGCGATGTACGTGCGGCGTTCCGCTATTATCTGGAACATTGGAACGGGGGTCGCCCGTTCGTGCTGGCAGGCTTCAGCCAGGGTGCCGGATGTGCCTTGCAGCTCCTTAAAGAGATGGACCTGGATGTGGCTGAACGTATGGTTGCCGCATATATCATAGGATATCCTGTCACAAAGGATGATGTCGGTTCCGGCTATATACGTCCTGCGCAGGGAGCGGATGATACCGGTGTCTGTATCGCATATAGCACTGTCTCAGACCTGAATGCTTTATCGCCTCTGATAAATGGCGGCAATGCTGTCGTAATCAATCCGGCATCGTGGACGCTGGATGATATGCCGCATCGTGTAAATGATACGGTGTCCGTGCGTATTGAGTATGCGGAAAATGTTCTGGTGGCTGACGGAACAGATCCTTCACGTTATGTGAAGCCTGGACTTGCCGAATTGATTCCGATTGGCAATCTGCATCTTGCTGAACTGGAACTGTACAGGAAACAGCTGCAGGACAATGTAAAACTGCGGATACGCAGATTCTCCGGGTATGAACAGGCTCTTGGGTTCAGATGAAGTTGGTGGCGATGCCTCTTTCGCGCTCAGGAGCCTTGGCGGTGCCGGTCTGGAACTGGCGTAGCATATAGGCCATATTGTCAGCCATAGTGCGCATTGTCTGCAGGCCTTCGGCATCCTGCTCTATCTGGCCCGGGGTGAGGCCGTAGCCGATGTTCCAGTACTGCGATGTCACAATGGGCATGTTGAGCATCTGGAAAGGCATCTGTAGCGTCTGGAAGGCGGCTGTCGCTCCGCCTCTGCGGCAGACGGTGACTGCCGATACCGGCTTGCCCTTGAGGGCGGTGCCTCCGGCGTACGCCATTCTCTGGATCAGTGATATCACCTGACCCGTCGGAACTCCGTAATAGACCGGCGAGCCTACTATCAGACCGTCACATTCCTCCATCTTGGCTATTATGCCGTTGCAGATATCGTCATCGAAGACGCACCGGCTGTTTGAGCATTGTCCGCAGGCTATGCAGCCGCGTATCGCCTTCGCTCCGGTCTGGACTATCTCGGTGTCGATACCGTTTTTCTGTAACTGTGATGCCGCTTCCTGAAGCATCCTGTATGTATTGCCGTTGGCACGGGGGCTGCCGTTTATCAAAAGTACTTTCATCTTTCTTTCATTTTCTGTTGTGGGGGCACAGGCTGCGAGTGCTTCCGCGCCGGATGCGCAGATGGCTGCTGCTGCCATTGTCTGACCTATTTTCTTTATTGCTGTCCTTCTTGTGATTTTGTCCATATCCGATTGACTCATGTTTGTCTGCGAAAGTACGAAAATTGTATTACCTTTGTTTACACTAAACGAATATATGTATGAAAAAGAGAATATTCCGTGTGGCCGTGATGGCAGCCGTGTCGGTTATGCTGACAGGTACAATGCGTCTGAATGCGCAGGACAGACTGTATGACAATACATTTTCGCTGAGCGATGTGGAACTGCTTGACGGTCCGTTCCGTCACGCTATGGACCTGAACGTGAAGGTGCTTCTGGAGTATGACACAGACCGTCTGCTGGCTCCGTTCCTGCACGAGGCAGGACTGCCCAAGAAGGCTGAGTATTTCCCGAACTGGGAGGGACTGGACGGCCACGTGGGCGGACATTATGTGTCGGCTCTGGCCATTCATTACGTGGCTACCGGAAGTCAGGAGTGCTACGACAGGCTGAAGTATGTTCTTGCGGAACTGAAGCGCTGTCAGGATGCCAACGGCAACGGCTATGTGGGTGGTGTGCCGGACGGAAACCATATCTGGGCAGAGGTCAGCAAGGGAAATTTCGGCCCTCTGCACGGAGCCTGGGTGCCATGGTACAATGTACACAAGATGTTCGCCGGTCTGCGCGATGCGTGGCAGTATGCCGGCATAGAGGAGGCTAAGGATATGTTCATCGCTTTCTGCGACTGGGCTGTCAATCTGACGGCAGGACTTACTGACGGGCAGATGGACCAGATGGTGTCGCAGGAGTTCGGCGGTATGGACGAGGTGCTGGCCGATGCGTATGCCATTACCGGCGACGGGAAATATATGACTGCTGCGAAGCGTTTTGCCCATCATCTTATTCTGGACAGTATGGCCGAAGGCATTGACAATCTGGACAACAAGCACGCCAATACTCAGGTTCCGAAGGTCGTGGGCTATGCCCGCATTGCCGACCTGGACGGTGACGCGACTTTCAGAACCGCAGCCGAATTTTTCTGGGACAGGGTGGCCAATCACCGTTCTGTGGTGATAGGCGGTAACAGCCGCAGCGAGCATTTCCCTGCCGCGGAGGACTACAAGAGCTATGTGGAGCATCGCGAGGGTCCTGAATCCTGCAATACGAACAATATGCTCAAGCTCACGCAGTTCCTGTTCAAGCTGGATCCCAAGGCAGAGTATGCCGATTTCTATGAGCGTGCGCTGTATAACCATATTCTCTCCACCCAGCATCCGGAGCACGGCGGCTATGTCTATTTCACGTCGATGCGCCCCGGACACTATCGCGTATATTCGCAGCCTAACAGCGGAATGTGGTGCTGCGTGGGTACCGGTATGGAGAATCACGGCAAGTACGGGGAGTTCATCTACACCCATAATGGAAAGGATGAACTCTATGTGAACCTTTTCGTGGCATCCAGACTGAACTGGAAGGAGAATGGCGCCACATTTACGCAGGCGACTCAGTTCCCGTATGAGGAAAGCAGCAGAATCATGGTCAGCCTGAAGAAGAGCCGCAAGTTCAAGGTCATGGTACGCTGTCCGGAATGGATTGACGCAGGCTTCAGCGTTAAGGTCAACGGACAGGAATATGCCGCAGATGCAGAGCCGTCATCGTACGTCGCAGTGGAACGCAAGTGGAAGAACGGCGATGTCATTGAAATCTACCTGCCTATGCGCACCATCATTGAACCGCTTCAGAATGAGGAGGAGTATCTGGCAGTGAAGCGCGGACCCATCGTGCTAGCCGCTCGTACATCGCAGGAACATCTGGACGGCCTGATTTCAAATGACGGCCGCTGGGCTCACATCGCATCCGGTCCGCTGACACCATTGGCCGAGACCCCGATTATGATAGGCTCGAAGCAGGAGATTGAATCCAAGTTGCGGAACATGAAGCCTGTACCGGGCAAGCCCCTGCATTTCACCGTAGATGGTCTGTTTGATGACAGCAAGTTCCCTGATTTGGAACTGGAACCGTTCTTCAGCCTGCACGACAGCCGCTATGCCGTGTATTTCCTGTCATTGAGCAGGAGTGGCTACGCTGCGATGCTGGAGAAGATCAAGGCCGAGGAAGAGGCGATGCTTCAGCTGGACCGCCGCACCATAGACAGGGTGACTCCTGCCGAGCAGCAGCCGGAGGTGGATCACCGTATGCAGCAGGAGAACTCAATGGGCGGCAATCAGGACAACAGACCTTACCGCACCGTGCGTCGCGGAGGTTCGTTCAGCTACGAGCTGGCCACCGGAGGGAATGAGGATATCTCGCTCTGCATAGGATATTGGGACAATGAGGACAGCCGTCAGCCGAGGGCTCTGGAGATTACCGTTGACGGCGAGACCCTTGTAACAGAACGTGATTTCCCCGCCAATAAGGAAAACAGGATTGTCCGCAAGGAGTATCGGATACCGTCAGAACTCGTGAGCGGGAAGGAATACGTCCGCATCGGCTTCCGCGCCCCATCCGGCAGTATGGCTGCCCGTGTATTTGATGTCAGAGTTTTGAGATAACCGTTGTTTTTATGTATTTTTGTGGTTTGGAATTAAAATTTTAGACAAAAACCGTATGGAATTAAGTGATCAGGAACAATTCAGGAGAGACAGTCTGAATGAGTTGCGCGCTATGGGTATTGACCCGTATCCGGCCGCGATGTATCCGACAAATGCCTTCTCCGACGAGATAAAGGCTAATTTTGATGAGAATGCCGCAGAACCGCGCAAGGTCTGCATTGCAGGGCGTATGATGAGCCGCCGCATTATGGGCAAGGCTTCGTTCATCGAGCTGCAGGACTCGAAGGGACGTATCCAGGTGTATGTGACCCGCGATGACATCTGTCCAGATGAGGCTGATACCGAGAAGGTTATGTATAACAAGGTGTTCAAAAAACTCCTGGATATAGGCGACTTCATCGGTATTGAGGGATTCGTGTTCCGCACGCAGATGGGCGAGATTACCGTCCACGCGCAGAAGCTGACCGTTCTGGCCAAGTCGCTGCGTCCGCTGCCTATCGTCAAGTACAAGGACGGCGTGGCTTACGACAGGTTCGATGATCCTGACCTGCGTTACCGTCAGCGTTACGTTGATCTGGTGGTGAATGAGGGCGTCAAGGAGACTTTCCTGAAGCGTTCACGCATTATCCGTACTATGCGCAGCGTATTGGACGAGGCTGGCTATACCGAGGTGGAGACTCCGATTCTGCAGTCCATCCCGGGCGGTGCGAGCGCGCGTCCGTTCATTACACATCATAATACCCTGGACATTGACCTGTACTGCCGTATTGCTACCGAGCTTTATCTGAAGCGTCTTATCGTGGGTGGCTTCGAGGGTGTGTATGAGATAGGCAAGAATTTCCGCAACGAGGGTATGGACCGTACCCATAATCCTGAGTTTACCTGTATGGAACTTTATGTCCAGTACAAGGATTACAATTGGATGATGGAGTTTACGGAGAATCTTCTGGAGAAGATATGTTTCGCCGCCAACGGCTGTTACGAGTCGAAGATTGGTGACAATGTGGTCAGCTTCAAGGCTCCGTACCGCCGTCTGCCTATTCTGGATGCCATTAAAGAGAAGACCGGCTATGACCTGAACGGCAAGTCGGAGGACGAGATACGCGACATCTGCAAGGCTCTGAAGATGGAGATTGACCCGTCAATGGGCAAGGGCAAGCTGATAGACGAGATATTCGGAGAGTTCTGCGAGGGTACATATATCCAGCCGACATTCATTACCGACTATCCGGTCGAGATGAGTCCGCTGACCAAGATGCACCGTTCAAAGCCGGGCTTGACAGAGCGTTTCGAACTGATGGTGAACGGCAAGGAGCTGGCTAATGCATATTCCGAGCTGAATGACCCGATTGACCAGTACGAGCGCTTCCAGGAGCAGCTGCGCCTTAGTCAGAAGGGTGATGATGAGGCTATGTTCATTGACCAGGACTTTGTCCGTGCTCTGGAATACGGTATGCCTCCAACGAGCGGCATAGGCATAGGCATTGACCGTCTGGTTATGCTGATGACAGGCCAGCAGGCTATTCAGGAGGTACTTTTCTTCCCGCAGATGAAGCCGGAAGCCGTTGCTGCAGCAACACAGGAATCTCAGGAGGATAAGAACTAAACTGTAGGTGATATGGCTTTCCCGCAAGGAAAATTGGCGATAATGGGTGGCGGCAGCTGGGCTACCGCCATCGCGAAGATTCTCCTGTCAACGGAGGATTCCATCAACTGGTACATACGCAGGGAGGACAGAATCGAGGAATTCAAGAGACTCGGACATAATCCCGCATATCTCACCAATGTGCCTTTTGACATAAACAGGATAAATTTCTATTCCGACATAAATGAGGCTGTAAGGGATTCGGAGGTGCTGATTTTCGTTACTCCGTCGCCTTATTTCAAGGCCCATATGGATAAGCTCAAGGTGAAATTGAGCGACCGTTTCATCGTGTCGGCAATAAAGGGTATCGTGCCTGAGGATAATCTGCTGATGTCGGAGTATTTCCACCGTTTCTATGGCGTACCCGAGGAGAATATATCTGTTCTGGCAGGACCTTGTCACGCCGAGGAGGTGGCTATGGAGCGTCTGTCGTACCTGACGATAGGATGTACGGATGCCGATAATGCACGTTGTTTTGCCAGCAAACTGAACAACCGCTATGTGAAGACTTCCGTCAGCACTGATGTGTCAGGCATTGAGTTCGGCTCGGTGCTGAAGAACGTGTATGCGATTGCGGCCGGTATATGCAACGGTATGAAGTACGGCGATAATTTCCAGGCCGTGCTGATGTCGAACGCATTGAACGAGATGACACGCTTCATCAATACCGCCAGGCCGATGGAGCAGCGCGTGATAAACGATTCCGTATATCTTGGCGATATGCTTGTGACCTGCTATTCGCGTTTCAGCCGTAACCGCGTGTTCGGTTCGATGATAGGCAAGGGCTATTCGGTCAAGACGGCGCAGCTTGAGATGGAGATGGTGGCTGAGGGATATTACGGTACCAAATGTATGAAGGAACTGAATGAGCATTATCACGTGGATATGCCTATTTTGAACGCTATGTACAATATCCTGTATGAGCGCGTGTCCCCGATGATGGAAATCAAGCTGCTCACAGACAGTTTCAAATAATAAATCAAAATTCTGAGATATGATTACGATTGACTATTCCTCAATTGAGAGTTTTTTGCCGGAAGGTGCCGTCAAGGCTTTGGAACCAGAGGTAAGAGTGGCTTTGGAAAAGCTTGAGAAAGGTACTGGCGAGGGTAATGACTATATAGGCTGGATGAATCTGGCATCATCGCTGACGCCGGAGTTTCTGGCAGAGATCAAGGCTACTGCGGAGATTCTGCGTGAAAAATGCGATACCGTAGTAGTGGCAGGTATCGGCGGAAGCTATCTTGGCGCACGTGCTGTGATTGAGGCCTTCGGAAACAGCTTCTCGTGGCTCATTAAGGACAAGAGAAATCCTGTCGTACTGTTCGCCGGCAACAACATCAGTGAGGATTATCTGGCAGAGCTCACTGCACTGCTGAAAGACCGTAAGTTCGGTGTAATCAATATCTCAAAGTCCGGAACCACCACCGAGACTGCGTTGACATTCCGTATCCTCAAGAAGCAGTGTGAGGAGCAGCGCGGACGCAGGACGGCACGCAAGGTCATTGTTGCCGTTACCGATGCATCGAAAGGTGCGGCACGCGTATGTGCGGACAAGGAGGGCTATAAGAGTTTCGTGATTCCTGACAATGTGGGCGGACGCTATTCTGTACTTACCCCTGTAGGCTTGCTGCCTATAGCCGTGGCCGGTTATGACATTGAACAGCTCGTACGCGGCGCTGCTGATATGGAGAGCCTGACAGACGGCAAGGTGGCATTTGAGAACAATCCTTCTGCGGTCTATGCTGCTGCACGTAATGCTCTTTACCGCAGCGGCAAGAAAATAGAGATTCTCGTTAATTTCCAGCCTAAGCTGCATTTCTTTGCAGAGTGGTGGAAACAGTTGTACGGTGAGTCCGAGGGTAAGGACGGCAAGGCTATTTTCCCGGCATCGGTAGATTTCTCTACAGATCTGCATTCTATGGGCCAATGGATTCAGGAAGGCGAGCGCACAATCTTCGAGACTGTGCTATCGGTTGACAAGGTTAAATATTCAGTATCGGTTCCGTCAGACGATGCTAATCTGGACGGCCTTAACTTCCTGGCCGGCAAGCACGTGGATCAGGTCAATAAGATGGCGGAACTCGGTACCCGTCTGGCTCACGTGGATGGCGGTGTGCCTAATATACGCATCTGTATTCCGGAACTTACCGAATATTGGCTTGGCCAGCTGATTTATTTCTTTGAGAAGGCTTGCGGAATCAGCGGCTATCTGCTTGGCATCAATCCGTTCAACCAGCCTGGTGTAGAGGCTTACAAGAAGAATATGTTTGCGCTTTTGAACAAACCCGGCTATGAGGAAGAGACAAAGGCGATATACGAACGTATGAACAAGTAACATAAAATGGGATTTTCCTTAAAGAATAAGCGCGCCGTCCTGTTTGATATGGACGGCGTTCTTTATGATTCGATGCCGTCGCACGTGTCGGCGTGGGTAAGGGCTTTGGCTGAGTTCGGATACAATATGTCCGTGCTTGATGTGTATCTGAATGAAGGCTGTACAGGTGCACAGACCATACGGTCCATCAGTGAGCGCGAGGGTAAGGGTGATGTGTCCGATGAAAATATCCAGCGGATGTATGCACGCAAAACGGAGCTGTTTATGCAACTCCCGCCAGTCAATATGATGCCCGGAGCTCTGGAAGTTATGCGTAAGGCTGCCGCTGATGGATTGCAGATACAGGTTGTTACCGGTTCCGGTACCGGAGGCCTGATAGAGCGTGTCCAACGCGATTATGAAGGATATGTGGTACGTCCTCTGATGGTGACAGCCTTTGATGTGGAACGTGGCAAGCCGTATCCGGATCCTTATCTGAAGGCTTTGGAAATAGGCAAAATTACGGCTGAAGAGGCTGTTGTCGTGGAAAATGCACCGCTCGGTATCCGTGCGGCACGTGCTGCGGGCATAGAGACGATAGCTGTGAATACAGGCCCGATTGACGATGCCACATTGCTGGCCGAAGGGCCAGTCCTGATTTTTCCGTCAGTTCAGGCTTTGGCTGATAACTGGGATTCCTTAAAGGGTTGAATCCAACAATACAAGGGCTGTAAGGCTCTCTACTATCGGAACCGCACGTGGAACGACGCAAGGGTCGTGTCTGCCGATAGCCTCTATTGTGGTAGGGGTATTGTCAGTCGTTACGGTCTGTTGCGATATGGCAATTGTAGGTGTGGGCTTGAAAGCCACACGGAAACGAATCGGCTGACCATTGCTTATCCCTCCCTGGATGCCTCCGGAATGGTTGCTCAGTGTGGTGACCTTGCCGTGCTCTATGGCAAACGGGTCGTTGCATTCTGAACCCCGCATTGACGCACACTTGAATCCGTCTCCGTATTCGAAACCCTTGGCAGCGTTTATTCCGAGCATCGCCGCTCCCAGTTTTGAGTGCAGCTTACCGAATACAGGATTGCCTATTCCTGCCGGACAGCCTTGTATGATGCAGGTAATCACTCCTCCCACGGAATCTCCATCGCGTTTGAGCTGCCAGATAAGATTCTCCATCTCGGAAGCTTTCTCAGCATCGGGGCATCTTACAGGGTTCGATTCCGAGTCCTCACGGCTGAATGACATTTCGTCTTCGACATTAGTTTCGATATCTCCTATCTGTGACGTGAAGGCGTATATGTCAAGATCCGGCATCTTCTTCTCCAATGCAAGCCTGGCCAGTGCGCCGGCTACACAGATTGGTGCGGTGACGCGTGCTGAACTGCGCCCTCCTCCGCGCCAGTCGCGGATACCATATCTCATCTGCCAGGTGTAGTCGGCGTGCGACGGTCTATAGACATCGCGCAGTTGCCCGTAGTCGCTGGAAATGCAGTCTGTGTTTCGTATGATAAATGCAATCGGGGCTCCGGTTGATACTCCATCCATTATTCCGGAAAGAAATTCAACCTTATCTTCTTCCGAACGCCCTGTAGTATAGACACTTTGTCCGGGGTGACGGCGGTGCATCTCCTCGGCTATAAAATCGTAGTCAATGTGTATGCCGGACGGATATCCATCCAGAACACCGCCTATAGCGGGTCCATGCGACTCACCGAATGTGGTCAGTCTCAGGCGTTCTCCGAATGTATTCATATATAATCAGTTGCAATTACCGCATTTGCAGTCGTGTTCGCTGTCATCGCAGCTTCCGCATCCGCCACACGAGCCGCCGCAACCTCCGCAGTGGTGTTTAGGGTGCAGCACCGCTTCAACCTCCTCTTCGGTTGCAGGGCGTGATTCTATGATGCGCCCCTTGAAGGTTAAGTCATCACCGGCCAGAGGATGGTTCAGATCAACTGTCACGATATCGTCTCTGATCTCAGTTACTGTGGCATTGAAGGTCTGCTGACCGTCACTTAATGGGATGACGTACCCGATTTTGACGTGCTCGTCGTCGAACTTTCCGTCACGGGTGAAAATGGATTTCTGAAGCTCAATGACATTTGCCTCATCATATTCGCCATACGCCTCAGCGCAGGGAATGTCGAATTCAAACGTATCTCCTGCCTTGAGATTTACCGTGTTCTGTTCAAAAAGGTCAAGGGTGTAGCCTATGCCTGATATGAACTGGAACGGCTTCTCTTTAGGCGCACGTTCGTAGAGCGCCGGCTCTCCATCCTCGCCTTTTATGTACAGGTCATAGGACAGGGTGATGATTTTGTGGTCTGACATATTATCTTCTTTATTATACATTTACCGTATTTCCGTGATTGGGGTGGAACTGCATGCGTCCGGAGCCTGGATTCCGCTTATCCAGGATACTGTCGCTGCCAGGGAACTCGCACTTGTCGGCCTCTCATCCATATATGCGCGTACGCCGGAACCATAGAACATTATCGGGAATTCCGTGACGCTCCTTGTGGCGAGATGGCTTGTGCCGTGTATCTCGTCTATGATTGTCCATCCCGGTATTATCTCCAGGATCAGGTCTCCGGAGCAACTTAGATTGAGCGCATCACGTTTGCGCCTGGCGTCGTCGCCCAGGTTGGCCGACATAAGGTCGCGCTGCGTAAAGACGCCTCTGATGCCGGACATCTGCAATAACAGATCCACGCAATGATCGTATATCGACTGTATGGAGATATCGGATTTCTCCAACATATCCCTGTTCAGGTACAGCTGAGTGCCGTTGTATGTGCTGATGTACTCCTTTGTATCATTGTAAATGGCTGAAAGATAAAGGTTGAGCAGGGCGGTTACGCGTTCCATATTGACAGAGCCGGCAGGCATCCTGGGGTTGTAGGACTGAGCCCTGGATTCCGTGTCTCTGTATCCTGTCGATGTCAGGAAAAACAATACGTTGTCAATACCTATTTTCTGGTCTATGTGGTTGATGAGGTCGGCCAGATTACGGTCAATGCGTGCGTATGTGTCCTGCAACTCCATAGATTCAAGTCCCATCGGCTGATGTCCCAAACCGCCGGCGTAGAGTGTTATTGCCAGGAAATCCGTAGCACCTGACACTCCAAGCTGCATTTCGTCAATCGACTTTATTGCCATCGCCGTTATCCTTGAATTGACCATAGGCGAGGTCTTGAGATTCGATATCTCCTCCTTCCCGAATCTGTAGGAGAAATATCTTGTCCGTGGATCGTTACTGTCATTGATGTAATAGACAGTTGGTAATGACGGCTTCCATTCACTGTCCCACGGAGTCTCATTGTCTGCGTCTTTTACCCACGATGGAAATGCTCCGTAATAACTTGATGAGCACCATCGTCCGTCAGCATCATTCATCCATAGTACCACGTCAGGATCGTGTCCGCCGGCCAGGATTGCGGCGTCACGTTCGGGGGCGATTGAACAGGTTATTGAACTGCCGCGTGACTGCAGTTCCAGCTGGTCTGTAATCGTGAGCACCTGCAGGCGTCTCGGTGAACAGCGGTCTAAGGTGTTGATGCCGTTTTCGTCACTGTCATCTACGGCACCTACTTTGCTCAGACTCTTGCGCTCTATCCAGTTCTCGCCGACAATGCCGTGATAGAAAGGGGTGGAACCTGTGTAGATTGATGCTATGGCAGAGGCCCTGTCTTCTCCATTGTAATCAAACGAGGCATTGGGAATGTTGTAGCCGTGATACCAGAAACGTCTGAAGCCTTCATCCTCGAAAAGAGGCATCAGCCGTCTGACATATTCCCTGTCCAGCTGGTCAATAACTATGCCTACCACAAGCTTGGGCGTAGGGCGCGTGCCCTGTGCGTGAGCCACGACGGATATGGACAGCAACAGTATTATTATGCTCACGGTACGTTTGCTTTTTTTCATAATTCTTGAGAATAGTTTGTGTAATGACACGTTATACAGGAAATGTATGTCGCTGAGTGAGCGTAGGGCGAAAATGCCGAGCATAATCAGCGTGGCGGGAGCAATATACTGCGGAATCCTGTTACTGAACAGTATGAAAGCTGTCGTGACTGCGAGATTATAAACAAGGAATATGTCCTTGCGCCTGTGAGTTATGTTGCGCAGCATAAATGGAAGACAGATCAGCGGCAGTGGATTCAGACATATTACAAGCCAGTTGGAATCGGCTGTGGGGTGACTTGAAAACAGGACCAGAAAAGTTATGAGTATTCCGGCAATGCCCTGCGCCGAGAATATTATTACATCTGTAATCCAGAAAATCCTTTTCACGTTCCATTCGACACAGCATATCAGTAAAGTCAGCAACAGAATGAGTAACATAGCCTGTGTCGGATTGATATTGCAGCCCTTGAACTGAAGCGGTTCCTGCGGCTGAATCCCGTAAGTCTCTGCGATAAGCGGCGTAACATTGCCGGCAGTGTCGGTCACCGTCGCATCGGAGAGCAGGCGCATCAGGCGCAATGGAGCGAATGCGGTCTCTCTCTCAGAGATAGGCGTGTCCGCTTCTGCCCCTACGATAAGGTCTATTCCGAAATTGTTCCACGGCTCAATGATGTTGAATTCATGCAGGATATCCCTGTATGTGTGTACAGTGTCCTGCACGTGATATTCTATGGCTCCCTCTGTGGCTTCCTCAATCCTGTCAAGTGCCATGGTGGCGCAGTTGTTACGCAGGAAATCATATCGGTATGTCCTGTTTTCCGGCCTGCTGTTCACGGCCAGCATTGCGCTGAGCCTTATTTTCTCCTCTTTGCTTATACCCAGTTCCTGGACATATACCGTTGAACCGCGTGACATATATCCGTTGATGAACTGAGTCCAGGATTCCCTTCCAAGCAGGTAGTCGGTTTCGCCTTTCAACCATCTCCAGACGAAGTGTGGGGAATTGAAGTTGAACATCCCGTAATTATAGACAATGTCTGTGCCGTCCAGGCAATCCTGTATCCTGATGGCCGTATGTCCATACACCTCATAGACCAGAGATCCCGGAGAACAGGTTATGAGACTGACCTTTATGCTGTCCTGCGCTGAAAGTGTCCGCTGAGGAAACATTGCGGACAGGATTATGAGTGTTATGAGTATCGACCGTCTCATAGAAATATGCCTGAATATACTGCAAAAATAGTGTTTGCAACGGTGATACACAAATTATTGTTTAAGTTTTGCAAGTCACGTATATTGTGTGGGTATGGGTTGCCTGAATAAGGAAAATGTCTTTTCTTTGCAGGGCGTAAACTTACGGCTGTATGCATTTTGTAGTAGATGTGGGTAATACGACGGTAAAGTCGGCATTGACCGATGACGGTAATGTGATAGAAGTGCATTGCGGGCAATTGTGCTCTGATGAGGTACGCAGAATGGTACGGACTGCAGGAATCACGTGCGGGATATGTTCATCTGTCAGGGATCTGGGCACTGAAGAGAAAGTGTTTCTGGACTGTCTGCCGTTTCCTGTCGCATATCTGTCTGCGGATGTGCCATTGCCTTTGAGAATTGACTATTCCACACCGCATACGCTCGGCCCGGACAGAATTGCCGCGGCTGTCGGGGCTTGGAACCGTTTCCCGGGTAGAAATATTCTTGTCATAGATGCCGGAACCGCAATAACATACGATGTTGTGGCCTGCGACGGGGCGTTTCTGGGTGGAAATATATCTCCTGGCAAGGACCTGAGGATAAAATCGCTTCACGAGCATACAGGAAAGCTCCCGAAGATTGATGCTGCGGGTGATACTCCGCTGATAGGGTATTCTACAGAAACCGCATTGCGAAGCGGTATCATAGGTGGAATCCAATATGAGATGCAGGGATATATCTCGCGACTTTCATCTGAGTATGAGTCTCTTTTGGTTTTTTTAACGGGCGGAGATGCCGAAATGTTTGAAAAACCAATAAAAAATCGCATCTTTGCAGAAAGATTCCTTGTATTGGAGGGATTGGATTGCATTTGTAAATTCAATGAGAAAGCTTGAGGGACTGATTGCGTTTGCACTGGCCGTATTGGTGGCCGTACCGGTTTATGGGGAGAGTGGAATCAATTCTCCGTATTCGCGATATGGCTTTGGAATGGTGTCGGATAATGCTGTCGGCAAGAACAAGGCTATGGCCGGTATGGGCATAGGAATGCGTGAGCGCAATGTGCTCAACACCTTGAATCCGGCATCATATTCCACCGTTGACACACTTACCTTTCTCCTTGATATAGGTATGTCCTTGTCTAACGGTAACTTTAAGGAAAATGGCGTGAGCGTAAATGCGCATAATGCATCGTTTGACTATCTTGCCATGCAGTTCCGCATTGTACGTAATCTGGGTTTCACAGCAAGTTTCATGCCTTATTCGAATGTGGGCTATCTGTTCTCGGAAAAACAACTTCTGAGGCGTGATCAGGACGGTGACCTTACTGCGACAAACCAGTATGGCGGAGTCGGGGGACTCAAAGTCATATCAGGCGGTCTCGGATGGGCTCCATTCAAGGCTTTGTCCATAGGCGCTGATTTCGGATATGTCTATGGTAATGTCACCCATCAGATCAAGAACACATACAGTGATGCTACGATTCTTACGAGAATGAAGACATACTATGCTGATTTGCATGGATTTAAGATGAACCTGGGCCTGCAATCGGCATTCAATGCCTTTGACGGAACTTTTTCTGTAGGTGCTGTGTGGTCGCCATCAGTGAAGTTCGGTGATGTAGGCTATGTATATGACGAAATGCTGGATGGCAATACGTCAGAGATATCAGACACCTTGCGCTCGTATGACGGATTCAGTATTCCTGATAAGTTCGGAGTTGGAGTGACATATTCCCGTGAGAAATGGATGATTGGTGCTGATGTGTCTATGGAACTGTGGAATAGGGCGTCAGTGTTCGGTGCGGACGGACTTGATGGAAGAAACCGTCTGAAAGTGTCTTTAGGCGGAATGTTCCAGCCGGCGAAGAACAATGCGAATCTGTTCAAGAGAACAGCCTATCGGGCTGGTGTATATTACAACCAGCCATATTTTAATGTTGCTGGAAATAAAGGCCCGATGGAATACGGCGTGACTGTCGGAATGTCGCTGCCTGTCATAAACCGATGGAATAACCTGATTGAGGTGGAGGTGTCAGGGCAATATGCCCATGTACATCCGACATCTCCCGGAATGATAGAGGAAAATTACCTGCGTCTGAATGTCGGGCTCTCGTTTAACGAACGGTGGTTTGCGAAATGGCAGGTTGAGTGATGATTAAACCGGAAGGACTAATAATAGTCATATAAATGGAAACAACTAACTACAATATCTCATGATTAAGGAAAGTTTAAAGAAATGTATGCTGTTTGTGGCGGTAATGGCGCCTGTTACAGCATTTGCACAGAAGGGTGTTGAGGATGGCTCACGATACGGTCACGGAGAGGATAGTATCAGATGTCTTCAGAATATCAGTCTTTACACCGAGTATGTCAAGACAGGAAACTATGCCGATGCCTACACTCCTTGGAAAAATGTGTTTACGGACAGCCCGCTGGCACAGTCCGGTACTTATACCAACGGAGCCAAGATATTGCACTGGTTGATTGCCAATGCAAAGGACGGTGCGGAGCAACTCGCATATTCAGAGGAACTGCAGGCTGTATATGAGCAGCGTATCAAATATCTGGATCAGCTGAACAGAATCGTGAAGACTCCTGTAAGCGAGGCTGAGATACGCGGAACACAGGCTCACGATTATATATCCTATAATCCTAAGGTTGACTTGAACAAAGCCTATTCAATGCTCCGTGGAGCTGTGGATATGAGCAAGGGTGAGAGTGCCTATTATGTTCTCGGCGATTTGATGAAGATCTCGAATCAGAAATTCAAGAAGGATGGCGAAGCACATCGTGATGCTCTTCTGCAGGACTATCTGGATTGCTCGAATTATATCAATTCGGTAATTGCCGGTATCAGTGATGAGAAAGTCCTTGAGCAGGCCCGTGGCACAAAGGATAATATTGACGCGTATTTTGTGAATAGCGGAGCTGCTGACTGCGAGAGCCTTCAGCAGATATATTCAGACAAGGTTGAGGAGAACAAGGATAATCTGGAGTACCTGCATAAGGTCGTAAGTGTAATGGGTATGCTGAAGTGTACATCTTCCGACGCTTATTTTGCAGCTGCTGAGTATGCTCATGCAATATCTCCTTCGAGTGAGACTGCAAAGAGCCTTGGACTGCTCTATGCCAGGAAACGTAATGATTACGACAAGGCTTTGGAGTATTTTGATCAGGCAATAGGTCTTGAAGAGGATGCTTTCAAAAAGGCAGATCTGTATTATACTGCAGCTGTAATCCTGAATCAGCAGAACAAGCATACGATGGCGAAGAGCTATCTGCAGAAATCAATACAGGCCAATCCGAATAATGGTGATACATACATTCTTCTGGCACAGTTATATGCAGGAAATCACAAGTGGTGTGATGAAACAGCTTTGAATCAGTGTACTTTCTACGTGGTTCTGGACAAGCTTCAGATGGCTAAGAAGGTTGATCCTAGCGTTGCAGACAGGGCAAATGAACTTATCAGAACGTATTCTGAATATACACCGAAGATTGAGGATCTCTTCATGCTTAACATAAAGAAGGGGGATCAGGTGGAAGTTAAGGGCTGGATCAACGAAGTTACTACAGTCAGGTAATGGATACCTGTCACAGATTTGTGAAATATACAGGCAGGACAATTGCTTTAATTGCGATTGTCTTGCCTTTGCTTTTGTCGTGCAAAAGAAATAAGGGCGTAAGTCAGACAGATGCTGTGTCTGATCGCGATACATCTGCTCTTATGGTCACGTCCGGAATAACATCGCTCATTTCAGAGAACGGTGTGCCGAAATACCGTATGAAGACAGAAAAATGGGAAATGTATGACAAGGCTGATCCACCGCATTGGTCTTTTGAATATGGCGTTTATCTTGAGGTCCTGGATTCTGTCAGTGAGGTTTCATCGCTTATCATGGCAGATACTGCGTATTACTATGAAGTTTCTCAAGAATGGGAATTGCGAAGTAATGTGCATGCCGAAAATGTTGAAGGTGAGCAGTTCGATACAGACCTGCTTTTTTGGGACCAGTTGCGGGAAATAGTGTATTCAGACAGCAAAATATCAATAAAACAGAAAAAACAGACCATCTATGGCCGGGGCTTTGAGTCCAATCAGGATTTCACCCGTTATACCATAAGGCATACCGATGGAATTTTTCCTGCAGATGATGTGGAGGAAGAGTCGGAGAATGATTCTTGAGAAACAATCCGACCGGTTCGGCTGAGCCCTCTTTCGGGAGAGGATGCAGACGGTGTGGCAAAAGGACGGTATTATTTGTGTTTCGCAGTTGAAGAACTTGAATTATAGCGGTTTTTTAACTTGCGAAACTTAAATTAATATTATCTTTGCGGTTCAAATGCGTAAAGGTCTTTTGATAAATATATAAAATATCTATAGAAAATGGCAACATTGCAGAAAATCAGGAGTAAAGGTACTCTGTTGTTGGTTGTAATCGGTTTGGCTCTTCTTGCTTTCATATTGGGCGATGCGTGGAAGATATTGCGTCCGAATCAGGGAGTGGCCACTGTCGGTGAGGTGAATGGCGTAAACATTAACGCACAGGATTTTCAGAATGAGTTCGAGAAATATGCAGATGTCGTTAAATTCTCAATGAATCTCAATTCTCTGACAGATGAGCAGTATGCGGCAGTTAAGGATGAGACCTGGAATAATATCATTCGCAAGTCGATTATGGAGAAGGAGACTTCAGCGCTGGGACTTAGGGTCACTGATGCTGAGATGCAGTCTGTAATTGAGGTCGGTACTGATCCCATGCTCCGCCAGACTCCGTTCGTGAATGAGCAGACAGGCTTGTTCGATGTGGATCGTCTTAGAATGTTCCTTGCTGAGTACAATGAGATTGACCGTACATCATTGCCGGCTGAGTATATGAATTACTACGACAATCTGTACAACTTCTGGTGCTATGTGGAGGACAATATCCGTCAGAACCTGCTTTTAAGCAAGTATGCGGCTCTCATACAGAGTTCAATGCTTTCCAATCCGATCTCCAGAAAGGATGCGTACGAGGCCAGAACCAAGAGAAATGATGTACTGCTTGCTACATTGCCATATTCAACCATCCCGGATTCATTGGCAAAGGTATCGGCATCTGATGTCCAGAAACTTTATGCTGAGAAGAAACCTTTGTACAAGCAGCAGGAAGAGACCAGAAACATAAGCTATATTGATGTTGAGATATTGCCGAGCGAGTCTGACAGACAGTCACTTCTGGATGAAGTGACTACATACGCTGCTCAGCTGGCTGGGACAAACGAAGAGTACGCTTCGTTTGTTCGTCTTGCCGAGTCTTCCATACCATATAGCGAGGTTCCGTCATCAAAGAACGGACTTCCTGCAGATGTGGCTGAGAAACTGGATTCTGTAAACGTAGGTGGCGTGTTCGGCCCGTATTACTGCGCAGATGATGATTCATACAACACCTTTAAGCTGATCTCCACTACAAATGCATACGATTCCATTCAGTTCTCACTGATTCAGGTCAATTCTACTCTTACTGAGAATGTGGCAGAGCTTGCAGACAGTATCTATAATGCTGTCAAGGCTGGTGAGGATATGGTTGAGCTTGCGGCAAAATATTCACAGAACGGCGAGCCTCAGTGGCTGGTATCCGCTAATTATGAGGGTGGTGCCTATTCCGGTAATGACGCCGAGTATCTGTGCAAGATGAATACGCTTGGTAAGGGTGATGTGTGCAAGCTTGATCTTGACCAGATATCTCTTATTATAAAGGTGGCTGATGTCAGAAACAAAATACAGAAGTATAATACGGCTATTGTCAAGAGAGTCGCTTACTTCAGCAATGAGACAAGTAACGAAGCTTACAATAAGCTGAGCGCATTTGTGGCTAGCAACAATACGGCAGAGCTTCTTGCCGGTAATGCAGAGGAGAACGGCTATCGTCTGCTGTCAGACCGTGAGTTCAGAAGCAACAGCAATAACGTAGGCGGTGTATCAAAATCACACGATGCCCTGCGTTGGGCGTTTGAGGCAAAGCCAGGTGAAGTGTCCCGTATATATGAGGTAGGTGAGGATAACAACCACCTGCTTGTCGTTGCATTGAACAAGGTTACAAAGAAGGGCTATAAGCCGGTGGATGATGTAAAGACATCTCTTGTATTTGAGGCTACTGATGCCAAGAAGGCTGATATCCTGCTTGGTAAGATTGCTGATGCCGGGTCTTTGTCAGGTGTCAACGGCGTTAAGTATGATACGCTTAAGTATGTGACTTTCTTATCTCCGGCATATGTGTCTTCAACATTTTCAAGTGAGCGTCTTGTCGGCGCAGCCGTATGCAATCTTGAGAATGGCGCAAGTACGGCTCCTGTAAAGGGTGACGGTGGCGTATGGGTAGCTAAGAAAATATCTGCAGATACATATTCTGCCGATTATGATGATGCTACAGAAAAGTCACGTTATCAGAGTAACGCAGCCTATGTTACCAATATGGTATTCAATGAGCTGTACTCCAAGGCCAATGTGACGGATAACCGTTACAAGATTTTCTGATAAAGAATATCTGATAATATAAAAGGTGGCGGATCATCGATGGTCCGCCACCTTTTATATTATATAGGAGCAATTATCAATTGTTCTCCGGACGAAGCTTGCGTACGACTGCGCCGGTCTGCCACATCTCACTGTCACGGAGTGCCTGAAGCTCTTTCTCAAGTCCTTCGCGATAGTCTGGCTTTGAGTTGCTGTCGATGGATATCTGGGCCTCGTTACCGCACTTTACACTTGCGTAAAGCTTCTGTACAACCGGCTTGATCGCATCGTGGAACGGGCCCATCCAATCCAATGCTCCGCGCTGTGCTGTGGTTGAACAGTTTGCGTACATCCAATCCATACCTTTGGCTGCGAACAGCGGCATAAGTGACTGGGTAAGTTCCTCGCAGGTCTCATTGAATGCCTCTGAAGGAGTGTGACCGTTCTCGCGCAGAACTTCATACTGAGCGAGAAGAAGTCCCTGGATAGCTCCCATCAGCGATCCACGCTCGCCTGTAAGGTCTGATGTGGCCTCGCGG
Organism: Bacteroidaceae bacterium; assembly: GCA_045600825.1. Taxonomy (GTDB): domain Bacteria; phylum Bacteroidota; class Bacteroidia; order Bacteroidales; family Bacteroidaceae; genus Colenecus. The sequence continues at coordinate 36,200 of JAZRYP010000047.1, forward strand.
ATGAATGTTGTCTCAAACAGATAGCCGGATCCTATACCGATACCGAAAGCCAGAACCTTATCAAGTGCATGCCCTGATGCGTCCTGATATACGGCGTATGAACTGTTAAGACCGCGTCCCTCTACGAACATTGTCCTGAGTGAACGGCCTGAGCCCTTAGGAGCTACCATGATAACATCTATGTCTTTTGGTGGAACAACGCCTGTACGGTCATTCCAGGTAATAGCGAATCCGTGTGAGAAGTAAAGCGTCTTGCCCGGGGTAAGATGTTTTTTGATAGTCGGCCATAACTGCATCTGTGCGGCATCGGAGAGCAACATACATATTATTGTGCCCTTCTCGGCAGCTTCCTCAATTGAGAACAGTGTCTGTCCCGGTACCCAACCGTCTGCGACAGCCTTCTCGTAGGTTTTGCCCTGGCGCTGGCCTACTATTACGTTAAAGCCATTGTCACGCAGGTTGCAAGCCTGACCAGGTCCCTGTACTCCATAGCCTATTACAGCTATTGTCTCGTTCTTCAGAATCTCGCGGGCTTTCTCCAGTGGGAATTCCTCGCGTGTCATCACTTCCTCAATGACGCCACCAAAATTGATTTTTGCCATAATTACAAGTATTAAATGTTGATTATCTGTTTAAGCTTTTATTGAATTTATCAAGATACTCGCTGACATGCTCTATGCGTGCCCTTGTTATCGCAACTCTGCCGGAACTTACAAACTGCAGTAAACCTCCGGTGTCACCAAGCTCTTTATTCAAAGCGAATATGTCGCTGGTCTGACCGGTTTTCTCGATTACTGAGAATGTCGGGTTCACCTCAATTATGTTGGCTCCGTAACGCCTTATGGTCTCGGACAGCTTGGGATTGTCTGCAAGGACTTTGGTCGTCATCTTGTACAACGCGACCTCCTGCATGAATATCTCATCGTCCGTGAAATACTGGCACTGAAGCACATCGACCTTCTTCTCTATCTGGCTTACGATTTTTTCGATTGTATCCTTGTCTGTGAATGCCGTGACTGTGTATCTGTGTACACCTTCAATGGACGAGGCCGATACGTTCAGACTCTCAATGTTGATCTGCCTGCGGGTGAATACTGCGGTAACCTGGTTCAGAATACCGGCTATGTTCTCGGTATGAACAATCAGTGTGTATAGTTTCTTTCCGTTATCCATATTTGTCGTGGTTGTCAGATACTGAATATCATTTTGTCAACAGCATCGCCGTATGCAATCATAGGCATTACATTCTCTTCTTCAAGACAGTTGGCTATAAGCAGATACGGGCCGTCTGTCCGGAACATTTCCTGTATGGCCGCTTCCAGTTCTGACCGTTCTGATACAGTCCTGCTGCATATTCCGTATGCATCGGCTATCTTTGCGTAGTCGGGATTTATCATCGGCGTGCAGGAATAGCGTGAATTGTAATGAAGCTGCTGCCATTGCCGCACATTGCCGAGGAAGTTGTTGTTGAGCATTATAATCTTGACTTTTGCTCCTGTCTCCATTATTGTCCCGAATTCCTGGATGTTCATCTGCAATCCTCCGTCACCGCAGAAAACGATTATGGTACGGTCGGGTGCGCCGAATGCGGCACCGATTGCAGCGGGTACTCCGAATCCCATTGTGCCGAGACCGCCTGACGTTATGATGCTGCGCGGCTTGCGATACTTGAAATATCGTGATGAGAACATCTGATTCAGTCCTACGTCGGTAGCCATGGCGGTACTTTCATCAGCAAGTGTACTGACGGCATTTACCACTTCCCCCATACGTAACGGCCCTGATGACGGGTGTATGGCATCGGCTATAACCTTGCTGTATTCCTCGTCCTTGTATTGCTGGAAACTCTCAATCCACTCCTTGTGTGATGACTTGCGTATTTTTCCGGTTACCAGTTCCAGCGTGGTACGGCAGTCTCCCAAGACAGTAACGTGGGGCTTGATATTCTTGCCGAACTCCGACTTGTCTATGTCAAAGTGTATGACTTTGGCCTGCGGGGCGTAGAGACTAGCCTTGCTTGTGACGCGGTCGTCAAAGCGCATTCCTATGGCTATGAGCAGGTCGCATTGGTTTGTCTGTACGTTAGGCGCAAGGTTTCCGTGCATTCCGAGCATACCCATGTTGAGAGGGTGGTCCGTAGGCAATACTGACAATCCGAGAAGTGTACGTCCTACCGGAATGTCACCCTTTTCAATGAAAGCCTTCAGCTGCTCCTCTGCCTGACCGAGCTCAATTCCGTGTCCTGCCAGAACCAGTGGCCTCTGTGCCTCGTCAATGAGTCTGACCGCAGCATTAATCTCATCCGCATTTGGTGCAGGATAGGGAATATAACTGCGTATGTGGTCAATTTTCTCAGGTTTATATTCAATCAGCTGATCCTGCGCGTTGCGGGTGAAGTCCAGTACTACCGGTCCCGGTCTGCCTGATCCTGCTATGTAGAAAGCCCTCGATACGGCCCATGCGATGTCTTCTGCGCGACGTATCTGGTAACTCCACTTCGTAATTGGCTGCGTTACGCCTACCAGGTCAATCTCCTGGAATGCGTCCGTTCCCAGAGACGTGGTGCTGACCTGTCCGGCTATTACGACAATCGGAGTGCTGTCAAGCATTGCATCGCTTATGCCGGTGATTGTGTTGGTGGCGCCAGGGCCGCTGGTTACGATAGCAACGCCTGTTTTGCCGGATATGCGCGCATATCCCTGAGCTGCGTGTGCAGCAGCCTGCTCGTGGCGGACCAGTACCTGCCGGATATCATTCCTGTGACTGAACATGGAATCGAACACCCTTATGATGGTACCGCCGGGATAGGCGAACATTGTGTCAACCCCTTCGTTGATGAGCGATCTCAGAAGTGCCTCTGCGCCTGTTATTCTATCTTCCATTAATCAATGATTCTTATTCCACCTTTGTCCGCGGAACTGACCATACTGGCGTATGCCTTCAGACTCTTCGGTATGACTCTGTTACGTGTGAGTTCACGCATAGGTCTTGCGTTGAGCTCCTCGTCGGTGAGGCGTACATTGATGGTACGTGCCGGGATATCTATGTCGATTATGTCTCCATCAACAATCTTACCTATATTGCCACCTGCGGCAGCTTCCGGTGATACGTGTCCGATGCTGAGACCTGATGTGCCTCCGCTGAAACGTCCGTCTGTTATCAGCGCGCATTCCTTGCCGAGATGGCGAGATTTAAGATATGATGTAGGGTAGAGCATTTCCTGCATGCCAGGACCGCCTTTCGGACCTTCGTGGGTGATCACAACTATGTCGCCTGCCTGGACTTTTCCTCCAAGTATGCCGTCTGATGCCGCCTCCTGTGAGTCGAAGACCTTTGCAGGACCGGAAAACTTCCAGATGCTCTCATCCACGCCGGCGGTCTTGACGACACATCCGTCCTTGGCTATGTTGCCTTTAAGAATAGCTATTCCGCCATCCTTTGAGTAGGCGTGTGACAGGTCGCGTATGCAACCGTCTGCACGGTCCGTGTCAAGTGTCTGGTATGTACAGTCCTGAGAACCCAGCTCGTTGCTGAACTTATGTGCCGGAGCTGTGCTGTAAATGCGTTTTGCCTCAGAATCAATTTTATCTTTAGCTATATCGTACTTTTCTGTAAGCTCTCCGTAATTCAGACCTGTGATATTCATGGAGTCTGTGTGCAGCAGGCCTCCGTCGGCCAATTGCTTGAGTATGTTCAGCACTCCACCGGCGCGACCTACATCCTGCACGTGGTATTTCTGTGTGTTCGGCGCGACCTTGCACAGACACGGAACCTTGCGCGAGAGACGGTCAATGTCATCCATCTTGAAATCAACGCCGGCCTCGCATGCTACTGCCAGAAGGTGCAGAACCGTATTTGTGGAGCCTCCCATAGCTATATCCAATGTCATTGCATTCTCAAAGGCTTTCTTCGTGGCTATGTTGAGCGGCAATAGGGAATCGTCGCCATCCCCGTAATATTTGAACGCATTTCTTACGATGAGAGCTGCCGCATCCTTAAACAGCTGTATGCGGTTCCTGTGCGTGGCGAGTATGGTGCCGTTGCCCGGTAATGAAAATCCCAAAGCCTCAGTAAGACAGTTCATCGAATTGGCTGTGAACATACCGGAGCAGCATCCGCATCCAGGGCACGAATGGCGCTCAATCTGCTCCACATCCGCGTCCGATACGGTATCGTCGGCAGAGAGTATCATAGCGTCAATCAGATCAAGGTGCCTGCCGTTCCATTCTCCGGCTTCCATCGGGCCTCCGCTTACAAAGACCGTAGGAATGTTAAGGCGCATGGTGGCCATCAGCATTCCCGGAGTAATCTTGTCGCAGTTGCTGATGCAGACCAGTGCGTCAGCTTTGTGTGCATTGACCATATATTCGACACTGTCGGCTATGATGTCGCGTGATGGGAGGGAATACAGCATTCCGTCGTGTCCCATGGCTATGCCGTCATCAATTGCTATTGTGTTGAATTCTGCTGCGAAACAGCCGAGTTTCTCAATTTCCTTCTTGATAAGCTGTCCGGCTTCATGCAGATGTACGTGCCCCGGAACAAACTGTGTGAAAGAATTGGCTATTGCAATTACCGGTCTGCCGATGTGCTCGGGCTTCATTCCGTTTGCAGTCCACAGGGCTCGGGCTCCAGCCATCCTCCGTCCCTCTGTGCATTGTGCACTTCTGAGCTGAATTTTCATTTTGTGCTGACTTTGATTGTAAAAAAGCCCTTCTTTTTGTGGAAGAAAGGCCCCTTGCAAAATTACAGTTTTCTTCTGTCTTTACAAGCAAATTGCGAACTTAAATATGTGTCAGAAACCTAAATGTGATTCAATGATGGCAAGACTTTCCACTTTGACAGATGCATCGGATTTGCCTATCGCGTAACGGCCGTTCTGAAATTTCTTCTCAATGAGGAATCCCATACCCTCTATTGACGCTCCTGCCTGACGACAGATGTCAATCACTCCCAACGCGGCATCGCCGTATGCCAGAAAATCGTCAATGAAGAGTATGCGGTCATCGGCCGAAAGAAACTCTTCCGATATCATCACACTGTAATCGTTATCCTTTGTAAATGAGTGTATAGTGGTGGCGTAGGCCTGACCCATACATACGGGCTTTGCCTTCTTTGCAAATACGACTGGCAGTCTGGCTATGTATCCTGCAAGGATGGCCGGCGCAATACCGCTTGACTCAATTGTCAGTATTTTGTTGAATTTCCTGTTCTTGAATCTTTCCAACAGCTCAACTGCGCAGTCATACATTAGTACCGGGTCAATCTGGTGGTTGATGAAACTGTCAACCTTCAGGACTCCTCCTGAATGAATGTTCCCCTCCTGAGATATCTTTGACATCAGTTTCTCCATAGTAGCGTATCTTATATGTAAATCAACATCTACAAAATTAGAAAATTCGTTTGAAAACATGTGACAAATACAATATAATCTATGACAGGAAATAAACGTCTGAAGTTCTGTGGCGGATTTACTGGAATTTTGCTAACTTTGCGGAATTGGCACAATTTTACAATTTTGATTATGGGTTTTAATGAGATAATAGGAAAACTGTTTGGCAATAAGGCCACACGTGACAGAAAGGAGATTCAGCCCTGGGTGGATAGGATCATTGCCGCCTATCCCAAATACGAGGGACTTACAAACGATGAACTGCGTGCCGCATCGGCCGATATACGCCGTAAGGTTCAGGACTTTGTCATTCCTGAGAGAAAGGCAGTGGATGAACTCAAGGCTAAGGTGGAGGAGACAGAACTTGAGGACCGTGAACCGCTGTTCAATCAGATTGACAAGCAGGAGAAGGATATACTTGACCGCTATGAGGTAATCCTTGATGAGGTGTTGCCTGATGTGTATGCGATAATAAAGGAGACAGCACGGCGTTTTGCCCGGAATGAAGAGGTCGTAGTGACGGCCAATGACTTTGACCGTGATCTGGCGGCGAGACACGATTTCGTACGCATTGAAGATGACAAGGCCGTCTATTTGAATCATTGGGAGGCGGGCGGTAACGATACCGTATGGAATATGATTCATTACGATGTTCAGCTGTTTGGCGGCGTAGTACTGCATAAGGGCAGAATTGCGGAGATGGCGACAGGTGAGGGCAAGACTCTCGTAGCTACGCTCCCTGTATTTCTGAATGCCTTGACGGGCAATGGCGTTCACGTGGTTACGGTGAATGACTATCTGGCTAAGCGTGACTCGGAATGGATGGGACCTCTATATATGTTCCATGGTCTGTCAGTTGATTGCATTGACAAGCATCAGCCGAACTCAGAGGCCCGCCGTAACGCATACCGTGCCGACATTACTTTCGGTACGAATAATGAATTCGGTTTTGACTATCTGCGCGACAATATGGCCGGACATCCGTCGGAACTGGTGCAGCGTGGTCACAATTATGCCATTGTCGATGAGGTTGACTCCGTGCTTATAGACGATGCACGTACACCTCTTATTATATCCGGTCCCGTTCCGAAGGGTGAGGACCAGCAGTTCGAACAGCTCCGTCCGCAGGTTGAGCAGCTCTTCGAGGCACAGAAGCGTCTGGCTACGCAGTTCCTTGCAGATGCACGCAAGAAAGTATATTCGGAGAATCAGGACGAGGTGGCAGAGGGTTTCCTGTCATTGTTCCGCAGTTTCAAGGCCCTGCCCAAGAACAAGGCCCTGATCAAGTTCCTCAGTGAACCGGGCATGAAGGTGGGAATGCAGAAAACCGAGGAAATCTATATGGAGCAGCAGAACAAGCGTATGCCTGAGGCTGTGGCGCCATTGTATTTCGTAATTGATGAGAAACTCAACAGCGTTGATCTGACAGACAAGGGAGTTGAGCTTATCAGCGGAACGCAGCAGGATCCTGAATTCTTCGTATTGCCGGATATAGCCGGTCAGCTGTCCGAGCTTGAGGCAATGACGGATCTGAACCCTGAGGATAAGATGACGCGCAAGGATGAGCTTCTTACCAACTATGCTGTAAAGAGCGAACGTATCCACACCATCAATCAGCTGTTGAAGGCGTATGCCATGTTTGAGAGGGATGTGGATTACATCGTCACAGAAGATGGCAAGGTGAAGATTGTTGATGAGCAGACCGGACGTGTCATGGAAGGACGCCGCTGGTCCGATGGCCTGCATCAGGCTGTCGAGGCAAAGGAACGCGTGACTATTGAGGCTGCTACTCAGACATTTGCCACCATTACACTTCAGAATTATTTCCGAATGTATCACAAGCTGGCCGGTATGACCGGTACTGCCGAGACGGAGGCGGGAGAGTTCTGGGATATATACAAGCTGGATGTTGTGGTCATTCCGACCAATAAGCCTATTGCGCGTATAGATATGAATGACCGTATCTATAAGACGAAGCGCGAGAAGTATAAGGCTGTCATAGAGGAGGTTGTTCGTCTTGTAGAGGCTGGTCGTCCGGTATTGGTCGGTACTACATCCGTTGAGATCAGCGAACAGCTGAGCAGGATGCTCACGATGCGTAAGATAGAGCATAATGTGCTTAATGCCAAGCTGCATCAGAAGGAGGCCGATATCGTGGCAAAGGCCGGCCAGCGCAGTATTGTCACCATAGCCACCAATATGGCAGGACGTGGTACTGATATCAAGTTGAGCGACGAGGTAAGGGCTGCAGGCGGTCTTGCGATTGTAGGTACTGAGCGTCACGAGAGCCGTCGTGTAGATCGTCAGCTGCGAGGTCGTTCCGGACGTCAGGGAGATCCCGGATCATCCGTGTTCTTTATTTCTCTTGAGGATAACCTGATGCGTCTGTTCGGCTCCGAGAAGATAGCTCCTCTTATGGATAAAATGGGACTCCAGGAGGACGAGATGATAGAGAACGGTTTCATAACGAAGCGTATCGAACAGGCTCAGAAGAAGGTCGAAGAGAATCATTTCGGAATACGTAAGCGTCTGCTTGAATATGATGACGTGATGAACAAGCAGCGTACGGTGGTCTATGAGAAACGCCGTCACGCCCTGATGGGTGAGCGCATCGGTATGGATATCGCCAATATGATATGGGACAGGTGTGCTGTGATTGTTGAGCGTTGTCCGGACTATGAATCGCTGAAGATGGAACTCTTCCGCATCCTTGCAGTTGAGATACCTCTGAGCGAGACTGAATTCAGTTCAATGAAGCAGGACGACGTTGCAGAGAAGGTATTTGCGACTGCGATGGAGAATTACAAACGCAAGAGCGAGCGTATGTCGCAGATTGTATATCCGGTGGTGAAGCGTGTCTATGAGGAGAACGGTGACCGTTACGAGAATATACTTATACCGATTACGGACGGCAGGAAACTGTATCAGATACCTGTCAATCTGAAGGCAGCATACGATTCGGAAGGCAAGGAAGTAGTCAAGGCCTTCCAGAAGGCGATACTGCTTCATACCATTGACCAGTGCTGGAAGGAGAATCTGCGCGAACTTGACGAACTGAAACATTCCGTGCAGAATGCAAGCTATGAGCAGAAAGACCCGCTGCTGATATTCAAACTGGAGTCTGTCACTCTGTTCGACAATATGGTTGATAAGATGAATGACCAGACTGTGTCAATCATCATGCGTGGGCAGATACCGGAACCGGATCCGGATAAGGTACGTGAGGCTCCGGCACAGAACCGTGCCCAGCGCCGTCAATATACGGAGAACAAGGCCCAGCTCGGTGATGCGGCGCAGCAGGCGGCTGCAGGCAGGGATACACGTCAGCAGGTGCGTGAGCCGATAAAGGTCGATAAGGAACCCGGGCGTAATGATCCGTGTCCTTGCGGAAGCGGTAAGAAATACAAGAACTGCCACGGCAGGAATATGTGATACTAATCCTTTACTTATATGGAAATTAGCGAGTCTGTATTGAAAGAGATGGCTGATGTCATCGGCCAGGCATTGAATGTCTATAGACAGCAGTCGGAAATGCCGACAGTTACGGATATCCATATCCTTCCTGTCAGAGAGTCCGGAGAGCTGGTGGTTCTTGACGATGACCGTGAGTTGGGACGTTCTGTCATATCAGAGCTCGCCGATATTCCGGAAGAGGAGTTCTATAACGCTGTGGAATCATTGTTGGGCAGGGTGCTGCAGAATCTGAACACAGAGGACAGTTTTGATAATCTGAGTATATGGAAGCCTTTCTCGTTTGTCATGACGGACGATGACGGGGATGTTACACGTGAACTTATGCTTGTTGACGATGACACACAGCTGGTCAGTCAGACCCTGATGGCAGACCTTGATGAGGATCTTGAGAAATTCCTGAAGGAACTGCTGCCGGATTGAGAACGGCGTAAGAAGTTGTTTAAATTTGTTCGATTAAAAATTTTATGAAGGATTTTCGAGATGAAAATTCGCTTGTTTGAAGGAGTGATGGGGTTCCATCATGACTGAAAAGAAACGGATTTTCAGCCGGAAAGACTTTATAAAAGATTA
>JAZRYP010000048.1:0-31127 GCA_045600825.1 Bacteroidaceae bacterium
ATCAAATATCTGCTGGACAAAAATTGGAATGCAAACAAATCCTGTTTCAAATAATAGTTGTATCTTCGTATCATAAACAATCGGCAGAGCCGCCCGGCTCAAATTCTTCTCCCCGATTGCGTTTCGTGTTTGAACTCAGGAACACATACGTCATATATAGTGTCGTCTCTTCCTGAGCAGGAGAATATGTGCCGTATATCCGGCTGGCAACTATGACCCTGTCGGTAATACTCTCTTCAATGGATGAGCCGGCATAGACATCGTATCCGGTTGCAACCTTGATTTTCAATTCAAAATTAACCGGTTCGTAGCAGGCATAGGCTTCCGGTGTTGAAAATGCCTCCAGTTCATCAAGATCGGTCGCAATAAAATTAATCTGTGACAACGGACGTGTCAAAACTGCAAATATTTCGTTTGTTCCTGTGCATGTATAGTCTTTCATACAATAACAGAATGCATCAAACTCATCCTTATTGCCGGTCTGACTGATTACTCTGACATCGGACAACGTATCGGTATCATAGCAACCTTTATGATCTGCCCACAATGCAATATTGTATGTCTGATTTTTCACGAGATACAAATCGAATGTCTGTGTCTTTACACCTTCCTCACCATCTTTTTCCTCGTAATAGAATACCTGTGACGGTTGCTTGACATCATAAATCTCAACAACCCAGTGATTGACGCCCGCACCCGTTCCATCGCCATCCAATGCGGCTTTGGTTGCAAAATCCGGAATGGCCAGAGAAAGAGATAATTTGCCCTTGCCCATATCGGCAGGCATTTCATTGTCTTTCGAGCAGGCTGTGACAATCAGAATTATCGTTGCAATCACAGATAACAGTCTTTTCATCGTATCTGTCTAATTCTGTTCTGAATCGTCCGTATCAATTACATTCACCCAATCAGGTATCACTTCAACCTGCCATTCTGTGGTATTTGTCAGGAACTTGCCTATTATGTTGGTCCTATAGTTCCGCTTCAATGGAATACTGGTGAAATCATAGGATATATCCACATTGCCGGACTTGAATGCGAAACCAATATCACGGACATCTTTGACATCAGCTTCCGTAGTGTTTTTATTTGCAAGTACATAGACCATATAAACAGTGGTGTTTTCTGCAGCAGCGGCATAATCGCCATAACACGAATTCAACGATATCACAGGATTTATCGTCACCTCCTGTTCAGCTCCGGCCTCGCCGGTAAACACATTGAACTTGGTCGGCACAGTAGTTTTAAAACTGAAATTACAAGGCTTGTAGCTTGCATACGCTGCATCAGTCGAACCCGATTTGAATGCCGGCAAATCCGTGGTAATCACATTCACCTGGGCAAATGGGCGGTCAAGCTTTGCCGTCATACTTGCTGTACCGTCAGCAGTAAACGGTTTGCAGGCATAGAAGGCATCGAGAGTATCGGCATTACCTATCTTGGAAATATCAGAGAATGACACATCTTCAAGATTGGACACATTGTAACTGCCTTTCGTGTCAGCCCAGAACGATTGCGTTGAATAGGAATTGATGTAAACTCATACTCTATCTCTTCCCCGTTTGTCTTGAATGTGAAATCCAAGTCAAGAATCTCCTGCTCGGCTCCTACAAACAGATAATCCATAAATAAGGTGGTGACGTCATTATGGGATTTATAGTCGTAATCACCCTTACCATAGCATTCAACTACATTAAGACACAGCTCACGCCGATCTGACAATGTGTTTGTCAAGACGTTAAACTGATTGTAAATGATTAAGGTCAGTTTTAGATCCAATGGGATGAATTTGGCATATTCGGCTATGTCTTCTATATCCTCGAAAATCCTTTTAGTGTCATTTGAAACAATATTCAGCTGACCGAAAGGACGATGGAGCTCTGCTTTCAGACTCTCGCTCTTCGTTGACTTCTATTCTTTCACACAGCAGAATGCATCGCGGCAGTCACGCCCTGCATCCTGTGATATGGACTTTACAGCCATCAGACTCTCTGTATCATACATACCTTTTGTATCGGCCCAGAATACGAATTTGTATGTCTGGTTTTTCACAAGTACAACATTGAATGTATCTGTCAGACTGGCTTGACTATCCTTTTCCTGACGGTCATACAATGCACCCTGCTTGTCATAAACCTCCATAATCCAGTGATTGACGCACGCTGCATTACCGTCTCCGTCTCACACTGCTTTGGTCGTCCGCCTCACCCCGGCCAACGAGGCAGAGACAGATGTCCTTACGGAATCTGTCTCGCCTGGAACGACCTCATTATCTTTGGCGCAACCCGCAAAAAGCACAACTACACATACCAGAGATAATACAATTTTTTTCATCTTTTTATTAACTAAACCCTTTTTGTTTGTGACCGGGAGGGCGGTCAAGCCCACCCGGCCTATTTAAGGAGTATCAGTCACGAGGAAAGTCGTATGATTCTCCAATAGCTATTGTTGTATCCCCATTAAGGATACAGTCACCACCTTTCTCATCGTATCTCGTATTCCTTGGCCAATTCTGAAATTTCATCGTCCGGGCAGCCTATCTTCCTGGCATATTCCTGAAAGTCTGTGGTTACAAAGGTTATCTTAGCAAGAGGACGCTGCAGCGGCACTTCAATCACTATGTTGGTGAACCATTCCGTAACAGTCGTCAGATCTATCGGATACAGTATTGTCTGTGCGTCCTTGAAGTCATCGTTCGCCTGATATTCTTCAACCGGTCTGACGTGAATTGCATTAAAACCGTTTTGAGTGTTATAGTACAGGTCATTGCCAGAATCTTTCTTAATGAAGTCCATCCACACGACAATGTTGTACTTGCGGGCCTGCAATGTTGCTGTAAATGACAGTCCTTTATCAGAATCAATCCCGTGAATGAAAGTATCACTGTATATCAGAGTATCGTGACCCGAACCCGTTTCATAGATATTGACGAGAAACCTTCTCTGATACAAATCGTTTTTATGATTGTCAACGGCGTCACCTCTTGTGATAACGGTCTGTATGTCAAGATCAACATGGCACGTAATCTCCACTTTTGTTTCGATGACGGTAGGATCCACCTCTTGCTCAGGTTCGGGCCACAAATGAACTTTACTGCACGATGCGAGCAAAATCATAAGTGTTAGTATGCCAGCTGATCCAATGACTTTCATCTTTGCTTTTAAATGCAGGACAATACGCCGTTCTAAAAAAAATTTTTGTATATCTTGAAAAAAGTCTCCAAAAATAATCATAAGTTTTCAACAACCTAGCTTTTTTCCAAAAAAATTAATTTTATATAAAAAACATTAAAGACAAGATGGTATATAAATAGTTTTCCATCGTTTTGCATGGCACAAAAACCATTGTATTTGCAAATTAAACATATATCTTTACGGCGATGTTTATATGATTTGTGATGGGAAGAGCGGCAAAACTCATATTAGCGGTTTCATTGATGTATCTGGTTGTACCGATAGCGTATGCGCAGAAGTCTCAGATACTGTCAGAACGCATACATACGCTGCAGGTCAGAAAGAACGGAGACTGGCAGTCATTGCCGGTAATCACATTGGGGACAGATGACAGAATTGAAATAACATTCGATGAGTTCTCGCATGACTACCGGCGCCTGACATACAGTGTAAAACATTTTGATGCTGACTGGAAGGCATCCGGGCTCCTGGAATCAGAATATATGGAAGGTTTCAATAACCGTCCTATACAGGATTTTGCAAATTCCAGGAACACCACATTCCTCTATACCAACTATTTTCTGGAACTTCCCAATGACGATGTAAGATTCCTGGTATCAGGCAACTACGAAGTGACAATGACTGATGATGCAAATCACGAGGTATTGCTTAAAGCCAGATTCTCGGTATTGGAAAATATCGTTACAATTGATGCCGGCATATCAGGAATCACCGACATTGACAATAATCAGAAGAACCAGCAGCTGACATTGAACGTGAACTATCAGAACCTGCCTGTGAATGATCCGCAGGGTGAAATTATAGTCCGTGCCACGCAGAACAGGCGCCATGACCTGATGACAGCGACATTGGCTCCATCGTACGTGTCGTCGGGCAAGATGCAGTTCCAGCACGACAGGCATCTTATTTTCAAAGGAGGCAATGAGTTCCGCCGTTTTGAGATAATCAACATGTACCGCTACACGCAGCATGTTGACAAAATCGATTTTTATGACCCCTATTTTCACGCCACGCTTATCCAGGACCAGCCGACGCGGGAATACCGCTATGACCAGGATCATAACGGACGTTATATAATAAGGTATGACCAGGCAGACATCAGCGATATTGAGGCAGACTACCTGTTTGTACATTTCAGCCTCAAGGTACCGGAATATTCCGGAGGCAGACTATATCTGGATGGTGATTTCACGGATGGCGGATACCGTGACAAATGGCAGATGGAGTACAATGAGCGCTCGGGCTGCTACGAGAAGGCTGTATTGCTGAAAATGGGCTCGTACGACTACCGCTACCTGTGGGTTCCGGACGGCTCAGCTATAGGCGAGACCGCCAAGACCGAAGGCGACAGCTTTGAGACTTCAAATGAATACCAGATATACGTGTGGTTCAGGCAGCACGGAGCACGTTATGACAGACTGGTAGGTCTGTGTGACCTGCGTATGGCTGACAACTAAGCCTTACTCCTTTTTTACATTCGGACCGTAAATGGTTTTCCACTCATCGCGCATAGATACGGCCACCCAGCCGTTCTGCCCGCAGGCAGCAGCGCATTTATCTGCCTTGGCTTGATTGCCGAACTCACGGACGGTATCATCGCACAACAGACAGAATGCTATTGACGGATACTTGTTGTCAAGAGTGGTGTGATAGAACATCGGATAGTCGCCAGACGAGTTTCCCCAAGCCAGGATAGGCTTCTGTCCTATCTCGCGGACCATTGACACAATCTTGTTGTACGCTGTGGTCAGCTGTTTGAATTCCCCGCGCTCAACACGCTCTCCGGGAGTATATGGATATCCTTCAGCAATTTTACGCTCGGTACGCTCGTCATTTGCAGACTGGCTGGCAAGCACATAGTCCACATCTGAGGCTATGAACTGATACGGTGGAATGTCATAAATGTCCTTGCACAGCACACGGCCCATTTCCCTATCTACGCCGGAACATATAAACACCTTGAAATCATTGGCCACCAGGTACGAGACGACCTCAATCATCGGCCAGTACAGGGCTGTACCCCATTTCAGATTTGTCAGGCCGACAACCGGTTCATTCTCGATATAGTTCTGTACCCAGGCGTCAAACTCTTCGTTTGTCATTCCGTAAAATGCCTTCGACTGTATTTCCTGCTGACGGAACCCCCATTCCGGACTGAGCGAATGATTGGCAAGTACATATTCCTCAATTTCCCTGGCGAATGCTCTGTCCTCAGGATCTGGAGTATATGTCGGATCGTGCATCATACGATAGCAGAACAGCATGAAATTGAAATATGTCGGAGCTGTCTCGCAGAGCAGCGTACCATCCACATCGAATGTCGCGATGCGATCCTGAACGGGAACGAAATCCTTGCTGGCCGGATCAGTCACCTGGGCGACAAAAGCTTTCAGCCTTACTATGGCCGGAGAATCTTCCTGCCAGTATTTGAAATTTCCGTCTTTACCAACCCTGATTTTTGCCAGATCCTGCCTGCTTGTCTCGCACGATACAGATACAGGAAGCAGTATTGCCACCACCATACACGCCGTAAAGCGTAAAATACATCTGCCCAATCTCATTTTTTTTCAGTTTTATTACGATGCCACAAAGCATCCATACGTTCCTTTATCCTATCCTCCTGCTGGTTCGACTGAGGCTCCCAAAAGCGGGTTCCTTTGATATCATCAGGGAGAAACTGCTGCTCTACGAAATGTCCCTCATAATCGTGCGCGTACTTGTAGCCTGCGCTGTAGCCGAGGTCTTTCATAAGCTTGGTAGGTGCGTTGCGCAGATGCAGCGGTACGGGCAGATTGCCGGTTTCCTGCACTTTTGCCAAAGCGGCACCGATGCCTAAGTATGCGGAATTGCTCTTGGGACTGGCGGCCAGATATACAGTTGCTTCGGCAAGCGGTATCCGTCCTTCCGGCCAGCCTATTTTCATAACTGCGTCAAATGCGGCATTGGCAATGAGCAATGCATTCGGATTGGCCAGTCCGATATCCTCCGATGCGGATATCACTAGCCTGCGGGCAATGAAGGCCGGATCCTCCCCACCCTCAACCATACGCGCCAGCCAATACAGTGCGCCGTCGGGATCGCTGCCCCGGATTGACTTGATGAAGGCGGAGATGATGTCGTAATGCATCTCTCCGTCCTTGTCGTAAGCCAGAGGATTCTGCTGCAGACGCTTGCTTACAACCTCGTCCGTGATTATCACATCGCCCGATTCCGCTTCTACAACCAGTTCCAATATGTTCAGAAGTTTCCTCGCATCACCGCCGGAATAGCGTAGCAGTGCGGTTGTTTCCTTGAGTTCGATATTGCGCTCTTTCAGATAGTTATCAGTGCGAATAGCCCTATCGGCAAGAGCCAGCAGGTCCCCATTCTCAAGGGAACTGAGCACATACACCTGCATTCTGGACAGAAGCGGCCTTATGACCTCGAACGAGGGGTTCTCTGTGGTAGCACCTATCAGTGTGATAATTCCCGTCTCGACAGCATTGAGCAGAGAATCCTGTTGGGCCTTGTTGAAACGGTGAATCTCATCTATAAAAAGTATCGGGCTGCTTTGGTTGAAAAAACGGCTGCTACGGGCCTTGTCAAGCACATCACGCACGTCCTTCACGCCTGCACTGACTGCGCTGAGGGTAAAGAACGGAAGTTCCAGTTTCTCTGCCACAATCTGTGCCAGTGTGGTCTTGCCTGTCCCCGGAGGGCCCCAGAGTATGAACGATGAGACGCGTCCGGATTCAATCATCCGGCGCAACACCGCACCCTCACCTACCAGGTGCCGCTGTCCGACATAGTCCTCCAGCGTGTGCGGCCGCATTCGCTCTGCCAAGGGTTTCATACAGTTTCTCTCATCTTCGACGAGCGAAACTGTATGAAACCCGGAAACCTTATTTTAGTTCGCTTTCGCGAACACGCTCCTTTCTGTCGCTTGGTTCCCTACGGTCACTCTCGCTTCGCTCGCTTCTAATTTCTCTCATCTTCGACGAGCGAAACTGTATGAAACCTGGAAACCTTATTTTAGTCCGCTTTCGCGAACACGCTCCTTTCTGTCGCTTGGTTCCCTACGGTCACTCTCGCTTCGCTCGCTTACAAATTATCTCATCTTCGACGAGCGAAACTGTATGAAACCCGGAAACCTTATTTTAGTCCGCTTTCGCGAACACGTTCCTTTCTGTCGCTTGGTTCCCTACGGTCACTCTCGCTTCGCTCGCTTACCTATTCTGCAAAATTACCTTTTTTCTATGGTTTGCAACCACGTTCTTATGGAAAATAACCACTATCTTTGACGAAAAGACAAGACGGGTTGGAAACGCTCTCAATACTCATACCGGTATATAATTGGAATTGTTCGCAATTAATCTCAGACTTGCACGTCCAGGGAACCGCTCTCGGCATACCATTCGAGATAATCGTAGCAGACGATCACTCTACAGATACGGAATCCCTGAAAAAAGTCTGCGATATGGCCACACATCTGGAGCATTGCCGGCTTATTGTCCTGGAACAGAATACAGGCCGCTCCGCCATACGTAATATGCTTGCAGACAATGCTTCGTATGACAGGCTGCTGTTTATGGACTGCGATGCGACAATCTGTTCACCTACATATCTGCAGGATTACATCTCAGTGGCAGGCAATGCCGATGTGATATGCGGAGGCTTGCGACATCCCGACAGTCCTCCGTGCGATGGTGCGGAATTGCGGTGGAAATACGAGAAAAAAGCGGACAAAAAGCGTTCTGCGGCAGACCGCAGCATCACGCCATACGCCCGCTTCACTCCATTCAATTTCATGATATCGCGAGATGTATTCCAAAGTATCCGTTTCAGCACGGCATTCACCGGCTATGGCTACGAGGACGTACTCTTCGGTATGGAACTGGAGAAACGGCGCGTATCCATATTGCATATTGGCAACCCTCTGATTCATCTGGGCATAGAAGACAACGCCACCTACCTGAGCAAGACCGAACAGGCAATACGCAATCTTGCCCTTCATCAGGACAATCTGAAAGGTGGCTCCACCCTGCTCCTTCACTACAGCCGTATATGCAATCTGCATTTGGGCTGGTTGCTGAATCTGTCCGCAAAAGCGCTCGTACAGCCCGTAAAGCGGAATCTGTTAAGCGCAAATCCGGATATGAAGCTTTTTTCATTGTATAAATTATTGTATTTATCATTACAGATCACCCCAGCAGAAACCGCCACCAATGGCGCGTAAATGGTGCACTTACGATACAGTTATGAGTCCAACTGTCATAAATGAACTGGAATTATCCGCCGAACGATACGAGACAACAGATTTCATAGCCTCCGACCCGATACAGTTTCCACACAGATATACCGACCGTCGTGACATTGAAGTCTCGGCATTCATCTCCGCCTGGATGGCCTACGGTAGCCGCAAAGTATTTCTGAAGGTGCTTGACAGTATGCATTTTAATATGGATCGGACTGGAGGTCCATACCGCTACATCACATCCGGAGCATACACTACGGATTACACGTGTCCCGACGATTGCCTCTACCGTTTCTACAGGCAATCCGATTATCTGGGACTTTGTCACAAACTCACTGAATTATATTTACAATACGACTCCATTGAAGATCTGTTCGATCCTTCAGCGGAACTGTCCGACAACATCTACGCAATATGCAGATATTTTGACGGTACAAACGGCATTCCTGTTCCCGGAAGTCCGTCTGCAAACAAGAGGCTGTATATGCTTCTGCGCTGGATGGTCAGGAAGAACAGTCCCGTTGACTTCGGTATCTGGAATAATATTTCACCGAATCAGTTGATAATACCGCTGGATACGCACGTATATCAGACAGCCGTAAGCCTCGGCATAACAAGCCGCAGGAACGCAGACCTGAAGACAGCAACCGAAATCACATCCGCAATGGCTGAAATCTGGCCCGATGATCCCGCACGTGGCGATTTTGCCCTTTACGGAATGGGTATTGACCATAAATTGTGAATAACTATCCACTTTCAGTCATCGGTATCTGACTGCAAAATCCTATTTTTGCACTATATTAAAAAGGAAATATATGGCAGAGACCGTTTCAACAGAAGGCAATGAGAAGAAAAGCCTGAATTTCATCGAGGAGATAGTTGTAAAAGACCTGGCAGAAGGCAAGAACGGAGGCAGAGTCCAGACACGTTTTCCGCCTGAGCCCAACGGATATCTGCACATCGGTCACGCCAAGGCCATCTGTATGGATTTCGGAATCGCCCAGAAATACGGAGGTGTCTGCAATCTGCGTTTTGACGACACCAACCCCACGAAGGAAGATACCGAATATGTCGATGCCATCAAAGAGGACATTGAGTGGCTCGGATTCCATTGGGGCAATGAATATTATGCCTCAGACTACTTCCAGCAGTTATGGGACTTTGCCATTGACCTGATAAAGGAAGGCAAGGCATATATTGACGAACAGGATCAGGAGACGATACTATCACAGAAAGGAACACCTACACAGCCTGGAACAAACAGTCCGTACCGCGACAGGCCCGTTGAGGAGAATCTTGTCCTGTTCAACAAGATGAACAGCGGAGAACTGGAGGAAGGTTCAATGGTACTGCGTGCCAAAATCGATATGGCACACAACAATATGCTGTTCCGCGACCCGATTATCTACCGTATCGTCAAGACACCTCATCATCGCACCGGAACCAAGTGGAAGGCATATCCTATGTATGATTTCGCACACGGACAGAGTGATTTCTTCGAGGGTGTCACCCACTCTCTCTGTACTCTGGAGTTCTTCCCGCACCGTCCGCTCTACGACCTGTTCATTGACTGGCTGAAGAAAGGCGAGGATCTGGATGACAACCGTCCGCGTCAGAACGAATTCAACAAGCTCAATCTGAACTACACGCTCTTGAGCAAACGCAACCTGCTGGCATTGGTACAGAACGGAATGGTGTCCGGATGGGACGATCCGCGTATGCCGACAATCTGCGGTTACCGCCGTCGTGGCTATACACCGGAATCAATCAAGATGTTCGTTGACCGTATAGGTTACACAAAGTTCGATGCTCTCAATGATATGGCATTGATGGAATCGGCCGTACGTGAGGATCTGAACAGCCGCGCCACACGTGTATCTGCCGTCATTGATCCGATCAAACTTACAGTCACCAACTATCCGGAGGGCAAGACAGAGAAGCTTGAAGCAATCAACAATCCTGAGGATGCCGAAGCAGGCACGCACACCATAACATTCAGCCGTGAGCTTTGGATAGAGCGTGACGACTTTATGGAGGATGCTCCGGCCAAGTATTTCCGTCTCTCACAGGGGCGTGAGGTCCGCTTGAAGAATGCCTATATCGTACTCTGCACAGGATGCCGCAAAGGTGCCGACGGACGCGTTGAGGAAGTTTTCTGCGAATACATTCCGAACACAAAGACCGGTGAATCCGACTCAAACCGCAAGGTAAAGGGTACGATACACTGGGTAAGCACAGCGCATTCCATAAAGGCAGAGGTGCGTCTGTATGACCGTCTGTGGAAGGTTGAGAATCCACGTGACGAAATGGCACGCCTTACCGACAGCGGACTGTCACACGTTGATGCAATGAAACAGATGATGAATCCCGATTCACTTGAAATACGCCGGAACTGCTATGTGGAGCAATATCTGACAGACACCAAGCCCATGGACCACTATCAATTCCAGCGTATAGGCTATTTCTGCACGGACAAGGACTCCACGCCTGAGCATCTGATATTCAACAGAACCGTCTCATTGAAGGATTCCTGGGGTAAGATAAAAGATAAAGCATAAGCCGTTTATGAAAGAGGACCAAGCCTCATACTTCGAGAGCAATGATTTTCTGGAATTGCTGACCTGTTACGAAAACATGGTCGAAGGAGGTGTGTCACATTACTTTGACGGCATTGACATATCAAACATCGCGGAATTCTACAGTTCAATGGATGACGATGACAAGGCTATGGATGCCATTCAGTTCGGTCTGTCACTTCACCCTGAAGATACAGACATACTGATAACAAAAGGACAGGTGCTGCTTCGTCAGGGGAAGTGTGAGGAGTCCAGAGCCGTAGCGGATTCGATTGATGACAATGAAAACCGCGAGCTGCTGTTCTTGAAGGGAAGCATCGAACTGTTCGACGAGAATCCTGTGCTGGCAGACAAATACTTCCATCTTTCCGTAGAAGCCGACGACCACGACCCCGGCCTGTATGCCGATATCATTGCCATATTCACAGACTATGCGCAATATGATTTTGCACAGACTTGGCTGAATGAAGCTTTGGCGCTGGAACCTGAATCAAAGGATTTCATTGAGCAGCAGGCCGACCTCTATTTCGCCACACAGGACTATGACAAGGCCACGCAGGCATACGACCAGTTGATTGATGATTATCCCTACGACATATATTATTGGGAACAACTGGTGTGCATAGCCTACCGGCAGGAGAAATGGTTACAGGTTCTGGACTATTTCGGATATATAGAGGCCATTGATCCGCTGTACGATTCAATGAACCTGATAAAGGCTGAGTGTCTAATGGAAACCGAAGCATACACCGAGGCTGAGAATATCCTGCGCAGGACTATTTCTGAAAAAGCAGAATCAGGCGAGGCTCTGTTTCTACTTGGCAACGCCTTAAGTCTCCAGGAAAGGCACGAGGAAGCTATAACATACTTAACGAAGGCTATTGAACTGAATCCGGACGATAAGGTGATGAACGTGCATCTTGCCGGCGAGCTGTACGAATGCAGACGTTATTCCGAGGCCGCCATTAACCTTACAATAGCGTTCAAGGCCGGTGTCATAACCGCAGCCGACACAATACGCGCACTGATTATCCCGTTGCTCAAGGAGGACAATACTCAGGTAATCTACGAGATGCTGAAAGCACTGATGGAAGTGTCCGACATTGACGATAATGAGTATGGATTATTCCTTCCTGCACTTACAATGTGCTGCTGGCAGATGGGATATACCGAAGATTTCAAGAAATATTTCTCAAAGGCATACGACAGGGATTCCGACGGCATTCTCAGATTATTCGGGGTCACGGATACAGATATCGCTAAGGACGAGGCTGTCAGTCTGCTGATGCGTGTATATGATAATGACTATAAAAACGTGGAATGATGGAAACGATAGGAATACTGCAGTGGTGTCTTGACCATCTGAACTACTGGACGATAACCATACTTATGACGATAGAGAGCTCTGCCATACCATTCCCGTCAGAGATAGTCGTTCCGCCTGCCGCCTACCATGCCGCAGCAACAGGCGAAATGAATCTGATAATGATAGTTCTGGCAGCTACAATCGGAGCCATGCTTGGAGCTGCAATCAATTACTTCCTTGCATTATGGTTGGGACGACCGCTGATATACAAATTTGCAGACAGCCGTATAGGACATCTGCTTATGATTGACGGCAACAAGGTCTCAAGAGCGGAGAACTATTTCAACGAACACGGAGCCGTATCAACACTTGTAGGTCGTCTCATACCAGTCATCCGACAGCTCATATCCATTCCTGCGGGACTTGCTAAAATGAATTTCGCCAAATTTGTCATGTTCACATCTCTTGGCGCGGGAATATGGAATATCGTATTGTCGCTTCTCGGATATTATCTGGAGCGGATTGTGCCTGAGGACCAGCTTATTGACACGGTCACAAAACGCAGTCACGAGATTGGATATGGAATATTTGCTGTCGTTGCGACAGTCCTGTTATACATAGTTTTAAAGCAAAAAATCAAGAAGGCATAATGAGCATCAATCCCGACAGCCGACCAAAATACACATTCGAGACTCAGAGTCTTGGATTCAAGACAGTTATCAATGCCCGCGAGCTAGGCGGATATGTAATGCCAGACGGCAGGAAGGTCAAGCACGGATTACTGTTGCGTGGCGGCGCTCTGAACAACACGTCGCACAAAGAGCTGATGATACTTCACGACAAATATCATCTGGCGCGAATATTTGATTTCCGTACAAGCTACGAGGTGGAGAGAACGCCGGACAGGCCTGTCTCGGAGGCTAAATATATATGGTTGCCAGCCTTTGATGAGGACAAAATGACAATGGGGAAGATGGCCCTGCCCCCGGAAGCCTATAAGGACTTAGGTGAATGGCTCATTCAGTTTGCACACAGAGAAGAAGTTCAGGAGATTGCCCGCAATATGTATCCGACAATGATAACAACAGAGTTCACTCAGGTACAGTATGCAGGTTTCTTTCAAAACATACTGAATGCCGAAGAAGGTGCTATATACTGGCACTGCTCACAGGGAAAGGACCGTACCGGTCTCGGATCAGCCCTGATTCTGGCCGCACTCGGCGCCGACCGTGAACTGATAATGAAGGATTACGAGATTTCAAATGATTATTATAAGAACGAGGTCGAGGCTATCTTCAAACGTGTTGAAAATGATGAAGAACGGGAGGCGATACTGACATTTGTGGGTGTGAATCCAAAATATTTTTCCAGCGCTCTGGATATTGTGGAGAAACAATACGGTTCGCTCATAGAATTCCTTAAAGGTCCTATCTGTCTGTCTGACGACGATATGCAGATACTCCGTGACCGTTTCCTGGAATAAAAAAAGAAATCCGGCCTTGTGGACCGGATTTCCTTTTTTATAACGATTCTGTTATTTATGCGTACATAGCTACGATTGCCTCATACAGTTCCTGCTTGCCTGAAGTCTGCTTCGGCTCGTCAACCTTCTTGCCATATTCGTAAACATCCTCGAGTGTCAGCTTACCCTGCTCGAACTTCTTGCCCATACCCTTGTCGAATGAAGCGTAACGGGCAGCCTTCATCTTCTTGTAAGGTGACTCCTCAAGCAGCTTGGCTGCTGATTCAAGTGCGCGAGCCATAGCATACATACCGCTGATGTGAGCGATAGCGATATCCTCAAGATCTGTTGAGTTACGACGTGTCTTAGCATCGAAGTTTGTACCACCAGTGCCAAGGCCACCGTTACGGATAATCTCCATCCAGGCCTGAGTCAGTTCATAGTTGTCAATTGGGAACTGGTCTGTATCCCAGCCGTTCTGATAGTCACCGCGGTTGGCATCGATTGATCCAAGCATACCTGCATCAACTGCGCAAGCAAGCTCGTGCTCGAATGTATGACCGGCAAGAGTAGCGTGGTTGACCTCGATGTTAACCTTGAAGTCCTTGTCCAGGCCGTGAGCCTTGAGGAAACCGATAACAGTCTCGGTATCAACATCATACTGATGCTTTGAAGGCTCGCATGGTTTCGGCTCAATCAGGAATGTACCCTTGAAACCCTTTGAACGTGCATAGTCGCGTGCCAGGCCGAGCATCATAGCCATATGCTCCTTCTCACGCTTCTGGTCTGTGTTCAGAAGGCTCATGTAACCCTCACGGCCACCCCAGAATACATAGTTCTCAGCGCCAAGAGCGATACCTGCGTCAATAGCGTTCTTTATCTGGACGATAGCGCGTGCTACAACATCGAAATCAGGATTGGTTGAAGCACCGTTCATATAGCGCTTGTTGCCGAATACGTTAGCAGTTGACCACAACAGCTTGACGTTACTCTTCTTCATCTTGGTCTTGATGTAAGCTACGATAGCCTTCATATTGGCCTCGTACTCCTCAACGTTTGCACCCTCGGAAATCAGGTCAACATCGTGGAAGCAGAAATAAGGAATACCCAGCTTCTCCATAAACTCGAAGCCTGCGTCAACCTTGTTCTTGGCTGCCTTGAGAGGATCAGCGTCCATCCAGGGGAAAGTCTTGGTACCGCCACCGAACTGATCTGCACCCTCTGCGCAGAGTGTATGCCACCATGCCATAGCGAAACGAAGCCACTCCTTCATGGTCTTGCCCATGATAACCTTGTTCTCATCATAGTAATGGAACGCCATCGGGTTTTTGCTGTCCTTACCCTCAAACTTGACTTTCTTCAAGCCAGGAAAATACTCTTTTGCCATAATTTTTATTTTAAAGTTATAATAAAGTTGTTTTCAAATTCTATTCACAAAAATACACCACTTTTCCTAATAAACGCGAAAGTGACTGCTAAACTTGAGTTATTTTTTGAAGATTGCTCAAGCCGGTAAATAAAGACTGAGCATATTCTTCCAGCGTAGGTATACATTCTGATACAGCTCAACATTCTTTGCTTCCGGCTCAATCACACGCAGCTTCTCAAGCGTCGAGAACGCCTCATCGTGATCCTTATATACGCCTGCGCCCATACCTGCGCCCTTTGCTGCTCCGACGGATCCGTCCGTATCGTAGAGTTCAATGGTTGCCCCGGTAACGCCTGCAAGAGTATCGCGGAATACCGGATTCAGGAACATATTGGCATTGCCGGCATGTATCT
Organism: Bacteroidaceae bacterium; assembly: GCA_045600825.1. Lineage (GTDB taxonomy): Bacteria > Bacteroidota > Bacteroidia > Bacteroidales > Bacteroidaceae > Colenecus. The sequence goes on from JAZRYP010000048.1 coordinate 15,554, forward strand.
TCGATATATCCATACCCATCTTCGACATAATCTCCATTCCGTATTTGAATGAGAATACTATACCCTCCTGCACGGCACGTGCCAGATGAGTGCGGTTGTGAATGTTGAAATTCAGGCCATGGATGCTGCAACCTACATTGTTGTTGGACAGAACACGTTCCGAGCCGTTACCGAACGGAAGTACGACGACGCCGTCCGAACCTATCGGAGCCTGGTCGGCAAGCTTGTTCATATCGCTGTATGAAAGCCCTGCATCCATAATGTTACGGCGGGTCCAGGCATTCAGGATACCTGTTCCATTAATACAGAGCAATACGCCGAGACGTGTCTCATAACCTGTATGATTGACATGGGCGAAAGTATTGACTCTTGACTGAGGATCAAAGTTGACGTGGCCGTTCACTCCATATACCACACCAGACGTTCCTGCCGTAGCGGCTATCTCGCCCGGATTGAACACGTTCAATGATACGGCATTGTTCGGCTGGTCTCCTGCACGGTACGTCACAGGAATGCCTTCTGCCAGACCTAACTCGGCAGCCACGGCGGCAGTAACCCTGCCCTGCTCTGAGAATGTCGGCTTTATCTCAGGTATGACCGATTCCGGGAAACCGAAATAATCCAGCAGGAAATCAGCCACCTTATTATGCTTGAAATCCCAGAACATTCCTTCGGAAAGTCCTGACACCGTAGTACATATCTCTCCTGTAAGACGATATGCGATATAATCGCCCGGAAGCATTATCTTGTCAATCCTGCTGAATATGTCCGGTTCATTCTCTTTCACCCAAGCCAGCTTGGACGCAGTGAAGTTACCCGGAGAGTTGAGCAGGTTTGTAAGGCACTGGCCATTGCCAAGTTCACGGAAAGCCTTCTCGCCGTATGGCACGGCACGGCTGTCACACCAGATGATGGCCGGACGCAGCACTTTGCCTTTTTTGTCAACGCATACAAGGCCGTGCATCTGGTACGATATTCCGATTGCCTCTATCTCATCGCCTTTGGCTGATGCCATCTGCAAAACCTTAGCTGTAACATTCTTCAGATAGCTCCACCAATCGGCCGGCTCCTGCTCGGCCCACCCTGGATTCAATGCCTTTATCGGGGCCTCGGAATCAGGATAAAAGGCTGATGCAACACTCTTTCCAGTCTGAACTGACACCAGACTTGCCTTTACAGACGAGCTTCCTATGTCATAACCAAGAAGATATTTTTTCATTATGATTCAGATTAATGATTAACTCCTATTTTCCGTATTGACTACAAATGTAGGAATTCAAATTATAAATAAAAAGAATCACACCGCCAAAAATGACAGTGTGACCCTTATTATTGAATATATCCGCAGTTTTTACTTCTGCAGAAGCTTTCCGTCTGAACCGAGTACATTCACAATCTTGTGGATATACATCTTCTTCATATTCTCACGTGCAGGTTTCAGATACTGACGTGGATCAAAGTCACCCGGATGCTCGGCAAGATGCTTGCGGATAGCCGCAGTCATAGCCAGACGTGAGTCTGAATCGATGTTGATCTTGCAGACAGCGCTCTTTGAAGCCTCGCGGAGCTGATCCTCAGGAATGCCGATGGCAGCCTCCAGATGGCCTCCGAACTGGTTGATGGTATTAACCTCGTCCATAGGAACCGACGAAGAGCCGTGGAGAACAATCGGGAAACCAGGAAGCTTCTTCTCAATCTCGTGCAGTACATCGAATGCCAATGGTGGCGGAACCAGTACGCCGTTCACAAGCTTGCACTGCTCGGGAGTGAACTTGTGTGCGCCGTGTGATGTACCTATTGATATAGCCAGCGAGTCGCAGCCTGTACGTGTAGCGAACTCTATAACTTCTTCCGGCTTTGTATAATGAGACTCTGCGGATGACACCTCATCCTCAACGCCTGCCAGTACGCCAAGCTCAGCCTCAACTGTAACATCGAACTGATGAGCATAATCCACAACCTTCTTTGCCAGAGCTACGTTCTCGTCAAAAGGAAGGCTTGAACCGTCTATCATCACTGATGAGAAGCCCATATCAATACAATCCTTGCAAAGTTCGAAGCTGTCGCCGTGATCAAGGTGAAGAACTATTTCAGGATGCTCACAGCCAAGTTCCTTGGCGTATGCCACTGCACCCTCTGCCATATAGCGGAGAATGGAGGCGTTGGCATAGTTGCGTGCACCTTTTGAAACCTGCATGATGACAGGTGACTTTGTCTCGACAGCAGCCATAACGATAGCCTGCATCTGCTCCATTGTATTGAAGTTGAAGGCAGGAACTGCATAGCCGCCCTTAACAGCGGCAGCAAACATTGCGCGGGTATTTACAAGACCCAAATCTTTGTAGTTAACCATTGTATTTATATTTATAAAGTAGTAATCAGCCTTTTTCAGATTCCGACCGCGAATTTAACCAAAACATTTGTAAATTCGCGAAGTAAAAAACAATTATATTATGGTGTCCTTCGGAACACGCCGCACATTGGCGGCTATTACGATTCTCCTGACAGCACAATTGACCTTAAACGCAGGCAATGTGACTGAAAGTCTTGAGCGGTATGCCGGCAACATTCATCAGTTCAGCCGGATCTTCCCGCAGGAGAAAGTCTATATACAGTTCGACAACACATCCTATTACACAGGTGAGACCATCTGGTTCAAGGCATACGTGGTCAATGCTGCCGACAATCACCGTGCGCCGAGCAAGGTGCTGTATGTAGATCTGCTCTCTCCAGGAGGGGCTGTGCTGAAGCAGCAGAAACTGCAGATTGTCGCCGGACAATGCGACGGTTCATTTCCGCTGTTGGATGCCAGCACCGAGCGTGCACGCGAACTTAGAGGCGTACTGCCCTATCCCAGCGGTTTCTACGAGGTGCGTGCATACACTATGAATATGCTGAATTTTAATCAGGAAGCTATTTTCTCGCGTGTATTTCCGGTATATGAGAAGCCCTCTGAAGATGGCGGCTATTACAAAGAAAGTCCTTCAATAAAACTTCACGACACATTCATAGAGCAATACAGGCCCAAGACAGAGAAATACAAGAAAGTGGATGCCGCCTTCTACCCGGAAGGAGGACGTATGATAATAGGAAAGCCTTGCCGTGTGGCATTCAAGGTGACCGGCGATAACGGACTAGGCATAGAGGCTGACGGAACAATTGACGGCACAGACATCTCTTTCAAGAACATCCACGATGGAATGGGAAGCTTCATCTTCACTCCTGCCAAAGAGAACAACAGCGTAACCATTGACGTAGGAGACGGCAAGTCACATCGTTTCAATATGCCGGACGCCTTACGTGACGGATATGCGCTTGCAGTCTGCCGTGACAAGGACAAGATGACGGTCAGAATATCAGGTACAGAGAGTATGCCAACCGATACACTCGGCCTTGTCGTAATGTGCCGCGACGGTCTTGAATCCTTCCAGACTGTCTCACAGCCTGAACATGAAGCAGAGATAGACATACCACTTACTTTCAGCGAAGGTGTATGCCGCATAATACTGTTCAACCGTAACGGAGATATTCTCGCATCGCGTGCGTTCTATTCTGAATCGGACATAGCATCTCCACGGCTCGTATTTCAGCCTGACCAGGAAAAATACGGGCCATTCCAGAAGATAACGCTCGACTTCTCCCTGACAGATGGAAGCGGAAATCCGTTCCGGGACCGTTTCTGCCTGTCCGTAAGAGACTCCCGCGCATCGGGCAATCTGACATCGGGTGATATACGGACATCACTTCTGCTGTCTTCTGACCTGAAGGGATATGTACATAATCCTGAATGGTATTTCGAGACAGACGATGAGTCACGCGAGGAAGCTCTGGACCTGCTTATGATGATACAAGGCTGGGAGCGCTATGAATGGAACGCAATGGCCGGACTCAGGAATTTCGAGGAAAAGCATCGCATAGAAAAGAATCTGACACTTAACGGATGGATACTCTCCCCTTCCGGCAACAAGCCGATCTCCGACATCAAAGTCATGGCAGCCATAGTCCCGCCGGACAAGAAGAAAACCGAGCAGTTCAATTGCATTACAGATACGACAGGCTATTTCGGACTTGACATATCGGATTTTTACGATGTGGCACGCCTCACAATTCACACGACGGAGAAAAGACGCCTTATCGGTACCAGCTCGCGCATCCTGTTCGAGCGTTCAATGACACCGGACCTGAGGTCATACTGGCCCGCAGAGACCACCTTGCGCAATATCACATCAAAGAACAAGGTAACAAAGAAGAAGGAAGAACCGGAAGAGACAGACGACAACCTGCCGGAAGTTATATGGGACAATATCGGATATCTGCTGCCGGATGTCGATATTGAAGACAAGCGCAAATACATAGACTACTTCACTTTCAAGGCATTCAACGTGCAGCACGATGTACAGGCCGAGCTTGACCGTGCCGAATTCAGCGGAGACATTTACGGATATCTGTTGGAAAAGGGATTCACACTGGAACTTGACTCATCCAATATAAGCGAAGATACGGATATGTCTGATGTCTCAATAGCTTACGAGCTGGCGGAGATATCACATCTGAATGGAGAGACACACGCTTTCTGGTATGTCCATGACAATCAGCACTGTCTGTATTCCGGCATTTACTGCCCGCCCTGGAACATCGACACACAGGACATAAAGAGTCTTATGGTGTATGAACGCGTGATGCCTATGACGTCTATTCTGTCACTGATGCCGCTATTCTCCAATGGTCAGGTCAATGTAGGGCTGCAGCAGGAGGCTGAGAATGATACGAGGAACTATTACCTTATTGATATGGAACTCAGGAACTATGAAGGATTAAGTTCAAGAAAGGATCTGATTGAAATAGGAAAGAGAATTACCACAGTCACAGGATATTCTTCTCCATACCAGTTCTACAGTCCGTCATATCCGGACGGACCGATATTGGGTGATGTGGATTACCGTCGCACGTTATACTGGGAGCCGAATGTCATTACAGATGCTGAAGGACATGCCACCGTCAGTTTCTACAACAATTCACAGACATCCGATTTCAGCGTCAGCGGTGCCGGAATTACCGCTGGCGGACAGCCGTACGTATTGGAAAGCGGTTTCTGACATATACGGCAGCGCGGTCCCATTTTAGACTGAAAAATTTTGCAGAAGAAAATAAAAGTAGTAATTTTGCGCCCGCAAACCCCCATCATGTTGATGGAGCAATAAAAAACAAAGATTATGAAACAAGGTATTCATCCGGACAATTATCGTCCTGTAGTATTCAAGGACATGTCAAACGGCGACTGCTTCCTGTCACGTTCAACTTGTGCGACCAAAGAGACAATTGAGTTTGAGGGTCAGACTTATCCGCTTATCAAACTTGAAATTTCCAACACATCACACCCGTTCTATACCGGTAAGTCAAAGCTTGTCGATACCGCAGGTCGTGTGGATCGTTTCATGAACCGTTACGCAAGAAGCCGCAAGCAGTAATCCTTGCTGAACATAAAAACTGACAAGGGGTGACTTTTGGGAAGCCACCCCTTGCCGTTTTTATACCAATTGTTTTATTTCCGATCCTTCAATGGCGTGAATCGCTTACCGTTCCATTCATATACAAGAGGATCAGGTTTTATACACGAAGCACACCGCAGGGAGTCCTCACCGGTAAAACTGAGGCCCGTATATTCGAATTCTATCCTGTCCCGGCTGTCAGGCAAGTATGCCTTTATGCTATTGACCGGACACATTCTCTTGACATATCCGACAGAGTCCTTACAAAGTCCGTCCCTGATAAAGTCATCGATTGTCGGAATGCGAAGCAGACGCTGGTCGTCCAGCTTTTTCCACTTGGAGTCATAGAAACTTATACGGCTGTCCGAAAGGCCGCCACTGGTTACAGTGTGCAGCAGACAGACAACAGGAACGGCATCCTTGTAATAATACAGTCTGAGAGTCACTTCTGAATTGCCAGTGTAGCGTATTCTCATTGAATTGGAGTCAATGTCAATCAACTCACTGTATCCTTCCAGCCTGTTACGTACCACAGATTTCATTCCGCTGTCACGGAAATCAAGCATATCAAGCCTGTTGATGCCGGACAGCAGTGGCAGGACAGAATCAGGCATTGCAACAAACATATCACGCACGTCAATGGCATGGACCGCCGACATACAGAATGACAAAAGACTTATCAGAACCAATTTCCTCATACTGTCGATAACATTTACACATCAAATATACTATCCGGATACGTTATATTATCCAGAAACAATCCGCAAGCCGGTGCGGAATCGCCTGCACTGCACCTGTTATGGTCTTGGATAATATTATTGAAGTCCTCAAGAGTGATTTTATGTCGCCCTACCTCCATAAGTGTCCCTACGACAGCACGTACCATATTTCTCAGAAATCGGTCTGCCGTTATCGTGAATACCCATAGCCCGGGTCTGAATTCCGTCCATACAGCCTCTGTCAAATGGCAGTCATTGGTCCTGGTGTCGGTGTGAAGCTTGCTGAAACTTGTAAAATCAACATTCTTAATCAACATCAGTGCCGCTTTATTCATCAGTTTGAAATCCGGTTTATTCACAAGATACCAGGAATATCCATTCAGGAACGGGTCCTTATCCAATGACACATAATACCTGTAAGTCCTTGATGTGGCATCGAACCTGGCATGTGCCCTATCGTTGACGCGAACCACACGCTGCACGGCTATGTCATCAGGAAGAATGCAGTTCAACTTATTACATACCCACACGGTATCCAAAGGCCCGTCGAAATCAAAATGCGCCACCATCATACGGGCATGCACTCCAGTATCGGTTCTCCCTGCGCCGGTAATCAGGATTTCCTTGCGCAGGAATAGGAACAGGGATTTCTCCAGAGTCTCCTGAACAGACTCTGCACCAGGTTGTATCTGCCACCCGTGATAGCGTCCACCGTCATAACTCAGATATATAAAGTAACGCATGGAATACGTATTTACAGGCGATTCGCAAGATTCATAATATTCAATGCGACAAGAGCTGCGGTCTCAGTACGGAGACGCGACAGTCCCAACGACACAGGCCTGAATCCGCAGTTCAGAGCATACTCCACCTCGGAATGCGAGAAATCACCCTCCGGGCCAATCAATGTCACCATATCATTTCCCGATGTCACAATGCCGGCAAGATGTTCTTTCTCCCCATTCTCACAATGGGCAATGAATCTGTCACAGTCACCGGCTGATGCAATGAACTGCCGGAACGGTGTGACAGGACAGATTTCAGGCATATATGCTTTTTGCGACTGTTTCATCGCTGCAACGGCAATGCGCTCAATTCTATCCATATTCATCACGCTACGTTCGGAATGTTCTGTGTTGAGAAAAACTATTCTGTCAACTCCGATCTCAACAGCTTTCTCGACAAACCATTCATTGCGTTCCATCATTTTGGTCGGAGCGTACGCAATCGTGATATTTCCGCGCCACAAAGGAGCCTGACGCTCACACGAGTTGACGGACACCACACATTTCTTTCCTGCTATACAGCTTATTACGGCATTATGGAAAGTGCCTTTTCCATCAGACAGAATCACCTCATCACCTTCTCTCAGACGCAGTACACGGATACAGTGACCGGCCTCGTCGGCAGGCAGTTCCATCTCCGGGCGGACATCCGGAACATAAAAGATTCTTTTCTCTGCCATTATTGGAAGTGTCTCTATGATTGCCTTAAAAGCAAGTTGGAGTCGTCATCGCGACGACTCCAACTCAAATTAAAATCTAATACCATGAAAAACACCGTTACAAATATACAATCTTTTTCAAATCGTGCACAACTCTGTATGAAAAAACGCTTTCATTTAACACTCTTTAACCGAGAGGAAAACAATTATTCAACATACAGCACCAATCCCTTAAGATATTCACCTTCCGGATGGAAGATATTTATCGGATGATCTGCCGGTTGGTGAAGCTGGTGCAATATGCGTACACTCCTTCCTGCAAGTGCGGCAGAAGTGAACACCGTTGTACGGAACTGTTCCTTGGTGACCACCTGCGAACAGCTGAATGTGAAAAGCAGGCCTCCGGGACGTATTTTCTGGAATGCTTTCTCATTCAATCTCCTGTAACCTATCAGAGCCCGTTTCAATGCATCCTTATGCTTGGCGAAAGCCGGCGGATCCAATACTATCAGATCATAGACCGGATCCATATTGTCCAGATATTGGAATGCATCCATTACAAACGCCTCGTGGCGTGTATCTCCGGGGAAATTGTTTTCCACTCCACCACGCGTAAGCTCTATCGCACGTGCGGAACTGTCAACGGAATGCACCAGCTTTGCCCCGCCGCGCAATGCGGCAAGAGAGAATCCTCCCGTATAGCAGAACATATTGAGCACGCTGCGTCCTTCAGACATTTTCTCAAGCAGGGCCCTGTTCTCCCGCTGGTCAATGAACAGACCTGTCTTTTGTCCGTTAATCCAGTCAACAGGCATTTTCATACCGTATTCAAGCCACTCGTCATCATCGACAGGTCCGCCGTCCAGATAACAGTCGTTCAATTCTATCGGGGCCTTGTCCGGCAAAGTGGTCTCGGACTTGTAATATATAGCCTGAATCTGGCCTTCCATGACTTTTTTCAAGGTATCCGCTATCTCAAAGCGGGATTTGTGCATACCTATGGAATGAGCCTGGATGACCGCAGTATGACCATAGATGTCGATGATCAGTCCTGGAAGTCCGTCTCCCTCGCCGTGAACAAGACGATATACCGTATGGTCCTTCCTGCCGACAAGTCCGAGAGTGCATCTTACCATCAGTGCATTGTGCAGGCGCCCAGTCCAGAAGTTTCCGTCTATTGGAACCGGTGTGAAGCTTAACACCCTGACAGCTATGCTTCCTACCTGAATATGTCCTACGGCAATCCATTCGTTGTGTGACGTATAGACATCGACCACATCACCCTCCTCCGGATTACCTTCTATTGATGCTATCGCACCCGAGAAGACCCAGGGATGAAATCTCTGCAATGACTCCTCTTTTCCTTTCTTAAGTATTACTTTCTTCTGCATCTCTCTTAATGATCTGATAATTGCCGGACAGACGAAGTTCCTTTATATAATTGTATATTTCAACGCAGGCCCAGGCATCGATTGCGGCGTACTGGCATTGTCCGTCAGACAATGTTTCAGCCTCCCAATTGCTTAGCTGCTGGCTTTTCGAGATACGCTTGCCGAAAAGAAGCGCATACAGGCGTTGCAATCCTCTTTCCTCGATACCTATCTCCGCCACATACTCCTGAAGTTCAATGAATGACTCGGGTGCAAGGCTGCAATGACGTCTCAGCGAACTGAAATCATCCTTGACAGACAGACCGACTTTGACGATATTCCTGTCAGCCAGAAATCCGCACAGGAAGTCCGGCAGTCCCAGGATATTCAGCCGAAACAGGAATGCCCTTTCCGGCGATGCGAGCTGTAGCAATGCCGTCTTGTTAATGATTCCTTTCCTGAACGAAGGTCTGGTCTCTGTATCAAAGCCGACGATACTCAATGTTGACAGATATCCTATGGCGTCCTGCGCTTTCTGAAGGGTATCGACAACAGTGATAGTGCCGGGGTATGTAACCTGAGGCATCTGCTGTATAGTACTCTTATCTATTGAACTGCCTATCGTAATCATAATCAGATTTCGTCGTACGAATCCTGCATACCGTAGCGCAAGCTGTGCAATGCCCTGAGCGTATTTGTCAGTGTCTGTCCCCAATATGACACGAACTGTTCCCTGCAGCACACTACAGCTTCGGTCATAATCTCATTGACACCGCTTCTGAATGATTCTATGAAATTCTTTATCGGCTGGTAAATATCAGCCAAATCCTCCGAGACAGTCTTGCGGACAGGTACATCACTGTACTTCATATCTTCCGAGAACACCTCAAGATAGTCATCGTCACTGCCTAGCAGCGATGCCACATCCGCCCGGACCGCATCATAATCCTGTTCTGTAACGCTTTCCGACAGGACGACCGTTTCATCGCTCTCTTCCTCAGGCAGCATTGAAGCCTTAAGATAAAGCAAGGGAAGAAGCTTCAGCAGCACATCCGTTGCCTGCACACGTTCCTTACCGCTGATCTGTTCCAGAAAGATGCAATACTCGGCAGCTACCGTAACGAACTCAACGACATTTTTCTCAAATACTACAGAAGACTTCATACTGGGTGCGAAGTTAACACAAATCCCTCGTAAAAACGCGCTTGACATTGCTGCTTTTTTCTATCTTTGCATTTCAGCAATCATACGACAATGAGAAAAAGCAAAATATCCCCAAACAAGACAGAGAAAAGCCATAGTAACGTATCGGAAATGCTGGAAAGAGCCGGTAATGCCATGCATAACGACACATTCTGGTTCATTACCGGCGCAATACTGGCAGTTCTGGCAATATTCACGGCAATAGCCTGCGTATCCTTCATATTCACCGGAGGATCGGACCAGAGCATAACCCATACTGCCAGTGATATGGCTCAGGATGCCGCCAACAGCGCAGGCACCATCGGGGCTGTAGTATCAGAATGGATTATCAACAGCTGTTTCGGATTTCCTTCATTCCTGCTCCTTTATCTCATATTCATACTCGGGTGCAATCTGATGAAGATAACGGACTTCCGCATCGGACGCAACTTTGTAAGCTGTATGTTCCTGACGGCATGGCTGTCAATACTTCTAAGCCTTCTGCTTACGCCTTTTTTCAAAGATTCGTTCATCCTGCCAGGAGGTAATCACGGTGCAAACACTCTGGCGTGGATGAACAGCAGGATAGGTCTGCCTGGAACAATTCTGGCGTTGCTCCTGACAATGTTGCTGTACTGTATATGGCTCACACACCGTACCGTAGAATGGGTACGCAATCGTCTGACATTCAAAAAGGAATCAGACGACACCGCCGTATCTGTCAAGCCTGCGGCTCCGGAAGCGGATACTGACAATACGCTTGTGACTGCTGACACCAATCCTATACGGGACATACCTGCAGAGCATAAGAATGCCACTGAGGGCATAGCGCCGGATGACAGATCCGACGATGAGGATGTTGAAAAATCAGAACCGGATGATGATATAATCGAGCTCGGAAAGTCTGATGACAATAACGACATCAAGCTGGAGATAATAGAGACAAAGAAGGAAGAAACGTACGAGGGTGACTTCCCCGAACCATACAATCCGCGATTGGATCTATCCCATTACAAGTTCCCCACCCCGGATCTGCTCAGGCAATACGATGACAATGGCCCATCAGACAACAAGGACGAACAACAGGCGAACAAGAACCGTATCATAAATGTACTGCGTTCATTCGGCATAGAGATCACATCTATCAGTGCCACTCCGGGGCCGACAGTGACCTTGTACGAGATAACCCCGGCAGAGGGTATCCGTATCAGCAAGATACGTAATCTGGAGGATGACATAGCGCTCAGCCTGTCAGCGTACGGAATACGTATCATAGCGCCTATCCCGGGAAAAGGCACGATTGGTATTGAGGTACCTAATGCCAATCCGGTGATGGTTCCGATGCAGTCTATAATCAAAAGTAAGAAATTCGTTGAATCCACATACGAGCTTCCTGTAGCTCTCGGCAAGACAATAACCAACGAACTGTTTATGTTTGACCTGGCGAAAATGCCGCACCTTCTTGTGGCAGGTGCCACCGGTATGGGTAAGTCTGTCGGACTCAACGCCATCGTAACATCGCTGCTGTACAAGAAACATCCGGCAGAGATGAAACTTGTGATGGTCGATCCGAAGATGGTTGAGTTCAGCATATATTCAGCCATTGAGAAACATTTCCTGGCAAAGCTTCCGGATGCAAATGAAGCAATTATCACGGATCCAACCAAGGTCGTACATACTCTCAAATCACTATGTACAGAGATGGATAACAGGTACGAACTTCTCAAAGAGGCTAACGTGCGTTCAATAATAGAATACAACCGGCTGTTCATAGCACGCAAGCTGAATCCGCTCAAAGGACACAGGTATCTGCCGTACATCGTAGTGGTTATAGATGAGTTCGGCGATCTGATAATGACCGCCGGCAAGGAGATTGAAACCCCAATATGCCGTATCGCCCAGAAGGCACGTGCCGTAGGAATGCATATGATTATAGCTACGCAGCGTCCTACCACCAATATCATAACCGGTACTATCAAGGCCAATTTCCCGGCGCGAATAGCATTCCGTGTCACTTCAATGATTGATTCCCGTACAATTCTGGACCGTCCCGGTGCCAATCAGCTCATTGGCCGTGGAGATATGCTTTTCTCACAGGGAGGTGACCCGGAACGTGTACAGTGCGCATTCGTGGATACCCCTGAGGTACAGAATATCTGTAGCTACATACAGCGTCAGCAGGGTTATGTATCAGCATACGAGTTACCTGAATATGTTGACGAGAATGAGTCTGCCGGCGGTGGCGAAGAACTGAGCCGCGGAGAGCTGGATCCGATATTCGAGGATGCGGCCAGACTGATTGTCGGCAGCCAGCAGGGCTCCACCTCATTGATACAGCGCAAATTCAAAATCGGCTACAACCGTGCAGGACGTATTATGGACCAGCTGGAAAGAGCCGGTATAGTAAGCGCACAGGAAGGCAGCAAGCCTCGTCAGGTGCTGTGTATGGACGATATGGAACTGGATCAGAAACTTCAGGGAATGTTATGATCAGGTGTATCTTCACAACCATTGCAACGGTACTTGTGTGTATGTCTGTACCGGCACAGAATGCAGAGGCAATCATTTCGGGTCTCATCGGCAAAATCGAGAAAGACGGCGTGAAATGCGAAGCCACTATACACAGCATTTCAAACTTGGATGGAGCCGGAGCTAAGGCCACTCTCAAGATGAAAGGCGAACACTACTGTATGACAACGCCGGAGTCATCGTACTGGTACGACGGCAAGACACTGTGGAATGGCATTACCCTAGACGGAGATATAATCGAGACCTACATATCAGAGCCTACGTCAGCAGAAGCCGCATCATCCAATCCGTTTCTGATGATGAAACATCACGAAGGCTTTGACATATCAGCGCCTGACTCCAGGACAATAGAGCTTACGGCAAAAGACAGGAAGAAAGGCTCGTACGGAATCAGGAAAATGACTGTAATTCTGGGCAATGACGCTTTCCCTTCAGAAGTAAGGCTGCGGATGAATACTGATGACGGATTCATCATCAGAATCGACAGATATACCATCGGTGGAATAGATGATACTGACTTCACCTACCCTGCCGCAGAATGGCCCGATGCAGAGATAATAGATTTACGATAATAATATGGAAAGAATCAAATGTCTTATAATCGGTTCCGGCCCTTCCGGATACACAGCGGCTATATATGCTGCAAGAGCGACATTATCACCTGTAGTTTATGAAGGTCTCCAGCCGGGAGGACAGCTTACCACGACATCGACAGTAGAGAATTTTCCCGGATATCCCGACGGAGTATCCGGCGACGACCTGATGAACGACCTGCGCACACAGGCAGAGCGTTTCGGTACTGACATACGCTACGGAACGGTTACCGAGGTTGATTTCTCCAAGGCTCCATACAAGGTACGTATTGATGACGGCACTGAGGTTGAGGCCGATACCGTAATAATATCCACCGGTGCGTCAGCCAGATATCTCGGACTTGACGACGAGAAGAAATATGCAGGACACGGTGTCAGTGCCTGTGCCACTTGCGACGGTTTTTTCTACCGCAAGAAGGTGGTGGCTGTCGTAGGAGGTGGCGACACAGCCTGCGAGGAGGCTATGTATCTGTCCGGCCTGGCATCGAAAGTATATCTGGTAGTACGCAAGACCTGGCTCCGTGCCAGTCAGATAATGCAGGACCGTGTGCTGAACAATCCAAAGATTGAGGTTCTGTTCGGATGCAACGTATATGGACTGACCGGTGACGGCAAAGTCCAGGGAATGAAAGTTGTGAAGAATGCCGGTACAGACAATGAGGAACGCTTTGACCGTGAGATTGACGGATTCTTCCTTGCCATCGGTCACAAGCCCAATTCCGACGTGTTTGCAAAATGGCTTGATTTGGATGAGGCCGGATACATCAAGACCATTGACGGCACTCCCAGAACAAAGATTCCGGGCGTGTTTGCCGCCGGTGACGTAGCTGATTCGCGCTATCGTCAGGCAATCACAGCTGCCGCATCAGGCTGTAAGGCCGCAATAGAGGCAGAACGTTATCTGAATGAACTCTGAACGGGTTCATTCAGTAGCTTGACCCCTCCGTGCGTTTTTTTTTACGCTATTACTATTTCATTAATAATAAGATGAGAAAATTAACATTGATTCTTGCAGTTCTCGCATCAGGCACTCTGATGGCTCAGAACCGCGCTGGAGCGCCCGCTCAGGCACAGGCCTCAGGACCTGTCAATCCTGTATTTGACAAGTATGTCCAGCCGGACGTGTCATTTGACGTATATTTTGCAGAGTCCAAGTCCAAGCCGGCCACTCCCGATGCACAGGGATTCATACGCCGCTGGACATTGCTTGACCCTATCTCCAAGCAGGAAATCAGTTCCAACACCCTGTTCACTGACTCCTGGCTGAGGACTGAATTCGCCAAGGAGTATTTCGAGGGACAGAATACGGTTATCCCGCAGGATGGCGATTCCGTCACCGTGAAGATTCCGAAACGCGCTGCCAGAGGCGGTATGATGCGTATGGGCGGAATGGGTGGCCCAGGTGCCGTTCCGCAGCAGGCTCCGGCACAGGCCCAGCCTGCATCACAGCCCGAATTCAACGAAGTGAGCCTCAAATGGCACTGCATCGATAGCAAGCGCTACAACGTGAAACTGTACCGTTTCGCCAAGAGCCTCGGCATGCGTCCTACAGAGGGTCTTTTCCTCGGTGTCACCGTAGTAAACGCTCCTGAAGATATGACTGTACGTCTGGCTGCCGGTTCCAACTCGGCTTCAATGTGGTGGGTCAACGGTCAGGAAGTCCTTCTACTGTCAGGCGACCGCAGAATGGTCGTCGATGACGGTGTGTCCAAGGAATTCACTCTCAAGCAAGGTGCCAATATCGTCCGCTGCTCGGTCATCAACGGTCCGGGTATGAGCGACTTCTGCATCCGCTTCATCGGTCAGGACGGCAAGCCTGTAACTAACCTCACAATCACCAACAAATAATACCGGAAGTTATGAAAAAGATATTTGCAGCAGCTGCATTGTCAGCATTGGTAATGGGCGCATACGCTCAGACAGGTGATATTTTCATTCACGACCCATCGACCATTGTCAAGTGCAATGGCACATACTACACATTCGGAACAGGCGGCAGCGGCCTTATGTCAGATGATGGCTGGACCTGGCGTTCCGGCGCAGTGAGACCCGGCGGAGGTGTGGCCCCTGACGCTCTGAAAATTGGTGACAGATACCTTGTTACATACAGCGGCAACTATCCCGGCACACAGGGCAAGACTCACGGCATCGCCACGACTATGTGGGCCACCACTCTCAATCCCGATTCAGTGGATTATTCAGCAGAAGAGCTCGTAGCATGGGCAGGCGCAGATGACGACTGCTACTG